>JAIYCQ010000034.1 GCA_027487945.1 Caulobacteraceae bacterium
ACGGCGATCGTCGTACCCTCGGTCCGCGTGAGCGAAACCGCGTCGGAACCGTCGCCGCCGATCACGGTCAGATAGGAATTGACCGAAACCGTGTTGCCGCCGTTGGGCAGATACAGCGTATCGCCGGGGGGCGGCGCCGCGCCGAGGACGACATACTGGCCGCCGTTGGTCAGGGTGCGGGCTACCCCGTTATCGTAAATGGTCTCGACGCCGGAGACATAGATCGTCCCCTGGGTCTCGGTGAAATTGAAGACGTCGTTGCCACTGCCGCCGACGACGGTTTCCACGCTCGTCAGCTGTATCGTCGCGCCGCCTGCAGAAGCCAGCAATACGTCA
The DNA here is from genome assembly GCA_027487945.1 of Caulobacteraceae bacterium. Lineage (GTDB taxonomy): Bacteria > Pseudomonadota > Alphaproteobacteria > Caulobacterales > Caulobacteraceae > Caulobacter. The sequence goes on from JAIYCQ010000034.1 coordinate 337, forward strand.
GCGCCACTACCGCCGACGACCGTTTCCACGCTCGACAGCTGCATGGTCGTGCCGCTGGTCGTGCCGATCGCGAAGACATCCGCGTTCGCGCTACCAACGATGGTTTCCAGGTCGGCCACTTGCATGGTCGCGCCACCCGCAGCGACCAGCACGACGTCCGTGCCGATGCTGCCGACCACGGTCTCAAGCGCACTAATACTTAGCGTCTGACCGTTCTGAAGCACGACTGTGTCGGCCTCAACCGAGCCGACAATCGTTTCCAGGCCATCGACGGTGATCTGGTTGGCGACGGCCGTCGTTGACAGCAGCGTGAGCACGTCCTTGCCGGCGCCGCCCGTGAAGGTTTCGACGGCCAGCACCTGAGTCGTCGAACCGCCGTCTCCGACGCTCAACGACTCAACGTTCGCGCTGCCATAGACTGCTTCGATCCCGATCAGTCGCGATGTATTTCCTGTCGTGCCAATACCGGAAAAGACGATGGCATCGGTGGCGGAACGGCCAACAACGGTCTCGACGAGGGCGATACTGACAGTGTTACTGGCGTCCCGCAGCTGCAGCACATCGCTGCTGCTGACGGCCGAGCCGACGATCGTCTCGATGCTCGAAACGCTCAGGGTGTTGCCATTTGAAGACGACGCAGCCGACATCGACACCACGTCGGCCTGACCGGTGCCGATGATCGTCTCGATCAGGGCGACGAGCAGGGTGCCGGTGCTTGTGGCGGCGGTAAGCGCGGTGTCGCCCACCAGAGGGGTCGTCGCGCGCTCCACGACATTGATAACGTCGTTGCCCGCGCCCCCGATCAATGTGTCGATGTCGCTGATGGTCAGGGTCGTGCCGACGTCGCGCAGCAACAGCGCATCGCGGGAGCCCGTACCGCCCGCGATATACTCGATCATAGACACGGCCGTCGTCGTGCCGCCGCTGCGACGGTCGATAGTGCCCTGCCTGAATCCAAAGCTTACGAGGTCATAGCCACTAGCGCCGGTCAGGGTGTCGACGAACGTAACGCCCAGCGTGTTGCCGCCGGAACCCAGCGTGTACGCATCGTTCTTGGTGCCATTGCCCACAAGAATTTCGGCGCCGATGACAAGGGCCGTGTTGCCGTCCACGGAAGAAATCGTCGCGAAGACATCGAGCGCGCCGCCGCCGATGATCGTCTCGATCAGGCCAACGACCGTCGTCGTACCCAACGTATTGGAGATGGTGACGACGTCGTTACCCGACCCGCCCATGATCGATTCTATGTAGGAGATGCTGACCGAGCTGCCGCTGGTCTCGCTCAGCGTGATGAAGTCCGTTCCGCTGGCCCCGCCGATCAGGGTCTGGATATCGCTGACCACCATCGTCGACCCGAAGGTGTTCGTCGTCAGAACATCCCTGCCGACATTGCCGATGATGGTTTCAAGGCGCGCGACACCCAGCGTATTGCCGGATGTACCGCCCAGAAAAATGACTTCCGGCGCCTTTAAGTTCGTTCCGCCGTAGACGTGATCGACGCTGGTGACCGTCAACGTCTGGCCGTTGGTGTTCAGAACCAGGCCCTGCGACCCGGACCCCACGCCCCTCACGAACGAGTATACGGTCCCCGTGGACAGGGTAACATCCGCGCCGCCCGATAGGGTCAGGGTTCCGCCAGCGGCCATCGTTCAGCTTCCCCAAGCTAATGAAGCGCACAGCCATTTAACGGGCGATTCAAGAATTTCAAAGACAGTAATGAAGTGATGCGGAGATCGCCAGGCGGCTGCCAGTCTAGCGTGCGATCTGTGAGGATTTTTATGGACTTAGGTCCGCGGAGAATTCCAGATCGCATCGCTTTGCGATCATGCTCGGCTTGAAGCCGCCATAGCACAGCGCCAAGCCCAAATCGGCAAGCGCCAAGGCTACGGCCCTTGTGAGTTTACGCCGATCGCTTTCCGCAAGGTATGGGGGCTTTACAACTTCAAGACGCCGGTCGAGCGTCGAGGCCGCCATCTGATTCTGATCAAGACCCCGAGCCAAAGGGCCAAGGGCATCGTCGCCGGTCTGGCCGAGAGTGTGGGGCCGCTCCCTTCGCCGATAGGGAACCCATGACCCAAGATGGCGGCGGCGATCGTGACACGGGGGGCGAACGGGCTCTGCGCGACGGGATGGCTTGGCGCCGCCAATGCCCCGACACCCTGACGTGACAGGAGGCCCCCTCCCGTCACCCTGCCCAGACTCTCCGTCGCAGGTCAGCCGGGACCCACTCCCAGGGCATTGGCTCAGGCCTTTGTGGAGACCTAAAGAAGGACCGGCGCGTCCCAGGGCGCGAATGGCGTGAGCGCTCCGATGTTTCGATCGGGACGGAAACAAGCGTTCGCCGCCGGATTGATCAGGGCCGCGGCGCCGGAAAAGGTGCTGTTCGAGGTCGCCAGGATGTCTGCCTGGCTCAGGATGTGGAAATCAGGCATGAACTCAATGCCTTCCGGCGCCGCCGGCAGATCACGACCGATAATCGGGCGGTAGATGCGAAAGGCGTCGGCCGTGTCCGGATCGTCCGTCGCTATGAACAGGACCGGCTCATCCAGGTCAGACCAGATCCGCGACAGCCAGTCGAGATACCAGGTTGTGGGCGCGATCCAGAATGGACCCCAACCGTAGTCGCCACGCCGCAGATGAATCGCGACGAGGGTGCGACCCGCGCGCCGGACTTGCGACAGGGCGGCGTCCATGATCGGCGCCGCGTCGCGGCCGGGGCGGAAAAGCGTGCGAAACCGCTCCCGCTCGCCGGCCCACCCGCTCACATCGCCACAGAAATAGCCGTGGATGTCATGTTGGGCGAAACGGCCCGTGCGGTCGGCGGCCAGATCGATCCGCTGTTCGTCGACCGCCGGGAGGGGCGCGCCGGGCAGCGGATCGTCGAGGTCGAACAGGTGACGGCCAAGCCACTCTGGCGTCTCCAGCGTCAGGCCATGGCGCTCCGTATAAAGTCGCAGAAATCCGTACTGCAGTAACTGGTTGCCAAACCGGCCATCCAGACCCAGCCGGCTCGCGGAAACCCGCCTGCCCTGTTCACCCTGTGGGCGAGGTGTGCACGCCGGTCCCCAACGGCGTTTCAGCAGCAGCAGCGCCCGGCGGGAAAAGGCTTCTCCAAAACCGGGATTGCACGCGATCGCACGCTCCCAGCTCGCAAGCGCATCATCATCGCGGCCGTTCGCCTCCAGGGCTTTGGCCCCAACCGCATGCGCCTGATACAGATCCGGTGCGATCGAAGCTGCCCGCTCAGCCTCAGCGGCGGCCTCGTCGGTGCGGCCGAGCATCAGGAGGACGTCCGACGTCTGTGCCGCTATGTCTCCCCGCTCAGGCGCAAGCCTCGACGCTTTCGACAGGTGGGAAAGCGCGCGTTCCCGGTCGCCGCGTCGCCCCAGGGCAAGCCCCAATTGATGTAGCGCATTCACATGGTCGGGCTGCCGATCCAGCGCGGCCTGCAGATTTTGGACCGCCGCATCGATGTCCCCCGCCTCCATCAGCAGGGCCCCGACATTGTAGTGTGCGCTCACCAGATCGGGCTGCAATGACGCAGCGTTACGGAACGCCTCAATGGCAGCGTCTCGCCTGCCTTCGCGATGTGCAGCAACGCCCAGATCGAACCAGGCCTGCGCCACGCCGGGCACATCCGCGGCCGCACGTAGCGCGCTCATGGCCTCCCAGAAGCGAAGGTCGCGGACCAGGGCTTGCGCCAGCGCCAGGTGGAGGCGCGCATCCGTCGGCCGGACAGCGATAGCGGCGTGCAGTAGCGGCACTGCACGGCCGTGCTGACCCCGATCAAGCCACATCTGGGCCAATTCAAGAACGGGCGGCGCCTCTCCAGCGGCGTCATCGAGCAGCGATGCGCAGAGACGAGCCAGTTCCGACTGCTCCTCCGCAAGCGCCGCCTCGCGCCGAACCGCATAGATCCGCCGGCGCATGAGGATTTCCGCAGCACGAAAGCGCGGTGCAATGTCACGGCCAGGATCGGTGGAAACGCCCGGCGTGCTGGTCATTTCCGCACGCATCTTGTCCAGCACATTACCGGGACTCATGCTGTAGAATACAGTCTTGCTCGAGGTGGTCAGGCCGGGGAACCGGGCCAGGATCACACGGGCATAGCCGACATCCTCCGCCATCGCCGGTCGGAAGGGTGGCTCGTCGGGGAACCCGCCGGTCTTCTCATGCGCTTCGCGACGAATACACAGGTTGCAGGGATAGCTGCCTTCGGAAGCTGCCCGCCAGCCTGGCGTGACCTGATCATCGATCCGGTCAAATACCATCCCGGTCCGCACGAAGGCCGCATCGGGATGATCCCTCAGCGCTTGCGCCGTTACGAGGAAGTGGTGGTCCAGAAAGTAGTCGTCTGCGTCCAGGAACCATAGCAACGGCCCCTTGGCCGCGGCCGCGCCTGCGTTGCGCGCAGCCCCCGCACCGCGACCAATGCCATGTACCGTCAGGGAAAGGCTCTGATCGGGATATCGCGCCGACCAACCCCGGATCGTGGCAAGCGTGTCGTCCTTCGACCCATCGTCAACGATGCTGATATGCACCTTGGCTTCGGCCTCGCCCGTTTCCGCACGATAGTGGGCGATGCACGCCATCACGCTGTCGAGGGCACGTTCAATGGTAGCCTGGGCATTGTGGGCTGGAATGACCACGCTGCCCAGGAAGTCACGCTCGCGGCGGGACGTCTGCAATGCTTCCAGCGCACGCACAAAGCTGCCGTCGCTTTCCTCCGGCGGGATGAAGGGCCGCAGTTGCGCGGCCTCTTCATCGCGGCCCTGAATCAGACGGAAGGCGCCGAGAACGCGGGCGAGCGAGCTGCTGATCGGCACAAATTCGCTCAACCATTCCAGTTGTGCGACAGCGTCGTCCACATCTTCGGTCTGCGTACCGACCAGAAGCTGCTCAAGCAGGATATCAATCGCGGCGCGCGCCTGTTGATCGAAAACGGCCTTGTCGTCGTGGATCAGAAACGCCCGCCAGAACTGGCGCATCGCGCGCAGCCCATCGCCGGCCTGAAGCGCGATGATCGCAATGGCTTGGAGCGCGCTGGCATCGGAGGGATTGGCGACAATCGCTTGTCGATAGTCTGCCTCGTGCAATTCCACGTCCCGCTATTCCCGTTCGTCCGCGGCGAACTTGCCAAATCTTGTGCTAGTGGAGGTTTCCTACAGACTTGGTACTTCCAATCCAATGACCAAGATCGTCTTCATCGACCCCCTCGGCTGGGACTACACCCCCCAGACTCCGCGGGACATGCCGTTGGGAGGCTCGCAATCCGCGCTCTGCTATCTTAGCGAAGCGCTCGCATCGCGCGGCGTCGACGTCACGCTCATCACAGGAACAAGCAGGCCCGGCCTCGTCCGTGGCGTTGTCTGCGTAAACGGCGCGCAAAGCCCGTGGGACCATGTCGCAGGCGCAGATCTGGTCGTTGTCCTCAACGAGTGCCCGCCGGAAATGGCGGTCAAGCTGCGGGCCAATCTCTCGATCAATACCCGGCTGATCCTCTGGACCCAGCATGCCCATGACGAACCCGCCATCGCGGCCCTGCGCGACGCGGCAATACGCGATGTCTGGGACTATTTTGTCTTTGTAAGCGACTGGCAGCGGGACGAGTATGTCCGGGCCTTCGGCATTCGCCCGGCGCGCTGCACGGTGTTGCGCAATGCCGTCGCGCCGTCCTTCGCGCACATGTTCGCCCCCGGCCAGCAGGTCATGGCCGCCAAGGCGTGGCCCCCGACGCTCGCCTACACCAGTACGCCATTTCGGGGGTTGGACGTGCTGCTGGACAGCTTTCCGGCGATCCGTTCCGCGGTGCCCGGGGTTCGGTTGCAGGTCCTTTCCAGTCTGACACCCTATCGGGTCGCGGAGACGGCGGATCCCTACAGGCCGCTCTACCGGCGCTGCGCGGAAACCGAAGGCGTCGACTATGTCGGCGCGGTGTCGCAGGCGGACCTTGCTGATCGCCTGCGCGGCGTGACGGCGCTCGCTTACCTCAACCGCTTTGCTGAAACATCCTGCATCTCGGTGATGGAAGCGCTGGCGGCCGGTTGTCTGGTGGTGTCCAGCCGGCTGGGCGCCTTGCCGGAAACGGGGATGGGCTTTGCGCATCTGATGCCGGTACCGTCCGATCCGGCGCAGCACGCCGCACTTTACGCACAACACATGATCGGGGTCCTGAGCGACTATCGCAAAGAGGAGGCGACCGAGCGGCGACTGCGTGCGCAGGTGGATCATGTGAATTCAGCCATGACGTGGGCGACCCGCGCCGATGCCTGGATGGCGTGGATCCAAAACATTCGGGACGGATTGCCCGTACCCTCCACGATGGCGATCGGACGGGCGTTGCAGGCGCGCGACCCGGATCGGGCGGCCGCATTGTGTCGTCGGGCGATCGTGGCCGCGCCGCAGGACGGCTTGGCATGGCGCCACCTGGCCGAAGCGGATATCGCCCGCGCCCGCTGGACCACGGCGACGCGCCATCTCGCCCGCGCCGCCCATCTGTCCGGGACGGTGGCAGTCCCCTCCGAACTCATCGATGGGCTGGGGCGCAACCTGGCGAGCGATCCGCTGGACGATCGCCTTGCCGCTGTGGCGGCGCTTGCGCGTTTCGCACCCTCGGAGGCAAGTGCATTGGCCAGCCGCTGCGAGGGTGTCGCAATGGAAGCCAAGGATTTCGCCGCAGACACGGCTGCACGCCGACCGATGATCGCGTCGGCCCCGGAGGATGCCCTACAATGGGTATCGCTCGCCTGGGCAGAGACGCAATGCGGACGCCATGCAGAGAGCCTGACGCTCCTGAACGCCATGGTATCCGCGCTCGGCGCGAAGGCGTTGGCGGGCGATCAGCCTCGCGCGGTGGCGCGTCGCAGCATCGAGAGCGCGGAACAGACGCTGCTCGCAAACGCAACGCCACCCTATGCAGCGACGATGCTCCGCCAGGTCGCCGCGCTTTGCGAAGCGCTGGGCGAGGCTGGGCGCGAACTGCGCAGCACCGCCGATCAACTGGACCTGCTCGACGCGGACGACACCGCGAACGCGGCGCTGCTGATCGTTTTCGCGCTGGGCCGCCGACGCCTTGCACAGGGCCGTCCGGCCGATGCACTACCGCTGTTGAAAAGGGCGGTGGACTGGGGCGCCGGGGCGGCAGTTACGACATCGCTCCTGCAGGCCAGTATCGCCCAGTCGCAGCGCGTGCTGCTGGATGCGATTCATCTTCTGATGGATACGGGGCGGCAGGGGAAGGGGCCGGCGGGGTGGCGCCGCAGTGCGGCGGACATGATCGCCCATGTCGATCAATCGCTGCTGCTGGAGCATAATGGCGAGGACAATCGCAGCAAAACCTGGGGAACGGTGCGGGGGTTTGACGCCTGGCTCCGCTTTAGCGCGGTGTCGAGCTCGCCAACGCCCGCGACCCCCGAGCGGCGCATCATCGACTGTTTTCAGTTCTACAACGAGCTGGACCTGCTGGACATTCGCCTTGCCGAGCTTGCCCCGGTGGTTGATCGTTTCGTGCTTGTCGAGGCGCGCTACACCCATGCAGGCGATCCGAAGCCGCTGTATTTCGATCAGAACCGGCATCGATTTGCAGCCTATCTGGATCGCATCGACCATGTGATCGTCGAGGATGATCCGGGCGGCTTTTCATGGAAGCGCGAAGGTCATCAGCGCGAGGCGATCGCACGCGGCATTCCCGATCTGGCGGATGACGACATGATCCTGATCAGCGACGTGGACGAGATTCCGCGCCGTTGCCTGATCGCTGCGCTGCGCGAGAAGCCAGCGGATCTCTATTCACTTCAAATGGCGATCCACCTCTATTTTCTGGACCTCAAGTCGCCGGAACCCTGGATATCGGCGGCCGCCGCGCCGGGCCGGCTGATCAGGCGCATCGGTGTGAATCCGATCCGCTATCTGGTGAAACAGGGCATTGGCCACACGATCGCGGATGCGGGCTGGCATTTGACCTGGATGGGCGGACTGGACGGCTTTCAGGCGAAGATGCGCGCTTACGCCCACCGGGAGAACAACGCGGGTTTCGAGGCTGTCGGGGATAGTGAAGCCAGGCTGAAGCGCTTCTATGCGACCGGAGCGTTCGATGCCGGTCTGGTGCCGGGCATGTGGAGCGATCTTAACAGGGTGGCTATCGACGAGGACTTCCCGGTCGGAATTCGCGAACAGGTGGATCAGTTCAGGGCGCGCGGCTGGCTATGCCCGTGACGACCCGATGATCGCCGATGCGCGGCTGGCTCAGGCCGAGGCTGCGCTGGAGGGAGGCGATCCCCGGCGCGCCTTCGCGATCGGCGCTGAGGTGCTGGCGGAGATGCCCGCGCATGTGCCCGCGCTGCTCGTGACGGGAAGGGCCGCGCTGGCTGCGGGCATCATGGAGGCTGGCCGAACGCTGTTGCTGGGAGCGCTGCGCCATAGCCCGGCCGACCCGCACGTCTTTGCCCAGTTGCCACGGCGCGAAGCGGTGTCGCCCTGCTTCGAGCTTGGACTCGAACATCTGCGCGCACGTCGCTCCGACCAGGCGATCAGCTGTTTCGAGGCGGCATTGCGAGAGCAACCGCAAAACTGGCAGGCGCATGTGAACCTTGGCGTCGCCTTCAAGCAGGCGGGGCGCCTGCAGGAGGCCGAGGATGCCTATCGGCGCGCATTGTCGATGGCGCCCGACCATCCGCAGCTGCTCGGCAATCTGGCGAACGCCGTCGTTCTGCGCCCCGATGGCGTCGAGGAAGCCATTGCGCTGCAGTCGCGCCGTATCGCGTTGGAGCCTCATGAGGCTCAAGCATGGCTGGGACTGGGCCAGGCGTTGCGCCGCGCCGGGCGTACCTCCGAGGCGGAAGCCCTTTGTCGCGAAGCCATACTGCGCGACCCGGAGCATGTTGCAGCCCATGTCACGCTGGCGATGCTGCTACTGACCAAGGGGGCATGGGCGGAGGGATTCCGCGAATATGAATGGCGCCGCCGACTGCCTGAATTTGGGCCCGGCAGCGATCCCGATCCCGTGCCGGTGTGGGATGGTCAGCCGATCGATCAACGGACGATTCTGCTGCACGCGGAGCAGGGCCTGGGCGATGTGATCCTGTTCGCCCGCTTCGCCGCGTCGCTTGCCCGATCGGGAGCAAAGGTGTGGATCGCCTGTGATTCCCAGCTTGTGCGCGTGATGGCGTCTGTGCCGGGCATTGCCGGGGCGTGTGACAATGAGAGGCCACTGCCGCCGCACGCGTTGCAGGCGCCGCTGCTGAGCATCCCCTATTTCGACGCGATCTGCGACGTGGCGCTGGATAGGCCCTATCTGAGGGCCGATCCGGCGCTGGTCGCGAAATGGCGCACCAGACTTCCGGACGCCGGGGGATTGCGCGTTGGCGTGGTGTGGGCGGGGAACGCATCCTTTCCCGGCGATGTCGAACGGTCGCTCAATCTTTCGATGCTGCTGCCCATGGTTCGCGCCTTGCCTCAACTGACATTCGTTGCGTTACAGAAAGGCGATGGACGGCGAGATCTGGAGACGCTCTGCGAACCGTTGCCCGGCAATTTCCATGACGTCGGCGATGGTATCGGTGACTTCGCGGATACGGCCGCGATCATGGCCTCGCTCGATGTGATCCTCTGTGCGGATACATCGCCGGCGCATCTGGCCGGAGCGCTTGGTCGTCCAACCTGGGTCATGCTGCCGCCGTTTGGCGACTGGCGCTGGGGCGAGACGGGCGAAACCACGCCCTGGTATCCGCAAATGCGTCTGTGGCGGCGCGCGACCGGGGAGCCCTGGAGCGAGGTGCTTGCGCGGGTGCAGGCCGCCCTCAGGGAAGTGGCGGCACGTCGATCGATTGCGGCGGCAGGCCCGCCGCATGACGGCGCCATATGATCCGATAGGCTGCCTCAAGGTGACGGGTGAAGCGGCTGCTGTCGAACAAGGGGCAGGACCAGCGGCTTTCGGCCAGTCGTCTCTTCCATTCGGCGATCTTGTGGCGGTCTTGCGCCAGGCCGATGGCAAGATCGACATACGCCTTGCGGGATGTCGTCACCAGTTCAGGCGCGCCCGCTGCGCGCAACAGGCCCGCTGCAACGCGTGCGGCAAAGCCCTCTCCCTGGCGCGTGACGACGGGCACGCCCGCCCATAAGGCGTCGGATGTGGTCGTGTGACCGGTATAGGGAAAGCTGTCGAGCATCAGGTCGGCTGCGCCAAGCCGCCCGATGTGTTCCGCCTGCGGGACCGGCGCTGCGAACAGCAGCCGGTCGGCCGCGACACCCGCGTCCGTCGCATATCGCCGTAAACTGTCGCGCACCCTGTCGTTCGCGGCATAGAGCCACAGCACCGATCCCGGCGCCGCGCGCAGGATCTGCATCCAGTCCGCGAACAGCTCAGGTCCGATCTTGTGTGGCGCATGGAGCGCGCCGAACACCACGCCTTCTGCGGGCAATCCCAGTTGAGACCGATCGGTCGCGACGGGCAGCGGTCGTTGACGGTCATTGGGTTGATAGCTGTCGGGCAGCCGGACGATGGCCTCCGCGAACCCCGGCTGATGTTCCGGCGGGGTGACCGTTCGATCTCCAACGATATAGTCGATTGTCTCCGTCCCGAGCGTTCCCGGATAGCCCAGCCACGCCATTTGGACCGGCGCCAGGCGCCGAGCCAGAAAATCCAGCCGCGCGCCGGCGGTATAGCCCTTGAGGTCGATAAGGATATCGACGCCGTCACTGGCGGCGAGCGATCTGACCTGATCGGCATCCAGCGGGCGGATATCCCGGAAGGCGTCGAAGCTCGTCTCCAGCCGCTGGCGCATCCGCCCCTGATCGGAAGGGCCGTAGGAATAGGCCAGCACGCGAAAGCGGCTTCGGTCGTGCTTCTCGAAAACTTCGGCCGCCAGATAGGCGGTGGCGTGATCGTGGAAGTCCGCAGACAGATAGGCGATGGTCAGTCGCGCTTCTGGATCAGGCAAGGGGTCTGCGGCCCGCCATGGACGCGGCTCGCCCAGATAGTCCCGCGCGAACCGTCGCGCGACCTTGTGCTGCTGGGCAGGACTGAGGTCGAGGAGAAGGTCGGCGAGCGGCAACAGGGCGCTCGAATCAGCCTCGATCATGTCGAGCAGACTGGCTTCGATTCGGCCGTGGTCCCGCCAGTCGCAAATCGAGCGACGGGCCGCGAACAGCGCGCTAAGGAGCCGGCCGTTATCCGGGGCCAGTCGCGCCCCCCGAGCATAGGCATCGGCCGCTAGCGAAGGATCATGGCGTCGGGCGCTATGGCCCAATTCCTGCCAGGCTTCGGCCAAATCCGGCGCCAGCGCGACGGCGGCGCGATGTGCCGAGACCGCCCGTTCAGTCCCGCCATCGTCGCGCAATGCCTTCCCCAGTCCCAAAAGCGCGGAGATATTGTCCGGCTTCAGGCGCAGGGCGTGTGCAAAGGAGGCTTGCGCCGCCGTACCGTCACGCAGCGTCAGATGAGCTTTGGCCAGCATGGTCCAGAAGTCGGGATTGTCCGGCGCCAGCGTCAGCGCGCGCGACTGCGCCAGGATTGCCGAGGTCGCCTGTGCGGCGCCGAGCAACTGGCCGCCAAGGTTCGCATAGGCGTCGGCCAATCCGGGCGCCAGAACGATGCAGCGCCGAAATGCAGCGACCGCCCGTGCAGGGTCGCCCTTCGCTGCCTCGATCGCGCCAAGCATCAACAGCAATTCAGGTCGATCGCCAAACTGTTCGAGCGCCGCCCGGCACTCCGTCCGCGCCGCCGCCAGTTCGCCGCGCTGGTACAGTGGCAGAATCTTTCGCAGTGCCGCCAACCCGTCCAGCGTCGCCTCCCCTTTCCGCGCTCAGCCCAGATACGCGAACACGCCGCGCCTGGGACGATTCCATGCCCCGTCGTGCCCCCTACTGATGCCTCGATCGCGGTGGAACGACCATCGGCTTGGGCAGATTGCGCGCGTGGCTCATCGAGGACGCTAATCCGGCGCCCGTCCGGTGGATGGATAGTGGCATCGCGCAGGCACGAGGGGCTGTTTGCCAATACGCATATGCATATGCTGGAGGCCTGCCTGGCGTTCGAAGGGGAAGTCCGTGTCGATGCAACAGGGGTGCAGCTGTCGAACGAGATTGTGACGTCGAAGAAGGAGAGTCTGCATGGCTCGGCAACCGGTGCTCAGCACGAGTCTTGCGCTGCGTATGGCCGCACCGGGCACGATCCGCGGCTTTCGATTCTTGGCCATGGATCGCGCGATCCATGCGGCAGAAGCCGTCTCATGCTTTACTGCAGGCGCAGGTGGGGGGAATTGTGGTTCGAATGCGTCGAAACCGCTACGCGCCGGCTAAAGGCTCCGGCACGCGTCTCGACGCTGCATCACCTTGTCCGCGCGGTCGACCTTTGCGACCGGCTGACGATCGGTTGAGCCGGCGGCATCACCGATAGTTCCGATTTAGGGGAAAGGCGAGCAATGCGGCATCACGGAGAAGGCTATGTCGATGGAATCGACTATGATCATGGCCTCTATCGCGAACTGTCACCGGCCCAGATCGCCTTCTCCCTGCTGCTGAAAGGCTACCGGCCGCCGGTGGTGGGGCCTGAAGGGTTCCATTATGCCGAGCTTGGGGCGGGCCACGCCGACACTTCGTCCCTGCTTGCCGCCGTTTATCCGCACGCCGGGTTTGATGCGGTGGACATCAATGCGTCGCACATTGCAGCCGCTCATCGTTTCGCAAAGGACGCATGTCCTGGCAACCTTCGGCTGCTGGAGGAGAGCTTCGCTGAATTCGCGAAGCGCTCCGATGCGGCCTATGACATCATCGCACTGCACGGCGTCTGGTCCTGGGTGAGCGCGGAAACCCGCGCCATCCTCCTCGACATCGTGGGCCGGACTCTGAAGCCCGGCGGGGTCCTTTTCCTCAGCTACAATGCGTTGCCGGGCAAGGCAGCGCAAATGGACATACGCAAGATCCTGCTGGAACACAGCCTGGCCGGGACAGGCGATTGGCCGGATCGGATTGGCAAGGCGCTGAGTTTCGTCGAGCGTGTGGTGCAGCAGGGCGCTCGCGATCGGCCAGAGACAGCGGGGCTCGTTGCCGAGGTTGAGCGGCTGAAGCAGCGCAGCGCGAACTATATCGCGCATGAATATCTCAATCGCGACTGGACAGCCTTCTACGCAGGCGATGTCGCGCGGGAATTGACGAAGGCAAAACTATCCTATGCGGCGCCCGGCCTGATGTCGGACGAGCTCGGCATAATGGCCCTCCCCGCTGAAAGCAGCGCGCTGACGGAGGAAGCCGATCCTGTCTATCGTGAAACGCTTCGCGACATTCTGATGAACCGGGGCTTCCGGCGCGACCTGTTCGTGAAGGGGGCAGAGCGGCTGTCGGCGCGCGAACGGTCCGAATGGCTGGGCGCGATGCGCTTTGCCCTGTTAGTGCCGCCCGGCGACATGCCTCAGGCCATCGTCACGTCCGGCGGGCGCCTGCAACTGCAAAAGGCGCTGGCCGAACCGCTGATCGCGGCGCTGGACGAGGGGCCGCGTCGCCTGGACGAACTCGCCGCGATGCCATCGCTTGCTGAGCATGGGTGGCAGGCGATCCTACAGGGTTTGACGCTGATGATCGGTACGTCCCATGTCGCCCCGGCGCTCGACGAGGCCGACGAGGCGGCTTGCCTGGACAGCGTCGCGCGTTTCAATGCAGTGGTTCTGGAGCATGGCCGGATGGGGGGCGAACTTCGCCATCTCGCTTCGCCAGTGCTTGGAAACGGCGTTGCGGTGACAAAACTGGATGCGCTGTTCCTGCTCGCGCGGAGCAGGGGTGTCGATCCCGTGGTCTTCGCAAGCGACCAGCTTTCAGCACTTGGCCAGACCATTGGAGACGGGACCGGAAAGCCGCTATCTGCTGACCAGAGGATCGCTCTCCTTCGCGAACATGAGCGGAGCTTTTCCACCACGCGCCTGCCGATGCTGCGCAAACACCGGATAGCGTGACGACCGGCCAATGCCAAGCATGGCGGCTATCGACTCCTTCAGCCGGTTCTCGCCAGGTTAACGTGGGACTGACGCCACCTTTAGGAGTCTAGTAAACGCTGCCACCTAGCTGATGCGCCACGCTTTGGCGACGCGGTTGCCAGTCTGCTTTAGAAATACTGCCTGACTTTGCTGGTCGCTCCGCCTATCCCGCGCTCGTAAGCAGCTTGTCGAAATATGAGATGGTTTTGGTTAGGCCAGCCTCAAGGTCAACGGTCGGCTGCCAATTGAGTATGCTTTTGGCCTTGCTGATGTCTGGCTGGCGCTGACGTGGGTCGTCTGCTGGCAAAGGCATGTGAATGAGCTTGGAATTGGTTCCGGTCAATTCAACCACCATCTGGGCTAGTTCCTTCATGGTGAACTCGCCAGGATTGCCCAGATTGATTGGGCCGGTGACTGTGTCATTTGTTGCCATAAGCCTCAGGACCCCCTCAACCATGTCGTCGACGTAGCAGAATGAGCGAGTTTGACTGCCATCGCCATAGAGGGTGATGTCCTGGCCGCGTAGGGCCTGTACGATAAAGTTCGACACCACTCGACCGTCATTTGGATGCATGCGTGGGCCGTAGGTGTTGAAGATCCGCGCGACTTTGATGCGTACGCTGTGTTGGCGGTGATAGTCGAAGAATAGAGTTTCCGCGCAGCGTTTGCCCTCATCGTAGCACGAGCGGATGCCGATCGGATTGACATTGCCCCAGTACTCCTCTGGCTGCGGATGCACAGAAGGGGCGCCATAAACTTCGCTCGTCGAGGCTTGGAAAATCTTGGCTTTGCGACGTTTGGCAAGGCCCAGCATGTTGATTGCACCGTGGACACTGGTCTTGGTGGTCTGCACGGGATCGAGCTGATAATGGATTGGAGAGGCCGGGCAGGCCAAATTGTAGATTTCATCGACCTCTACAAATAGCGGGAAGGTGACGTCGTGACGCATCAGTTCGAAACTGGAATTTCCCAGCAAGTGGGCAACGTTGCTCCTTGTGCCGGTATAGAAGTTGTCGACACAGAGCACCTCGTTGCCTGCCTCGAGCAGGCGCTCGCATAGGTGTGAACCGACAAACCCGGCGCCGCCGGTGACGAGAACACGCTTCATGTTGATGTCTCCGCGAGCGCCCATAAGCACCCCTCCAGACTGGAGGTATCCAAGCCGCGCCCGCACGACAAGGAGCTATCACGCCAGAAGCACTGGATTGTAGCGGCAGCTGAATCAACTGTTCAGACTTGCCCAATTTGTTCGATTTCGTTCTTGTTAGATTGGGTGATGTGGCTACACTGAGGTCCCGCCAAACAGATTGGACGGGCAGGTACATTCGGATTTTCCATTCCGGCTCAATCATGAGCGGGCCCTTACAATCGCCGATCATACCGTTATCTGAAAGAAATTGGCAGGAACGCCGGCCTTAACTTGCGACCAACGCGATGGTCGGGGATAGGTCTCAAGGTGGTGATGTTCGCCTAATGACCTGTCCCTGATTTTTTCCTCCACGCGGAGCTAGAGTTCGACCCTTGATTGATCCGCCCCATTCTCTGGGGCACCCGGAGCTGGAGTTTCCCCGCCGAGTCAGGGTTACAGGCTGGCTTTGTCACCCGGATTCATCAACGCGATCGGCGGCTTGTTGCCGATGGCCCCATGCGGCCGGACCTCGTTGTAGTCTCTGCGCCAAGCCTCCAGCCTTTCCGCCGCATCTGCAAGCGTCAGGGACAAGTGGGCGTTCAGGCGCTCGGCCCGGAAGCGGCCGTTGAGCCGAAGGCCGGCGAAGACACCCTCTCGTCAGAACAGAGTAGGTCAGTTCTGCTTTTCAGGCGGCCAGGCCGCTCTCTCCGAGGAACCAGCGATAGGTCTCGGCCAGGCCCTGGTCGAGACTGGTGGCCGGGCTCCAGCCGAGGCCTCGCAGTTTTGCCGCACTCATCAGTTTGCGCGGTGTCCCGTCCGGCTTTGAACGGTCGAACGCCAACTCGCCGCGGTAGCCCACCGCCGCGCAGACTGCCCGGGCCAGATCAGTGATCGAAAGATCCTCGCCCGAACCGACGTTGACGTGGCTCTCGGCGCTGTAGCGCTGCATCAGGTACACACAGGCGTCAGCGCAGTCATCCACGTGCAGGAACTCCCGCTGAGGCGTCCCGGAGCCCCAGACGGTCATTGAGGGGGCGTTGCTCGCCCTGGCCTCATGCGCCTTTCGCATCAGCGCCGGTATGACGTGGCTGGACTGCAGGTCGAAGTTGTCGCCCGGGCCATAGAGGTTGGTCGGCATGGCGCTGATGAAGTCGCAGCCGTACTGGCGCCGGTTGGCCTGGGCCAGCTTGATACCGGCGATCTTGGCGATGGCGTACCATTCGTTGGTCGGCTCGAGAGGCCCGGTCAGTAACGCCTCCTCGACGATCGGCCGCTCGGCCAGCCTGGGGTAGATGCAACTGGAGCCGAGGAACAGGAGCTTGGCCACCCCGGCCAGCCGCGAGGCTTCGATGACGTTGGCCTCTATCATCAGGTTTTTGTACAGGAAGTCGGCCGGGTAGCTGTTGTTGGCCAGGATCCCGCCGACCTTGGCCGCCGCCAGGAACACCGCATCAGGCCGGTTGGCCATCACCCACTCGTGGGTCTGGGCCTGGTTGGTCAGGTCGACCGCCTTGCGGTCGGCGATCAGGACCTCGCAGCCTTCACCGCCCAGCCGCCGCACAATGGCCCCTCCGACCATGCCGTTGTGACCCGCTACCCAGACCCGCTTGCCCTCAAGCGGGAAGATGATCTCACTCGCCATGGCCGCGGCGCTCCTTCTCGACCCGGATCAGGTCTTCCTGGACCATCTCGTCGCAGAGAGCCGCCCAGCCGGTCTGGTGCACCCAGCCGAGCTTTTCCTTCGCCTTGCGGGGATCACCGATCAGCAGGTCCACCTCCGCCGGGCGGAAGTAGCGCGGGTCGACCTCGACCCGGACGGTTCCGGTCGCGGCGTCCCGGCCGATCTCATCCACCCCCTCGCCTTCCCAGGCGATCGTCACGCCCGTCTGGGCGAAGGCACGGCTGACGAAGTCCCTGACCCGCGTGGTCACCCCGGTGGCCAGCACATAGTCGTCCGGCGTCTCCTGCTGCAGCATCCGCCACATGCCCTCGGCGTACTCCCGCGCATGACCCCAGTCGCGCTGGGCGTCGAGGTTGCCGAGATAGAGCTTGTCCTGGAACCCGTGCCGGATCGCCGCCACCGCCCGGGTGATCTTGCGGGTCACGAAGGTCTCGCCCCGCAGCGGGCTCTCATGGTTGAACAGGATGCCGTTGGAGGCGTGCATGCCGTAGGCCTCCCGGTAGTTCACCACCATCCAGTAGGCGTAGAGCTTGGCGGCCGCGTAGGGGCTGCGCGGGTAGAAGGCGGTGGTCTCGCTCTGCGGCACCTCCTGCACCTTGCCGTACAGCTCCGAGGTCGAGGCCTGGTAGAACCTCGTCTTCTCCGTCAGGCCGAGGAGGCGGATCGCCTCCAGCAGCCGCAGCGGGCCGATAGCGTCGGCGTTGGCGGTGTACTCGGCGGTCTCGAAGCTAACCTGTACATGGCTCTGGGCCGCCAGGTTGTAGATCTCGTCCGGCTGGGTCTGCTGCACGATGCGGATCAGGTTGGTCGCATCGGTCATGTCGCCGAAGTGCAGGATGAACCGCTGATCGGGCTCATGCGGGTCCTGGTACAGGTGCTCGATCCGCCCGGTGTTGAACGAAGACGACCGCCGCTTGATCCCGTGCACCACATAGCCCTTGGCCAGCAGAAGCTCCGACAGGTACGCCCCGTCCTGGCCCGTCACACCGGTCACCAACGCAACCTTGCCATTGGACTCTATCAACTCACCGCCCTCGATTTGCAGTCACACGTTTTGCGCTTGATATGACAGGGTCTGTATCGCCGATTTGAGGGGTTATAGGGGGCCTCGTCCACATTTAACGTCGCCATTCTCGACTGGGGCGCTGCGGTGCAGTCGAACGGACTTGTGACTGTCCGAACGGTAGCGAAAGCCGCGTTCAACGTGGAACCTGAACGAGCGATTGTTGTAGGTGAGCTACCGAAGTGACGGATGGGACGGGCATGGTAGATGTTGGTTGAAATCATCCCAGTGATCCTCTGCGGCGGAACTGGTTCTCGGCTATGGCCGATGTCGACGCCGTCTCTGCCAAAGCAGTTTCTGCAGCTGATCGACGGACAGTCGACCTTTCAGATGGCCGTGGAGCGGGCGTTTGGGATTGCCGGCGTAAAGTCGATGCTCGTTGTGTCGAACAGCCAGCACTTAGGTCACATAGAGGATCAGCTCTGCGGCCTTAAGCGGCAGGCTGAGATCCTTTTGGAGCCAAGTGGACGCAACTCCGCCCCGGCGATCGCGGCGGCCTGCGCCCATCTCGCGGAGACGGCGCCGGACGCGGTTGCCGTGTTCATGTCAGCGGACCACAGTATCCCGGACGAGGCCGCGTTCGCGCAGGCCGTAGAATGCGCCGTAGAATCCGCCCTGGGCGGGCGGATTGTGACCCTGGGCCTTCGTCCCTCGTTTCCGTCAACGGCCTACGGCTACATCCTTCCGGGCGAGGCCTCCGGCGCCGCGCATGGAGTGCAGGCCTTCGTTGAGAAGCCGGACATCGAAACGGCTACCCGCTATGTGAACGACGGCTACCTCTGGAATAGCGGGACCTTTGTGGCAAAGCCCACGACCTTTCTGGCAGAGATCGCAATCCACGCGCCTTTGGTCTTGGCCGCTGCGAGAGCAGCGCTTCCTGGACGCCCTACCGACAACGGCGCGATTGAGCTTGGCTCTGCATTTGGCGCTGCGCCGTCGATCTCAATTGATCACGCCGTGATGGAGAAGACCCTCCTGGCGTCGGTTGTACCGGCGAGTTTTGAATGGGCTGACGTTGGCGATTGGGGCGCTGTGAAGGGCGCGGTCGCTATTGATAGCGCCGGCAATGCCGTAACCGGCGATGCCCTGATGATCGAGAGCACAAACTGCTTCGTGAATGTTCCGGCCGGATCGCGGGTGGCGTTGATAGGGGTGAAGGATATCGCCGTTGTTGTTTCGCCCGACGGCTCCATCCTGATCTGCGATCTGGCGAATACGCAGTCGGTGCAGAAGGCGGCCGATCACTTCAGCTAACGCCCCTTACTCCCACACATTCAGCTGCGCTTCGCGTGCACACCGCCCGACCACATTCATCGATATCCACCCGCCGGCGGTCATGATCACCCGGATGTCGCGGCCGGCGCGCATCCGGTCCTGGGCGGCGCCGACGCGCATGGAGTGACCAGTCAGGGTAAGCCAGACAGTGACGTCGAAGCCGGCGCGTATGGCGGCGGCCTTGATGCGGCGGTTGACGGTAAGGGAGTCGATGGAAACTCGTTGATGGGCTGGAAGCTCGGGCGGGTGAGCCAGGTCATCACCCGGTACGTGGAACAGGACGAGATCATCAGGAGCCTGGCCGACCGGATCCAGGCGAACGGTTCGGGAACAAAAACTCCCAAATAACGCCCAAATGACCTAAACCGGTCAACTGTCGGGACGCTAAGTCATTGAAATGATGGAGCGGCCGGGGGGAATCGAACCCCCGACATTCAGCTTGGGAAGCTGACGTTCTACCTCTGAACTACGGCCGCGCGGGATGCGTCATAGCGGCAAGGCGGCCGGGTCTCAAGCGTGACGGCATCGGCCGGGGGCCGGCCGGCGCGCGGCAAGCCGATTGACGCCCCGCGCCGCCTCCCGCACGATTGTTCAAACGATCGTTGGGAGAACGACCATGGCGGACGGCGAGCACGGCGAAGAGGCGCGGGCGAAGTTCCACGCCATGACCGAGAGCACCCAGGAGGACTGGGCGATCATCGCCGGCGCCTCGGCCCAGTACGGCCGCGAGTTGCCCGAGCGGATCGTCAGCCACCTGAACCTGCTGAAGGGCGACTGCGGCGGCTTCGTCGTCGACCGGCTGGAGCACAGCCTGCAGACCGCCACCCGCGCGTTCCGGGACGGCCGGGATGAGGAGTATGTGGTCTGCGCGCTGCTGCACGACATCGGCGACGTGCTCTGCCCGCGCAATCACCCCGATATCGGGGCGGCGATGGTCTTCCCCTTCGTGTCCGAGGCCAACCACTTCATGGTCCAGCAGCACGGCATCTTTCAGGGCTACTACTTCTTCCACCACCTGGGCCTGGACCGCGACATGCGCGAGCAGTTCCGGGGCCATCCGCACTTCGAATACACGGCCCAGTTCTGCCACCTGTACGACCAGGCCGCCTTCGATCCGAACTACGAGTCCATGCCGCTGGAGGCCTTTGTGCCGATGCTGCACCGGGTGATGACCACCCCCAAGCGGTCCATCTATCTGCGGCCCAAGGTCGCCGCCGAATAGCAGACGGGGCCCGGTGCGAACCGGGCCCCTTCCCTTTCAGGCCGTCGGCAGGTCAGTCAGCCAGCCGCTCGACCGTAATGCCCCGCGCAGCAAGCTGGACCTGGACGCTGTCTTCGCCGACCAGGTGGGCGGCCCCGACCGCGATCACCGCCACGCCCTTGCCGTCCAGCAGGGTCTGAATCTGCCCGGCCCAGGCCTTGTTGCGGCGGACCAGCAGGGCGTCGTGCAGCGCCGGGTACTGGGCGGCCATGTCCGCGACCATCAGCCGGTCCAGGGCCTCGACGTCGCCGGCGCTCCAGGCGGCGACCAGGGCGTCCAGCATGGCCGGGCCACTGTCCATCTCGTCGAGCGCCGACATCAGGAAGGCCAGCTCCACCGCCGGCGGCAGGTCGGCGAACAGGCTGATCTGCTGCTGCAGGGTCTCCAGGGTGTAGACGGGCTTGCCGGTCTCGCGGGCGGCGGTCTTGAGCTTCGCCTCCACGCCGCTGGCAGGATCGTAGCCGGCCTTGACCAGCGGGCCGACGCTCAGCTGCAGGCCGGCCAGCCACGGGCGCAGGGGCTCGAAGTCCGCGCCGGTGACGCCCAGGCTGGCGGCGGCCGTGTCGAGGCGCGCCTTCTGACCGGCGTCGAGCTTGCTGCTCAGCGGCCTGGCCGGGTCGAGGCCATACTGCCGGACCAGTCCCCCCATGGCGGCGGTGTCGTCCGTGTCGACCTCGACCCACAGGGCGTCGGCCTCCTTGAGGGCCGCGTCGATGGCCGGCGTGCGCCAGACGGTCTCGGGCTTCAGCACATGGACCGTGCCCAGCAGGTAGAGGGTCGAGTCCTTGTCGCGGATGACCCAGAGGGCCGGATCGGCGGCGGCGGGGAAGGCCGCCAGGGCGGTCGCGGCCAGGACCGCGAGGGCGGCGAAGCCGCGTTTCAGGCGCGTGAACATGAAGGTCCTTTCGGCGAGGGCGAAGGTGAAAATCAGGCGAGCTGGATGGGGCGGGGGCTATTTCAGGAACCGCTCGACGGCGGCGGCGAAGGCGTCCGGCTGGTCCAGCATCACGAAATGCAGGGCGCCGTCGACGACGGTCAGGGTCCTGTTCGGCAGGGCGGCGTAGCTGCTCTCGTAGAGCGGCTGTACGAACCCGGCGCCCGGGCCCATGGCGTCGTCCCGGGCGTAGACCACGGTCACGGGCGTCCGGACCGACGCCAGCTGCGGCCGCAGGTCGGTGGTCATGACGTCGTACATGGCCCGGGCCATCACCGTGCGATCGGAGGCCAGCGACCAGGCCAGGGCGTCGGTGCGGCCCTGGGGCGACTTGACCAGGCCGGCGAGGCTCTGGATCTGACCGGCCTCGAAGGCCTCCGGCGTCTGGCCGATCAGCATGTCGCGCAGGCCGGCGGCGCGCGGCGTCACCGTCTCAACCGTCGTGTTCAGGCCCAGCAGCACGCTGAAGAACGGCAGGGCGTCGACAATCATGATCCGGTCGAGCAGGTCCGGATGGCGGCCGGCGAGCATCAGGGCGGTGAAGCCGCCCATCGAGTGGCCGATGACCGCCGGGCGCTGCAGGCCCCGGGCCGCGATATAGGCGGCGATCTCGTCGGCCAGGGGCGAGACGACAGGCCCCCCGGCGTTGCCGCCGACCGGCGCGCCGGCGAAGCCCCCGACCTCGATCAGATGGACACGGTAGCGCCCCTCGAGGCGGGCGGCGGTCTCGGCCCAGACGGCGCGCGAGGAGGCGAGGCCAGGGATCAGCACGACGTCGGGCCCCTGCCCGCGCACCTCGACGGTGAAGCGCGTCGGCTCGGCGGCCCGCGCCGGCAGGGCCGCCAGGGCGCCGACCAGACCGCCGATCACGGCCAGGGTCTTGAACAGGTTCAGCATGGGACTTGGGTTCCGTCTGGAGAGGGATGCGATCAGGCCAGGCCGCGGCGGACCGAAATCACCGAGGAGATGACAAGGTAGAAGCCCATCAGGATGGTCATCATGTCCCAGGCGCTCAGGGCCGGGACCAGCTCGAGCTTCTCCGCCGCCGCCCACAGGAACAGCGCGCCCTGCAGGACCCAGAAGCAGATGGCCCCGGCCTCGGCGACCGTCTGGCGGATCATCTCGTCGGCGCGGATCCAGACCGACAGGTTGAGCACGGTCTGGACCAGGAACAGGGCGACGATGGCGGCCATCGCCGCCCCGGCCAGCTCACTCGACAAGGGCTGCCAGGCGAGCCGCGCAGCGACCGGCGCGGCCATCATGACCCCGGCCAGCGCCAGGACGATCGCCTGCTGGCGATAGAAGGTGATCTGGGCGGGTCGCGCCGGGCGGTCGCTGGCCGGGTCCATGACCCGGGCTGCCAGCCCCCTGTGGAAGGTCGCGGCGATGAGGATCAGGCCGACGACGAAGAGCATCACCGCGATCAGCGCGGCGACGCTGTCGGACCAGGTCAGGCCGCTGAGGTCGATATCGCCCTGCTTCAGCAGGCGGCCGACCAGATAGCCGAGCCCTCCGCCGACGATCAGGCCGGCGACGCCTTGCGCCAGTCGGGCGCCGTTGAGCCTTGGGCTGGAGGAAGAGGAGGTCATGTATGATCTCGCGAAAGGGTCTTCGGATCAGGCCTGGCCGTCGTCGAAGATGGTTTCGATGGGTTGCCCGAACAGGCGGGCGATGCGGAAGGCGAGCGGCAGGGACGGGTCGTACTTGCCGGTCTCCAGGGCGTTGATGGTCTGGCGCGAGACCTCGAGCCGGTCGGCCAGGTCGGCCTGGCTCCAGTCACGCTC
Organism: Caulobacteraceae bacterium; assembly: GCA_027487945.1. Lineage (GTDB taxonomy): Bacteria > Pseudomonadota > Alphaproteobacteria > Caulobacterales > Caulobacteraceae > Caulobacter. The sequence continues at coordinate 23,428 of JAIYCQ010000034.1, forward strand.
GGCCCGCAGGACCTTGAGGCGGTTCTTCATGACGCCCCCTACCGGTAGCGGCGCTTGATGAAGGGCTGCGCCAGACCCATGCCGAAGCAGAAGATCGGGAAGGCCCAGAAGGACGGCAGCCTGGGGGCCTCGGCGTAGATCTCCAGGAACCCCCAGACCGTCATGATCGACAGGGTCAGCCCCACGCCCCAGAGCATGGATTCCACGAGGATGTTGCGGACGAACTCGTCGCCTTCCTCGCGCAGGTACAGGCCCATGATGGCGATGATCGCCAGCAGCGGCAGGGCCGGCAGCAGGGCCAGGCCCCAGGCCAGCGGGCCGCCCGGCTCATACCGGTTGAAGACCCAGCTCACTGTGAAGATGGCGGCCACATAGACGGCCATCGTCGGAATGAAGCGGGCGAGGTAGCGCTTCTGGGCGGGGTTGGTCGGTTTTCCGTCCATGGCGGATCTCCTTCGAAAGCGGGATGTCAGCGGTTGCGGATCAACCACCACCCGGCCCAGCAGAGGACGTAGCCGAGCAGCATCAGGGCCAGGGTGAAGCCGACGCCGTTCACGAACATCGCGGCCTCGGCGGGGGTCAGGCCGAAGCGGTCGACAGCCCCATCGCCGACGCCCATCAGCGGAATGGCGACGGCGCCGACCACGATCATCCCGGCCGAACCGCCCCAGAACCAGCTGAACTTGTGGGCCTCGCGCACCGCCTCGTCGACGCCCGTCCACCAGCGGGCGCTCAGCCACAGGACAACGCCGCCGACGGCCAGCACGACCAGGCTGGAGACCAGCGGCGGAACCGCCAGGCCGAGGGCTGTGGACACGCCGCCGGCGGCCCCTGCGACAGCGCCGATCAGCATGCAGACGAGCAGCAGCTGGACGAAGCTCTGCCGGCGGCGGGGGCGAGATGGGGTCGTCACGTCGTCTCTCCTTGTCGTTTTGACAAGGGAGCTTGTCACACAGGGGCGCGAGCGATGTCAAGCACCCTGTACATTTTGTCTGAGACGCTTGTCGCCGCCCGGCTATTTCCAGGCGCGGAAGTGCTTGGAGAGCTTCAGCCCCTGGCGCAGGTAGTGGGAGCCGTCCTCGCCATAGAGCCGGGTCGGCCGGGCCGTCAGCGGTTCATAGACCAGCCGGGCCACCGTCTGGCCGTCCTCGAGCAGGAACGGCGTCTCGTGGCTGCGCACCTCGAGCACGCCCTTGGAGCCCCGCGACCCGGTCTCGTCGGCGCCGAAGCCCGGATCGAAGAAGCCGGCGTAGTGGACGCGGAACTCCCCGACCGCCGGGTCGATCGGCGTCATCTCGGCCGCCTGCGTCACCGGGATCTCGATGTCGTCCCGGGAGGCCAGGATGTAGAACTCATTGGGATCGAGCAGCAGCTCGCCCTTCGGCGACTCCAGAAGCTCCCAGAAGTCGCGCGGATCAAGGCCGTCCTCGACGTCCAGGTCGATGATCCCGGCGTGCCGCCGCCCGCGGAACCCGGCCATGCCGCTCGACAGGTCGACGCCGACGTCACGGCTCGACAGCCGGGGCGGCTCGCCGAGCTTGAGCCGCAGCTGGTTCAGCCGCGTGCCGGTCCGGGCCAGCACGGAAAACGTCTGGGGCGCGATCTCGACATACAGCGGCCCGGTATAGCCCTCGGCCACATCGTCGAAGGCCGCGCCGTGGTCGGTCAGCAGCCGCACGAAGACGTCGACCCGGCCGGTCGAGCTCTTGGGATTGCCGCGGGCCGCCACCCCGGGCGGCAGGGCCAGCCGCTCCTGAACCTCGGCGATATAGACACAGCCGCGCTCGAACACCGCGCCCTGGCTGAGGTCGAGCTGGTGCATGGCCACGTCGGGCAGCCGCTCCATCACCCGCCGGTGGCGCGGCAGGAAGGAGGCCCGCACCCGCCAGGCGCGCTCGCCCAGCCGCAGGTCGAGACTGGCCGGCTGGACCTGGTCCTTGTCGAAGGGCGTGAGCGAGCTGATGGCCCCCTGGGCGATCAGGTCCTCGATGGCCTGGCAGGGAAGAATCCCGGCGGAAAGAGCGTCATTCATCGTCGGGCCATTACTCATGGCCCTTGGGTGGAATTGCAAGTGACGGATGGAAGACGCGGGGGGATGGGGGGCGCAGGTCGGGCGGGCTGCTCAGGATGACCTGTTCGGCATGCAACGCTCCACGTCATGGCGAGCCGCGGTCGCAGGTCGCCTGTCGAACCGCGCAGGGCCTGAATGCGAGCCCGCTTGACCGCCTGCCCCGGTTTCCTGTTCATGCCGCCGACGCCGCAAGGAAAGCCGTAGCCATGGCCGAAGACCCTCACGACTGGGAACCCGCGACCCGCCTGATCCGCGGCGGGCTGATGCGCAGCAACCACGGCGAGACGGCCGAGGCGCTCTATCTGACCCAGAGCTTCGCCTATGAGAGCGCCGGCGCCGCCGACCGCCGCTTCTCCGGCGAGGAGCCGGGCTTCGTCTATTCGCGCTACGCCAATCCCACGACCCAGATGTTCGAGGAGCGGCTGGCGCTGCTGGAGGGGGCGGAGTACTGCCGCGCCCTGGCCTCGGGCATGGCGGCGGTACATGTGGCGCTGACCGGCCTGTTGAAAGCGGGCGACCATCTCGTGGCCGGGCGGGCGCTTTTCGGGTCCTGCAACTGGATCGTCTCCCAGTACCTGCCGCGCTTCGGGGTCGAGACCACCTTCGTCGACGCGACAGACCTGGACGCCTGGAAGGCGGCGATGCGACCCAACACCAGGGTCGTGCTGCTGGAGAGCCCGGCCAACCCGCTGCTCGAGATCACCGACATCGAGGAGGTGGCGAAGATCGCCCACGCCGCCGGCGCCAGGGTGGTGGTCGACAACGTCTTCGCCACGCCGATCTTCCAGAAGCCGCTGACGCTGGGGGCCGACGTGGTCGTCTATTCGGCGACCAAGCATATCGACGGCCAGGGCCGGGTGCTGGGCGGCGCCATCCTGGGCGACAAGGCGCTGCTCGAGGACGCCTATCGCGACATCATCCGCCACACCGGCCCGGCCTTGTCGCCGTTCAATGCCTGGGTGCTGCTCAAGGGTCTGGAGACGCTGGACCTGCGGGTGCGCCGTCAGACGGAGACGGCGGCGGCGCTGGCCGACCTGATCGCGGCCTGCCCGAAGGTCGCGTCCGTGCGCTACCCGGGACGCGAGGACCATCCCCAGGCCCTGGTCGCGCGCAAGCAGATGAGCGGCTTCTCCAACCTGCTGGCCTTTGACCTGGGCTCGCGCGAGGCGGCCTGGCGGTTCCTCGACGCGCTGGAGATCGTCGACATCTCCAACAACCTGGGCGACGCCAAGTCGATGGCCACCCATCCCTCGACGACGACGCACCGGGCCATGCCCGAGGAGAAGCGGCTGGAGATCGGCCTGACCGAGGGCTTTGTGCGGATGTCGGTCGGGCTCGAGGACCTCCGGGACCTGACCCGCGACATCAGCCGGGCGCTGGACGCCGCCTGATGACCCGCATCCGCCGCCGCGGCACGCCGGACAACCCGGTGTACGAGGCCCGCACCCGGGACATCCTGGTGCGGGTCGCGCCGGCCTATATGGCCGAGCAGTCGCAGCCCGAGGAGGGCCAGTGGCTGTGGTCCTATGTGGTCGAGATCGAGAACCACGGGACCGAGACGGTGACCCTGATGTCGCGCCACTGGATCATCACCGACGCCCGCAACCGGGTGGAGGAGGTCAAGGGTCCGGGGGTGGTCGGCGAGCAGCCGGTGCTGGGGCCGCGCGAGGCGTTCCGCTACAACTCCGGCTGTCCCCTGACGACGCCGTCGGGCAGCATGCGTGGGACCTACCAGATGCTGACCGAGGCGGGCGACGCCTTCGACGTCGAGATCCCGGCCTTCTCCCTGCATCTCCCGGGCGCCCTGCGGCGGGTGAACTGACGGCCAAAAGCCGGTCCGGACAGCGGGACCTCGTGAGTCCACCGGTGTCACAACAGTCTTACCTTCAGTCAACCAAGATGGCGGAGACAGATGGTAAACCACAAATACTTCCATTAAACCCGAAATGGGGCAAACTTTGATCTTGCATTACTCTTTTTGGGGATAACGGCGACTTAACTGCCCGCTGCAGTTAAGGTATCGGCAACTTGTGGCAGCGATTGTGCCAGTTGTGCCGAACAGGAAGAAGACCGTGATCGCGCCGATCCGAACGAACAGTCCGCCAACACCCGCCGCGCAGGCCGCCCAGCAGGCGGACGCGGCGTCAGGATCCGCCGCCGCGCCCCCGAATCCGCGCCTCATCATTGATCGCGACCGGGCCACCGGCGCCTACGCCTTCACCCTTGTGGACGCCGCGACGGGGGCGGTGATGTCCCGGGTTCCGGTCAGGACCGCCAGCGACATCTCCGGGACCGCAGGGTACCGACCGGGCGCCATCGCGAGGGTGAGCGTTTGAAATCCTCCGCGGCGGCGCTACCTGCCTCATAATCAGGACACCAGCCAGAAGCTCAGCGTATCCGAGCCACAAGGTAAAGCATGCCCCACACCCGACCCGCAGGCGAAATCAAGACCGACCCAGATGGGGCTGACAGGCAGAAGTATCTTCTCGCCCAGTCGATAGACCATTTCATGGACACAGCCGCCTTGTTGTCCAGAGTATTCCAGAATGACTACACGACGATGATTGTCTTCATGACGATCCTGAGAGGGTCGGTCAGTCACCTCAATCGAGACCGGGGCGTGCGCCCCGAGGCGGTGTCTGGCGTCTTCCCCGACACCCTGCGGCGGCCCATATCGATCCTGGCGATCTCGGACCTCGCCAACTTTCCCTATGAGACGACGCGCCGGCACGTCATGAAGCTCGTGGATACCGGCTTCTGCAGCCGACTGGGCTCGCGCGAGTTCATTGTTTCCGAAGAGGTGCTCAGGAGCGACCTGTTCACGACAATGGCGGCGCAGAACGAGCCGCTGGTTCTCGACTTCGTGGATCACATCAACCGGCAGCTGGACGGGTTCTGGTCGGGCAGCGCCCCTCGGGCGGCCGAGGCCCCGGCCGACGACGCGACGTCCTCGCAAGACCCAGGATCGACCTCCGGAACCGCCAAGGCCAGGCCGCGACGCAGCGACGGCGCACGGCCATGAACCGGGCCAACGCCGACCGAAGTCTGGTAAACCTGCAGAAGTCCGGATCGACGGCCCGTGTCCTGAACCTGCTCGACGTCCACAGGCGACTGGCCGGGAACCCCGTCCTCCAGGACCGGCCGATGTTTCAGAGCACCGCGCTCAACCAGGCGATCTTCCTGAAGCATCGCCTCAGACCGCACGAGCGCGAGCTGTTCTCGACATCACGGACCACCGCCACGAAGGTCATCATTCCGCTGGACAGAACCGACCTGAGGGCCGGCGGCCAGTCCTTCTTCATCGGCGAGGAGCGCGCAGACCACATTCTGGCAACGCACTTCTCGAACAACGCCCGCCTCACCTCCCAGGATCACACCCTCCTTGAGATCCTTGATGATATTCCTTCCATGGACCCGTTCCTGCTGCGAGAGACACTGGCCCGGAACGGCTACATGCCAGCCCTCGAATACTTCAACATCAGCGAAGCCGACCTCGCCCGCATGCGTGAGTTCGTCGAATCCGAGATGGCTGGCCTGACGAACCTCGTCGCCGCGCCGGATGGACGCGGCGCCGGGGACTTTACCCAGAAACTTCTGGCCCAGACACCGGACGCATCCTTCGAACCGCTGCGGGAGGCGCTCCGAATGGACGCAACGCAGTATCGCGATGGCATCTTCGCGTGGCGCGGCCTTCTTTACTACAAGTGGATATCCTCATCGACGTTGCGGGAGAGCTCGAAGACCTGTGTCGAGGTCAGCAACTTCGCGCCCGCACCCCCCAGGAGCGTCGAGAACTCGGAGTATATTCGCGAGGCCAAGGGCAGGATCAACGCCGCCATCAGCCGGGCGGTCGGCTACGTCATCGAGGCGCTCAGCGACTATGATTCCTCCTACAACATCTTCCTCGCCGAGGAGCGGCCCTCCGAGTTCAGGGATTTCCTTCTGAGTGCGCCGGCGACGTTCGTGCGCCTTGGCGAGGTGATCGGCTCCCTGCAGCACATCAACAGCTTCTGGCTCTTCAGGATGGGGACACTCAATCGCGGACGGGTGACCGAGGCCGACTTCGTCGACATTCTGATCGACTTCCTGTCGAGCCTGGCCTTCGAGCCGCAAGGCATAACCCCTGCACCGGCCGCGAAAGTCAGGGTCGGCAGCTGAACCCGCCGGCGCAATTAAGCGGCGATAAAGCTCTATCGGCTATCAAGGCGGCCTGTTTCGACGCGCCAGCCGCCCGAGAAGCCTTCGGAGCCGCCCTCGTCGGATATTCGCCGGACGCGCCGGCGCAGACGCCCGCCCGGATAGCCGCTGACCCCATGGACCGCTCCGCAGACGCCGACGAAGACAAGTACCTGCTGGCGCAGTCGATCGACCATTTCCTGGCCAGCGCCGCGCTGATGGCCAGGGCATTCGGCAACAACCACACGACGATGATCGTCTTCATGTCGATCCTGCGGGCCTCGACCGGCCACCTGAACGCCGACCGCACGCCGCACCCGGCGGCGATCTCGGGCGTCTTTCCCGACCGGCTGCGGCGCCCCGTGTCGATCCAGGCCATCTCGGAGCTGACCGGCTTTCCCTATGAAACCACCCGTCGCCACGTTCTGAGGCTGGTCGAGAGCGGCTACTGCAGCCGCCTTTGCTCGCGGGAGTTCATCGTCTCCGAGGATGTGCTGAGGGGCCCGGCCTTCAGCCGCATGGCGGAAGAGAACCGCACCCTCATGGTCGGCTTCGTGGAGCATATCCACGACCAGCTCGAGGCCCTGGACAGCGGGGTCGCCCGGATGTCGGAAGGCGCCCTGTGAACCGTTCGAAGCCGGACAGGAACCTCGCCAACCTCGAGCGGTCAGGATCCACGGCCCGGGTCCTGAACCTGCTCTCCGTCCACCGGCGGCTGCCGGGCCATCCGGCGCTCGCCGCCCGGCCGATGTTCCTGCACTCGGCCCTCAACCACGCCATCATCCTCAAGCACAGGCTGAGGCCGCACGAGCGGGAGCTTTTCGCCGAAGCCCGGACGACCGCCACCAAGGTCATCCTGCCGCTGGACAAGGCCGACCTGCGCGCCGGCGGCCAGTCCTTCTTCATCGGCGAGGAGCGTGCCGGCCATATCCTTGAGACCTACTTCTCCGACACCTCGGGCCTCCCCGCCGAGGATCAGGTCCTGCTCGAGATCCTTGACGACATCCCCTCGATGGACCCGTTCCTGCTGCGCGAGATGCTGGCGCGGAACGGCTACATGCCGGCCCTTGAGTACTTCAACATCAGTGAAGCCGACCTCGCCCGCATGAGCGCCTTCGTGGCCTCGGAGATGGCGAGCCTGACCAATCTGGTCTCGGGCAGCGATATCCGGGGCGCCAACGAGTTCACCCAGAAGCTGCTGGCGGAGACGCCCGACGCCGCCTTCGCTCCGCTGCGCGACGCACTGAGAATGGACGCGGAGCAGTATCGGGATGGTATCTTCGCCTGGCGCGGGCTGCTGTACTACAAGTGGATCGCGGCCTCGACACTCCGGGAGAGCTCGAAGACCTGCGCGGACATCACACAGTTCATGCCGGCCCCGCCGCGTAACTTCCAGACCACCGAGTATATCAAGCGGGCCCGGCGGGCCATCAACCAGTCCATCCGGGAGGCGGTGCAGTTCGTCCTGCGCTCGCTGGACGGCTACAACCGGTCGTACAACCTGTTTCTCACCGAAGAACGGCCATCGGAGTTCCGCGACTTTCTGCTGAACGCTCCGGCGACGTTCGTCCGCCTCGGCGAGGTCATCGGCTCCCTGCAGCACATCAACAGCTTCTGGGCGTTCCGGATGGGCGCGCTCGGCCGCGGCAGGGCCACGGAGGCCGATTTCGCCGACATGCTGGGAGACTTCCTGTCGAGCCTCGCGTTCGAACAGGAGGAGGCGACCGCCACGGCCTTCCTCTAGCGGCCGCGGTTGCCAGCAGCGCCGCGCGACCTCATGCTTCCCGCAGAGAGCGCCCACAGAGGCGCCCGGGAGGACCCACGATGGACACTACGCTCGGTCTGCCGGCCATCCGGACGATCCGCTTTTCCGCCCCCTTCGACTGGCTGGCAGCGGGCTGGCGGGACCTGACGAAGGCCCCGGGACCCCTGCTGCTCTACGGCCTCGCCGTGGCGGCGGCGAGCTTCGCGCTCTGCTACGCGGTCTATGCGACCAACGGGGCGTTCTGGGTGCTGGCCCTGACCGCCGGCTTCGTCATCATCGCGCCGGTCCTGGCCATGGGACCCTACGAGGCCGGCCGACGGCTGGACCTGGGCGAGCGGCCGACGCTGGGGCAGATCCTGTTTGTCCGCTCGGCCTTCCGGCAGGACATCGCCTATCTCAGCCTGCTTCTCGTGCTGATCTACTTCCTGTGGGGCCGGGTCGCGCAGATCGTCTACGGCCTGTCGACCTTCCACGTGCATCGGGACGTCGGGTCGCTGGTCGCCTTCGCCGTCGGCTCCAGCGAGGGGCACACCATGCTGCTGATCGGCGGCCTGACCGGCGGCGCCCTGGCCTTCGTGACCTACGCCCTGGTGGTGGTGTCAGCCCCGATGCTGCTCAACCCGAACGCCAACGTCTTTGCCGCCGTGGCGACCAGTGTGCGGGCGGTCAACGCCAACTTCTTCCCGCTGCTCCTCTGGGCGGTCATCATCACGGCCCTGCTGCTGGCGTCGGCGGCGACGGGGTTCCTCGCGCTGGTGGTGATATTCCCCTGGCTCGGCCTGGCCAGCTGGCGGGCCTACAGGGCGTTGGCGGGGGAGTGCGTAGTCAAAGGTTAGTCGAGTCGCTTCAGCAGGATCAACGAAACCGCTTGGACCACCGCCAACGGTCCGTCGCTGCTGGGAGTGGCCGGCCCGACGACCTCGAAACCGAGACGCCGCGCTGCCTCGATCCGGCGGTCGCCGGCGCGTGTGGCGCCGATCACGAAACGGCACCCGGCCTCGCGCGCGGCCGCGAGACGAACCTCATCCAGCAGGGTCGTCAGCCCGCGACCGCCCTGCTCCGGCGCCACCACCAAGCGGTTGATCGAACCGACCGGGCCTTCCATGGCCAGAATGGCGTCCCCGTAGATCGAGGCGTCCGGCGCGTCCCGCGGCGTCCTGTGTACGGTCAGGCGAGCCGCCGCGACCGGCCGGCCGGCGCTGTCCAGCACGGCCCAGTGCCGGGCGATCTCGTCATACGGATCGCTCCAGGCGGTGATCTCCGGAAAACTGGCGTTCCGCGCCCGCCACGCCCTGACCCGCAAGCGATAGATGGCGTGCAGCAACTCTTCCTCCCCCGCCTCGACAAGCGAGAGTCCTTCGGGAAGGCCGGTGGCGCGGTCGGTTTGGCGGAGGCCGGTCACGACAGGAAACTACACGCCTCAAGGCGCGGCGTCTGTCCCGTTTGGGGGGTGTCAGACCGGCGGCGGCGTCATCGCGTAGACACGGGAGCAGTATTCGCAGGTGACCCGGATCTTGCCGTCGGGTTCGACCATCTCGGCCTGCTCCTCGGCGCTGAAGCTGCCGATCACCGACACGATCCGCTCCTCGGTGCAGCGGCAGAAGGCCTGCAGCGGCCGGGGCTCGAACACCCGTACGCCGTCCTCGTTGAACAGCCGCCACAGCAGGGTGTCGGCCGGCAGGGTCGGATCGACCAGCTCGTCCTCGCGGGTGGTGTCGAACAGCAGCTGCGCGCGTGTCCAGGCGTCTTCGGTCGAGCCGCGCGCCTCGTCGGCGGCGATGTTCTGGATCAGCAGCCCGCCGGCGCGCCACAGGGGGCCGTCGCCGGTGTCGACCTGGCCGACGGCCAGCCGGATGCGGGTCGGGGTCTGTTCCGACTGGGCGAAGTACTCCTCGGCGCACAGGGCCAGGGTATCGCCCTCGATCGAGGTGACGCCCTGGTAGCGGTCCATGTCCGCGCCCTGGTCGATGGTCATGATGAAGACGCCCTTGCCGAGCAGCGCCCGGGCCCCCGGCCGCGGGTCTTCGGCCATCGTCGCCGCCAGGCGCTCCGCATCGAAGCGGCAGTAGCCGCGCATCGAGCCGTCGGTGTCGTAGTCGACGACCACATAGGCCACCGGGCCGTCCCCCTGGGCCTGGACGATCAGCCGCCCGTCGAATTTCAGGCTGGAGCCGACCAGGGCGGCCAGGGCGCAGGCCTCGCCCAGCAAGTTGGCCACCGGCTGGGGATAGTCGTGCCGGGTCAGGATTTCATGGACGGAGGCGCCCAGGCGCACGATGCGGCCCCGCACGGGCCAGCCCTCGATCTGGAAGGCGGCGACAAGGTCGTCGGCGGGGAGGTTCAGGGTTTCGCTCATGGGGCGGCCATATAGGCGTTCACGCGCCCGGTTGCGAGCGGTGAGCGATGAGGGCATGAAGCCTCGCCTCCAAAGTCCGGATTCCTGCCTGATGTCGCCCATGCTTCGCGGCCTTGCCGCCGCCCTCACCCTCTGCTGCTGCGCCCCGAGCGCGGCCCTTGCCACCCCGGCCGTCGCCCCGATCCTGACGACGGCCGACGCGGTGGACGGGCAGACCTGGGCGCAGCCTCGCATCGCCCGCGTGACCCATGTCGACCTCGACCTCGTCACCGACTTCGACACGAAGACGGTCAGTGGGACGGCCGCTCTCGACGTCAGGGCCGCGCCGGGCGCGACCGAGATCGTTCTGGACGCGTGGGACCTGACCATCGTCTCCGTCACCGACGCCGACGGCGGCAAGCTGTCCTGGGCCCTGGGCGCCGCAGACGGCGACAAGGGGGCGCCGCTTACCGTCCAGCTGAACAGCGCCAGGCGCATCATCGTCACCTACCGCAGCGGTGCGGCCGCGGCGCTCCAGTGGCTGCCGCCTGAGCTGACCGCCGGGAAGGCCAAGCCCTTCCTCTACAGCCAGGGTCAGGCCACTCTGAACCGCAGCTGGATTCCGACCCAGGACAGCCCCGGCATCCGCCAGACCTGGACCGCCCGTATCGTCGTCCCCGACGACCTGACCGCCGTGATGAGCGGCGAGATGCTGACCCCGACCGGCGAGGCCGCCGGGCCGGGCAAGCGGGCCTTCCGGTTCCGCATGCAGCACCCGACGGCGCCGTATCTGATCGCCCTCGCCGTCGGCGACATCGCCTTCCGGCCGCTGGGCGAGCGTACGGGAGTCTATACCGAGCCTTCGATGATGGACCGCGCCGCCGCCGAACTGGTGGACACCGGCAAGATGGTCGAGGCCGCCGAGGCGCTGTACGGCCCCTACCGCTGGGGCCGCTATGACGTGCTGGTCCTGCCGCCTGCCTTTCCCTACGGCGGTATGGAGAACACCAACCTCACCTTCCTGACCCCGACCTTCATCACGGGCGACAGGGCCAATGTCGGGCTGGTGGCCCACGAACTGGCGCACAGCTGGTCGGGCAACCTGGTGACCAACGCCACCTGGAATGACATCTGGCTCAACGAGGGCTTCACCAGCTACGTCGAGAACCGGCTGATGGAGGCGCTGTACGGTCCGGAGCGGGCGGAGATCGAAGCCGATCTCGGCTGGGACCAGCTGCAGCGCGCCATCGCCTCCGCCGAGGACCCGTCGGTGATCACCCTGCACGGCGCGGGCACCGGGGTGGAGTACATCAAGGGCGAGGCCTTCCTGCGGACGCTGGAGCATGCCTTCGGCCGTGCACGGTGGGACAGCTACCTGCGCGGCTACTTCGACCGCTTCGCCTTCCAGCCGCAGACCACGGCCGGCTTCCTTGCCGATCTGCGCGCGCAGCTGGTCAAGGGCGACGCAGACCTCGAGGCGAAGTTGCAGCTCGACGCCTGGGTGTATCAGCCGGGCATCCCCTCGGGCGCCTACCACAAGCCCTCCCCGGCCCTGCTCAAGGTCGACGAGGCTCGCGCGGCCTTTCTGGCCGGCGGCCCGGCCTCGGCCGTCCCGGGCAAGGCCTGGACGACACAGCAGTGGAAGCGGTTCCTGGACGGCCTGCCCCGCAAGCTCACAGCCGCGCAGCTGAACGACCTCGACGGCGCCTTTGCGCTGTCGGCCTCGACCAACGCCTACATCCGCTCGGCCTGGCTCGAGCTGGTCGTGGCCAACCGCTACGCGCCGGGGCTGGCCTCTCTGGAGCGCTTTCTCGGCAGCGTCGGTCGCGGCCTGTTCATCCGACCGCTCTACATCGGCCTGCTGAAGGACAAGGACTGGGGCGTGCCCCTCGCCCGGACCTATTTCGACCAGAGCAAGACCACCTACCACCCTTCGATCGCCGCTGAGTTCGAGCGGCGCCTCAAGGCGGCGGAAGGCTCCTAGCGGTCAACCTCCGCCGGTCAGGCGAGCAGCCGGCCGGCGCCGGCGGCGATGGTCATCAGGCTATCGAAAGCGAACGGCGATATGGTCACAACCCCGGACGCCGATCCCGTTTCGTCTGCCGAAGGTTCAGGCGCGTGGCTCGGGCCGTTCAAGCTCCTCGAGGGCCTCGGTCAACACGTCCATACGCCTGGCCAGCGCCACGGCGGCGTCGCGCAGGCCTTGATTGTAGAACCGGGGGCCCAGCTTTTCGGTGACGAAGTCCACCAGGAACTCTGCATCCATACCGCCGATCTCGGCGTCGCACTCTCGCTTGAGGTAGTCACGGAGCATGTGGGCGAGATCGCCCCGCGTGGCCTTGTCGAACTCGATGCCGGCCATCGCGGGGCTCCCGATTGCCCGAGCCTGAAGGCTTCAGATGGAATCACCTGAAGCCGTCAGCCTCGGGGCTTTTGAGTCCAGAGCACGATCCAACGATCGGACGGCTCCGTCTGACCGTACCCTGCCCTAGCCGATCTTGCCGAAGCACCAGGCGAGGATCGACTTCTGGGCGTGGATGCGGTTCTCCGCCTCGTCCCAGACCAGGGAGCGCGGGCCGTCGATCACCGCGTCGGTCACTTCCTCGCCCCTGTGGGCCGGGAGGCAGTGCAGGAATACCGCGTCCCTGTGCGCCAGACCCATCAGGTCCTCGTCGACCTGATAGGACTCGAAGGCGTCCAGTCGCGCCTCGCCGTCGACATCGCCCATCGACACCCAGGTGTCGGTGACCACGCAGTCGGCGCCTTCCACCGCGGCGCGGGGATCATCGGTCATCTCCACCTGACCCTGCTGCTCAGCCGCGCGGGCCAGGTCGTAGAGGTCGGGGTGATAGGCCGCCGGGCAGGCGATGTTCAGCTTGAAGCCCAGCTTGGGCGCAGCATGGATGAAGCTGGCGCAGACGTTGTTGCCGTCGCCGACCCAGGCGATGGTCTTGCCAGCCACCGGCCCGCGATGCTCCTCGAAGGTCAGCAGATCGGCCATGATCTGGCAGGGATGGCTCCTGTCGGTCAGGCCGTTGATAACCGGCACGGAGGCGTTCTGGGCGAAGAGCTCCACGTCCTCGTGACGGTTGGCCCGGATCATCACCGCGTCGACCATGCGCGACAGCACCTTGGCGGTATCGTCGATCGTCTCGCCGCGGCCGAGCTGCATGTCGGCCGACGTCGAGATGATACCATGGCCGCCGAGCTGGCGGATGGCGGCGTCGAAGCTGAAACGCGTACGCGTGGAGTTCTTCTCGAAGATCATCGCCAGCGTGCGGCCTTCACCGGGCCGGTCGTGATCGACCATGGCCTGGGTCCAGCCGCGGCGGGAGGCCTTGCGGGTGCGGGCGTCGTCGAGGATCACACGAAGGTCGTGCGCCTCGAGCTTCCAGATGTCGAGGAAGTGCCGGGGCGCGGTCATGCAGCCGCCCTTGCCCGAACGACCTCGCAGGTCTTCTCGAGCTTCTCGACCACTTCGCGGGCGTCTTCCAGCGTCAGGGTCAGGGGCGGCAGCAGGCGCACGCAGTTGTCGCCGCCGCCGGCCACCAGCAGGTGCTGGTCGCGCGCCAGGGCCATGAACTCGCGGTTCACCGGGACCAGCTTGAGCCCGATCAGGAAGCCCTTGCCCCGCACGTCGACGATGACGTCCGGAAAGCGGTCCTTCAGGCCGGTCAGCTGCTGGCTTAGGTAGCCCGCCACGTCGCGGACATTCGCCAGCGTCTCGTCCTTGCTGATCTCGTCGAAGGCCGCCAGGCCGACGGCCATGGCCAACGGATTGCCGCCGAAGGTGGAGCCGTGAACACCCACGGTCATGCCCTTGGCCGCTTCGGCGGAGGCCAGGCACGCGCCGATGGGGAAGCCGCCGCCCAGCGCCTTGGCCACGCACATGATGTCGGGCGCGGCGTCCTCGGCCCAGTCATGGGCGAAGAGCTTGCCGGTGCGGCCCATGCCGCACTGCACTTCGTCATAGATCAGGATCACGCCGTGCTCGCGGGTCAGCGCCCGCAGGCCGGTCAGGCAGTGCTCGGGCATGGCGCGCGCGCCACCCTCGCCCTGCACGGGCTCGACGATGATCGCCGCCGTCGTCGGGTTGGCGATCGCCGCCTTGATGCCCTCGTGATCAGCCCAGGTCAGCTGGCTGTAGCCCGGCAGGCGCGGGCCGAAGCCCTCGACGTAGGACGGATTGCCGGCCGCATTGATCGCCGCGTAGCTGCGGCCGTGGAACGAACCGTCGAAGCCGTAGATCTCGACCCGCTCGGGGTTGCCGTTGGCGGTGTGATACTTGCGGGCCGTCTTGAGCGCGCACTCGATCGCCTCGGTGCCCGAGTTGGTGAAGAACACCACGTCGGCGAAGGTCGCGTCCGTCATGCGGGTGGCCAGCGCTTCCTGGCCGGGGATGCGGAAGATGTTGGAGACGTGCCAGAGCTTGTCGGACTGCTCCTTGAGCACCTCGACCAACCGGGGATGGCAGTGGCCAAGACCGTTGGTGGCGATGCCGGCCACGCAGTCCAGGTACTCCTCGCCCTTGGTGTCCCAAAGTCGCGCGCCTCGTCCGCGCTCAACCGCCAGGGGGGCGCGGTTGTAGACGCCCATGATGTGGTCGGAGGACGGGCTGGTCGACGTCGGCGTGCTCAAGGATGCCTCCCTAAAGCGAGAAAGTCCCCGGCGGTTCGCGCGGGGACAGGAAGGCCTAGGCTTCTCACCGGGGAGCCGTCGAATGTCAAGAATTCGGGGCGGCCGACAGCCCCGGTCTCAGCGCGCGTTCTCCGCCGCCCGCGCCACCTGCACGGCCAGCGACGCCGCCTTTTCAACGGTCGCCGGATCGACAACGTCCATGACGTCCTGCGGCGTGTGGATCAGACCCAGGATCCGGGGCGGCGGGCCGGACGGGCGCTCACCCATCGCCAGCTGCGCCATAAAGCCCTGCAGCACATCCACCTCGGCCGCCGGCAGATAGCTGAACGATGTCGCCGGGATGAGCGCCTTCCGGAAGGCGAGGTGATCGCTTGGCGGATAGGCCTGCAGACCACGGCAGGTCTCGCCCGCCGCCTGGCAGGCCGCAGTGATGACGCCCTCCAGCGGCGCGTCCACCGGCGTGGTCGCCGCGGCATAGAACGGGGTGTCGCCGTAGGCGTTGATGTCGAAGTTGAACACCGCCGCGACCCGCTGGCCGTCGGGGCTGGCGGCATAGGCCGCCGCGCCGAGCAGGCCCCGTTCCTCCTGGTCGAAGAACACGATGCGCAGGCCGCGCTGGAAGGTCTGCCCCTTCAGGGCGTCGGCCGCGCGCAGCAGGGCCACCACCGAGGCGGCGTTGTCGACGACGCCGTTCACCAGCGTACCGTCCTTCAGGACCAGCGCGTCATAGTGGGCGGTCAGCAGGACGTCCTTGTCGCCGCCGGCCGCCAGGACCACCACGACGTTGTAGCCTTCCGGCGCGCCGGGCTTGCCGCTGGTGAAGGGACGAACCTCGTAGGTCAGGCCGCGGGCGTCGAGCAGGCCCGTCAGCACCGCCAGACGCTCGGCCTGGGTCGGCTTGTCGAAGGCCGCGATCTCCTCGGCGACGGTGGCCGGCGCGGCGAAGGCGGGCGCGACGAGGCCGCCGAGGATCACGCCGGCCAGCGCCAGCGCCTTGATCAGCTTCATCGAAGTCCCCCTCACGCGATTCCCTAGGTCTTCAGCCGCCAGCCGATGATGAACATCCGCCAGCACCACAGGAAGAGCGCGACGTTCAGGACCGCCACCATGACCACACCGGCCAGCAGGTTGCCGTCGCTGTGGCCGATGAAGCCGTAGCGGAACCCGTCGATCAGATAGAAGAACGGGTTGAAATGGCTGGCCGTGCGGAACGGCTCGGGCAGGCGGTCGACCAGGTAGAAGGTCCCGGACAGGAAGGTCATCGGCATGATCAGGAAGTTGGTGATCGCCGACAGGTGGTCGAACTTCTCGGCCCAAAGGCCGGTGCCGATGCCGACAAAGCCGAGGATGAGCGAGGCGCCGACGCTGAAATAGACCACCGCCCAGATGTGGCTGACCCCAAGGTCGGTGAACGGCAGCACCGCTATGGTCAGCGCCGTGACAAGGCCCACCACGACGCCGCGCGTCGCCGCGCCCAGCGCAAAGCCGAGCACCTGCTCCAGCGCCGACAGCGGCGGGGTCAGGAAGTCCGGCGTCAGCCCCATCATCTTGGCCTGCAGCAGGCTGGAGGAGGAGTTGGCGAAGGCATTGTTGAGGATGGCCATCATAATCAGGCCCGGCGCCACGAACTCCGAGAACGGGGTGCCGTGGATGGGCGGCGCGGCCCCGCGCACGGCGACCACGAAGACCATCATGTAGAGGAGCGTGGTGACCACCGGGGCGGCCACGGTCTGCATGCCCACCTTCCAGAAGCGACGGACCTCGCGCTGGTAGAGGGTGGCGAAGCCGGTCCAGTTGAATCCGGCATAGTCGCGGGGCTGCGGCGGAACGACGCTTTCGGCCATGTCTTTCATGGTCCCTAGGTGCGCTCCCATCGCCGTGCGCGCAAGGCGCCGCCGAACATCGTCGGCGGAAACCGGTGGCGCCATTCTCGAATCAAGATGTTGAATCTGTGGACAGTGCCCTTGGCGCCTATTGTGCCGGTTAACAGAAGGTTTACGATATCTGGTAGCAGGACAGCTCGAAGGGCGGTCCGGACACAACATGTAGAGTCGGCGGCGCGGGGACGTTTCCGGCTCTCCCAGGCAGATGAGGGTTGATCATGGGCTGGACCGACGAACGGGTTACGACTCTCAAGAAACTCTGGCTCGACGGCCTGTCGGCCAGCCAGATCGCCAAGCAACTGGGCGGGGTTACCCGGAACGCGGTCATCGGCAAGGTTCACCGCCTCGGCCTGTCGGGCCGCGCCGCACCGTCGCAGCCCGCTCGCCCGGCCTTCAAGGCCCCGCGTCCCGCCCGTCCGGTCGCCACGGCCCCGGCCGCGCCGCGCCGGATGGTCGCCGAGCCGGTCGCGCCGATCGTGGTCAGCAACACCGCCCCCCTGCCCCAACCGGTGCACCGCATCGAGGAGCCCGGCAGCGCGACCGTGCTGACGCTCGGGGCTCACATGTGCAAATGGCCGATCGGCGACCCGTCGACGGACGGCTTCACCTTCTGCGGTCGCCGCAATGGCGAGCACGGCCCCTACTGCCGTGAACACGCCCAGGTGGCCTATCAGCAACCGCAGCCCGGCAAGAAGAAGGGCGGCGCCACCGAGCTCGCCCGCTCGCTGCGCCGCTACATCTAGACCGGGTCAGCGCGTGGCGGTGAACGGCCCCTTGTAGCCGTTCGCCATCACCACGCCGGTCATCCGGCCGCCGGACAGCACGGCGTCGTAGTCGGCGCTGAACGGCTTGCCGAGAAAGCTGGACTGGTAGCTCCAGCTCACCTTGTCGCCGTCGATCCTGCCGCGCGTCAGCGGATGGGCCCTTCGCGTGCCGCCGTCATAGCAGGTCCCGCTGATGACGTTGCCGCGGCGCGTCAGGTCGCAGGTCAGGGTGAAGGCGAAGCTCTCCACCTTCGCCCTGACGGCCCAGCTGCCGCTGACCGGGTCGTCGGCGGCCAGCGCCGGAGCGGCGAGCATCAGGACCGTGGCAAGGCCGAGCAGGGGTGAGCGCATGGTCGTTGGTCCTCGCGTGACCTTTCGGGATCTAGGCCGGAGCAGCCCCCCGGACAGGGCGGGTTTCGCGCGACTCGCTGCCGCCGCTATGGTGGCCGTGTGAGCGATATCGACAGCCAGACCTCAAACGCCCAGGCCTATTCCGTCTCGGAACTGGCGTTCGCGCTCAAGCGGACGCTGGAAGACGCCTACGGCTTCGTGCGCCTGCGCGGCGAGCTGTCGAAAGTGACCCACCACGCCAGCGGTCACGTCTACCTGACCCTCAAGGACGACAAGGCCGCCATCGACGGCGTGGTCTGGAAGGGCAGCGTGCGCGGCCTGTCGGTCCGGCCCGAGCAGGGGCTGGAGGTCATCGTCACCGGCCGCATCACCACCTTCCCGGCCGGATCCCGCTACCAGATCGTCATCGAGACCATGGAGGCGGCCGGCGTCGGCGCCCTGCTGGCGCAGCTGGAGCGCCTCAAACAGAAGCTGGCCGCCGAGGGGCTGTTCGCCGTCGAGCGCAAGCGGCGCCTGCCCTCCATGCCCGCCGTGGTCGGGGTGATCACCAGCCCGACCGGCGCTGTGATCCGCGACATCCTGCACCGCATCCGCGACCGCTGGCCTTGCCGCGTCGTGGTCTGGCCGGTCGTGGTCCAGGGCGACGCCGCCGCCGGGCAGGTCGCGGCCGCCATCCGCGGCTTCAACGCTCTGGCGCCGGGGGGCGCCCTACCGCGGCCGGACATCCTGATCGTCGCCCGAGGCGGCGGGTCGGTGGAAGACCTCTGGGCGTTCAACGACGAGGCCCTGGCGCGCGCCGTCGCAGAGGGGAGCATCCCGCTGATCTCGGCCGTCGGGCACGAAACCGACACCACCCTGATCGACTTCGTCTCCGACCGCCGCGCCCCGACGCCGACGGCCGCCGCCGAGATGGCGACACCGGTGCTGTCCGAGCTCAAGGCCATGGTCAGCGACTACGACCGCCGCCTGAACCAGTGCGGCGGCCGGGCGATCGAGACCCGGCGCGAGCGGCTGACCGCCCTGTCGCGCGGCCTGCCGAGACCAGCCGACATCCTGGCCATGGCCCGCCAGCGCCTCGACTATGCTGCCAGTCACCTGACCCTCGGCCTGCGCCGCAACGTCGACCTGCACGCCGGTCATCTGGCGCGGATCGCCGCGCCGCTACGGCCGGCCATGCTGGCGCGGCGCAGCGAACAGCACGCGATGCGGCTCAAGGACCTCGACCACAGACTCAAGGCTTCGCTCGACCGCCGGTTCGAGACGCTCGGCGATCGCCTGGCGCACACCGCCGGGACCTTGCGGCCTGAAGCGCTCACGCGCCGGAACGAACAGCAGTCCGCGCGGCTGGACGAGATCAACCTCCGCCTGAACGCCGCGATCGCCCGGGCCCACGACACCGCCCGGACGCGGCTCGATAACCTGGAGAAGCTGCGGCTGACGCTCAATCCGCGGCGCCCGCCGCGCCCCGGCTTCGTGCTGGTGACCCGCGGCGACGGGTCGATCATCCCGCGCGGCGGCGACCTGGCGGCGGGCGAGGCGGTGCGGCTGATGTTCGAGGACGCCACCCGCGAGGCGGTAATCGACGGCGCGGCCCTCCCGGCTTCGGGTTCTGCCCCGGGCCCGGGCACAGCGCCCCGTGCGGCGCCGAAAAAGGCGCCTTCGCCGCCTGCCGGTCAGGGCGACCTGTTCTAGCAGCCTGCAATTGGCTACATTGGGACGATGAACGCTTTCGAACGCGACATGGGCCGGGACCTCGCTGTCCTGCATTACGGGGACGGCGAGTACGCCGTGATGAAGCCGGGCCGGCACGTCGTCTGCGCCGTCAGCGGGGTCAAGATCCCGCTTGAGGCCCTGCGCTACTGGAACGCCGCGACCCAGGAGGCCTATGCCGGCCCGACCGAAGCGCTCCAGCGCTGGAAGGACCTGAACCCCTGAACCGCAGGGCGCTCCTCGCGGGCCTGGGCGCCGCCGGCATTTCAACACCCGGGTTTGCAGCCTCGACGACGCTGCTGGTCAGCGGCCGCCTTCGTCAGGGCGGCTTTGCGGTCGGCAGGACCCGTCCCCGCGCGCCGGTCATGCTGGACGGTCAGCCGGTCACCACGGCCTCGGCAGCCGGGTGGTTCTTCATCGGCTTCGACCGCGATGCGCCTGCGTCCAGCGAGATCCGCGTGGACACGCCGGAGGGCCCTCTCCTGCGGCGGCTCGACATCCTGCCCGGCGACTTCGACGTCCAGCGGATCGGCGGGCTGCCCCAGGACCAGGTCTCGCCGAGTGATCCGGTGCTGCTGGAGCGCATAGGGCGCGAGGCCGCGCTAAAGGCCGCCGCCCTTGAAAGCCGCCTCGACGCCGAGGGCTTTACGGCCGGCTTCGAGATGCCGCTCGATAGCTGGCGGCTCAGCGCGCGGTTCGGCGGCCAGCGAATTCTGAACGGCGAGGCCAAACGCCCGCACTATGGCGCCGACCTGGCCGCGCCTGCCGGGTCCGTGATCCGGGCGCCGTGCGAGGGACTGGTGACCCTGGCCGAGCCCGCGATGCACTTCGAGGGCGGCCTGACCATGATCGACCACGGCCAGGGCCTGACCAGCTTCTACCTGCATCAGTCGCGCCTCGACGTCGCCGTCGGCCAGCAGGTCGTGCGCGGCCAGGCCATCGGTGCGGTCGGCATGACCGGTCGGGCGACCGGCCCGCATCTGTGCTGGAGGCTGAAGTGGCGGGACCGAAACCTCGACCCGACCCTGCTGTCCGGCTTCCGTGTCCCCGGACTGGGGTAACCTTTCGGTAGGCATGCGCCGCCTATCAAAGCCCCCGGAGGCGCGGGGCGGCAAAACGCTGCCTGGCGAAACGAGGACGCGATGGATCTGGGACTCGGCGAACTGAAAGTGCTGCTCGTGGACGATAACGACCACATGCGCACCATCGTCGGTACGATCCTGAAGGGCATCGGAATCCTCAATGTCCGCGAGGCGCGCGACGGCTCCGAGGCGCTGGAGGCGCTCCGCACCTGGCCGGCCGACCTGGCGATCGTCGATTTCCGCATGGAGCCGATGGACGGCGTCGACTTCACGCGCCTGATCCGCAATGCCGCCGACAGCCGCAACCCGTTCCTGCCCATCATCATGATGACCGGCTTCGCCGATCGCCCCCGGGTCGAGGAGGCGCGCGATTCGGGCGTCACCGAGCTGATCGTGAAGCCCGTCACGGCCCGGGCCATCATCGACCGACTGAACGCGGTCGTGTTCCGGCCGCGGCCGTTCGTGCGAACCGCCGACTATTTCGGGCCGCGCCGACGGGGCATCGACGACGTCGCCGTCGACGAGAAGCCCCACAGCTTCGCGCACATCTGACCGCCTAGTCGTCGGCGGCGGCAAGGCCGCTGTAGGCATCCTTTGACCAGCGCCGGTGCACCCAGAACCACTCGCCCGGACGCTTGCGAATCTGGTCCTCGACCATCGCGGTGACCCGGCGAACGCCCTCGGCGATGTCGGCCGTGCGATCCCCCGTCTTCTGCAGGACGATCGGCTCGTGAACGACGACGCGGAAGCGGGCGCCCTTCGTCCGCTCCACGGTCATCGGCTGCAGCACCGTTCCGAAGCGCAGCGCCAGCCGCGTCGGCCCCGGGGCCGTCATCACCATGTGCCCGAAGAAGGGCGCCGCGACGCCGCCCTGGTTGAACTTCTGATCGTTCATCAACGCCACCGACACGCCCTTGCCCATGGCCTCGAGCATCTCGCGGGCGCCGTCGCCGCCCTTGGGAGCGAACAGGCGCACGCCATAGCGGAAGCGGCTCTCGCGAATGCGCCGGTCGACATAGGGGTTGTTGGCGGCACGATAAGTGATCTCGCAGGGGACGCCGGCGTTGACGATCGCAGCGGGCATCACTTCCCAGTTGGAGAAGTGGCCGGAGACGAACACCACCGGCTTGCCGCCGGCGGCGATCTCGGCGAGCCGCTCGCCTCCCACCACCTCGACCCGCCCGGTCGAGGGCAGGATACGGTCCATATTGGGAAACTCCGCCACCGTGCGGCCGTTGCTCTCCCACTGCTCCGCGAGGATCCCGCGGCGCCAGGCGGCGTCCCTTTCCGGGAATGCCAGCATGAGATTCTGTTCGGCCACGGCATGGGTCCGGGTCAGCGGGCCGAGCAGCCTGAACAGCTGACCGCCCATCCAGGACGCGAAGTCGAGCGGCAGCAATCTGAACAGGCCGTTGAACAGGTCGAACGCCAGGGCCTCGAGCCGCCAGGCGATGTCTTGCCCCGTGGGCGTTTGTGAGGGCGGCGTCGCCATGGACGAGGTTTAGCGCGGTTCGCGCGGACCGAACAGGGAATCGCCCGGGGGATGATCTCCCTACGGGCGGGTATCCACAGGGCCAGATCGCTTGGTGCGCGACTTGCGGGTGTCACATCAGGCTGTTTCGTTCCGAGACAGCCGACGGATGCAACAACACGGGGGCGTCAGCCCATGGGCAACGACATCGACGTTCATCTCGGCAAGCGGCTTCGCCGCCGTCGCCGTCTTCTCGGCCTGACCCAGCAGCAGCTGGCCGGCACGGTCGGAGTGCGCTTTCAACAGATCCAGAAATACGAGTGTGGCGCCAACCGCATCTCCGCCTCGCGGCTGTGGCAGCTGTCCGAAGCCCTGGAGGTGCCGGTTGGCTACTTCTACGACGGCCTGTCCGACGCCGACCGGCGCGAACTGGCGAACCAGGACTCCAACGAGGGTGGCGAGATGTTCGCCCGCAAGGAAACCCTGGACCTGATCCGCGCCTACTACCAGCTCGGCGAACGCCCGCGCCGCCGCCTGCTGGACCTCGCCAAGTCGCTGAACGGCGAAACCGACGCCGCCTGAGTTCGGTCCGTGGTTGTTGCATTGTGCGGTGGGCGCTAATCCCACCGCATGACGCTCTCCCCTGACAAGCTCGCCGAGCTCGACGCCTTCCTGATCGAGCTCAACCGCGCGGCCGCCGGCGCGATCCTGCCGCTGTTCCGGGCCGACCATGGCCTGGAGAACAAGCTCGACGGCGGTTTCGACCCGGTGACCGAGGCCGACAAGGGCGCCGAGCGCGCCATCCGGGCGTTGATCGCGGAGCGCTATCCCGACCACGGGGTGATCGGCGAGGAGTATGGCGAGGACCGCCCGGACGCCGAGTTCGTCTGGGTGCTCGACCCTGTCGACGGTACGCGGGCCTTCATCGCCGGCCTGCCGCTGTGGACCACCCTGATCGGCCTGCGCCACGCTGGAACGCCGATGCTCGGTTCGATCGGCCAGCCCTACCTCGAAGAGATCTTCATCGGCGGCCCCGCCACGGGCTCCCGCCTGATCAGCCGCGCCGGCGAAACACCCCTGCGGGTACGCCCCTGTCCCAAGCTGACTGACGCCATCATCTGCACCACCGATCCGGCGATCCTGACCGGACCCGAGCTCGGCTCCTGGACCCAGGTCCGCGCCGCCGCCCGCCTCGCCCGGCTGGGTCTGGACGCCTATGGCTACGCCATGGTCGCCATGGGCAAGATGGACCTGGCCCTCGACACCGGCCTGAAGGTCTGGGACGTCGAGGCGGTGATCCCGGTGATCCAGGGCGCCGGCGGCGTCGTCACCGACTGGTACGGCCGCCCGGCCCGCTCCGACAGCGGCAAGTTCGCCTTCGCCGGCGACCCGGCCTGTCTGGAAGAGACGCTGGTGACGCTGAAGCGGTCAGCGGCGCATTAGCTAGATCGCCGCCACCAACCCGTCGAACTCACGCCAGACGACGGCGCGGATGGCGTCCGTCTCCTGGAACAGCTCGTGGTAGGCGCCGGGGATCTCGATCCAGCGCCCCTTGGGGATGCGGGCCGTGATCAGCTGCTGGTCGGCGTTGTCGACCAGCTTTTCCTGCTCCGCGCCCATCACAAGAACCGGAATGCCGATCGCCGCCACCTCCGGCGCGCGCTTGAGCCAGGCCGAGGCCGAGAAGGCGAAGTCCAGCCAGCCCCAGGTGCCGGCGTTCAGGCCCAGCAGCGGCTCGGCGTCCACCAGGCCCCTGTTGCGCGCATAGCGGCCCGGATCATGGGTGACGATGTTGGCTTCGAAGGTCTCGCCGTGCGGATCGCCTGGACTGCCGAGGATGTAGTCCTCGGCCTTCACCCGGGCCATCACCCAGGCCAGCGCCCGCGCGGCGCGCTTGGGGCGGTTTCCGGTCTGCAAGCCCAGCATCGGCGCCGACAGCACCGCAGCCTTGAAGTCGCCGACACCGTGGGCCAGCGCCAGCAGGGTCAGGCAGCCGCCCATCGAATGGCCGAAGGCGATCCAGGGTTTCGGCAGGCGGGCTTCGAAGTGGGTGAGCAGGGCCCTGTAGTCTTCGACGAAGTCGCCAAAGCCTTTCGCGTGGCCCTTCAGCCGGTCCTCCAGCATGCGGTGGGACAGACCCTGCCCGCGCCAGTCATGGACCAGCACCACGAAGCCGCGCGCCTGAAACTCGGCGACGACCTCGTAGTATTTCTCGATCGGCTCGGTCCGGCCGCCGCTCAGGACCACCGACCCGCGCGGCTGACCGGCGGGCAAAAACAAAGCGGCGCGGAGGCGAACCGCCCCCGCGCCGCTGAACCATTCCGCCGTTCCGTTGGCCGGAACGGGCGCCTCGGCGGTTGAAACCAGAGGCGCTTGCTCGCTCATCAGACCCTTAGGCCATCTTCGCGAAGAGGGCGCCCATCTGCGGCTGCAGCGACATGGCAAGACCCATGTCCGACAGCTTCAGGCGGCCCGACATGAAGGCCATCGTGGCGTCCAGCTTGCCGGCGCCCATTTCCATGAGGTCGGCCAGCGAGATGGTCATGGTCAGGTCGGCGGGCAGGTCTTCGTTCGAAACCTCGCCACCGTTGATGTGGATGAAACCGTCGCCCTTGAGGTCGAACTTCAGCGACTTGCCGAGGCCGGAATCGGCGCCAACGGCGGTCTTCACGCGATCGGTAATTTCTTGCAGCGTAGCCATTGGCGGCCTCCCGTTATGATGCGGAGAAACCGATAAACTGGCCGCGTTCAACGCACAAGCGAACTGCGGTCGGCCAGTGAAAAAAGATGACGCCCCCGCCATTTTCGGCGCCCTGGCCTTGGGCGGGCCCTGAGGACTACTTCGTTTTTCCGGACAGGAGCGCCCGCGACGGAGCCTTGGCGAACTTCAAGGCCTGGGCGCCCGGCAAGGCCGCCGGCCGGTAGAAGGCCATGCCCTTGAACTGCGGCAGCGGCGCGGTCTTGCCCTCGGCCAGAAGCGCGCTTCCCGACGGCGTTCCGGCGAACATCACCTGCTCCATCTTCGGCACGGCGAAGCCGATCACCCCGGCGCGCTTCCTGATCGCGACATTGCACTGCTCCAGCGCCGCGTTCAGGTCCGCGACACTGACCGTTTCGCCAAGCCGCACGAGGGGTTCGAGCTCCATCGAAAGCTGGACGCGATCCCCGGCGTTGGCCTTCACCGCCTCGATCAGTCCGTCCTTGAGCTCGGCCTTGTTGGGCATCCGGACGATCCGTCCCTCGGCGCCGACCGACAGCGGCGTCCGCGCGCCGTTGGGCATGACCAGGGTCAGGATCGGCGTCGTTGCGGGCCGGCCGTTGACCTTCAGGTAGAAGGACATCGTGAAGCGGCTGCGCTCGGCGGGCGGCGTGTCCAGGAACACGTCGTAGAAGGGGAAGGCCTTCTTCGCGGCGATCGCCTTCTTCTCGTCGGCGGCGAGGGCGAAGGCTGGCAGCATCGCGACGGCGGCGCCGCCCAGGATGATCTCGCGACGGCTCCGGCTCATTTCGGCTTCACCAGCTTGAGGGTCATGCGATCGCTCTCGCCGATCGCGTCGTACTTGCTGTGGTCGAACCCGGGCTGCGGCGGCTGCCCGCGCGGCGCCGACAGGCGGGTGGGCGGCAGGGTCCAGACGCCGAACGGGTGATCCTTGGTGTCCCTGGGATTGGCGTTGATCTCGGACTGGGCGGCCAGCTTGAAGCCGGCCTCCTGCGCCAGCTGCAGCGCGAAGGCGGTCTGCACGTAGCCGTCGGCGGCCAGCACGTCCTGCACCTTGCCGGGCGTGGCGCGGTGCTCCTCGATGCCCAGCACGCCGCCGGGCTTGAGGGCGGCGAAGGCGGCCTTGAACGCCTTGTCGGCGATGCCGGCAGCCATCCAGTTGTGGACATTGCGCAGGAACAGCACCAGGTCCGCCGACCCGTCGGGCGCCACCGGCCCGCTGGTCGGGCCGAAGGCGGTGACATCGACCTCGCCGTACAGCTTCGGTTTGGCGGCCAGCCTCGCCTTGTAGGCATCGACGATCCGCGTCGACATCTCGTCCATGGGCTGGAGATTGGCGGCGTAGAGTCCGCCCCTCGTCTCGGCCAGATAGGGGGCGAGGATGTCAGTGTACCAGCCGGCGCCGGGCCAGAATTCGACCACCGTCATCCCCGGCGCCAGACCCCAGAACTGCAGGCTTTCCACCGGGTGGCGCCAGACGTCCCGCGCCTTGTCGGCGGGGGACCGCCAGTCGCCGGCCAGGGCGCCGGCGATGGTGTCGGCCCCGCCCTTGGCCTTTGCCCTGGGGGGCTGGGTATCGCCGCCGGCCGCCTTCCCGGACTTGTCGGGGCCGCAGCCGGCGAGCGCCAGACTGAGCCCGCCGGCGAGAAACAGACGACGGGACGCTCCGGACGCGACCAATGACATGAATTCTTCCGACAAGGCCGCCCCCGCACCGTCTGCCAACGGCTTACAGTGACCGGCCCCCGAGGTCAAAAACCGCTACTTCGGCTTCACGAACCGCAGGGTCATCCGGTCGCTCTCGCCGATAGCGTCATATTTTGTCCGGTCGAAGGCGGGATTGGCCGGCTGACCGGCGGGCGCGGTGCGCTTGACCGGCGCCAGGGTCCAGACGCCGAACGGATGGTCCTTGGTGTCCAGCGGGTTGGCGTTGATCTCGGACTGGGCGTCCAGCTTGAAGCCGGCCTTCTCGGCGGCGGCCACCACGGTGGCGACGGACACGTAGCCGTCGGTCACGCCGGGGACTTCCGGACGGGGATCGGCGCGGTGCTCCTCGACAGCCAGCACGCCGCCGGGCTTCAGGACCGCGAAGAAGTCGGCCATCGACTTGGACAGCATGCCGTCCTGGTACATGAAGTTGTGGATGTTGCGGGCGGTGATGACGATGTCCGCCGAGCCCGGCGCGCCGAGCGGGCCCGAGACCGGACCAAAGCCGGCGTACTGGATCGCCCCGTACTTGCCGGCGTCGCTGAACTTCGCCTCGAAGTCGGCGCGGCCCTTGCGGGCGGCGTCGGAGATCTTCGGATTGTTCAGGTCGGCGGCGGTTGCGACGTAGACCCCTCCGGTCGCCTTGGCGTAGGGCGCGAGGATCTCGGTCCAGTAGCCGCCGCCCGGAGACACCTCGATCACCGTCAGGCCGGGCTTCAGACCCCAGAATTTCAGGCTCTCGTAGGGATGGCGCGCGGCGTCGCGGGCGACATTGGCGGCCGTCCGGTCAGCGCTGGCCACGGCCGCCTTGAGGGCGGCGTCGTCGTCATGATTGCCATGGCCGAACGCGAGCGTCGCGCTCCCCGCCAGCAGGAGGCCCGTCGAAAGGGCGATCGCCAGTCTGCGCGTGATCATAGCCGTTGCTCCCGGATCGTTGTTCCGGGCCAACCTAGCGATCGACGGTGGGCGATCAAGTGAAGGTCTTGAAACGCCGCGAGGCGGCGCCCACCTGAACTCCTGAAGGTGCTGGTTCCCGGGCCTTCCGGATCACAGGCGGGCGCTTCGGGCCCGGCGACGATCCGCCCTGAAAACGCAACCTTGCTTGATGAAGAAGGATGTGACGCACATGCGCACTGTTGATTTCTCCCCCCTCTACCGCTCCGTCGTCGGCTTCGACCGCCTCGCCGCCCTGCTCGACCAGGCCGCGGCCCAGGACAGCGCAGCCGGCTACCCGCCGTACAATATCGAGCGCACCGACGAGAACGCCTACCGCATCGAGATCGCGGTCGCCGGCTTCCGCCCCGAGGAACTGAACATCGAGGTGAAGGAAAACCTGCTGACCGTCACGGGCCGCAAGGCGGCCAATGACGACGCCCGCAAGTTCCTGCATCGCGGCCTCGCCGAGCGCAACTTCGAGCGCCGCTTCCAGCTGGCCGACTATGTGATCGTCACCGACGCGGCCCTGGCTGACGGCCTGCTCTCGGTCTCGCTGAAGCGCGAACTGCCTGAAGCCCTCAAGCCCCGCACCATCGCCATCAACAGCGGCGAGAAGCTCATCGAGGGCAAGGGCAAGAAGGCCGCGTAAGGCCGGCGACCGGTCAACCAACCGATACCCGGGAGAGGGGCGGCGCAGGGCGTCGCCCCTTTTTCTATGCCGCTTCCAGACCGATGGTCGAGCTGATCTCGGCGTCGCGGAAGGAGGTCTTGTCCATCCGGGCGCCGGTCAGGTCGGCGCCGCGCAGGTCGGCGTTGTCGAGCACGGCCGAGGTCAGGTCCGCCGCCTGGACCCAGGCGTAGCGCATGTTGGCGCTGCTCAGCGAGGCGGGGTTCGCCCGGCCCGGTCCGATCGGCAGCACGCCCAGGATCGCGCCGCGCAGGTCCGCCTTGGTCAGGTTGGCGCCGGCCAGCCGCGCGCCACGCAGGTCGGCCTTTACCAGGGAGGCCCCGCGCAGGTCTGCGCCCTCGAGATTGGCCCCCTGCAGCTGGCACCCGCTCATGTCGAGCCCGACCATGCAGGCGCCCTTCGCCGACATAGCCGTCAGTCGCCCACCCTTGAGCACATCGCCCAGCGGGCGCAGATCCTCGCCGTCCAGCTTCGCCGGAGCCCCGCGCACGCCGCCGCTCTCGCACCAGGCGCGGTTGCCCTGAACCATGTCCACAAAGCTTGCGACCCGCGCCAGGGCCACGGGGGTCGGCGCCCGGAGGCAGCCGTCCAGCCGGGCCCCGCTCATGTGGGCGACGGCCGTGTCGAGACTGCCGAGGATCGCGCCGGTCAGGTTGGCGCCAGTGAAGTTCGCCCCGCCGATCTCGGCGCCCTCGAGCACGGCGCCCGCCAGGTTGGCGTCCTTCATGTTGCAGTTGGTCAGCTTCGCTCCGCGCAGCGAGCAGTCGGTGAAGTCCGCCGCGAAGGCCGAGACGCCGTTGAACTGCGAACCGTCGAGGGTGGCGCCGGAGAAGTTGGCGCCCTCGGCGTCGCCGCTGCGCGCCTCGTGCTGCAGCACGCTGAGGCCCTTGCGCGGGTGAGGGATGGCGATCTGCCCCTCACGGAAGTCGGCCTGGGTCAGGTCGGCCTGACTCATGTTGGCGCCGCGCAGGCAGCAGCCGCGCAGGTCGGCCCGACGCAGGTTGGCCTGCCGCAAGTCCGCCTTGCGAAGGTCGCAGCCGAACAGATTGGCGCGCTCCAGCTTTGTCCGGATAAGACGGGCCCCGTCCAGAATCGACGCCGACAGGTCGGCGTCGGTGAGGTCTCGAGTGGCCAGGTCGAGCTTGCTCAGATCCAGAAAGCGCAGGGACGCCCGCTTGCCGCCCGGCTTGCCGCTCAGGAAGCGCTCATGGGCGGTGATCATCAGGTCCAGTTCGGCCTGTGTCAGACGGCGCCGACCCGAAAGGCTGGTTTGCGAAACGCTCAAGGCCCCTCCCGAGGTCTGCTGCTGGAATGGAGACGGGCGAGCGTAACGGCGGTCGCCGAACGCAAGGTTAAAACGTCAGATCACCCCATCAAGTCCGCGCGTGCCGTCCAGGATCACCCCGGTCAGATTGGCGGACTTGAGCTGTGCATTGACGAAGTTGGCGCGCGAGAGATCCGCGCCGGTCAGGTTCGCCTGCCGAAGATCGGCGCGGGCGAGGTCGGTCGATTTCAACTGGGCGCCGGACAGGTCGGCCGCGAGCAGCCGTTCCGGCGCGATCATCAACGGCCCGAGCTGGGCGTCGCGAAGGTCGGATCCGGACAGCTTGGCGCCGGCCAGCCGTGCGCCGCGCAGGTCAGCCCGGCGCAGGTTGCAATGGCGCAGGTCCGCGCCCTCGAGCTGGGCCCCCTGAAGCTGCACGCCTTCCATGTCGAGGCCATAAAAGACCGCGCCGCGCGCAGAGAGCGCGGTCAGGTCGAAGCCTCGCGCCGAACCGAGGCCGCGCAGGTCAGCCTTGTCGAAGGTCGAGGGCTTGCCCTTCGCACCGCCGGTCTCGCACCAGATCATGTGCTCCCGCAGCATCTCTTCATAGGGCAGATCATTCAGCGCCCGGCCGGCGGGCGCGTCGGTCAGGGCGCCCTCCAGGTCGGCGTCCCTGACGTTCCAGGCATAGGTCTTGGCCCCGACCAGCACCGTGTCGCGCATGTCCGCGCCGGCGAGATCGGCGCCGGAGAGATCCGCGCCGGCCAGGTTGGCGCCGTGGAAGTTCGCCTGTTTCAGGTTGGCCCGCACCAGCTTGGCGTCCTTCAGGATCGCGTCGCTGAAGTCGGCCTTCACGGCCACGATACCCGACAGCTTGGACCGCTCGAGGTTGGCGCCGGCCAGGATGGCGCCGCGGGCGTCGCCGCCCCGCGTCTCGTGCTCGTGGATACGCAGGCCCTTGTCACGGTCAGGCGACGCGATGGCGCCCTCGCGCAGGTCCGCCTCGAAGAGGTCCGCGCCCGAGAGGTTGGCGCCGCGCAGGCAGGAGCCGCGCAGATCGGCGCGGCGCAGGGACGCATCGGTGAAGTTGCTGCCCTGCATGTCGGCGCCGAAGAAGCTGGCATTGTCCAGCTTCGTGCCGACCAGCCTGCACTCGACCAGATGGGCGCCGGTGAAGTCGGCGTCGCACAGGTTGCGGCCCGACAGGTCCAGTCCGTGCAGCTCGCACCAGGCGAAAACAGCGCGCGCTCCGCCCATCCGCGCCGAGAACAGGCGATCATGCCTGGCGCAGATGATTTCGACGTCCTGCTGGGTAAGGCGTCGGCGTGAACTGTTCGGCGCCGGCACGGCGACCATGGGGCGTCTCCCTTGGAGACAACCCTATGCACCACCCGGATTAACGCCTTCCTTCCAGCCTTGATAATCAAGGGCTTTCCAGGCTTCGTCGCACAGCGTTCCACTGCTGATGGCGACGCCCGCGAGCCTCAGCCGCTCGATCCCCTGGCCCGAGGCGAAGGGCGAAGGGTCCTCGCAGGCGATCACCACCCGCGCCACGCCGGCCTCGACGAGTAGAAGCGAGCAGGAGGCGGCGCCCGTCGATCGCTCGCCGCAGGGCTCCAGGGTGACGTAGGCGGTGGCGCCGCGGGCGTCGATTCCCTGCAGCGCCTGCTCCTCGGCATGCGGCCGACCGCCGGGCGCGGTGGCGGCGGAGGCCAGGACAACGCCGTCCTTGACGATGACGCACCCGACCACAGGGTTGGGCGCGGTCTTGCGGAGGTTTGTCAGGGCCACCGCGATGGCCTGGCGCATGAAGGTTTCGTCGGACATCCGGGGTTCCGCGCTGACGGGGAGACGCACTTAAAGTGCATGTCCCCGGTCCGCGCTAGATCGCCGGCAGCGGCGTCGCGCGGGCCGTATCGAGGTAGCGCGCATTCACGGGCTTCAGGTCACCGTCCAGGTCGATGAGCAGCGGGTTGCCGGTCGGGATCTCGACCTCGACGATCTGGTCGTCGGGTACGGAGAACAGCAGCTTGACGATGGCCCGCAGGCTGTTGCCGTGGGCGGCGATTAGCACCGTCTCGCCGGCCTTCAGCTTCGGGGCGATCTCGGCGTCCCAGTAGGGCTGAACCCGGTCCAGCGTGGTCTTCAGGCTCTCGGTGTCGGGGATGGCCTGGCCGGCGTAGCGGGCGTCCCGGTCGAAGCTCCACTCGCTGCCGGCATCGAGCGGCGGCGGCGGGATGTCGTAGCTGCGGCGCCAGATCTTCACCTGGTCGTCGCCGTGCTTCGCGGCCGTCTCGGCCTTGTCGAGGCCCGTCAGCCCGCCGTAGTGCCGCTCGTTCAGACGCCAGTCCTTGATCAGCGGCAGGTCGCCCTGCCCCGCTTCAGCCAGCGCCATCTCGCCGGTGCGGTTGGCGCGGGTGAGGACCGAACTGTAGGCGCGGTCGAAACGCACGCCGGCCTGCTTGAGCAGTTCGCCGCCGCGTTTGGCCTGGGCCTCGCCCTCGGCGGTCAGGTCGACGTCCACCCAGCCGGTGAAGCGGTTTTCGAGGTTCCACTGGCTCTGGCCGTGGCGGAGAAGAACGAGCTTTGACATGGCCGCACGGGCTAAGCGGGCCGGGCGAAAGCGTCAAGGGTGAAGGGCTGTGCGACGCTGCGGAGGCATGGCAGGCTGCCGCCTGGACATCAGGGAGATGCACCAGTGATCCGCGCCATCGCCTTCTGGGCCGCAGTGATCGGCTATCTGCTGCTGCTGGTGATGATCGTCGTCGGCGGCGCGGCCTGGCCGGGCTACTCCCACACCGGCCAGTTCATCAGCGAACTCGGCGCCAGCGGCGCGCCGCACGGACGACTCGTGAGCCTCGGCGGCTTCCTTCCGGTCGGCCTCTGCCTGACGCTGTTTCCCGTCCTCGCCGCCTTCATCCCGCCCCGCAGCGGCCTGCGCGTCGCCGGCTTCGCCCTTCTGGCCCTGTTTGCCCTGGGCTACATCGCCGCCGCCGTCTTCCCCTGCGATGCCGGCTGCCGATCGACCACCCCGAGCTTTGCGCAGATGATGCACAACCTGTTCGGCCTCCTCGGCTACCTCGGCGGACCGATCGGTCTGATCCTGCTCGGGTTCGCCGCCCGACGCTGGCCGGACGCGGCCTGGTTGTTCCCGCTGGGCGTCGCCTGCGGGGTGGTGGCGCTGGCGGCCTTCGTCGTGATGCTGGCCGAGCCGCCGTTCGGCGGCCTCGTTCAGCGGGTGCTCGAAGGGGCGGTGGCGGCCTGGACCCTGGCCTGCGCATTCGCCTTGCGCCGGGCGCCGGCGCCCCGTTGAGGCCCCGCCTCGCCGTCCGCGATGACGGCTGCTATACCGGCGGCATGCGAGATCGCGTCTTCTTTCCGCTCTGCGCCGCCGCGGCCGCGCTCATGATCGCCCTGGCGATGATCGCCCGCGGGGCTCCGGAGGCTGCACCGTCGCAGTCGGCTGGACCCGCGTCGGGAGCGTCGCAGTGAGTTTCGACGCCGTCGCGGTCGGCCGCCGCGTCCTGGCCACCGAGGCTGACGCCCTGCGCAAGATGGGCGACGAGCTGGGCGACGTTTTCGTCGAGGCCGTCGAAACCCTGTTCCGTTGCAAGGGCAGGATCGTCCTGACCGGCATGGGCAAGAGCGGTCATGTCGCCCGCAAGATCGCGGCGACCATGGCCTCGACCGGGGCGCCGGCCATGTTCGTTCACCCCGCCGAGGCCAGCCACGGCGACCTGGGCATGATCGGCGTGGACGATGTGGTGCTGGGCCTGTCCAAGTCCGGCGAAGTGCGCGAACTGGCCGATATCCTCGCCTACACCAGCCGGTTCGGCATTCCGCTGATCGCCATCACCGCCAACCCGGAGAGCGCCCTCGGCAAGGCCGCGACCCTGGTGCTCAGGTTGCCGGACGCGCCCGAGGCGACCGGCGAGATCAGCGCGCCGACAACCTCCACGACGCTGCAGATCGCGCTGGGCGACGCCCTGGCCGTGGCGCTGCTGGAGCGGCGCGGCTTCACGGCCCGCGACTTCCACGTCTTCCACCCCGGCGGCAAGCTCGGCGCCATGCTGCGGACGGTCGGCGACCTGATGCACAAGCTGGAAGAAGCGCCGCTGGCCACCGAGCACACGCCCATGCCCGAGGCGCTGCGGGTGATGACCGAGCGCCGGCTGGGCATCGTCGGCGTGATCTCCGCCGACGGCGCGCTGAGCGGCGTGGTCACCGACGGCGACCTGCGCCGCAACTTCGCGGATCTTTCCGGCAAGACGGTGGGCGAAATCATGACCCGCAACCCCAAGGCCGTGACGCCCGAGACCCTGGCCGGCGACGCTGCCCGCATCCTGAACGACAGCCGCATCACAGCCCTGTTCGTGGTCCGCGACGGCAAGCCCGTCGGCGTTCTGCATGTCCATGACGTCCTGAGCGCCGGCGTCGTCTGAGGGCGACGGGCGACGCGCCCACGAAAGCGGCGCGCCGCGCCGGCCAGCGTCTAAATTCGCGCCGCCCCCTCACCAACCTGTCACAGGAGCGTTATAGGGGGCCCATCGCAACGCGAGTCCTCCTTGATGCCGTTCCTTCCCCGCGCCGACCTCGTCCCCAACACACTCGCCTACGAGACCGAGCCGCTGGTCAAGGCGACGGGCTTCCGCGAGTACGATGCGCGCTGGCTGTTCGGGCCGGACATCAACCTGCTGGGCGTGCAGGCGCTGGGTCTGGGTCTCGGCACCTACATTCACGAACTGGGTCAGTCGAAGATCGTCGTCGGCCACGACTTCCGATCCTACAGCCTGTCGATCAAGAACGCCCTGATGCTGGGCCTCGTCGCGGCGGGCTGTGAGGTGCTGGACATCGGCCTTGCCCTGTCGCCCACCGCCTACTTCGCGCAGTTCGACCTCGACGCCCCATGCGTGGCCATGGTCACCGCCAGCCACAACGAGAACGGCTGGACCGGCGTGAAGATGGGCGCGAACCGCCCGCTGACCTTCGGACCCGAGGAGATGGGCCGGCTGAAGGAGATCGTGCTGGGCGGCGCCTTCGTCGAACGTGCCGGCGGCAAGGTCACCCAGATCGAGGGCGTCCGCGAGCGCTTTATCGCCGATGTGGCCCGCCGCGTTCAGGTCCGGCGCCCGCTGAAGGTCGTCGCCGCCTGCGGCAACGGCACGGCCGGGGCCTTCGTGCCCCAGGCCCTGCGCGCCATGGGCGTGGCCGTGGTGGTCGAGATGGACTGCGAGCTCGACTGGACCTTCCCCAA
Organism: Caulobacteraceae bacterium; assembly: GCA_027487945.1. Classification (GTDB taxonomy): domain Bacteria; phylum Pseudomonadota; class Alphaproteobacteria; order Caulobacterales; family Caulobacteraceae; genus Caulobacter. The sequence continues at coordinate 58,242 of JAIYCQ010000034.1, forward strand.
GTACAATCCCAACCCCGAAGACCACGAGATGCTTCACGCCATGGCCGTGGCCGTGAAGGAGCACGGCGCGGACCTGGCGCTCGGCTTCGACGGCGACGGCGACCGCTGCGGCGTGGTCGACAATACCGGCGAGGAGATCTTCGCCGACAAGATCGGTCTGATGCTGGCCCGCGACCTCGCCCCGCTGAACCCGGGCGCGAAGTTCATCGTCGATGTGAAGTCGACCGGCCTGTTCGCGACCGATCCGGTGCTGGAGGCCAACGGCTGCACCACCGTCTACTGGAAGACCGGCCACAGCTACATCAAGCGCAAGACCGCCGAGATCGGCGCCCTGGCCGGCTTCGAGAAGAGCGGGCACTTCTTCCTGAATGAGCCGCTGGGCCGGGGATACGACTGCGGCCTGACCGCGGCCGCCGCCATCCTGGCGATGCTGGACCGCAATCCCGACAAGTCGATGGCCGACCTCAAGGCCGCCCTGCCGGTGGCCTGGACCTCGCTCACCATGAGCCCGCACTGCGGCGATGAGGTGAAGTACGGGGTGGTCGACAAGATCGTCGCCGAGTACGAGGCCCTGGCCGCCGCCGGCGGGACCATCCTTGGACGGAAGATCACCGAGGTGATCACCGTCAACGGCGTCCGCGTGGCGCTGGAAGACGGCAGCTGGGTTCTGGTCCGCGCCTCCTCGAACAAGCCCGAGGTCGTGGTCGTCGTCGAGAGCACGCGGTCGGAGGACGACATGCGCGCCCTCTTCCGCGAAGAGGTCAAACCCCGACTGGGCAAGCACCCGCAAGTCGGGGCATACAACCAGGAAATCTGAGGATTCCACCGCATGCGCGTCGCGATGATCGGCACAGGCTACGTCGGCCTGGTGTCCGGAGCCTGTTTCGCCGATTTCGGCCATGATGTCGTCTGCATCGACAAGGATGCCGGCAAGATCGATCGCCTGCTGAAGGGCGAGATCCCGATCTTCGAGCCGGGCCTGGACGATCTGGTCGAGCGCAACGTGCGCGAGGGCCGGCTCAGCTTCACGCTGGACGGAGCCGAGGCGATCAAGGCCGCCGACGCGGTATTCATCGCCGTGGGTACGCCGACGCGCCGCGGCGACGGCCATGCCGACCTCTCCTACGTCTACGCCGCCGCCGAGGAGATCGCCGGCCTGATCGACGGCTTCACAGTGATCGTGACCAAGTCGACCGTCCCGGTCGGCACGGGCGACGAGGTCGAGGCCATCATCCGCAAGACCCGCCCCGACGCGCAGTTCGCGGTGGTCTCCAATCCGGAGTTCCTGCGCGAGGGCGCGGCGATCGAGGACTTCAAGCGGCCCGACCGCGTGGTGGTCGGCACCGACGACGAGCGCGCCAAGGCGGTGATGAACGAGCTCTACCGTCCGCTCTTCCTCAACGAGACTCCGATCGTCTTCACCGGTCGCCGGACCAGCGAGCTGATCAAGTACGCGGCCAACGCCTTCCTTGCGATGAAGATCACCTTCATCAACGAGATGGCCGACCTGTGCGAAGCCGTCGGCGCCGACGTGCAGCAGGTGGCCAAGGGCATCGGCCTGGACAAGCGGATCGGCGGCAAGTTCCTCAACGCCGGCCCGGGCTACGGCGGGAGCTGCTTCCCGAAGGACACGCTTGCCCTGGTCCGAACCGCCAGCGACGCCGGCGCCCCGGTGAAGCTGATCGAGGCCACGGTGGCGGTGAACGACGCCCGCAAGAAGGCCATGGCCGGCAAGGTGGCCAAGGCGGTCGACGGCGACCTGAAGGGCAAGACCGTCGGCGTGCTGGGCCTGACGTTCAAGCCGAACACCGACGACATGCGCGACGCGCCGAGCCTCGACATCATTCCGGCGCTGCAGGCGCTGGGCGCGACCGTCCAGGCCTTTGATCCGGAGGGCCACGAGGCCCGCCAGATGCTCAAGGACGTCGACTTCAAGGCCAATGCCTATGAAGCCGTCGAGGGCGCCGACGCGGTGGTGATCATCACCGAATGGGACCAGTTCCGCGCGCTCGACCTCGACCGCATGAAGCTGCTGATGAAGACGCCGACTGTCATCGACCTGCGCAACATCTACCGTCCCGAGGACATGAAGGCGCGCGGCTTCCGTTATTCGAGCGTGGGTCGGGGCTAGACGGGTCGGCCGAGCGCCCGTTCGACCCGCCGAACGAGACCCTCGACACGCTCGCGATCGTGAATGGCGATCGCGGCCAGGGCGAGCCTGCGTCCGTCGCCCAGAACGAACACCGGGCGCCAGCAGGGGTGGCCTTCGGAGTCGTCACGCTCCTCGACCTCGACCCCCACCAGGTCCTCAAAGCCGAAGACGAGGCGTCGACCATACAGCAGCCAGCTCTGGCGAAATTCGACGCGCCTGGCTGAAGGGTCGATCAGGGTCCTGGTGACCGGCGCCTTGAGGAACATCTGTCCGCCGAACCCGAGCCCCGCCACGCCGACGAGCATCGCGGCGCCCTGCAGCACCGGCCCCTGATCATCGCTGATCAGGATTCCGAGGAACCCGGCTCCGACCACCCCGAACAGCAGCGCGGCCAGCCAGGCCATGGCTGGCACATCCCTGATGACGACGGGTCCGCCGGCTTCTCGAGTCTTCATGGTCCCACTCTGCGCCCGGGGGGCTATCAAACCGGTAAAGGCGGCCGCCCGGCTCATGTGCATGTCCCCGGCTTTGGCCCTACCATCCGCCATGAACGGGGGGAGAGTCGCGGCATGTGGGTGTTGCTGGGGGTGCTGGTGGTCGTGGTCGGGTTCGCCGCCCGGCAGAACCCGCTGTCGATCGTCGTCGTGGCGGCTCTCGTCACCGGGGTAGCGGCGGTCATCGCCCCGGGCGTGACGCCGGCGGTGCTGCTGGCCGGGGCCGGCGAGACCCTGGCCGTGCTGGGCAAGGGCTTCAAGGACAACCGCTACATCAGCGTCACCTGGATGATCCTGCCGCTGATCGGGCTCCTGGAGCGCGAAGGGCTGCAGGAGCGGGCGCGGGTGCTGATCCAGAAGCTGGCCGGACTGACCAGCGGCCTGCTGTTGCTGATCTACCTGATCATCCGTCAGGTCACCGCCGCCTTCGGCCTGACCTCGCTCGGCGGCCACGCCCAGATGGTCCGCCCCCTGATCGCACCAATGGCCGAGGCCGCCGCCGAGACCCAGGCTCCGGGCCTGACCGACGCCTCGCGCAACCGGGTGAAGGCCTTCGCCGCCGCCACTGACAACATCGGCCTGTTCTTCGGCGAGGACATCTTCATGGCCATTGCCTCGATCCTGCTGATCAAGGGCTTCCTCGAGACGAACGGCATCATCGTCACCCCGTTCGCCCTGTCCGTCTGGGCGATTCCCACAGCGATCGCCGCCCTGCTGATCCACGGGACACGGCTCCTCCTGCTCGACCGGGCGCTGAACAGGGAGGCGGCCCGATGATCGGCTTGCCCGTGCTGTACGTCCTCGCCGGACTGCTGTTCGCGGTCTTCGCCATCGGCTCGGCGACCGACCGGACGAACCCGAAGCGCTGGGGCAACGCCGTGTTCTGGGGCCTGTTCGCGGTCAGCTTCCTGGCCGGGACATGGCTGTCGGACACGGTCAATGGCCTGCTGCTGGTCGCCATGGCGCTCGCCGCCGGGTTCAATCTGCTCGGCAAGGGGCAGCCCGCGCCGCAGACGGACCGGGCGGAGCGCGCGCAGCGCTGGGGCAACCGGCTGTTCGTCCCAGCCCTGATCCCGCCGGCCGTGACGCTGGCCGGCACCTTCCTGCTCAAGGGCGTGGAGATCGGGGGGCAGCCCCTGGTCGATCCCAAACAGGTGACCCTGGTCTCGCTCGGCCTCGGCATCGTTCTGGCCACGGTCGCGGCGCTCGTCATGTTCCGCGCCTCGCCCGCCGTGGCGGTGCGTGAGGGCCGCAGACTGATGGACCAGGTCGGCTGGGCCGGCCTGCTGCCCCAGGCCCTGGCCGCGCTCGGCGCCGTGTTCGTGGCCGCCAAGGTCGGCGACGTCATCGGGCTGCTGGCGGGAGAATACCTGCCGCTGAACGGACCGCTGACGGCCGTTTGCGCCTACACCATCGGCATGGCGGTCTTCACGGCGATCATGGGCAACGCCTTCGCGGCCTTCCCGGTGATGACGGCCGCCATTGCGCTGCCGCTGATCATCGGCCAGTACGGCGGCGACCCGGCCATCGTCTGCGCCATCGGCATGCTGTCGGGGTTCTGCGGGACGCTGATGACCCCGATGGCCGCCAACTTCAACATCGTCCCCGCCGTGCTGCTGGACCTGCCCGACCGCAACGGCGTTATCCGGGTCCAGATTCCAACAGCCCTGGCCCTGCTCGCGACCAACACGGTGCTCATGTATGCCCTCGCCTTCCGTTTCTGAGACCCGCCTGACGGCCCAGATCGCCGGCCGCTTCGCGCGGCTGGCGCTGGGGCATGTCACCCGCGAGTACCCGCACAAGGCCGACCACGTCTTCAACGGCCCGCAGGACGTGGCCCCGCACCGCGAGCACCACCCGATCTTCTTCGGCAGCTTCGACTGGCACAGCTGCGTCCACGGCTACTGGACCCTGGCGACGATCCTTCGGCGCTTCCCGAACCTGCCAGAGGCGCCGGCCATCGCCGCCCTGCTGGCCGAGCGGATCACCCCCGAAGCCGTCGCCGGCGAGCTGGCCTATCTCGACCGGCCGATGAGCGCCGGGTTCGAGCGTCCCTACGGCTGGGCCTGGCTGCTGAAACTGGCGGCGGAGCTGAAGACACACAAAAATACGACACCGTATGAAACGCTCGCGCCGCTCGCCGTCGCCTTCGCCGACCGGTTCAAGACCTTCCTGCCCAAGGCGACCTATCCGCTGCGGGCCGGTGTGCATTCCAACACCGCCTTTGCGCTGCGGCTGGCCATGGACTACGCCGAGACCTGCGGCGACCCGGCGCTGGCGACGCTGGCCCGCGACACCGCCCTGCACTGGCACGCCGACGACGCCGACTGTCAGGCCTGGGAGCCGAGCGGAGACGAATTCCTGTCCCCGGCCCTGATGGTCGCCGAATGCCTGCGGCGCATGCTGCCGCCGCACCAGTTCCGCGCCTGGTTCTCGGGCTTCCTGCCGCGGACGGCGGGCCGCCAGCCGGCGACCCTGTTCACCCCGGCCACGGTCAGCGACCGCAGCGACGGCAAGATCGCCCATCTCGACGGCCTGAACCTCAGCCGCGCCTGGTGCTGGCGCGGCATCGCCTCGGCGCTGGCCGAGCACGACGACGCCCGCATCGAGGCGCTGGTCGCCGCCGAGACCCACCTGGCCAGCGCCCTGCCCCACGTGGCCGGCGACTACATGGGCGAGCACTGGCTGGCGAGCTTCGCCTTGCTGGCGCTCGAAGGTTAGGCCGCAGCCTTCACCGCCCCGGCGATGTCCTTGACCAGCTGGTCGACGAGGGCCTTGTCGTCGCCCTCGGCCATGACGCGGATCAGCGGTTCGGTGCCCGAGGCGCGGACCAGCACCCTACCGCTGCCGTTCAGCCTGGCCTCGGCCTCGGCGATGGCGGCCTTGACCTTCTCGTTCTCCAGCGGCTTGCCGCCCTTGGCGAAGCGGACGTTCTCCAGCGTCTGCGGCACCGGCTCGAACTGGCGGGCCAGAGCGCTCATCGGCTTGCCGCTCTGCACCAGCACGGCCAGCACTTGCAGCGCGGCGATCAGGCCGTCTCCGGTGGTGGAAAAGTCCGACAGGATCACATGGCCCGACTGTTCGCCGCCCAGGTTGAAACCGCCGCCGCGCATACGCTCCATCACCGCCCGGTCGCCGACCGGCGTGCGCTCGAGCTTCAGGCCCTTGTCAGTCATGAACCGCTCGAGGCCCAGGTTGGACATGACGGTGGCGACGATGCCGCCGCCGCTCAGACGGTCCTCGGCGGCCCAGGCGCCGGCGATGATGGCCATGATCTGGTCGCCGTCAACGACCTGGCCCTTTTCGTCGCAGATCGCGACCCGGTCGGCGTCGCCATCCAGCGCGATGCCGATGTCGGCGCGATACTCGCGCACCGCCGCCACCATCGACTCCGGATGGGTCGAGCCGCAGTCGCCGTTGATGTTGAAGCCGTTGGGATCGACCCCGACCTTCAGCACCTCTGCGCCCAGCTCGTAGAGTACGGCCGGCGCGACCTTGTAGGCGGCGCCGTTGGCGCAATCGATGACCACCCGCAGGCCGTTCAGGTTCAGATGGCGCGGGAAGCTGGCCTTGGCGATCTCGACATAGCGGGCCTGGGCGTCATCGACGCGCTGCACCCGGCCAAGGCCATCGGCTGCGGCCAGGCCCTCCTGCAGGCCCTCGTCCATATGGGCCTCGATCTCCAGCTCGCGCTCGTCGCTGAGCTTGTAGCCGTCGGGGCCGAACAGCTTGATGCCGTTGTCGGTATAGGCGTTGTGCGAGGCGCTGATCATCACGCCGAGATCGGCGCGCATCGAGCGGGTCATCATGGCTACCGCCGGAGTCGGCAGCGGGCCGAACAGCCGCACATCCATCCCCATGCTGGTGAAGCCCGCGACCAGCGCCGGCTCGATCATGTAGCCGCTCAGGCGGGTGTCCTTGCCGATCACCACCAGGTGGCGCCGGCCGTGGTCGCGGCGGAACAGCTTGCCGGCGGCGAGGCCCACCCGCAGGGCCACCTCGGCCGTCATCGGATGGCTGTTGGCCAGCCCGCGAATCCCGTCGGTGCCGAAATACTTTCGCTTGCTCATCGAGCAGACTCCCCCGCGCGAACCCCGCGCAACAGTTTGCAACGCACTTTTATGCCGCCGGATGTTCAGCCGGTGTTAAACGCCGAGCCGGGTACGGTCCGTTCCCGAAAGATCATAACCTCCCGATCGGAGACGACGAAACCGGCATGTGCGGCATCATCGGCATCGTGGGCAAGGCGCCCGTCACCGACCGTCTCCTCGAGAGCCTCAAGCGCCTCGAGTATCGCGGTTATGATTCGGCCGGCGTCGCCGTCCAGGCCGGCGGCCGGGTCGACCGCCGCCGCGCCCAGGGCAAGATCAAGGCGCTGGAGGCGGTGCTCGACGCCAGTCCGCTGACCGCCCAGGTCGGGATCGGCCACACCCGCTGGGCCACCCACGGCGCCCCGAGCGAGCGCAACGCCCACCCCCACACCTGCGGTCGCGTGACCCTGGTCCACAACGGCATCATCGAGAACTTCGCGGACCTGAAGTCGGAATTGCAGGCGGAAGGCCGCGTCTTCGGTAGCGACACCGACACCGAGGTCGTCGCCGCCCTGATCGATCACTACCTCGACAAGGGGCAGGCTCCCCTGGCCGCCTTCAAGCTGGCGCTCGACCGGCTGACCGGCGCCTATGCCCTGGCCGTCCTGATCGAGGGGCGCGACAACTTCATTATGGGCGCCCGCAAGGGCAGTCCTCTGGTGGTCGGTACGGGCGAGGGCGAGATGTTCCTGGGCAGCGACGCCCTGGCCGTCGGCCCGTTCACCAACCGGGTCACCTATCTGGAAGAAGGCGACTACGTCGCCATCGACCACGACCGGGCCGAGATCTTCGACGTCACCGGCATGCCGGTGGACCGGCCGATGAAGACGGTGTCCGCCTCGGCCGCCCTGGTGGAAAAGGGCAACTACCGGCACTTCATGGAAAAAGAGATCCATGATCAGCCGGAGGGGGTGCAGCGCACGGTCTCGGCCTACATCGACCCGATCACCTCGCGCACCGCCGTGCCCGGCGGCATCGACTTCGCCGCCATCGAACGCATCCAGATTGTCGCCTGCGGCACCAGCTACATCGCCGGCATGGTGGGCAAGTACCTGATCGAGCAGCTGGCCGACCTGCCTGTGGACGTCGAGATCGCCAGCGAGTTCCGCTACCGCTCCCCGGCCCTGCGTTCCGGGTCCCTGGCCATCGCCATGTCGCAGTCGGGCGAGACCGCGGACACCCTGGCGGCCCTGCGTCTTTGCATGAGCAAGGGCATGCGTACGGCGGCCGTGGTCAACGCCCAGGAATCGACCATGGCCCGCGAGGTCGACGTGGTCTGGCCGATCCACTGCGGGCCGGAGATCGGCGTCGCCTCGACCAAGGCCTTCACCGCGCAGGTGACGGTGCTGACCGCCATCGCCGTGGCCGCCGCCGCCGCCCGGGGCCGCATCGACACCGCCGAGGAGGAACGCCTGGTCAAGGTCATGCTCGAGGCCCCGCGCCTGGTCAGCGAGGCCATCGGCATGGAGGACGCCGTCCGCGCCGTCGCCGTCGACATCGCCAAGGCGCGCGACGTCCTCTACCTGGGCCGCGGCACGATGTCGGCGCTGGCGCTGGAAGGCGCGCTCAAGCTCAAGGAAATCAGCTACATCCACGCTGAGGGCTATGCGGCGGGCGAGCTGAAGCACGGGCCGATCGCGCTGGTCGACGAGCACACGCCGATCATCATCCTCGCCCCCTACGACAGCTATTACGAAAAGTCGGCGTCCAACATGAGCGAGGTCATGGCCCGCGGCGGCCAGGTGGTCTTCATCACCGACCCGGAAGGGGCCAAGCACGCCCCGGCCGGCGCCAAGGTGGTGATGACCGCCCCGGCCAGCGACCCGCTGATCGCGCCGCTGATCATGTCGGCGCCGATCCAGCTGCTGGCCTACCACGTCGCCGTGCTCAAGGGCGCGGACGTCGACCAGCCGCGCAATCTCGCCAAGTCCGTGACGGTCGAGTAGAGGTCGGTCCCATGAAACCTGTTCGTAAAGCCGTCCTGCCGGTCGCCGGCCTGGGCACGCGCGTGCTGCCCGGGGCCAAGACCACGCCCAAGGAAATGCTCAACGTCGTGGACAGGCCGATCCTGTCCTACATCGTGGCCGAGGGCCGCGCGGCGGGCATCGAGCACTTCGTGTTCGTCACCGGTCGCGGCAAGGGTGCGATCGAGGACTACTTCGACCATCACATCGAGATGGAAAGCCAGCTCGAGGCGAAGGGCAAGACGGACATCCTCGCGGACATCCGGTCGGACCTTCCGAAGCCCGGCGAGATGAGCTTCGTGCGCCAGATGGCCCCGCTGGGCCTCGGCCACGCCATCTGGTGCGCCCGCGACATCATCGGCGACGAGCCGTTCGCCATCATGCTGCCGGACATGCTGATGCATGCGCCGCAGCGCCCGGCGCTGGCCCAGGCGATGGACGCCTACAGCCAGGTCGGCGGCAACATCGTCGTCGTCGAGCCCGCCCCCGAGGGTGAGGCCCACAAGTACGGCATCGTGGCGCTGGACGGCCAGGACGGCCGCCTCAACCGCATGACCGGCATGGTCGAGAAGCCCGCGCCGGGTACCGAGCCCTCGAACCTGTTCATCTCGGGCCGCTACATCCTGCAGCCGGAAATCTTCAAGCTGCTGGCCGACCAGCAGAAGGGCGCCGGCGGCGAGATCCAGCTGACCGACGCCATGTTCCGCCTGATGGCCATCGAGAGCTTCCACGCGCTGGAGTACGAGGGAACCACCTACGACTGCGGCGACAAGATCGGCCTGCTGCGGGCCAATGTGGCCTTTGCACTCCAGCGGGAAGACCTCGGCGCGGCGGCGCGCAAGGCGATCATGGAGTTGCTCAGGATCTAACCTCTCCCCGTGGGAGAAGTGGCCCGGCAGAGCCCGGTCGGAGAGGGATGCGCGGAGCCTGATGGTTCACGCCCGCGCTTCCCTCTCAGGAGTGGCTCCGCGATGACAGCTCTCCCAAGGGGGAGCATGAGCTTCACGCGAACAACGCCTCCAGCCCGTCCTTCAGGGCCAGCGCCTGCGCCGGCTCCAGGTGCATCGCTTCCGACAGCTTGAACGGGATCGGCTCGGCCTGCGCCTTCAGCGCCCGCCCCGCTTCCGTCAGCCCGATCAGCACCACCCGCTCGTCCCGGTCGGCGCGGCGGCGGGTGACATGTCCGGCGGTCTCCAGCCGCTTGAGCAGTGGGGTCAGCGTCCCGGAATCCAGATGCAGGCGGCGGCCGATGTCGCCCAGCGCCAGCCCGTCACGCTCCCAAAGCACCAGCATCACCAGATACTGCGGATAGGTCAGGCCCAACGGCTTCAGGTGCGGTCGGTAGGCCTTCTGGATGGCGTTGGCCGCCGCATAGATCGGAAAGCACAGCTGGTTCGAGAGCTTGAGAGCCTCGGCGGAAGCGTCGGGGGAAATGGCCATGATCTCCAGATAATGACGCGAGTCCCTATTGCAAACTCTTTGATCGTATCCAATTAGATTGTGCACAATCAAACTGGAGATCGACCATGACCATCCTCTACACTGCGACCGCTACCGCCTCGGGCGGCCGCGACGGCACGGCCCGCACCGACGACGGCGTCCTCGACGTCGCGCTGACCACGCCCAAGGCGCTCGGCGGCCCGGGCACGGCCGGCGCCACCAACCCCGAGCAGCTGTTCGCAGCCGGCTATGCCGCCTGCTTCGACAGCGCCCTGCGCTTCGTGGCCCGGTCACAAGGCGTCGCCGTCGCCGACAGCGCGGTGAAGGCTGAGGTCGGGATCGGCCCCGACGCCACCGGCGGCTTTGGCCTCGCCGTCGCCCTGACCGTCAGCCTGCCCGGCCTGGAGCGCGACGCTGCCGAAAAGCTGGTCGAGACCGCCCACCAGGTCTGCCCCTACTCCAACGCCACCCGTGGCAACATCGAGGTGTCGCTGACCGTCTCGTAGCCGCTTGGCCCGACTCCACCCACCCGCTACTCCTCCCGGGCGGTCGCTTCACCGCGCGGGAGGATCCGGCGCTTGCCCAACCTGCTGATCTTCGGCTTCGGCTACACCGGCCAGGCCCTGGCCCGGCGCCTGCGGGGCAAGGGCTGGGATGTCTGGGCGGCGGTGCGCTCACCGGCGTCGGCGCAGGCGGCTCGCGACGCCGGGGTGACGCCGCTCCAGGCGACGGACCAGGCGGCGCTGGTCGCCGCGCCGGTCATGCAGGCCATTCTCGTCACCGCTCCGCCCGACGACCACGGCTGCCCGGCCCTGGCGGCGCTCGTGCCGGCCATGGCGCGGGCGAAGGCCTTTCCCGACTGGATCGGCTACCTGTCCACCACCGGCGTCTTCGGCGACCGCGAGGGGCGCTGGGCGTTCGAGACCACGCCGCTGTCCGCCCGATCACCCGAGGCCGCCCGCCGCGTCGCCGCCGAGCGCGACTGGCTGGAGGTCGGACGCGGTATGGGCCTGACGGTCCAGGTCTTCCGCCTGCCCGGCATCTACGGCCCCGGCCGCTCGACCTTCGACCGCCTGCGCGAGGGACGCAGCCGCAACCTGGTCAAGCCGGGCCAGATGTTCAGCCGCATCCATGTCGAGGACATCGCCAGCGCGCTGGAGGCTTCCATCGCCCACCCGCACGCCGGCCGCGCCTTTAATCTCTGTGACGACGAGCCGGCGCCGCCGCATGTGCTCAACGCCTTCGCCTGCGCGCTGATGGGCGTCGAACCGCCGCCGACCGTGCCGTACGACGAGGCCGCCCTGCCCCCGATCGCCCGACGCTTCTGGAGCGAGAACAAGCGCGTCTCCAATGCCCGGGCAAAGGCCGAGCTGGGCTGGCGTCCGGCGTTTCCCAGCTATCGCGAAGGGCTGTCGGCGATCTACGCTGCTGAAAAATCAGGGGACGAAACATGAGCAAGGCGCTGGTTCTGGGCGGCGGCGGTCCGGTGGGGATCGCCTGGGAAACCGGGCTGATCGCCGGACTGGCGGAGGCGGGCGTCGCCATCCACCACGCCGACTTCATCCTCGGCACCTCGGCCGGCTCCGTGGTCGGCTCGCAGCTGGCGCTGGGCCGCCAGCCGGACGCCATGCTGCACGCCGAGTTCGCGGCCGCGGCCATGGCCAGGGAGGCCCAGGCCGCCTCGGGCCGCCCCGCGCCGGATCTGACGCCGCTGATGGCCATCATGGCCCGCCGCCCGCCCGGCCAGCCCATGCCCGTCGAGCTGATGGTCGAACTGGGCGCTTTCGCCCTGGGCGCCCAGACGGCCAGCGAAGAGGTGTTCATCTCCGGCTTCGGCGCCCTGGCGGAGCTGGAGCATCCGTGGCCGGAAAACTACGCCTGCACCGCCATCGACACCGCGACCGGCGAGTTCCTGCTGTGGAACAGCGACACCGCCGCGCCCCTGCGGCTTGCCGTGCCCTCCTCCTGCTCCGTGCCGGGCATCTTCCCGCCGATCACCATCGAGGGCCGCCGCTACATGGACGGCGGCATGCGCTCGGGAACCAACGCCGATATGGCGCGGGACCACGGCAAGGTGGTGATCGTGGCGGTCATGCCGCCGGCCTTCGCCCCGATGATGATGCCGGGTCTGGACCGCGAGATGGCCGTCATCCGCGACCACGGCGGCGAGGCCACGCTTCTGGTCCCCGACGCGGCCTGCGGCGAGGCGTTCGGCCTGAACCTGATGGACAGCTCCAACCGCGAAGCCATCGCCCGGGCCGGCTTCGCCCAGGGCCAGGCGGAAGCGGCGCGGATCGGGGCGTTCTGGGGGTAGGGCGCTGACGATCCTCCCTGACGAAGTCGGGGAGGATCGGCCTAACTCGCCTCCTCCACCGCCGCCAGCAACCGCGCGATATCCTGCGGCCGGCTCAGCCGGTGATCGCCGTCCTTGATCAGGGTGAAGACCACGTCCTCACACTTGATCGCGTTGGCCAGCTCCAGGGCGTGGAGCCACGGCACGTCCGGATCCTCGCGCCCCTGCAGCACCCGCACCGGGACCTCGACCGGCACGGGCCCCGGCAGGATCGACCAGCGCGCGCCGTCCTCCAGCAGCGCGCGGGTGATCGGATAGCCGCCGTCGTCGTAGAGGGAGGGCCGGATCCATTCGCCGTCGCGCTCGAGCGCCACGAAGGCTTCCGGCGGGAAGCCCGGCTTCATCAGCGCCTCGGTGAAGTCAGCCGCCGGCGCGATCAGCACCAGCGCATGCAGCCGCTCGGGGATCACGGCCGCGACCAGGCAGCTGATCCAGCCGCCCATCGAGGAGCCGACCAGCACCAGCGGTCCGTCGGTCAGATCCGTGATCGCGGCCAGCGCATCCTCGCGCCAGCGGCTGATCGTGCCGTTCCGGAACGCGCCGCTCGACTCGCCGTGACCCAGATAGTCGAACCGCAGGAAGGCCCGGCCATTCGCCAGGGCCCAGTCCGCCAGCGCCTGGGCCTTGGTTCCGGCCATGTCGGACATGAAGCCGCCCAGCCAGACCACCGTCGGGCCCGCGCCCTCGACGCGCCGCCAGGCGACGCGCTCGCCGTCGCCGCGATCCAGAAAGCCTGTTGTCTCGCCCATGCGCACCCTACCGTGATGTTGGCGACAGTTTACCTGCCCGGTCAGTAGGCTATGCAAGGGCGGTGAGCGCCCTTCCCCCAGATTTCACGCTGCTGCAGGTGACCCCGGAACTCGAGACCGGCGGGGCCGAGCAGACGACGATCGACGTCGCCCATGCGGTGATCGAGGCCGGCGGCCGGGCCCTCGTGGCGGCGCGGGGCGGCCGGATGGTCGCGCGGCTGGAGTCGGACGGCGGTCGCCTGGCCCAGATGCCGGTGCAGTCGAAGAATCCGCTGGTCATGCTGGGCAACGCCGCCCGGCTGATCGACCTGATCCGCAAGGAGAAGGTCAGCCTGGTCCATGCCCGCAGCCGGGCCCCGGCGCACAGCGCCCTGTGGGCGGCTCACACCACGGGCGTGCCGTTCATCGCCACCTATCACGGCGTCTATCATGCGAAGAACAGCCTCAAGCGCTGGTACAACGCCGTGATGACCCGGGGTGACCTGGTGATCGCCAACTCCGACTATACCCGTGACCACATCCTGGCCGAACACGGTATCGACCCGGCCCGGGTGGTGACCATTCCGCGCGGCGTGGACCTCAGCCGCTTCGACCCGCGCAAGGTCGACGCCGCCCGGGTCGACGCCCTGCGGGCCGCCTGGGACCTGCCGGCCGACAAGCTGGTGTTCCTGCTGGCCGGTCGCCTGACCCGGATCAAGGGCCAGCTGTCGATCGTCGAGGCCGCCGCCCGCATGAAGGCTGCCGGCCGGGAGGACTTCGTCGTTGTCTTCGCCGGCGACGACCAGGGCCGCACCGAGTACCGTCAGGAGATCCTCACCGCCATCGCCGGGGCGGGCCTGACCGGGATCGTCAAGGTCGTCGGCCATTGCGACGACATGCCGGCGGCCTACATGGTCTGCGATGTCGCCCTGCTGCCCACCCTCAAGCCCGAGTCGTTCGGACGCGCCGCGGTCGAGCCGCAGGTCATGCAGCGGCCTGTCATCGTCTCCGACCATGGCGCGGCGCGCGAGACCCTGGTCGAGGGCGAGACGGGCTGGCGCGCGCCGGTCGGCGATGCGGCGGGATGGGCGACGGTGATGTCCAACGCCCTCGACGTCGGCGGCGTCCGCAGGCGCGCCATGGGCGAACAGGCCGCCTCCCGGGCGAGGCGGCTTTATTCCGTGGACGCCATGTGCGAGGCGACGCTCGCGGTCTATGCTCGCGTACTGGAGGCTCGGCGTTGAGCAAGGATGTGAAGAAGATCCTGGTCATCCAGGCCGGGTCGATCGGACAGTTCGTCCTGTCGCTGGCGGCGATGAAACGCATCCGCCAGGCCCATCCGCGCGCGCGCATCACCCTGCTGACCCGCCCGCAGTTCGAGGGTCTTGCGAAGACCAGCCCCTATTTCAATGAGGTCGAGGCCGAGGAGCGGCCGATCGGTCCCGGCGACTGGCTGCGGGTGCGCGCCTGGATCAAGCGCGAGAAGTTCGAGCGGATCTACGACCTGGAATCGTCGCGCTGGACGAATGTGCTGTTCAACCTGCTGCGGCCGTTCCCGCCGGTCTGGTCGGGCGCCGCCCCGGGCGCGCGTCTGCGCCACCGCAACCCCCGCCGCCACGAAATGCACACCCTGGAGCGCCAGGCCGAACAGCTGCAGGTGGCCGGCATCTGGCCCGACGCCCCGACCACCGCGGGCGACGCCCCGGGACCCGACCTCAGCTGGATCCTGCGCCGCGCCCAGGAGCCACGCCCTGTCGCCGGCGCCCAGGCGCCCCGGCCCTTCGTGCTGATGGTGCCGGGCGGCGTCGAGAACCGGCCCGAGAAGCGCTGGCCGGTCGAACGTTACGCCCAGCTGGCCCGGATGCTGCGCGAGCGCGGCTATGACATCGTCATCATCGGCGGCCCGCAGGAAAGCGCGCTCGCCCGGCATATCCAGAAGGCCGCCGGCAACGCCCGTGACCTGACAGGCCGCACCGACTTCGCCCAGATCGCCGTACTCGGCGCCCGCTGCGTGCTGGCGGTGGGAAACAACACTGGCCCGATGCACCTGATCGCCGCCGCGGGCGCCCCCACGATCGCCGTGGTCGAGGACGAGCCCGACGCCCTGCTGACCGCCCCGCGCGGCCATGTGGCCGTGCTGCAGGCGCGCAGTCTGAACGAGCTGACGGTCGAAACCGTCGCGACAGCGGCCAACTCGCTGCTGCCGCGCTAGGTCCCCGGCGCCATTCTTCCGGTGACTGTGGCCGGACGGCGCTTGATCGCGGCGGGGGTCACGGTCATATATCCTCACATCGACGTGGAACGCTTCGGCGGGCCGCGTCCTTTTGTGCAAACAGCTGTCGGAGCTCCGCCTATTCGCCGTCCCAACAATACGCCGCCCGTGAAAGACGGGCCGCGCATGAACGAAGACATCCGCGTTCCCCGCGTTCTTCTGATCGATCAGAACGGCGAGAAACAGGGCGAGATGCCCATCAGCGCGGCTCTTGAGGCGGCTGAAGAGGTCGGACTCGACCTCGTGGAGATTGTCCCCAACGCCAACCCGCCCGTCTGCAAGATCCTGGACTACGGCAAGTTCAAGTTCCAGGAGCAGAAGAAGAAGAACGAGGCGCGCAAGCGGCAGAAGGTCGTCGAGCTCAAGGAAATCAAGCTCCGGCCCAACATCGACACCCACGACTACGAGGTGAAGGCCAAGGCCATGCATCGCTTCTTCGACGAGGGCGACAAGGTGAAGGTCACCCTGCGCTTCCGCGGTCGGGAAATGGCCCACCCGGAACTCGGCATGAAGCTGCTGCTCAAGGTCAAGGCGGACTTCGACGAGATCGCCAAGGTCGAGTACGAACCCCGCATGGAAGGCCGTCAGATGATCATGATCCTGGCCCCGCGCTAGATCCGGCCATCCGCAGAAACGAAACGCCCCGGACCGCAAGGCCGGGGCGTTTTGCATTCCAGCCCTTTCG
>JAIYCQ010000013.1 GCA_027487945.1 Caulobacteraceae bacterium
AAAGGTCACACGTTCGAATCGTGTCGGGTGCGCCATTCGCAAGTGAAAAGTGCTGATGGATCAAGGGGATTGGCTGCGGCTGGGGCCGTTGACCCTGACTTTCACCCCAACACCGCATCGCTTTCGAGTCTTGTCAGACTTTGAGGGCATCCGGCTTCAACTGAAGCCCCAGATCGATTCCGTTCCTGAGAGAAGCTGGCAGGCTCGGGCACTGTTTGAGGCGGTCGGGTCCGAGCATATCGGCGACGCGGCGTTGAAGGGACACTGGCACGCGCATTCGCGCACCCTGCAGCGCGTTGAACAGCGCGTCGGCTAGGCGGCGGATGCCGGGCTTGTGAGGGGGTCATGGAATCGCGTCCGCGACAGGCGCCGAGTCTGACGCCTCGATTCCATATCGCGCTCCATCAACTCAGGAGCTGCCGATGCGCTCGGAACCTCTCCCTACTCTCATGTCCATCCAGGCCTTCTGCGCCTGGTCTTCGCTGGGCCGTACGAAGGTCTACGACGAGATCAAACAGCAGCGCTTGCGCTCCATCCGCATCGGCGGTCGCCGCCTGATCGCCCGCGCCGACGCGGAAGCCTGGCTGGAGCAGTACGCCAATGCGTGATCACGACGTCCGAGCCCTTGTCGACGGCGTGGTCACCGCTCGATTGTTCCCGCTGCTCCACGCCTATCTGACCTCCGCCGAGATCCTGACGGAAGACGTCCGCTGGGCCATCATTGCGGAGTTCAACGACTACTATGTCGGCGACATTGAGCCGGAAGATATCATTGACGAGGTCGAGCTATGAGCCGGCGCAAGCAGAAGGGCCCGCTCAAGCGGCCGGGTGACTCTCCCGCCATGACCGAGGCGATCAGCTGGTTCCTGGACCGGGGGATGGCCGTCGAGCGGGTATCGCTCGTCCAACTGAAATTCCGCGACCTGAACTACTACCCAAATTCGGGGGCGATGAATCGTGATCAGTCGCCTCGCATGAACGGGGTGGGCCTGGTCGCGTTGGCAGAGGTGATCGACGAGATGGAGGGGCCCAAGGAGGCCAACGTGGTGCGGATCGATTTTGGCTAGACCATCCCGCGCTCGAAAGCATTTTCAAGCATTTGACGATGTGGCAATTTTGCGGAGAGGCGACCGAGACAACCACGACCTCCTCCTTCACCTTCTCCTCCTCCATCACCACCTTGCCAATTACACCTTGGCTACCTTCTCCTTCCCCATTCCCAATAATCCATAGCCATGCCCGGCAGGATCAGGACCACTATCTGGTCCGACCGCCGCGGCGGGGACCATTGGAACTTCGGTCCTGCCGACGCGGCAGGGGGAAGGCCTTGGTCGAGCCTGTCCCGATCCAAGGTCCCCGGCGTACCAGTCGCCTCTGAAATGCGCTGCTAAATCGGGAGCTTGAAAGGCCACGCTTCCGTTTCTGTCTGACTCCGGGCCTCAAGAAGCCGCCCCAGGTCAGAACTGGAATTGCCGCAGGAGGGCGACGACCCGCCGACGCTGTCGAGATACCAGCGATAGAAGCCGTCGCCGAACAGGTCGCGGGCGGACTGATCCGGGTCCAGGTCAAGAGCAGGGCCGCCGCCGACGCGCCACGCCAGCTGTGCTGCCTTGTCCAGGTCGCGCGAAACGCCGAACCGCTTCACGAGCACCTCGCCCTGGGGTCGGTTAGGGAGCTTGGCGTAGGAGCTGAAGCGGACGAACTCGAAGCCCGTGTGGGCGTTCCGCAGCGCCGCCTTCGGCGTGAGGCCTTTGAACAAGTACTTGAACATCCGCCACTGACGGATGGTGCTGACCGTCGATCGGCCGGTGAGCTTCACCGTCTTCTGCCCAGGCGTTGTGTCGACCGAAGCCTTGCACGCCGTTTCGACGGCCCGCTCCGCGTAGCACTTGAAGTCCTGGCGCAGCTCCCCGGGAACCGAGATCAACAGGTGGGTGTGCAGGCCCCGGCGGCCGCTGTTTTCCAGCACCCAGAGCAGGGCCGGCCAGTAGCCGCGATTGAGGAACCACTTCCTGAACAGCTCCAACACCTTCTGCTGAAGGCCAGCGATCGTGTGGTGGTCGCGGAAGCCCATCGTGGACCAGGTGATCGTCAGATGGTTGTCCAGCACCCGACCGCGATAGTTCGCCAGCGCCACGGCGCTGTAGGCGCGCTTGAGCTGATCCAGCGCGAGGTGGTCGGACGCGCCGTACTTCTCCCACGCCATGGCGTGCGCGCGTTCTGAGTGACCTCCAATGGCGCGGGCCAAGTCGCTATATGGTCCGATACCGGGGGTGTAGCTCCAGTCGACTTCATCGTCGTCGAACCGGTCAAACTCGCCAGCGTAGTGGAGGTGTTTGTTCCAGGCCTCGGCGCTGGAATAGTCGTCTCGGGTGAGGGGGCGTTCGTTGCGTTCGATCACTTGGCAGGCTCCTGCACAGGGGTTAAGTGCAGGAGCTGGGCTCTGATCAGGCTGAGAACGGCGCCCCTGCCCAATATATGGTTCTGGCGAGCGTTTTCTCGCAGCTGTCCGGCGGCTGTTGGCGTTGATTTCGAGGCACCTGTGGCCGGATTGCCACGATCTGAGCCCCCTAAGTGCTAATCCGGCTAATCCGGCTGCCCGTTCGCTGAACCACTCGCGTCCAACCACGCGAGAACCTCAGCATGAACATCGACCAGGCCGAGCGCCTGCCGCTGGTCCCGGAAGCGACGCTCCGGGCCCACAAGGTCTTCTTCCCGACCGACACCCGGTTCCGGTCCTGCGCCCGGCTTCAGCAGGCGCTCTGGCGGGAGCGCAACGGCGTGCCGATCGGCGCGTCCATCGGTATCGACACCAAGAAGAAGCAGTACGGCCACCTGATCGCGGCCGGCGCGGCGGCGGCCGGGGCTAACTTCATTAGCCCGCTCGTTCATCGCGTGGTCTATCGCGAGCTGCGGTACCGCGAGCCGGGGGCGCTCATCGACGACAACCGGCTCTACAGGAATCTGCTCGCCTCGATGCCGATGGCCATGAACCTGTTCGGCCCGATGAAGGCGGACAACGAACTGGCCGAGCGCTGGGTCGCCGAGTGCTTCCCCGACCTGGCCGGCGCGGTTTGCAACGTACAGTTCGAGCACAGCCCCGGCCGCGGCGACCCGCGCTTCACGGCCGACGGCACCGCCTTCGACGTCTTCATCAGCCTGCGCCGCCCGGACGGGACCAAGGCCTTCCTGGCTATCGAGGTGAAGTTCAGCGAGGGCATGACGGAGCCGGAAGCGCGGCCCCGCGAGCGCTACGACGAGCTCTCCGCGTCCTGCGGCCTCTTCATCGACGGCGACGACCCGGCCCTGCGGAAGAACCCGTTCCAGCAGCTCTGGCGGCAGCACATGCTGGCGCAGTCCATCGTCGGCTCAGGCCTCTACGACGCGGGGCGGGTGGTCGTCATCGCGCCATCCCTCAACACCGACGTCCAACGGGCGGTCACCCGCTATCAGAAGCTTCTCACCTCCGGCGAAGGTCTGGTCGGCTTCCAGTCGGTCTCCCTGGAGGAGGCGGTCCATGCGGTCGCGCTGGCCGGCGACACTGAACACGCTCGGGCGCTGGCGCTGCGCTACACCGACTACAGCGAGGTCCATGCGCTGATCTAGGCGGCCAGAGGCGAGCTTGGCCGCAAGGTCAGGACTCGCCGTCCGGCTGGACCAGATCGACGTGGGACACCCCGAGCGCTTGCGAAAGTTCGTAGAGCGTGACGATTGAGGGGTTCCGGCGGCCTCGCTCCAAGTCCGACAGGTACTGCTGCGAGAAGCCGGAAACCTCGGCCAAGGTCTCCTGCGTGAGGCCCTTGTCCTTCCTGATCCGCCTGACATTCCGGCCCACGAGCCGCCGCATATCCATGCGGGCACCGTCGGCGCAGTCGGCCCTTTGAGTTTATCATCGATAATATGTATTTCTGCTCTGTCTCAGGGAGGGAAGCTATGCGTGGGATCTTGGTTCTAGCAGCGGCAGCGATTTGGCTGGCGGCCTGCTCCCCCGAGGGAGCCAGTCCCTCGCAGGATACCGGGGGCTCCCAATCGGCCGCGTCCGCCCCGCAGGAGGCAGCGCCGCTGACGATCAAGGGGCTAACCCTCGGCATGACGGTCGATCAGATGAACGCTGTGGCCCAAGCCAACGCCTGGGACCCTTTCAGCTTCACGCGCTCGGCAGTTCATCGGTCGGCCGCCGGCATCAAGGCGGGCGATGCCTACTTCGGTCAGGTCGTCGTCGATGACGCGACCGGCCTATTCTACTTCGAGCTCAACACCACGGCATTCGGCGCGAGGGACCTGTCCTTCCAAGCCTTCGTCGAGCAACTCCAGGCGAACTATCAGATCGGCGAACTCGCCCCGACCCACAATTTCGGGGACTGCGGTCGATGGGAAGGCAAGGGCCCGGCAGGCGAGACTGTCGCCGTCAGCAACTGCGGGGCCTGGAGCGTTCAGGTGACGGCGAGCGTCGAGCAGACCGGCGCGAACTTCAACTGAGGCAAGTCGGCGGCGGCGTTTGTGAACAACGCCCATGTCGATCCTATCCTACGATGTCGCCGCCATGCTCCGCGCCAATGGCCTGCTCCAGAAGACGGTCAAGGGCACGCGCCGGGAGATGGATTTCCACCCGGTCGTGAAGCTTCATGTGCCGGGGACCAGCGCGGTCTGGCTGCTGACCGAGATCGATCCGGACGAGCCTGACATCGCTTTCGGCCTGGCCGATCTCGGCATGGGCTTTCCGGAGATGGGCAGCGTCAGTCTCGGGGAACTGGAAGCTGTCGGCGCCCAGCTTGGCTTCGAGGTGGAGGCGGACCACACGTTCGTCGCGGATCGGCCGCTGTCGGCCTACGCCCGCGAAGCTCGACAACTGGGCCGCATCGGCGCCTAGACGAAGATGGTGCCGATCCCGCCCGAAACCTTTGAGACCGTCTGGTGCGGCATCTCCTTGGTCATCCGCTACGAGTGCCGGTGGCTCGATAGCGAAGCGACGAATGTCGCCCACCTCCAGATTGAGAGCGTAGCGCGCGAGCGCCTGCCGATCACCGAGACCGGCTACCGCTCGCACTTCCTCCTGGCCGCGGAAGTCGAAGAAGCCGGCGGGCCGGTCGCCTACGCTACAACCTGGCTCGACGACATGGCCCGGTCCCGCGAGTGGAAGCGCTATGCGGAGGTCTCGCGGCAACTCTCGCTGTTCTGACTAGGCGCGTCGCCTCCTCCCCGGCGGAGCAGTGAAGTGCGGGCGCGGGGTCCGTCTTTCGGAGGGCGCTGTAGAAAGAACGCCGCCGCCGAGAGCCGCGCCCGGAACGAAAGACGCCCGCGCCGTTGCCGACGCGGGCGTCCCCTAGTTGGCGCTCGCTACCCCGTTACGGGCAGCAGGGCGATCCGCCACTGCAGCAGGCCGCGAGGACCTCGCAGCAGCTGGAAACGGCCTGGATGACCGTGTCCGGCGAGGCCGCGAAAGCCGCGCCGGCGGAGCCGAGCAGCAGCAGGGTGGCGGTGAGAACGATACGTTTCATAGCGATGGTCCTTGTTGAATTGATGGATGGTCTTGGCTCTCAGACCCCCCATCGGGGAGGCGGCACGGCAGGATCGACCTCGATCCCATCGAGCGTCCGCAGCTCTGTTTCGAAGAAGATCTCGTAGGCGACGCGCACCGGCACAGTGAGCTGCGGCCCTACCTGCGGCGCAAGCCGGCAGCCAACTGCACAGTCCAGCTTCGATGGAGGCGCGCCCTGTCCCTGATGATCGCTACTTTCCATGGGCGCCATCATCATGGCTTCGCAATCCGGGCTCTGCGCCTGCGCCACGCAGAGCGGTGCGGCAAACAGCACCAGCACGCTGACGATCCCGAGCAGGAGACGCATGAAAGCACCGCCGATTGAGCGGTGCTTCGTAGAAGCAGACAGGAGTCTCGGCTGGCGCATCAGATCACCGGCTCATGTTTCGGCTCGGCGGGCGGTTTGCGCAAGAAGGGATCGTGCGCACGCATCCAGTTTCGGGCCGGGCGCTCGACCAGGTGGTAGGTCGCGATGGAGGCGAGCAGAGTCGCCGCAAAGACGCCGATCCAGGCTACCCACGCCGCCACGCCGGTAAGGTTCGGCGCGATCCGGTCCAGGGCGTGGAAGTAGGCGATGTCGACCGGCAGATGGGTCATGTAGACCGAGTAGGAGACCTCGCCGAGATAAACGAGTGCCGCTGCGCCAAGAAGGCCGCGCGCGTTTGTCTTCGAAGCCTCGGCCAGCGAGAAAATCAGCAGGCCGAAAGCCGGCCAGATCGCGGCGTCGCTCCAGTGCAGGCTGGAGCCGACCGCGATCCATAGCGTGGCGAGGCCCGCGCCGATCAGGGACGCGAAGCGGGGTAGTGCGACGGTGCGGCCGAGCTGGTAAAGCGACGCGCCGAACAGGAAGGCCGGGACGATGCGGATGAAGCCGAGCCGCGTCACTTCGGAGAGCGGCAGGCAGCTCGACTCCACGCTCCAGAACATGACGAAGAACAGGCCGAGTGAGAGCGCGACCGCGAGCCAGGCTAAGCGGCGCAGCGCCAGTACGAGCACCGCAGCGATCGGGAAAATCAGATAGGCGAACCACTCCGCCGAGATCGACCAGGAGGGGAAGTTCCATTGCACTGAGGGCGTCGTGCCCCAGGCGTGAATCATCAGAAGATGCTGGGGCAACACCTTCGGGTCAAAGGCGACGGGATCGAAGCGGGCGCCCATCTTCATCGCCACCAGCCAGATGCCGATAGTGGCCGCCAGCGTCACCACATGCACCGGGTAGATGCGCGAGAGGCGCGCCCAGAGGAACGAGCCGTAGTTGAAGCGCTTCTCCGCGACCCGACCAAGGTAGACGTGGCTGAGGATGAAGCCCGAGAGGATGAAGAAGAGATCGACGCCCAGATAGCCCTTGGCGACGAAACCCAGCCGATCAACGTCAAGGCCCAGATGGTCCCGGAAGTGATAGACCAGCACCCACAACGCGGCCGCAATTCGTAGGGACGTCAACGGTCGGATGTCGTTCGGATACATGCGCGCCCCCGAGCAGAGGGCGAGATCGGCAATAGCCCTCCAAGGGCTATACGCCGCTCGCGCGGGCATCCCTCATGGGCGACGCCCGCGCGCCGGTCCTACAGGCGAACCGCCCTCAGCCTCAGGGCATTGCCGATGACGCTGACCGAGGAGAGCGCCATGGCCGCCGCCGCTATGGCCGGCGAGAGCAGCAGGCCAAAGACCGGGTAGAGGACGCCCGCCGCGATGGGCACGCCGCCGACGTTGTAGATGAAGGCGAACACCAGATTCTGCCGGATATTGCGCATGACGGCGCGGGAAAGCGTCCGCGCCTTCAGGATCCCCGTCAGGTCACCCCTCAACAGGGTCACGCCGGCGCTCTCGATGGCGACGTCAGCGCCCGCTCCCATGGCGATGCCGACATCGGCCGCCGCCAGGGCTGGTGCGTCATTGACGCCATCCCCGGCCATCGCCACCACCCGGCCCTCACCGCGAAGGCGCTGGACAACCGAGGCCTTGTCCTGGGGCAGGACCTCCGCCGCCACTTCGGTGATCCCGAGGTGATCGGCCACCGCGCGTGCCGTGGTCTCGTTGTCGCCGGTCATCATGACGATGCGAAGACCGGCGGCCTTCAGTTCGTCGATCGTCGCTCGGGCGTTGGCCTTGATCGGATCGGCGATGCCGATGAGGCCGCCGAGCGCGCCGTCCAGGGCGACGAAGACCACCGTCGCACCCTGCCGGCGCAGTGCGTCCGCGTCGGCCTCCAGCGGCGCGATGTCCGCGCCCTGCTCCAGGACGAACGACCGACTGCCGATGGCGATCTTGCGGCCGTCCACCACGCCGACCACGCCGCGACCGACCGGGGAGTCGAAGTCGGTCGCCTCCGCGAGAGTGACGTTCTCATCCTTCGCCGCCCGCAGGATGGCGTCGGCGAGAGGGTGTTCGCTGCCCCGCTCAAGGCTGGCGGCCAGGCGGAGCAGCTCAAGCCGATCGAGGCCGGCCACGGGCTGCAGAGCCGTCACCGCCGGACGCCCTTCGGTGAGGGTGCCCGTCTTGTCGACGACCAGGGTATCGACCTTCTCGAAGCGTTCGAGGGCCTCGGCGTTCTTGATCAGCACGCCGGCTTGGGCGCCCCGACCGACGCCGACCATGATCGAGATCGGCGTGGCCAGACCCAGCGCACAGGGACAGGCGATGATCAGCACCGACACGGCGGCCACCAGCGCGTAGCTGAGCCGGGGATCAGGCCCGACGACCGCCCATGCGACGAAGGCGAGTGCGGCCACCAGGATCACCGCCGGCACGAACCAGCCGGAGACCTGGTCGGCCAGCCGCTGGATCGGCGCGCGGCTGCGCTGGGCCTGGGCGACCATCTGCACGATCTGCGACAGCAGGGTGTCGGCGCCCACCTTATCGGCCCGCATGACGAACGACCCGGTCTTGTTGATCGCCCCGCCGATGACGGCCTCGCCGACCGTGCGGGTGACCGGCATGGACTCGCCCGTGACCATCGACTCGTCGAGCGCGGCACGGCCCTCGACAATCTCGCCATCGACCGGGACCTTTTCGCCCGGGCGCACCCGCAGGCGATCCCCGACGACGATCAGATCCAGGGTGGCTTCCTCGTCCGTTCCATCAGGGCGGATGCGCCGGGCCGTCTTGGGCGCCATGTCGAGCAGGGCCTTCAAGGCCCCGGAGGTCCGTTCACGCGCGCCCAGTTCCAGCACCTGGCCGAGCAGCACCAGGGCGGTGATCACCGCAGCCGCTTCGAAGTAGACGGGCACGCTGCCATCGCTGTTGCGGAAGGCGTCGGGGAAGATTTGCGGGACCGAGACCGCGACCACGCTGTACAGCCACGCCACGCCCACGCCCATGGCGATGAGCGTGAACATGTTGAGGTTGCGGGTCTTGAGCGAGGCCCAGCCCCGCTCGAAGAACGGCCAGCCGGCCCAGAGCACGACGGGCGTTGCGAGCGCGAACTGAATCCAGTTCGACCACTGGCCGGGCAGGTAGTGATGCAGGTCGAAGAGGTGACCGCCCATCTCCAGAACGAACACCGGGAGGCTCAGCGCGACCGCCACCCAGAAGCGGCGCGTCATGTCAGCAAGCTCGGGATTGGGACCGCTGTCGGCTGTGATCGTCTCCGGCTCCAGCGCCATGCCGCAGATCGGACATGAGCCCGGACCGACCTGGCGGATCTCCGGGTGCATGGGGCAGGTGTAGATCGTTCCTGGAGGAGCGGGCGGGTTTTCGGCGCCATCCTTCGAGAGATACTTCCCGGGGTCGGCGGTGAATTTCGTACGGCAACCGGCGGAGCAGAAATGGAACGCCTCGCCGTTGTGCTCGGCGTGATGCGGGGTTGTCACCGGATCGACGCTCATGCCGCAGACAGGATCGGTCACGGTGTTCGCCGACTTTGGCTTCCCTCCACAGCAGCTGTGGCCCTCTTGAGCGCCGTGTTGATGGTCGTGTTGCTTATGAACGCTCACGCCAGCCTCCTTTTCGATAGTGGCTTCAAGATACCCCCAGGGGGCATCTGATGGCTTCGACGTATACCCCCGTAGGGTACTTGTCAATTACCCCGCGGGGGTATAACTCTGCGGGTCAGGAGGCTGTCCATGCACCGCACGAACAAGACTAATCTTCAGAACCGGCTCAGTCGCATCGAAGGCCAGGTGCGCGGAATCGGACGGATGGTTGAAGAGGACCGCTACTGCATCGACATCCTCACCCAGCTCACGGCGGTGCGCGCGGCGCTCAGCAAGGTGGAACATGAACTCCTGAGAGAGCACATCGATCACTGCGTTGGCGCGGCCTTCGCCACGGGCGACGCCGTGGAGCAGCGCGCCAAGGCCGATGAGCTGGTGACGCTCCTGCAACGGTCGTTGCGATGACCAAGGCGTCTTCTATCTACGCGCTCGGCCTGCCCTGCCCTCGCGCGCGTGAGGGATCACCCGTCTGGGTGCGTATCGTCAAAGGGGTGCGGGAGGTGCGCCGCTTCATGGATATGCTCGAACAATCACTGCGCTCACTACGCGCCTCCACCGGCGCGCCGGCGCTGGACGGTCTGGAAGACAGTGTCTGGAGTCGCATCCGGGCGGCGCGCGCCGATGCCGTGCTGGAGCGCCGGTGGCGCAAAGGGCAGATGCTTGCCGCATCGTTCGCGCTGGTGACGGGCATAGCGTTCGGCGGGGCTGAAGCCGCCGCCCTCCTGCGCACGCAGCAGCCGGCCGCGGCCTTGACCACGACCACGCTCGCGCCCTCTGAACTTCTGGAGGGACGGGGATGACACCCGGTCTCCGCAATCTCCTGATCACGATAGCGCTCGTCGTGGTCGCGGCCGGCGGCGGCGCGTGGCTCTGCGCGCGCTATGTCGTGACCCACCACGCCCAGGGCCCGTCGCTGCACGACATGGTCCACAAAGGCCTCGACCTCACGTCCGACCAGTCACGTCGGCTCGATGAAATTGAGAAAACCTATGCCGTGGAGCGCGGGCGCCTGGAGAATGAGGTTCGCGCCGCCAATCGCGAGTTGGCGACCGCCATCCGGAAGGGCGAAAAGGACTCTCCCGAGCTCAACGCGGCCATCGACCATTTGCATATGGCCATGGGGGCGCTGCAGAAGGCCACGATCGGGCATGTCTTCGACATGCGCGCCGTCCTCACGCCGCAGCAGGCGAAGACATTCGACGCCGAGATCACCTCGGCGCTTACCGAAGAGGGACGGTGAGCGCGGCTTCAGAGCCGCTAGATTCCGAGCTTGCCGCCAGCGCGGTCGCGGGCGACGAGCGCGCATTCTCGTCGCTGATGCACCGGCACAAGGACGGGCTGTACCGCTTCATTCGCCGCTACACAGGCGATGCGGAGGAGGCATACGACCTACTGCAAGAGAGCTTCACCGCCGCCTGGTCGGCGCTGAAGCGCTACGACCGGACGCGTTCCTTCCCGACATGGCTGCGCCGCATCGCGCTCAACAAGTGCCGGGACTGGTCGCGGCGCAGGGCGGTCCGCCGCTGGCTCACCCGCAACGAAGGTCTCGACAGCTGGACCGGCCAGAACCTGGCCGCGGACGAGCCCTCGCCCGAAACGAACGTCTCCGATCAGGAACAGCTGTCGCGCCTTGATCGCGCCATTGCGAACCTGCCGGCCGGGCTCAAGGAGCCGCTGATCCTCACCGCGCTCGAAGGCCTGTCGCAGGATGACGCCGGCAGGCTGCTCGGGCTGAGCGCCAAGGCGGTTGAGGTGCGGATCTACCGCGCGCGAAAGGCGCTTTCTTCCGCCTTGTCGCTTGGCGACGCCTAGGGTCTAGGTGGCCGGGGCGGCGCGCGACGACCAGTGGATATGAGCGATGCGCCAGCCCCCCTTGGCCTTCTTCAGGACCATCGTCTCAGTGGTCAGACGATCGACCCTTTTGCCGTCGTAAGTCCCGGTCGTGCGTCCCTGCGTGAGCACCCAGGCGACGGCGCCCTGCACGGTCGAGCGGCGGCTCGTGATCGTATCCGTCATCCCCTGGCTGTAGGCGATGTCGCCGGGGAGATGAGCCTCGACATATTCGGCCTTGGAGGACTCTGCGCCCCCTTGCTCGAAGATCACCGCGTCATCGAGCAGAAAGTCCGCGACCCCTGCTGCATCACTGCGTCCCATGGCGGCGTGGAAGGCATCGACCACGAGGACAGGCGCGCTTTGCGAAGCGGCCGCGGCCACCGCGGGCACAGTAGTGGTGGCGAGTGAAGAAGCGGCGAGAGCGATGCTCAAGGCCAGAACGCGAAGCGACATGGTTTCCCCCAATGTGTGAGTGCGAACTAAGGGTGGTGGGTGAAGACGGCGGTCGTGCCGTCTCTCTTCACGAGCAGCACGTCGTAGGGCTCGCGCGATCCGTCCGGCATTTCCATGCCGGGCGAACCAATCGGCATGCCCGGGACAGCGAGGCCGCTGGCCTTTGGCGCTTCCCTGAGCAGACGCTTGATGTCGTCGGCCGGTACGTGACCTTCAATGAGGTAGGGGCCGATCACGCCGGTGTGGCAGGAGCCGTCTTCGGGCCGCAGCCCGTAACGTGACTGCAGCGCCGTGCGGTCCGCGCTCGCCACGACTGTCGCGGCGAACCCCGCCTTCCTGAGATGCTCCACCCACACCGTGCAGCAGCCGCAGCCAGGATCCTTGTAGACCGTGATCGCCAGCGAAGCCGCGCTTGCGGGCTTGCAGGACGCGAGCAGAAGCCCGGCCGGCAACGCCAGGAAAATCCGGCGTGTGGTCAGAACCATGTGCGCAGCCCGATCACGACGCTGGTCTCGGTGTCCTCTTCGCCGGCCGCCGTCGCATAGTCCGCGGTCCCCCCGAATTTACGCCCGAAGGTCACGCCGACGTAGGGCGAGAACTCGCGGGTCACCTGGTAGCGAAGCCGCAGGCCAAGTTCGAGGTCGGTGACGCCCGAGCCGATGTCGAGCTCCGGTATATCCTGCGCGGAGAGGTTCACTTCCGCGCCGGGTTGCAGGATCAGCCGCTGCGTCAGGCGCAGATCGTAGCTACCCTCAAGCCGGACAAACGCTTCGCCTTTGTGCGAGAGGAACAACGCCCCCTCCGTCTCGAACCAGTAGGGCGCGAGACCCTCGACGCCGACCGTCGCGTACGTCCGCTTCGGGCCGTCCTGGAGGTCCTGCCGCAGGCCCGCCTGCAGATCGAAGTAGGGCGAGATCGCCCGCGAATAGAGCAACTGGACTTCGGCCTCCTCGAGATCGCCGCCAGAGCCCTCGCCTTCCGATTTCAGCACCAGGCGTCTTTCGTCGCCACCCCACCAGGCCTCGCCGCTCCAGGCGAAGCCCTCCTCGCCGTCGCCGCCCCGCCACTCGATCTGGTCGACAAGCACCATCCAGGCGCCGGCGCCGCCGTGTTCCACCCGGAGCTGGTCTCGCGAGGGCTGCATCGCGGCCGGACCGAAGATGGCGTCGGCCGGATGGTCGGTCGGGGCGGGCGGCGGAGGCTCGCTGCCGACTTCATCGTCCACTTCGCCGTGCGCGCTGTGGTCCATGCCTTCCATTCCCGACATGCCGCCCATGTCTCCCGTCGGGGCGTCCCCGGCCGGCAGTTCGGTCGGCCAGTCCATCGCCGGCATGGCGTCGTCTTCCGGCGCGCGCTCCGGCGCCGGCGCGGGTGTGGGAACCGCGGCTGCGGGCTTGGGCTGCGCCGGCATCGGATGGTGGGGGTGGTGCTGCGCGAAGGCCGGCGTTGCGAACACCAGGCCCAGAGCGGTCAGACAGGCGGCGCGGATCATCGGGCCGCCTCCGCCATCGGGCGCACGCTCACCACGCGGAACATGCCCGCGTGCATGTGGTAGAGCATGTGGCAGTGGAACGCCCAGTCGCCCGGCGCATCTGCGGTGAGGTCGAAGGTGACCTTGCCACCTGGCGCGACGTTCACGGTGTGCTTTCGCGGATGTCTGCCTTTGGGTCCGGTGAGCAGCTCGAAGAAATGTCCGTGAAGATGGATCGGGTGGGCCATCATCGAGTCGTTCACGAGCGTCACGCGGACCCGTTCGTTCAGGCGGAACGGGATCGGTTCGGTCACCTCCGAGAACTTCTCCCCGTCGAACGACCACATGAAGCGTTCCATGTTGCCGGTCAGGTGCAATTCCAGCGCCCGGGACGGCGTGCGCGTATCGGGGTTGGGGTCGAGGGCTTCAAGGTCCGTGTAGACCAGCACCTTGTGGCCGACGTCCTCGAGACCCTGACCCGGCTCGCCGGTGCGGTCCATCGGCATGGGTGAAATGGTCTGGACGCCGGGCCCCATCTTCACCTGGGGTGCGTTGTCCGGATTGCGCATCGACATGTCCATGCCGGACATATCCATCTGCATGCCGCCGTCCGGCCCGTGGTCCATGCCCTCCATGCCGGCCATCGGACCGTGCATGGACATGTCCATCCCCATGTCCTTCATGGTTGCGAGCGGGCGTTCCCGCAGAGGCGGAACAGCGGCCGCCATGCCCGGGCGCGGCGCCAGCGTGGCCCGGCCCATGCCGGAGCGGTCGACGGCCTCGGCGACCAGTGTGAAGGCCTTATCCTCGGTCGGCTGCACGACGACGTCGTAGGTCTCGGCGACCGAGATCTGGAATTCCTCCACATCGACCGGCTTCACATTCAGGCCGTCCGCCTGGACGACCTTCATCGACAGGCCCGGAATGCGGACGTTGAAGATGGTCATCGCCGCCGCGTTGATGAAACGCAGCCGAACCCGCTCGCCCGGCTTGAACAACGCCGTCCAGTTGTCGTCCGGACCGTGGCCGTTGATCAGGAAGGTGTAGACCGAGCCCGTGACGTCCGAGACGTCGGTCGGGTCCATCCGCATCGCGCCCCACTCGACCCGGTCCTTCAGCGGCTGATCCTTCCCGGCCAGCAGGCCGGCGACGGTCTGCTTCTGGGTATTGAAGACGCCGGCCTGCGCCTTCAGCTTCTTGAAGATCTCGTGGGGGTGCATGAACGCGAAGTCCGAGAGCACGACGACGTACTCCCGGTCAAAGGCGACGGGGTCGGCGTCCTTCGGCTCGATGATCAGCGGGCCGTAGTGGCCCTCCTGCTCCTGCAGCCCGGAGTGGCTGTGGTACCAGTAGGTCCCGGCCTGGACGACCGGGAACTCGTAGACGAACGTCTCGCCCGGCTTGATGCCGGGAAAGCTCACGCCCGGCACGCCATCCATGTGGAAGGGCAGGATCAGCCCGTGCCAGTGGATCGAGGTGTCCTCGTGCAGATCGTTGGTCACCGCGATGCGGGCGATCTGGCCCTCCTTCAAGCGAATGAGCGGGCCCGGCACCGTCCCGTTGATGGTGACGGCGTGACCCTGGCGCCCGTCTACCGGCCATTTCGTGTGGCCGATCCGCAGCTTGATGTCGGGGCCGGCGAGCGACGGGAGGTCGCGCACCAGTCCCGTGGCGCAGCTTCGGGCCCACGCCGGGAACAGGCTCGTCATGGCGAGGCCGGCCCCCAGAAGGCCTGAGTTCAGCAGTAGTCTACGGCGGGACAGATCAGTCATTTGAAACCTCGGCCCTTCGGTCCGCTTGACCGAAGTGGAACGTGTCAGGAAGCGTCTGTGCGTCCGCGCCCTCGCGGGCGACAGCCGATCAGAACTTGAAATGGCCGGCGCCGTGGGTGACCTCAGCGCCGAAATAGGCCTGGATGAGGATCAGCAGCACCGTGAGGGCGAGCGCGGCTTCGTAGCCTCGCCCACCCAGGCGGCGCGCCGCCTGTTCAACCGGGCGTTTGAGCCACCAGAGCGCAAGGATCAAGAAGGGCAAGGCCGTGCCCAGCCAACGATGGATCGCCAGCGCGCTTTCGTCGTCG
>JAIYCQ010000019.1 GCA_027487945.1 Caulobacteraceae bacterium
CAGCTTGAAAAGCTGCGCACCGTGGGCGCCCTGGTCGCCCGCACGCTCGAGGCGATGGGCAAGGCGCTGGAGCCGGGCATGACGACGAAGGAGCTCGATGACCTCGGCCGCGCCATGCTGGAGCGGGCAGGGGCCCGTTCGGCGCCGGAGCTGACCTACAACTTCCCCGGCGCGACCTGCATCTCGGTCAGCCCCGACTGCGCCCACGGCATTCCGGGCGACGGGGTCATCAAGGCCGGCGACTTGGTCAACATCGACGTCTCGGCAGAGCTGGACGGCTACTTCGGCGACACCGGCGCCAGCTTCGCCGTCCCGCCGGTCAGCAAGCGGATTGAGCGCCTTTGCCGTGACGGCCGCCGGGCCATGTGGGCCGGGATCCGGTCGGTGAAGCCCGGCGGGCGGCTGAACGAGATCGGCCGCGCCATCGAGACCTTCGCGGACAAGAACGGCTACAGCCTGGTCCGCAACCTCGCCAGCCACGGCGTGGGGCTGTCGCTGCACGACGAGCCCGGCGAGATCCCGACCTGGTACGAGCCGCGCGACCGCCGCACCATCCCAGAGGGCCTGGTCTTCACCATCGAGCCCTTCCTGTCGCTCGGCGGCGACTGGGTCGAGGAGCTGGACGACGGCTGGACCCTGCGCCCGGAAGGCCGCCAGCCGACGGTGCAGTACGAGCACACCCTGGTCGCCACCCGCAACGGGCCGGTCATCCTCACACTGGCCTGATGGGCGATCCGCCGCCGCCGGGCTGGTCTGGAGGCGCTCGCCGCGCTAACTGCCTGCCATGGCGAAGAAACAGGCTCCTGAGTTCGACATCGAGGTCGGCGGCGAACCCTATGTCTGGCGGCTGCAGCGCCAGCCCCAGTGGTCAAGCGACACCAACGGCTGGCAGGGCATGGCGCTGGCCGTGCGCCACAAGGAAGGCCAGCGCGAGGCGGTGGTGGAGTTCCCGCCCGGCCGCCAGCCCGCCTACGGCCTGCCGATGCTCAAGCCCGCGCAGATCAAGCCGGAACTGGTCGCCCGGGCCATCGCCTCGGCCATCGACGCCGGCTGGGAGCCGCACTCGCGCGGCAAGACCGTGGCCATCGTGGTGGACGCCGACGGCGGCTGACGGCGCCCTTGCCTGACGCTGGGTCGCGGGCGCCAGATGGCGACCAACGACAGGACGCACAGGGAAACACCGGCATGGACCTCGGACTCAAGGGCAAGACCATCTTCGTGGCCGGGGCCAGCCGGGGCATTGGCCTCGGCATCGTCGAGAGCTGTCTGGCCGAGGGGGCGAAGGTCGCCATCACCGCCCGCGGCGCCGAGGCGCTGGAGGAGACCCGCGAGGACCTGGCCGGCCGCTATGGCGCGGAGAACCTCTGGGCCATGGCCGGGGACCTGCGCGACACCGCCACCATCGAAAAGGCCCTGGCCGGCACGGAAGAGGCTCTGGGCCCGATCCACGGCGCAGTGGCCAACGTCGGCCTGCATCCGTGCCCTCCGGGCGCCGAGGTCGATGACGAGACCTGGGACGCCGGCTTCTCGCAGAACCTCGGCTCGGCCTGGCGGCTGGCGCGGGGCGCCTGGCGTCGCATGGAACCCCGCCGCGAGGGCTCGATCCTGTTCATCAGCTCCATCGCGGGCCTTGGCGCCCTCGGCACCCCGATGACCTACGGCACCGCCAAGGCGGCGATGAACCACATGGCCAAGGAGCTGGCGAAGATCACCGGCCCCAGCAACGTGCGGGTCAACGCCATCGCGCCGGGCAACATCATCTTCCCGGGCGGGACCTGGCAGGAGCGGATGGACGGCCCGCGCGCCGACAACTGGCAGCGCTGGATCAATCGCGAGGTGCCGATGAAGCGCTACGGCCTGCCCGAGGAGATCGGCACGGTGGCGGCCTTCCTGATGAGCGACCGGGCCAGCTTCGTGCACGGCGCAATTGTTCCCGTCGATGGAGGTCAGACCCGATGAGCGTGCTTCAAGCCAGCGAACCCTACGAACACCTCGACATCCGCCACGAGGGCGAGGTCATCTGGGCGACGATGAACCGGCCGGGCAGCCTCAATGCCCTGAACCGAAAGCTGGTGGCCGAGCTGCGCGACTTCTTCGTCAACCTGTACTGGCGGCGCGACGTTCGGGTGGTGGTGCTGTCGGGCGCCGGCCCCGCCTTCTGCGCCGGTCTGGATCTCAAGGAACGCAGCGACGGCAACAGCCAGCGCAGCATCGGCGCGGGCCTCGACGCCCAGCGGGCGATCAGCGAGATCGTCATGGCCATGCGCCGCTGTCCGCAGCCGATCATCGCCTGCGTCGACGGCGCGGCGGCCGGCGGCGGCTTCGCCCTGGCCCTGGCCAGCGACGTACGGATCGCCACGCCGCGCCTGCGCATGAATGCCGCCTTCATCCGCATCGGCCTGTCGGCCTGCGACATCGGGGTCAGCTACTTCCTGCCGCGCATGGTCGGCAGTTCGGTGGCCGCCGAGTACATGCTGACCGGCCGCTTCATCGACGCCGACCGGGCGTACCAGCTCGGACTCGTCAGCCGGATCGTGCCGCCCGAGGCGCTGCAGGCGGAGGCCGCCGGCTTCGTGAAGGACATGCTGCACGCCACCCCGCTGGGCCTGCGCCTGACCAAGGAGGCGCTCAACCACGCCATCGACGCCAATGGCCTCGAGGCGGCCATCGCCATGGAAGACCGCAACCAGATCCTCGCCAGCAGCGACGGCGACTTCGGCGAGGGCGTCCGCGCCTTCCTCGAGAAGCGTGAGCCGGACTACAGCAAGCGGGAAGGGTAGGGGCGGCGGCGCTCGATCGGGCCCCGAAAGCCGCCGCCAGAGGTCTTTTCAGACCCGCTGAAGACGCCGGACCGGGCGACTTTCGCCCGTCCGGCGTATTTTCGCTCGCGTCGGCCACCGAGACGTGCGACAAGCCTGTATCAAATATCGACTTGGTTCGGTTGCTCTCCTTGCTTGCTCTTCGGATCGAGCTCCCGAGTCTGACGTGATCCTTTCCGACATTTTGATCGAGCGTCCGCGTTGGGCGCTCGCACTTTCGACACCGGAAAGGTGATCTCAATGGCTACCGGCACTGTTAAGTGGTTCAACGGAACCAAGGGCTTCGGCTTCATCCAACCTGACGACGGCGGCGCCGACGTTTTCGTGCACATCTCGGCCGTTGAACGCGCCGGCATGCGCTCGCTCGACGAAGGCCAGAAGGTCTCGTTCGAACTGGAACGCGATCAGCGCAGCGGCAAGATGTCCGCCGGCCAGCTGCAAGCGGTCTAGGCACTTCGTGGCGGCCGGCCCGGGACACCCGGGTCGGCCGTTGCTCTTTCGAAAGTCTGCATGAACGAATTCCAGAAGACCGGCTTCGCCGAAAGGTTGAAGACGGCGGCGGAAGCCCGCCAGGCGCTGGTCGCCAAACTGAAGCCCAAACCCACTGTCACCGATCCGCAGTTTGAAGACCGGGCCGCGCGCCGGGAAGCCGAACTGGCCAGGGTGCGCGCCGAACGGGCCGAGGCCCGCGCCGCCGCCAAACAGGCGATCGCCGACAGCGAAGCCGCCGCCCTCGAGGCCGCCGCTGCGCTCGAAGCCGAGGCCCTTGAGGCCAGGCGTGGCGAGCGCAAGGAGCGCAAGCAACTCACCAAGGTCGAGCAGAAGGCGAAGCGCGACGCGCGCTATGCCGCCCGCAAGGCCCGTTGATCCAGGAGTGACCATGGCCCGCGCGCCGAACTACAATTTCGAACGCCAGGAACGGGATCGCCAGAAGGCGATCAAGACGGCCCAGAAGGCCGCCGCCAAGCAGGAAGCCCGCGAGCGCGCCGCGGCCGAGGCCGCCGCCAAGGCGGGCTCGGGGCAGTAATCGCCCCTTCCGGCGCGGTCAGGCCTCCGCGGCCACCCGCGCCAGGAACAGCCGGGCGATCTCGGCCCCATGGGTTTCCTGCGGGAAGTGCCCGGCGTCCGGGAGCAGATCGAACGTGGCCTGGGCATAGCGGCCCGCCCACTGACGGCCCCACGCCTCGGTGAAGACATCGTCCCCGCCACCCCAGATGAAGTGGACGGGCCCGCTCCAGCCGAGCAGGCCCTCGAAATCCCGCGCCTGGTCGACCGCCGCGCCGCCCTCCGGATTGTAGAACGGCAGGCTGAGGGGAAAGCGCCGCGCGCCGGCATGTCCGGCATGTCCGAGACCGGCGAACGGCGCGTCGTAGCCCCGTTTAACGGCCTCCTGCGCCGCACTCAGGGCCGGCGCCTCGCCACTCTGGATCAGGGCGTACAGCGCCCGCGCCGGCATCAGGCCCAGCGGGATCATCATGAAGGTCCCGATCGACAGCGGGTCCGGTACGTTGTCGCCAAAGACGCCGCCCGCCTGCCAGCCGGCGTTCCAGCGGCGCAGGGCGTCGGTGTAGACGTAGGCCTCGTGGTGAAGCCAGGTGTTCATGATCACCAGCCGTGAGAAGCGGCCCGGCATCCGCGCCGCCTGCGCCAGCCCGATGGGACCGCCCCAGTCCTGGCAGAACAGGGTGGCGTCCCGCAGATCCAGCGCCTCGACGAGGGCGCGGTGCGCGGCCACATGGCGGGCGATCGCGTACCAGTCGTCGTCGGTGACCTTGTCGGATCGGCCAAAGCCGATGTGGTCGGCGGCGATGCAGCGATACCCGGCGTCGACCAGCGCCCGGATGATATGGCGGTTCAAAAAGCTCCACGTCGGCATGCCGTGCATCAGCAGCACCGCCGGCCCGTCGCGGGGGCCCTCGTCGACATAGTGAAGCCTCAGCCCGTCGACCTCGAGGTAGCGGGGCGCGAAGGGGTAGTCCGGCAGGTCGGCGAACGCAGAGTCGTCGCTCCGCAGAAACGGGACACCGGCGGGAGTCCGGAGCAGCTGGGGCATGACGGCAACCTGCGCAAACTGATGGCACGCGCACTGTCACATGAATGCTGGTCGCCGTCGAGCGGGCTCAGACGACCTCGAAGCCCTCGTAGCCCTTTGCCGCCACGTCATCGATGCGGATTTTGTAACCCTCGCCGACATACGGCATGAAGACGCGGGGCTTCCCGGGGACATTGGCGCCGATGTACCAGCTGGCCGCCCGGGGATAGAGGGTCTTGTCGGCCTCCTCATTCACATGCTCGACCCAGGCGTCCTGGGCTGCGCGCGAGGCCTCGATCACGGATGCCTGCCGGGCCTGGACATGGCCGATGGCGTCGGCGATCCAGTCGACGTGGAACTCGATCGACATCAGCATGTTGGACAGCACGGAGGGACTGCCAGGGCCGGTCACCGTGAACAGGTTCGGGAAGCCCGCCACCATCAGCCCGAGGTAGGTCCGCGGCCCCCCGGCCCAGACATCGTTGAGCGCCTGTCCGTTCCGACCGCGGATGTCGATCCGCGACAGGGCGCCGGTCATGGCGTCAAAGCCGATGGCATAGACGATGATGTCGGCCGGATACTCGCCGTCGGTGGTCTTCACCCCGGTCGGGGTGATGGCCTCGATCGGCGTTTCGCGGAGATCCACGAGGCTGACATTGTCGCGGTTGAAGGTCTCGAAATAGTTGGTGTCGACGCAGGCGCGCTTGGCGGCCAGCGGGAAGTCCCGCGGGACCAGCTTCTCGGCGAGGGCCGGGTCCTTGACGATTTCGCGGATCTTGCCCCGCACATACTCGCAGGCCGCTTCGTTGATGCGCTCGTCCTTCACGAGGTTCGGGATCTGGGCGCAGGCGACGAGGCCCCACCCGCTCCAGAGTCCCTCGAGCAGCTGGGCGAGCTCCTCGTCGTTGGGAACCCAGTCAGGGGGCGGCATTGGAATGCCAGGCTCCCCGGCCTTCACCATCCGGATGAACTCCGGAAAGGCCTCGTGGAAGGCGGCGACCTCCTCATCGGCCAGCGGGGTGTTGACGGCCGGCAGGCTGAAGTTGGGCGTCCGCTGGAAGACGGTCACCTCGGCCGCCTGCGCCGCGATGTGGGGCAGGGACTGAATGGCCGACGAGCCGGTGCCGATCACGGCGACGCGCTTGCCCGTGAAGTCGACGCCCTCATGCGGCCAGAGGCCGGTGACGTAGCTCTCGCCCCCGAAGCTGTCCGCCCCCGGCAGATCCGCGCCGCGCGGCACCGACAGGCAGCCGGTGGCCATGATGCAGAAGCGGGCGTCGACGACGTCACCGGCGTCGGTCGTCACCGTCCAGCGGCGGCTGGAGTCATCGAAGATCGCCGAGCTCACCTTGGTCTCGAACGCGAAGTCGCGACGCAGGTCATAGCGGTCGGCGACGTGCTCGGCGTAGGACAGGATCTCGGGCTGGGTGGCGTACTTCTCGCTCCATCGCCAGCCGAGGCGCACCTCCTCGGACCAGGTGTAGGAATAGAGCAGGCTGGGGATGTCACAGCGCGCGCCGGGATAGCGGTTCCAGTACCAGGTGCCGCCGACGTCCCTGGCGGCCTCGAAGCCCTGGACCGTCAGCCCCGCCTCGCGAAGGCGCTGGACCATGTAGAGGCCGGCGAATCCCGCCCCGACCACCACCGCGTCGACAGAGCCCCTGCGCGGCGCGCGGGCCGCTTGCGCGTTCGTCATCGTCAAACTCCGACTGCTTCCAACCCGTCCACGCCTTGTGGCGGCATGTGACCTTGTCGGCAGGATGGGCTCGCTGCCCCAGCGAAAGCAAAGGGGATTGTTGCCCGATCAGAGCTCGAGAATGTCCTGGGTGTCGCTCGCCCGGCGCCAAGGGCCGCGGAAGCCGCGGCGTTCGCCCCGCCGGCGGTCCGGCCCGAAGTAGCCGTCGAGCTTCACGAACGGGCGCGGACGCAGGATCACCGCCTCCAGCCGTTTGAGGATGGACTCCGCGGTGACCGGCTTGCCGAGGAACTCGTTGACGCCCAGGTCGCGCGCCGCGGTCAGCCGTTTCAGGTCGCTGTGTCCGGTCAGCATGATGATCGGGGTGAAGCGGGCCGGCCCCTCCAGTCCGCGGACCGCCTGCAGGAACCGCAGGCCGTTCATCACCGGCATCTCGTAGTCGACATAGATCACGTCGATCGAGCGGCGGCGCAGGGTATCGACGCCATGACGACCGTCCGGGGCGTAGTGCAGGCGTCGACAGCCGACCGCCGTCAGCACGCTGCCGACGATGGTTCGCATCTGCGCGTTGTCGTCGACAATCAGGATGTCGAGTTCACCGAGGCCTTGGGCGGTCATGACCGACAGTTGAAAGCTCCGGGGGAAGTCGGGTTGCGGGGACGCCGCTTATCCGGCGTGAAGCCGGGGTCCGTCAACGGCCACCCCCATTCTGGGCGCCAACGGAGTAGGCAGACAGGTAACTGCGTTATGTTGGCGTTGGCGCAAAAACAACCGCCTCGCTAGCGTGCGGCCATGGATGCGATTCGAGACCCTTCGACGATTGAAACGGCGTCCCCGGCCCGCGGCGCCCGCCTCGCGCAGCGCGCGACGATCCAGCTTGTGATGGACACGGCCGAGCTGCTGTCGAGGGTGATCGACTCGGACGCCGTGCGCGGCATCGTCTTCCTGGGCATCCTCTCCGCCAACACTCGCCATCTTCGCGCCGGCACGCCCGAAGCGCAGGCCTATGCCCAGACCGGGACGGTGGCGCCCGACAGCGCCCGGCGGGGCATCAGCGTCCACGCCCTGTCCCATCAGATCAACGTCCCCTACGAAACGACACGGCGGCACGTGCAGAAGCTGATCGCCGACGGGCTTTGCGAACGCCGCGATGACGGCATCATCGTGCCGGCCTCGGCCCTCTCCACCCGGCGCATGCTCCAGGTGGTGGATCGCAACCTCGCCAACGTCTACCGGTTCCTCGACGAACTGGAGCGCGGCGGCGTTCTCGAGGCGCGGCGGGCCGATCTCGCCGGCCGCTGACCCGATCGCTCTGTCTGATCGCCCTGTCTGATCGCGCCCTCGTCCTCAACCGGCGGCGGGCTAGTTGACGGCGCCGGGGGAAGCGGGTCACGGGACCGGCTATCGCGTCAGGGAGGAGCCCATGCCTGCAAGCGGCAACCGTATCGCTGTCATCGGCGCGGGCCTTGCGGGGCTCGCCTGCGCCTCCAGCCTCGCTGAGGCCGGAGCGCAGGTCGACCTGTTCGACAAGGCGCGAGGCCCGGGCGGGCGGATGTCCACCCGGCGGGCCGAGACCCCGTTGGGTGAAGCCGCCTTCGACCATGGCGCCCAGTACTTCACCGCGCGCGGCTCAGGCTTCAGAGCCCAGGTCGAACGCTGGGTCGAGGCGGGAACTGTCGCGCCCTGGCCGGCCGCGGGCGGGGAAGCCTTCGTCGGGGTCCCCGGGATGAACGCGCCGGTCCGGGCGCTGGCGTCGGAGCTCTCAGTGGCCTGGGGGCGCCAGATCCAGAGCCTGACGCGGGACGGAGGCGCCTGGCGCCTCGACGGGCCCGACGGGCCGGTCGGTTCTTACGAGACGGTCGTCGTCGCTGTGCCCGCCGAGCAGGCGGCCGCCCTGTTGCAGGGGCATGACCCGGCGATGGCCGCCACCGCCGCCGCCTCACGGACCGACCCATGCTGGACCGTCATGGCCGCCTTCGACCGGCGGCTGCCCATCGATGTGGATACCCTGCGGGAGCAGGGCGCCCTGGGCTGGGCGGCGCGCAACAGCGCAAAGCCGGGCCGTCCGGGCCTTGAGGCCTGGGTGCTGCAGGCGAGCCCGGCCTGGTCCCGGGCGCATCTGGAGGACGCCCCGGAGACCGTCTGCGCGGCCTTGCTTGAGGCGCTGGAGGCCGCGGCCGGGGTCCCGCTGCCGGAGCCCGTGATGACCCAGGCTCACCGCTGGCGCTACGCCCGGTCGGCCCAGGGGCAGGACCAGGCGCTTTGGTCCCCGTCGGCCGGTCTCGGCTGCTGCGGCGACTGGCTGATCGGCCCGCGGGTTGAGTGCGCCTGGGACTCCGGCCAGGCCCTCGCGGTTCGGATCCTCTCCGGACCGGCGTCAGGCCTGGCCTAGAGCCCGAAGACGACGACGCCCAGCGCCAGACCGGCGACCGCGCCGAGGGTCAGCTGCCCCCGCAGACCGCGGTACCAGACGGGCGCCGAGGTCGACCGAAAGTCCCACAGGCCCTGCAGGATATGGGCGGCCGCCAGCCCCGCCAGCTGCCAGCCGCGGCCTTCCTCGGGCATCATCAGCAGGGCATAGCCCGCCAGGCTCGGCAGCATGGCCAGCGACACGATCCGGTTGTCGACCTCCGCCGTCCCGACCGCCATCCCCCATCGCCCGCCGCCCAGAAAGGACAGGATGAGCGCCGCATAGACCGCCAGGGCCAGGCCCGCCGTCGGGGCGAGATCCGGCGCGAGCAGGGCCAGCGGCCCCGGCGCGAGGAAGGGAATCAGGCCGAGACGGCCGTATCCCAGGACCCGGTTTGGCGGGGCGGGTCTGGTGTCGGTCGGCATTGGCTCCATCCTCGGACTGAGGGGTGTTTGGTCAGACGCGCTGCAGTCTGACGCGGTCAGATAGAGCGCATGTCGTTCGGGTACAGCGGCGGCGAGCGATCCGGCGCGCGCCGGGAAGGGGAGCATCCGCCATCGCCGGCCACCCCGAATGTCCAGGGCGGCCGCGCCGACTCTGTTCTCATATGCCGAACGGCATAGGCCCACGGGCGCGCCAGGTCGCCGATGCGGTGGCGCGTCCGGCCCGGCATCTTCCGGTGATCGCCGCCCAGCGGCACAGATGAACGGACGCCCCCATGCGCAAGACCCTCGCCCTCGTCGCAATCGCCAGCCTTCTGGCCGCTCCCGCCTTCGCCCAGCGGGTCACGGGCGGCGCTGCTCCCACGGACTCGTACGCCGTCGCCAATCTCACCAACATCGCGCCGGCCGCGGCCCCGATCACGGTGGCTGAAGTCGAGGCTGCTCAACGCGCCTGGGGTGATGCCCTGGTGGCCATCTCGACCGAGTACAAGAAGAACGGCCAGGCTGCGGCAGCGCGCCTTGCCGGGCAGGTCCTGGACGGCGCCTACGGCTACAACCTCGGTCCGGTGGCCTTCAAGCCGACCCTGACTTCGGGCGACACCACCTTCCGGACCACCCGCGAAGGCGCACTGGCCTATTTCGTCGGCGGCAACACGCGGTTCGCGACCGACACGGGCTTCGCGCTGAAGGGCTGGCAATCCTATGAGATCGACAACGCGGCCATTGTCATCAACGGCTCCACCGCGATCTCGACCGGCAACGTCATGCTGACGAACGAGCGCGGCGAGGTGACCAAGGTCGACAAGACCTGGGGTTGGGTGCGCGACGCCAAGGGTGGCCTGCGCATCGTCCTGCACCACTCCTCGCTGCCCTACAGCCCGAACTGACCGCTTGACGGCTTGACGGCTTGACGGCTTGACGGCCGCCGCGAAAGCGGCGGCCGGCCTTCTTCTTTGTTCCTGACCAGGTTTTCTCCATGAAGTCCGTCGTCACGCTCGCCCTGGCCGGCATCATCGGTCTGGCCGCAACACCAGCCTTCGGCCAGACCGCCGATCAGATCTGGACAGGCGCCTTCGCCAACGGACCCGTTCGAGAGAACAGCAGGCTGCTCGTCTGGCTTGACGCCCACGCCAGGTTCAACGGGGAGGGCGACCAGCTCAACACGACGATCCTGCGGCCCGGCGTCGGCTGGAGGGTATCCCCCAGGCTCGATGTCTGGATCGGCTACGCCGACGTCACACTGCATCGTCCCGGACCCAACGGCGAGGAGCACAGGGTCTGGCAGCAGGCGACCTATCCCGTCGCCGAGATCGGCGGAGGCCGGCTGACGGCTCGCACCCGTCTGGAGCAGCGCTTCCGTGACGGCGGCGACGACACCGGATTGCGCCTTCGTCAGTTCGTTCGATGGAGCCGCCCCCTCGCGTCGCCGGAGGTGAGCATCGTCGCGTCGAACGAGACCTTCCTGGCCCTGAACGACACCGACTGGGGCCAGAACGCGGGCTATGACCAGAACCGCGCCTTCATCGGGCTCGGATGGCAGATGACCCCGAAGTTCCGCCTCGAGGGCGGCTACATGAACCAGCGCATCGACGGCGGCGCGGGGCCGGATCGCCAGAATGACAACCTCGTGCTGAACGGGTTCGCGACCTTCTGAGACCGGCCAGCGAGGTCAGTCAATCGACTGACGCAGGTCTTCCATCGGTTGCTGCGAGACTTGGATGCTGCCCACCCGAGGCCTGTCCAGATCGAGGATGATCACATGCGTCAGGGTCAGCAGAACCAGTAGCAGCGCCGTCTGTGGCAGATGCAGCTTGAGGCTGTTGCCAAGCACGGTGCCCAGCATGGCCATCGCCAGGATGGCATAGACCAGCAGCAGCCATTGAACATAGTCAGGGATATGAGCCGCGCGCGCGGCCGTCCGGGCAGAGGCGAGGTCAATGCTCTCGTTCAGGGAGTCCATCACGCCGCGCGCAAGGAGCGGCGGACTGTCACCGCGCAAGGCGACGCCCGTCGCTGCCCACAAACGCTGCTGCAAGGCTACTGCGCCGGCTTCAGGCGGACTCTCCGCAGGGCTGTTGGACCAGGCCAGGCGAGCATCGACATAGCGGCGCAACAGATCGCTCATCACGGTTCTGTCCGGCTCGTCCAGCAGCTGGACGCGCAGCCAGGTTGTGCCAAGGGCGTTGGCCTCCTGGATCACCAACTGCCGGCGGGTATCGTAGCGATCCATGGCCATCGAAAAGGAGAAGCCAAGAAGGAGCGCCAAAAGGCCCAGAACAGCGGACAGCAGATGAGCGCCCCCGGGCGGCGGCTCGATCCCCGCGTCGGCCTTACCCTTAAGTCGGCTCTGACCCGCATAGCCCAAGGCTACAGCCAAAATCAGTGTGCACAGGAAAAGCAACCCGACCACCCACAGGGGGGACATAACAAGCCAAGACATCGCCGCTCCTTGCCGCTCCGGTCACACGACCCGCCGGGTTCCCCGGACTGGCCGAGGCCAACCGGCGCTCGGAGGTGCTATCAGGCAAACTGTGGAATAGGCCGAAATTCGAGCCAGCCTCATCCCTTTTGTCAAACGCTTGGGCCGAACGTGGCTAGACAGATGCGCAGGGATGCGAACCTCATTTCTGGTCCTCCCGGAGCCTGCGATCAAAAGGGATTTTCGGGCCTCGCGACCGGCTCAGAGAGAATGTCTGGCGAATTGCTCTGACGGCGCCAGAAAGGACCCTGGACGAAAACTACGGCTTCCCATCGGGAAGAACACTATCGGGGCGGCGATTCGCCTCGTCGGCGGCATCCTGCTCGAACAGCATAACGAGTGGCGACGCCAGCACCGATGCATGCGCATTGAGGGCTTCGCCGAGCTCAACCCGCCCATGATCGAGGCGGAAAATCGGCCGCCGCAGATCACGGCCATGACCACCTGACCATGACACCTGGTCGCCGCCGATTGTACGCCACCTTGACGGGCACGACCCGATATCCGAGGGTCAGTTTCAGGCTCAACCCCATAGACGGACAGCGAAATTCTTGAACGAATTCATGTACTATGAGCAGGCGAACCGGCAGATCATCGGGTTGAGGCTGGCCTTTCTGACACAGGCTATTCGCGAGCGAACCGGCTCAGTCGTGCAGCACGGCATTCTCAAGGGATATGTGGTGCCGCCGGGGGTCTGGGCTGAGTATGTTTCAGGGGCCTATATCCTGGGCATCTATGAAGTCGCCGTCTGTGCTCTGCTCGATCACCTGCGGAAAACCCGGCGCCTGTTCGTGGATATCGGTGCGGCTGATGGACTTTACGGTCTGGGACTGGTGGCGACCGGGGCTTTCGATCGCAGCTTCTGCTTCGAGGCTGATAGGGACCAGCAGGGCCGGCTTGCTGCGCGGGCATCCGCGCTCGGAATTGCTCACCAGACCGGTATTGCAGGTGCGGCGGACGCGAACCTGGCGGTGACCTTGTCGGATGCGGGCTTCGCGCTCGGCGATACGGTCATCCTGTGTGACATCGAAGGCGCTGAATTCGACCTGTTCGACGAGGCTTTACTGCAGAGCTTGAGCGCAGCGCACGTCATCATCGAATTGCATCAGTGGGTAGCGGGCCCGGAAGGAGCCGCGAGCG
The DNA here is from genome assembly GCA_027487945.1 of Caulobacteraceae bacterium. Taxonomy (GTDB): domain Bacteria; phylum Pseudomonadota; class Alphaproteobacteria; order Caulobacterales; family Caulobacteraceae; genus Caulobacter. The sequence continues at coordinate 13,020 of JAIYCQ010000019.1, forward strand.
CGCTTGAGGGTTTGGTGCGGCGTGCCGGCAAGCATTTCCATGTTCGCATGATCGATGATGGACTGCGGGACATGCGTCGCCTTCCCATTCTTCAGGGTTGGAGTGACTGGGATACCTGGTTGCTGTGCTCTGAGGGGAGGGGGCGGCTTATGTCATGGCTATGGCTCGCGCCGCTTGATGAGACGCCTCTGGACGCCCGCGCTATCGACGCCCTGGTGCTCGACTATCAACGTGGTTTCTTGAGCAGATGAAGGCGCTGTGACCTGACCCGCTGATTTGATCCAGCGGGAATCAGAGCACGGTCGTAGCTGTTGCGCATGGGCGCAGCGGACAAGGCCATTGCGTGTTCAGTTCAGCAGCGAACGGCGCTGGTGTCTCGTATCCCGGGGCTGACTGTGGCCACTCCTGGTTGTCATCCCCGGCCAGTCCATCATCGGTCAAACGAGACCCCTTCCGGGGTAAGCTCGGCGTCCAAACAAGGACCCACTTCCGGCGGTGGAATGATGGCGGACGGGGTGGGATTCGAACCCACGGTAGGCTTCCACCTACGGCGGTTTTCAAGACCGCTGCCTTAAACCACTCGGCCACCCGTCCGGTTAGGCGGGGCTTCTAGCGTGACACGGCGGGGGAGGGAACCTCGCGATCGGGCCTTAACCACGTCGCAAACCCTTTCGGGCGACAGTGCTCGCCCCGATCACGGAAGAGGCCGCGCGCGGATGCGTCCTGAAGCCTGTGTGAATTCGCTTGCCGTTCTGCTGGCCTGCGCGGCCGTGACGGCCTGCGCCACGCCGCGCTACGCGACGGAGAAGCGCCCACCGACGGTCGCCGCCGGCAAGCCGGGGACGCGCGTTCCGGGCACCATGCGGCCCTATCAGGTCAAGGGGGTCTGGTACACGCCGCGCCACGACCCGGACTATGATGAGAAGGGCGTGGCCAGCTGGTACGGCGAGCAGTTCCACAACCGCAACACCGCCAACGGCGAGGTGTTCGACATGGATCTGGTCAGCGCCGCCCACAAGACCCTGCCGTTGCCGTCGATCGTCGAGGTCACGGACCTGGACAGCGGGCGGAAGCTGAAGGTCCGCGTCAACGACCGGGGGCCGTTCGTACCTGGCCGGATCATCGACCTGTCCAAGGGCGCGGCCAAGAAGCTGGGCATCTACCAGAAGGGCGTCGCACGGGTCCGTGTGCGCTACATCGGCCCCGGATGAGGCGGACCGCGACATAGCGGCTCGCGCGTTCTGGACATCCCCGCCGTTCCGCGCGAGGACGGGGCGTGACCAGAGGCATTTTCATCACCTTCGAAGGCGGGGAGGGGGCGGGCAAGTCCACCCAGATCCGCCGCCTGGCTGAGCGCCTGCGCGCCGACGGCCGCGACGTCGTGCTGACCCGGGAGCCGGGTGGTTCGCCCGGCGCCGAATCGATCCGCGCGCTGCTGCTCAACGGTGAGGCCGACCGCTGGTCGCCACTCACCGAAGCGCTGCTGATGAACGCGGCGCGGCGCGACCACATCGAGCGGGTCATCGCGCCGGCCCTGGCGCGCGGCGCCGTGGTCCTCTGCGACCGGTTCGCCGACTCGACCCGCGCCTATCAGGGCGCCGGCGGCGCTGTGGATCCGGCTGTGATCGCCCAGCTGGAGACAGCGGTTGTGGGCGAGGTTCGCCCCGATCTGACCCTGATCTTCGACCTGCCGGTGGAAGACGGTCTGCGTCGCGCCCTGTCGCGCAATGGCGGCGAGGAGCGTTTCGAGTCGAAGGGCGCAGCCTTTCACGAGCGTCTGCGCGCCGCCTATCTGGCGATCGCCGCCGAAGAGCCGCAGCGCTGCGTCCTCATTGACGCGACCGCCTCCCTCGACGCGGTGGAGGTGGCGGTCCGCGCCGCCGTCGATCCGCGCCTGGGCGCCTGACATGGCCGAGGTCGCCGCACCGCCGCATCCCCGCGACGCCTTCGCGCTCGAAGGGGCGCAGGCCCAGGAGGAGGCCTTCCTGGAGGCGCTGGAGCGCGGGCGGCTGCATCATGCCTGGCTGCTGACCGGCCCGGAGGGCGTGGGCAAGGCCACCTTCGCCTTCCGCGCCGCCCGCAGGCTGCTCGGCGCGGCGCCCGACGCCAATTTCGGCCTGCTCGGCGCCCGGATGACCGATCCGGTGGTGCGGCAGATCTCGGCCCGATCGCACCCCGACCTGCTTGTGCTCGAGCGGTTCACCGAGGACGGCAAGCCCCGCAAGGTGATCCCGGTCGACGAGGCCCGCCAGCTGGGCGCCTTCTTCTCCCAGACCCCGGCCACAGCGCCGTATCGCGTGGCCATCGTCGACGCCGCCGACGACCTCAACGTCAACGCCGCCAACGCCATCCTCAAGACCCTCGAGGAGCCGCCGCCCCGCGGGGTGCTGTTGCTGGTCAGCCATGCGCCCGGCCGGCTGCTGCCGACGATCCGCTCGCGCTGCCGGCGGCTCGCCTTCAGCGCCCCGGGCGAGGCGGTCACCGCCGGCTTCCTCGAGACCCGCACGGCGCTGTCGCCCGAGCAGGCCTCACGTCTGGCCCGGATGGCGGGCGGCGCCCCGGGGCTCGCCCTGCGGCTGGCGGCGACCGACGCCCTCAAGGCCGATGACGAGGCGCACGAGATCCTGCGCACGCTGCCCCGCCTCGACGACGGCGCCCTGCTGGCCCTGGCCGACAGCTTCCGGGGGCCGGAGGGGCAGGGGCGGTTCAACCTGCTGATCGAGCGGATCATGGACCAGATCCGCACCATGGCCGTGGGCCAGGCGACCGGCGGCGGAGGCATCGGCCTCGACCGCTGGGTTCAGGCCTGGGAGCGGCTGAGCGTCCTGCCCGACCAGACCGAGGGTCTGAACCTCGACCGCGCCGACGCCTTCTGGACCGCCATGCGCGAGTTGCGCGCCGCAGCGAGGGCGGCCTGACCCCATGCTGATCGACAGTCACGTCAACCTGCACGCGGCGCAGTTCGCCGAAGACATGGACGCCGTCATCGACCGCGCCCGCGCCGCCGGCATCGCGCTGATGGTCAACATCAGCGACAAGGTCTCGACCTTCGAGGTCACCCACAGGGTGGCGATGGATCATCCCGACATCTGGGCCACGGTCGGCACACACCCCCATGAAGCGAAGGAAAATCCGGAGCTCAGGGCGGAAGACCTCATCGCTCTGGCCGGACGCCCGAAGGTGGTCGGCATCGGCGAGTGCGGCCTCGACTTCCACTACGACCTCAGCCCGCGCGAGGTGCAGGCCGCCGTTTTCCGTCAGCACTGTATCGCGGCGCGCGAGACGGGCCTGCCGCTGGTGGTCCACACCCGCGAGGCCGACGACGTGATGGCCCAGATCCTGGAGGAGGAGCATGCGGCCGGGGCATTCCGGATGATCATGCACTGCTACACCAGCGGCCCGGAGCTTGCCCGGCGGGCGGCGGCGCTGGGGGCCTGGTTCTCGGTCAGCGGCATCGCCACCTTCAAGGCCGCCCAGGACGTGCGGGACATCATCGCGCAGATGCCCGGCGACCGGATCATCGTCGAGACCGACTGTCCCTACCTCGCCCCCGTGCCGATGCGCGGCCGCCGCAACGAGCCGGCCTATCTGCCGCACGTCCTCGCCAAACTGGCCGAGATCCGCGGCTGGAGCCTTGCGGAGGCCGAGCAGCGCACCGAGGACGCCTTCTTCGCCCTGTTCGACCGGATCCCGCGGCCATGACCGGCGTGCTTGAGGTCACCGTGCTCGGCTGCGGCTCCTCGGGCGGCGTGCCGCGGGCCGACGGCGACTGGGGCGTCTGCGATCCGGCCGAGCCGAAGAACCGGCGCCTGCGCTGCTCCCTGCTCGTTCGTCGCAAGGCGCAGGACGGGGAGGGGCCGGAGACCACTGTGCTGGTCGACACCTCGCCGGACTTCCGCGAACAGGCTGTGGCGGCCAGGATCAGGCGGCTGGACGGGGTGCTGTTCAGCCATGACCATGCCGACCAGACCCACGGCATCGACGACGTCCGCGCCTTTTTCATCCGCCAGCGGGCGAAGATCCCGGCCTGGATGGACACTGCCACCCGCGCCAGCCTGACCCGCAAGTTCGACTACATCTTTGAGAGCCACAGCGGCTATCCGGCCATCCTGGAGGCGCGCGACCTGCCGGCCCACGGCAAGGACTGGGCGATCGACGGGCCGTCGGGGATCATTCCGGTCAACAGCTTCGACATGGAGCACGGGTCGATGCGCTGCGCAGGGTTCCGCTTCGGCGGCCTCGCCTATTCGCCGGACGTCAACGGCCTGGACGACGCGGCTTTCGAGGCGCTGCGCGGCGTGGATACCTGGATCGTCGACGCCCTGCGCTACACGGCCCATCCGACGCACGCGCATCTGGAGCGCACCCTGGGCTGGATCGCGCGGGTCAAACCGCGCCGCGCGATCCTGACCAACATGCATATCGATCTGGATTTCCACGCCTTATCCTCGTCTATCCCCCCCGGCGTGGAGCCAGCCTATGATGGTCTGACGGTGGAGGTCGGGCTGTGAAACGGGTTTGGAACGTCCTGATGGGTACGCTGCTGGCGCTGGCCACTGTCGCGTCCTTGGGCTTCCTGGCGCTCAATCACACCGTCAACGACCAGGACGTGCCGATCGAGAAGACGCTGCTGGTTGCGGGCGCGCCGAAGACTGTCCTCGCCGTCTGGGCCCATCCCGACGACGAGATCACCTCCGCGGGGACCCTCGCCCGGTTGGCGAAGGAGGAGGGGGCCCGCCTGATCCTCGTCTACATGAGCCGCGGCGAAGCGGCGAAAGGGCTGGGCTACACGGCCGATCAGCTGGCCACGCTGCGTCCGCCGGAGGCCCAGGCCGCCGGCAAGGCGCTGGGCGCGGCCCGCGTCGTGGTGCTGGACTATCCCGACGGCGGCCTGACCGGCGTAGATTCGGCGCTGGCGCAGACCTCTATCCGCCGGATCATCGACGCGGAACGGCCCAGCGTGATCGTCAGTTTCGATGAGCGCGTCGGCTTCTACGGCCATCCCGACCATGCTCAGGTCGGCCGCTGGGTGCGAGAGATCGTCGACAAGGGACTGACAGAACAGGATTTTCCGGTCCGTCGCCTGTATCAGGCGACACTGCCGAGCAGCATGGTGGAGATCGCGCTGAAACTCGTCGACGCGTTTCGGACCCGCTATCCGCGCGAGCCCGGCAAAGGCCTGCCGGCGCCGGACCTTGCCATCGACATTCCGAGTCAGGCCGCCAGCAAGCGCGCCGTCCTGGACGCCCACACGACCCAGGTGAAGATCATCGCCGACGTCCAGCCGGGCTACGACAAGATCCCGGGGTGGCTGTACTACCGGCTGTTCGACCGGGAGTACTACGCGGTGGCGGTGAGCCGGTAGTTGTGTGAATGGAACGGGTTATCCCGAAAACCTGACCGTCCTGGCCTGCCGGCCGATCCATATATTTCCGATAATATGTCTTAGGCGTGATATGGACTGGGCGATGGCAAGCCCCGAACGCCTGTTCCTGATCCGCCTGCTACACACGTTCATCTACGTCGTGATGGCCGCAAGCGCCCTCCTGGTGCTGTTTGCCGGCGTCACCGGCGCCGACGGCCCCTGGCTTCCTCCGGCGCTGGTCCTCATCCTGCTTGAGAGCGTCGTTTTCATCAGCTTTGGCCTGAAGTGCCCGCTGACGGCCGTCGTCGCCCGCCACGCCGACGGCAGGCCCGTCTCGGACACCCTGATGCCCGAGCGCCTGACTCGCCACACCTTTACGGTCTTCGGCCCGATCCTGGTCGTCGGACTTGCGTTGCTGGCTTTGCGCTGGCTGGCAGGATGGTGACCGGCGACCTGAATTCCGGGTTGCAGCGGCCGCGCCGCGCCGCTACATCGCGGTCGATGTCCTTCGCGCCCACCAAGCCGATTACCCGCAAACCGACCCGCACCGGCGGGGCGATTTCG
>JAIYCQ010000023.1 GCA_027487945.1 Caulobacteraceae bacterium
CCAGCGCGCTTTCGTCGTCGGCCGCCGGCAAGCCCGCGCTCGCCCAGCCGAGCGGCGCGGCCGCGAATGCGCCGACCGTCGCGATGCCGAGGAGAAGCCTGTTGCTGGCGGCATAGAGCGGCTGCCGGCGCAGCGCGGCGGCCGCTTCCAGAAGACCAACGGTCAGCACCAGCGCGATCGGAAAGTGAATGACCGCAGGGTGCCACATACCCAGCCAGGCGAGCAGGCGACCGAGGAAGGTTTTCGGCTTGTCGTGCGACATCTGCATGCCGCCCTCGGTGGGCCATGCCATCTCGGTCACCGGTATGTCGTCCGTCGCAGGAACGCTGTCGCTCGCCGCCGGAGCGGCAGCGACCGCTTCCGCGGGCGCGCCAACTGACGCCGCCGCATGAAGCGGCGCGACCGAAACGGCCATCGCCATCAGCAGGGCGAACACGCCCGCCTTCAGAGCTTGAACTGTGGTCACGGGCCCCTCCTCGAACGCCGAAAGGGCGCGCGTCGCCGCGCACCCCTCCGGGATCACATGACGTGGATCTCGGTCACGACGGGTTTGCCACCAACGTTCTTGAGCACGAAGTGAACCTTCTTGCCGACGGTCACCCCGTTGAGCACAGCGGCGCTCTCGACCTTGAACTTCATGGTCATGGGCGGCCACTTCAGGGCGGGCATCGGGCCGTGGGCGATGGTGATCGTGCCGGCCTTGACGTCGATCGCCTTCACTGTGCCCTGGCCTTCGGCGGCCTGCGGCACCGGGGCGTGATCTTCGCCGGGATGCGCCAAGGCCGGCATCGTGACGGTGGTCGTGGACATCATCGCGGCGACGGCGGCGATCATCAGCTTGGTCTTCATGGGATACTCCAGCATTCGCTGCGCGCCCGGCACGCCTCAAACATAAATACGCGGCGCGACGGCGTATCCCTCACCCGCTCGCCAAGTCGTCGATGATCACACAGTCGGGGCCGGGACCTCCCGCGCAACGCGCCGTGCAGCCGACGACGAGTTCACTCAGGCTGACCTCCAGCGCCCTCAACTCCTCCAGCCGGCTTCGCACCGAAGCGAGCTGGGTCTGGGCTAGGTCCCGCATGTCAGTGCAGGACCGGCCGGGATCTTCCATAACCGTGACGAGGTCGCGGACCTGGTCGATGGGGAAACCGAAGTCTCGGCACCGGCGGATGAAGGTGAGGCGCTTCAGGTCGGCTTTGCCGAACATCCGGTGGCCGCCATCGCCGCGATCCGGGCGGGGCAGCAGGCCGATCTGCTCGTAGTAGCGGATCGTCGGCGCCGTCGCGCCGCTGCGGCGGGCCAGTTCGCCAATCGAAAGCGCTCGATCCATCGCGGACCTCCAAATGAGGGCTTGAAGCTCAAGTCACTTGAAGTCTTATGACCCTGTCTCCACCGCGCCAAGGCCTCATGCTGGCGCTCACCGGAGATGACCCTTGTCCGAGCCCGTTCCTATCGCCTGCACCCTGAGCGCCGGCGACGTCCGCCAGCGTCTGGCCTGGATCGCCGATCTCAATCAGCGGCGACTGCTCCGACACCGGCGTGACGACCTGACACTGTCGCTGGTCTACGACCGGGAGGCGGGACCCGACGTCGACCGGTTCGTCGCCCAGGAGCGCGAGTGCTGCCCCTTTCTGGCCTTTCGCGTTGAGGATGGCGCCGACGGCATCGTCATGACGGTCACCGCCCCGGAAGCGGCCCGAGAGGCAGCGGCTACGCTGTTCGATGGTTTCACCGGCGGCCAGCCGGCAGCCCGCGCCTGCGGGTGCTGCTGAGATGACCGTTCCCTCGACGAATGACCCGGCCGCGCCCGACAAGGGCAAGGCGGTCGGCCTGACCACAGTGCTCGCCACGGCGGGCGTCGTCGGCGCCTGCGCGCTCTGCTGCACGCTTCCCGTCGCATTCCCCGCCATAACGCTGGCCCTGCTGGGTGGTGGCGTCGCCTTCCTCGGCCCCGTGCACAAGGCCATGACCGTGGGCGGGCTGCTCGCCGTGTTCGCGGCCTGGGCCTGGGTCTGGCTCCAGAGCCGGCGTACCGGGCGGCGGCCGGCTCGGGTGACCGTTCGGCTCCTCCTCCTGGCGACGGCGCTGCTCGCGATCGCACTGGCCTGGCCGCTGGTCGAAGTTCCCCTGCTGGCGCTGTTGCGTTAGGCGTCGGTCAGGAGCGGTGGCGGCCGGTACGAGCCGGCCACCGCCGATGGACGAGGATCGACAGATTGACGTGGGTCTACTTCGCCTTGGCCGCTGTGGCCGAGATCGCCGGCTGCTTCACCTTCTGGGCCTGGCTGCGCCTCGGCAAGTCGCCGCTCTGGTTGCTGCCGGGGATGGCCTCGCTCGCGCTGTTCGCTTTCCTGCTGACGCGGGTCGACAGCGACGCCGCCGGCCGCGCTTACGCGAGCTACGGCGGGGTCTACATCCTGTCATCGATTCTTTGGCTCTGGGCCGTGGAGCACAGGGCGCCGGACCGATGGGACATCCTCGGCGCGGCGGTCTGCATGGTCGGGGCGGCCATCATCCTGTTCGGCCCGCGACCGGCCTGACCCACACCGCCGGTACTGCGGACAGGACACCCGGGCCAAGGATTTGTTGGGAACGCCACGGGAGGCGGCAACTTAGCGTCGACGAACCGACACCCGTAGCGTCTCATCCGCCTCAAGCCGCCACGACGTCTTGACGTCGTAGACGACGCAGCCGACCGGGTGCTCTCCAAGCCTCGTTGTATTGAGCCGCCCCTCGGCGATCGCAACGGGACGTCCGTCAGCGCCAATGCGTTCAACCTGGATACTTGAGCCCGCGACGGACGCGCGTGACCGCCGACAGGCCCACCCGTGCACTCTTGTTCCCTCCGGAGCAATGAGGACGTCCGGCTGTCGCAGTTCGACCTGCCGGGAACTCAGTACGACGACCCTAGCATCGCTTCGCGGAAGCCCCCCATAGCTCGCACATCCGGACAGAAGCCCGCCGAGGCCGGCGACAATCGCAATCCGAAGCATCGTTCCTCTGTTACCCACGGGGTGACCTCCTCGCCTTCCCGACTCGCTCCGGTGCGGGGGCGGCGTCCTGTTTCATCTGGCGTCAGCGTAGAATCAGTTCGTCTGCCCAGCCGTTCACGTCCGCCCGAATCGTCGAATGATCGACGGCGAACTTCACGCGGAGCACGTCGGAACTGGACTCTGGGCAGCGTCGGCCAAGGAACCCCTCTCAGTAACCGTGTCAGGCGTGGCGGGCGAAGACCCGCGACTTGCCGCCCCTCAGCAGCAGGAGCGTCTCATAGGGTTCGCGGGCGCCGCTCGGTGTCTCCATGCCGGGCGATCCGAGGGGCATCCCTGGCACCGACAGGCCGATGGCGTCCGGCGCTTCCTTTAACAGGCGTTCGACATCGGCAGGCGGAACATGGCCCACGGTGAAATAGCCGCCGATGGTGGCCACGTGGCAGGAGGACAGTTCGTCGGGAACGCCGCGCAGCCGCCAGAGGGGGCTAATGTCCTCCATGTTGACGACCTTTGGACGGAAACCCGCCTTCGCCATGGCGTCGATCCAACCGCCGCAGCAGGGACAGGCTGGCGTCTTGTAGACGACCAGATCACGGGGAGGCGCGGCCTGAGCGCACGAGGCGGAGACCAGCCCCACGACGCCCGCCAGAAGAGTGCGGCGACCAATCATCTGCATCACTCCGACCTATCTGACAAAGGCCCACCGGGGCGTCCGGCTGCGGTAGCTCGTATACTCGGCGCCCAGCATGCGCCCAAGGTGATCCTCTTCCAGCCGGACCTGCACCTGCATGAGCACCTCGCCCAGCAAAAGGCCCGCCAGGGTCGCGGCGTTGGGCCAGAGGAGCAGAAGGCCGAGGAGGTTGACCCTCATCGAGAGAAAGATCGGGTTCCTCGATAGCGAGAATACGCCGGTCTGGACGAGGGAGGTAGCGCGGCCCGTGTCGATGCCGATGCGCCAGGACCGACCCATCTGAGCTTGGGCGACGACGATCAGTATCAGCGACCCGACCATCAACACGATGCCAGCGATCCTGACGACGGCATGGTCGAGCCAGGGCAGCGGCCCGAACTGATCCACCGGCATCCATAGGGCGGCGATCAATACGGCGAACAGGGCCAGGATCAGCAGCCGAAAGCCCTTGGAGACGACGCCGTAGGCCGTGTCGTCGAAGGGCAGGACAAAGGCGTTGATCCGGTCGCGGCGCCAAAGCCGCCATGTGGGCCAGACAAAGGCGACTGCGAAGAAGGCCAGGAAGTAGGCCAACAGGGCGGCGGGCATGAGTTAATCCTCCAAGGGTTCATTGCCCTAGCTCCTCTAGTCACTAGAGGATCAAGTGGGATTTTTCGGTTCGCTCCGGCGCGGCTTCTGCTTCCTGTTCTTGAGGCGCCGGCTTCGGCGGTTTTCCCCCGGCGGTCCGGGAACGGACGAGCCGGTGAGGAAGGCCTTAAGGCACCTCGCGACAGCATCGTGATACGGCTGTAGCCGCTCAGTTTTCAAAGCCATGCGGAATACCAGCCAGGGAATGAAACCCTCATACCCTGTGCCCTGAACGAGAACGGAACCCTGTGGATGAGGGCGTATTTCAAGCCACTGCCTCAACCGAAACAGGAACGCCCATCCGGCGCCAAATTCGAGCAGTCGATGGCGTTCACAGCGGACAACGGTCCAGCGTGCGTTCGAACTGAACTCTGATGACCCGAGCAGCCTGCCTTTGATCCTGACCTTGCCGCCCAGCTCGACAATGCCCTCTATTGCCTGGTGGGGGTGCCATGCCGGGTAGCTGGGAAAATCGACGAGCGCCGACCAGACGCGCTCGGGCGGCGCCGGAATTGGCGTTTCTGTCTCAAGCTGGATCACGCCACCTTGTCCCGATAGGCCAGACATCGCAAAGCGTAGCCACCACCAGCACGGTCGAGCCGACGACGCGAAATCAGTGCGGGAACCATGAAGGACTCCGATAGGCCGTTGAGGGATGTTCTGATCGCTTGGGCATCAAGCAGTTAGGACGCTAACCCGACAGGAACTGGGTGAGCCGACTCGCAATCAGCGCGAACGCCCAGACGAAGGCGCCAATCGTGGGGGTCATCGTCGTTACCATTCCGAAAGCGCGACCGCTGGCGCCTGCCGGGTAGCCTATCCAGAAGGCGATACGACCGATCCAGAACAGCGCCACGGCGGCCAGGATGTAGGCCAAGGCTTCTTCGCCCCCGAGCGAAGCCAGGACCAGATGGCCGATTATCGCGATGAACGCCTGCTCCAGCGTGTTTTGGAGGAAGGCCGAGGCCAGGGCGACCGAAGGACTGGGAGGGCCATAGGCAGAGCCCGCAATGTCCTGCTGTGAGCGAAGCCGCAGGCCCGAGACCCTGCGGATGGCGACCAGCACCCACAGTCCGATAAAAAGGTCGGCCTGTAGCGCAAGAGCAAAGCGGTCGAATGATGCGGACGGCAGGCGAAGGATTGTCGGCGCCCAAGCGATTGCGGCCGCGAGGACCACGATGCACAAAAGCACCGCCAGCAGAGCTTGCTGAACCACCAAGCGCTGCTCGGTGCCGAGGTCGCGGATGGTGGGCCTCCGGGTCATATCGTTGGAGCTCGCATCAGACGGCCTTCTCTCTATAGGCCAGCAGCCTCAGGGCGTTCGCGACGACCAGCAGGGTCGATCCCTCGTGGAAGATCACCGCAGCGCCGATCTTCAGCCCGAACAGGGTCGCCGGGATCAGGACCGCGACCATCCCGAGGCTGACCCACAGGTTCTGCTTGATGATGTTGCTGGTCTTCCGGCTCAGGCCGACCGCGAACGGCAGGTGATTCAGGTCATCAGCCATCAGGGCGACATCGGCGGTTTCAAGGGCAACGTCAGAGCCCGCCGCGCCCATGGCGATCCCGACCGTTGCGTTGGCGAGGGCGGGCGCGTCGTTCACGCCATCGCCGATCATGGCGACCCTTCCCTCGCTGGCCTTCATTTCCTTGATGATCCGCACCTTGTCCTCGGGCATCAGTCCGCCCATCGCCTCATCGAGCCCGAGCTTGGCGGCGATGGCGTCGGCGACGGACTGGTTGTCACCCGACAGCATGACGATGCGGGTGATCCCCATGGTGCGGAGCCGGGCGACGACCCCCTCGGCGGCGGGCCGCGCGGTGTCCATCACGCCGATGGCGCCGAGATATCGGTCATCGGATTTGACGACCATCACGGTCCGTCCGCTCGTTTCAAGCTGTTGGATCGCGCTCCACAAGGCGTCAGAGGGTCTGGCGCCGGAGCCACCTTCGAACATCTTCGGCTTGCCGATCACGACCGTCTGGCCCGCGACGGTGGCCTGAACGCCCTGGCCGGTCAGGCTCTGAACGTCGTCGGCCACGGGCACGGGGTAGCCCTTCAGCCGCTCCCCGCCGTCACGGACGACCGCCGCCGCCAACGGATGATCGCTCAGACTTTCCACCGCTACGGCGACGGACAGGAGTTCGCGCTCGTCGAGACCTTCGGCGGTCGTAACGTCCGTGATCCTCGGCTTGCCTTCGGTGAGGGTGCCGGTCTTGTCGAAGGCGATGGCCGTCAGCGTGCCGAGGTTTTCCAGTGGGCCACCGCCTTTCACCAGCACGCCGCCTCTGGCCGCCCTGGCGACGGCGCTGAGGACCGCGCTGGGCACCGAAATCGCCAACGCACACGGGCTGGCCGCCACCAGCACGGCCATGGCGCGATAGAAGCTAACGCTGAAGGGCTCGTCGATGACGACCCAGGCCAGCATCAGCAGGCCCACGCCCGCCAGCACCGAGGGCACGAAGATGCGCTCGAACTTGTTGGTGAACTGCTGGGTCGGCGACTGCTGAGCCTCGGCCTCGGCGACCATTTTCACGACGCGGGCGAGGGTTGTTTCGGAGGCCTTACGGGCGACCCGAACATCCAGCGCACCCGGACCGTTGATCGTGCCCGCGAAGACGCGATGCTCCGCGGCCGCTTTGTTGAAATCGAGCGCCGGATCGGTCGCCGCCCGCTTGTCCACGGGAACGCTTTCGCCGGTGATTGGGGCCTGATCGACGCTGCTTTCCCCGGCCAGAACAACCCCGTCCGCCGCGATGCGTTCGTTGGGCCGAACCAGGACAATGTCGCCGACGACCAGATCCCGGACCGGCACATCCTGGGTCGTCGCTCCCCGCCGGACGGTGGCCTGTTCCGGCGCAAGCTTGGCCAGGGCCTCGATGGCCCGCCGGGCCCGGCCCATGGCGTAGTGCTCCAGGGCATGGCCGGTGCTGAACAGGAAGAGCAGCAACGCGCCCTCGGCCCATTCGCCTAGGGTGGCCGCGCCCGCTGCGGCGACCAGCATCAGGGTGTCGATTTCGAAGCGGCGTTTTAGGAGGTTGCCGACCGCTTCCTTGAGCGTGAAGTAGCCGCCGAAGCCGTAGGCAGCGATGTAGAAGCCCAGGGGAAGGGCGCCATCCATTCGCTGACTGATGAGCCACCCCGCCGCGAGCATGGCCCCCGACAGTCCCGCGAAGATCAGTTCGGTGCGTTCGCCGAACATCCCCCCATGAGCGTGGTCACCGCCCTCGGTATGGTCGTGGCCTTTCCCATGATCGTCGGCGGGCTTCGCGTCGTGATCTGGCGGACCCTTGGCGCTAAGTTCATCGGCGGCCATGGCGTTTCCTCTGGGAACTAGGCGTGGGGCTCAGCGTGGTGGCCGCCGTAGCGGAGCACCTCGACCTTCTCGAAGGTGACAAGCCCTATGCCCCGCAGATCGTTCAGGGTGGGAAGGAAGGCGCGAAGACTGGCCTCCTCGTCGACGATCTCGATCACGACAGGGAGATTGCTGCCGAGATCGAATAGCTGGTGAGCGTGGAGCCTGGCGGACTCGCCAAATCCCATCTGGCCGCGCAGGGCCGTGGCGCCCGCCAGGCGGGCTTCGCGGGCGCGCTGGACGATGACCTCAACGAGTGACCGATCACCGAACATCGCATCCTCGTCGGTGTAGAGCCTCAGCAGAACGGCCTGGGTTGGGGCTTTCATAGGGCAACTCCTTCAGAGGATTCCCCCGACGCGGAGGCTGTCCGCGCCGGGGGAGAGGTCGGTGGTCACACGGCGTCCGTCGCGGGTCGGCTGGCGACGCGGCCGGGCCTCGGCTCCCGCAGCATCACCCGGCAGATGGCCGGCAACACGAACAGTGTCAGGGCCGTGGCGGTGATGAGTCCCCCGATGACCACGATGGCCAGCGGCTTCTGCACCTCCGCTCCGGTGCCGGTGGCGATGGCCATCGGCACGAAGCCCAGGGACGGGACGATGGCGGTCATGAGCACCGACCTGAAGCGCTCCATCGCGCCGCCGACGATGGAGTCGTCGAGCGACAGACCCTCGGCCAACCGACCCTGGATGCTGCTCATCATCACCAGCCCGTTGAGAACGGCGACGCCGGACAGGGCAATGAAGCCGACCGCTGCGGAGATGGAGAAGGTGAGCCCGGACAGGGCAAGGGCGAACACCCCGCCCGCCAGAGCCAGAGGCACGGCGGAGAACACCGCGATGGTCGCCCGAAGCTGACCAAGCGCCATGAACAGCAGCACGAAGATCGCGATGCCCGCCGCCGGAACGACCAGCCCTATCCGCGCTGACGCCGCTTTCAGGTTTTCGAACTGGCCGCTCCAGACCAGCCAGCTTCCGGGCGGCGTCTTGACCTCCTTTTCGACCCGCGCCTGGGCCTCGGTCACGAAGGTGCCGAGATCGCTGCCCCGGACGTTGGCCTGGACCACAACCCGGCGCTTGCCCGCCTCGCGACTGACCTGGTTGAGGCCCTCCGAGAACGTGAACCTCGCCACCTCGCGAAGCGGGATCGAGGCGCGTGGACGCCCTTCCGCCGCTGGCAGCATGATCGGCAGGGCGCCAAGCGCGTCCAGGTCGTTTCGGCCCGCCGAGGGAAGCCGCACCACCACGTCAAAGCGGCGGTCGCCCTCAAATACCAGCCCGGCGGCGCGTCCGCCCAGTCCGGCGGCCATGCTGTCGGCGACCTCTTCGACCGTCAGTCCAAGCCGGGCGATGGCGTCCCGGTCGAAGGCGACATCCAGGGTCGGGAAGCCGCCGGTCTGTTCGACCTTCACGTCCGCCGCGCCCTTGATCGACTGCAGAATGCCCGCGATCTGAGTCGCGGTGGCGGTCATGCTTTCCAGGTCGTCGCCATAGACCTTGACGGCGACATCACCCCGAACCCCGGCGATCAGTTCGTTGAACCGCATCTGGATCGGCTGGCTGAACTCGTAGGCGTTGCCGACCTCGACGTTCAGCTTCTTCTCCATCTGATCGACCAGCTCGGCCTTGGTGATCCTCGGCTTGGGCCACTCCTTCTCCGGCTTCAGGATGATGAAGGTGTCGGAGGCGTTGGGCGGCATCGGGTCGGAGGCGACCTCGGCGGTGCCCGTCTTGCTGTAGACGAACTTCACCTGCGGGAACGAGGCGATGACCTTTTCCACGCGCAGCTGCATCGCCGCCGACTGGTCCAGCGATGTGGAGGGGATGCGCAGGGCTTGGACCGCCAGGTCCTTTTCGTCGAGCTGCGGGATGAACTCCCGGCCGAGGAAGGTGAACACCACCATCGACAGCGCGAAGATCACCGCGCCGCCAGCGATGAAGGGCAACGGTCTTGCGACCGCCTTGCGGAGCCAGGGCTCATAGTGGCGCTTGGGGATGGCGATCATCGCCACCTCCTTTTCCGCCACCTTGCCCCGGATCAGCAGAGCGACAGCCGCCGGCACGAAGGTCAGGGACGCTACGAAGGCGCCCGCCAGGGCCAGCATCACGGTGATGGCCATGGGCGTGAACATCTTGCCCTCGACCCCCTGGAAGGTCAGGAGCGGCGCGAAGACCAGCAGGATGATGGCCTGCCCATACAGGGTCGGCCTGACCATTTCCCGAGACGAGGCGATAACCTCGTCCAGCCGTTCCTGGAGGGTCAGAACCCTACCCTCGTGATGCTGTCGCTCGGCCAGTCGCCGCAGGCAGTTCTCGATGATGATGACCGAGCCGTCGACGATCAGGCCGAAGTCCAGCGCGCCCAGGCTCATCAGGTTGCCCGAGACCCCAAGGCTGTTCATGCCGATGGCCGTGAACAGCATGGAAATCGGGATGACCATCGCGGTGATGATGGCCGCCCGGATGTTACCGAGCAGAAGGAACAGGGCCACGATGACCAGCAGCGCCCCTTCCAGCAGGTTCTTCTGCACAGTGGCGATGGTGGCGTTGACCAGCTTGGAGCGGTCGTAGACCACCTCGAGGGTTACGCCAGGCGGGATCGACTTCGACACGGTCCCCAGTCGTTCGACGACCGCCTTTGCCACCGTCCGGCTGTTCTCGCCGGTGAGCATCAGGGCGGTGCCGATGACGGCTTCGGCGCCGTTCTCGCTGGCCGCGCCGGTTCGCACACCGCCGCCCAGTTTCACCAGCGCCACATCGCGCACGGTGACCGCTACCCCTTCGCGCGTGGCGACGACCGCGCGTTCGATCTGATCCAGTGTCGTGATGCGCGCGTCTGCCCGGATCAGGAATGACTCGCCCCCGCGCTCGAAGAACCCGGCGCCAACCGACAGGTTGGCGTGCTCCAGCGCCTCGGCCAACTCGGTGAACGAGACCCCGTATGCCGACAGCTTCGCCGGGTCCGGCTCGACCACATACTGCTTCTCGTAGCCACCGATCCCATCGACACCCGCGACACCCTGCACCGTTCTGACTTGTGGCCGGACGATCCAGTCCTCGACGGTGCGCAGGTAAGCCCCCTGCGCCACCGTGTCCGTCAGGCGTTCGCCTTCGATGGTCAGAAACGACCCGTCGCGCTGCCAGCCGGGCTTGCCATCGGCGGCCCGCTGGGACTTCGGCGCGAACCGGATCGACCACATGACGACTTCGCCCAGGCCGGTCGAAACCGGCCCCATCTCGGGCTCGACGCCAGCCGGCAGGCTTTCCTTGGCCGCACCCAGACGCTCGGTAACCTGCTGGCGAATGAAGTAGAGGTCAGAGCCTTCCTTGAAGACGGCGGTGACCTGGCTGAACCCGTTTCGCGAGATCGACCGCGTGCTTTCCAGGCCGGGAATGCCCGCCAGCGCCGTCTCAAGCGGGAAGGTGACGCGCTTCTCGATCTCCTGGGGGTTGAAGGCGGGTGCGACCGTATTGATCTGGACCTGCTTGTTGGTGATGTCCGGCACCGCGTCGATGGGCAGCCGGATGAGGTTGAAGGCTCCGACCGCCATGACGAGGACGGTGAAGAACATGATCGCGAAGCGGTGTTTCACCGACAGCGCGAGAAGGCGACCTATCATGGCCCTATCTCCTGTGGTTGTTGCTGTCAGTGACCGTGTTCAGCCGAACCCTTGCCGAGTTCAGCCTTGAGCATGAAGGCGCCCTTGCCCGCGATGGTCTCGCCGGGCTTGAGCCCGGACAGGATCACGATCCGTCCCCCACTTCTGGAGCCGGTCGTGACCGGCCGCACCTGGAACCCGTTGGCTGTCCGAACGAAGACCACTTCGCGGCCCTCGACTGACTGAACGGCCTCGTCAGGCACCGCGACCTCGCCGGTCGCTGCCGCCACGCGGGGGGTGATCCGCGCGCGGACCGACTGGCCAGGGGCCAGGCCGTCCAGCCCGCCAGTCAGCGAGAGGACCACCGTGGCGGACCGGCTCTCGGCATCGAGGCCGGGCGTCACCGAACGGACGACCGCTCTCACGGTGTCGCCGGTCGGCGTCTCGATGACGGCGGTGTCGCCGGGGGAAACCCGCTTCACGTCGGCGCTGGGAAGTGCGGCGTGAATCTCGATGCGGGCCGGATTGGCGACGCGGAACAGTTCCGTGCCCGCAGTCACGAAGGAGCCCAGCACAGCCGGCGCCGCCGTGATCCGTCCGGAAACAGGACTGGTCACGGTGATGTAGCGCCCGTTCGAAGTGACTCCGGCGGCAGCGCCCGCCGACGCGGCCCGGCGTTCTTCGGCCTCGGCTATGGCCAGTTCCGCCGCAGCCGCTTCCAGGTCCTGCCGCGCCGTGATCTTGGCCTCGAACAGTCGCCGCTCCCGCTGATAGGCTTGGCGCGCCGCCACGACCTTCGCGGACGCGGTGGCCCGGTCGGACGCGATCGAGGCCGCGTCGCGGCTCTCCAACAGTGCAAGAGACTCTCCAGCTGTCACGGGATCGCCGAGTCGCTTGAACAACCGCACGACCGCGCCGTCGGCGCGCGCGGCGATGTTCGCCTGACCATCAGGGGACGCCGTCACGGTGGCCTGGGTGATGATTTCCGCGCCGAGCCCGCCCGCCGTGACCTGCGATAGCTGGACGCCAGCGGCCGTGATGCGCGCGGGCTCCATTGCGATCTGGCCCTCGTCGCCGTGGCCCTCTTCCTCCTCATGCTCTTCCTCGGCCGGCGCCGCCGCTTCAGGCGCCAGCAAGGTGCGCCCGATCAGGAGGCCGCCGCCGCCGGCCACGAGGACGCTCACGGCGATCGTCGCCAGCAGGGTTCGTCTGGAATTGAAGTCGATCATGTCTGTCTGTCCTTTCAGCGGGCGGCGGCGCGGATCAGCGCGGCGATGGCCCGGGCGCGGTCCAGCCGCGCGGCGATGAGGTCTTCCCGGGCGGTGGCCAGCGCGTCCTGCGCATCGATCACTTCCAGGAGCGGAAATTTGCCGGCCTCGTAGCCGAGGCGTGCGAGGCGCAGGGCTTCCTCAGCCTGCGGCACCGTGCGGGTCTCCAGCACCAGGACCCGAGCCTCAGCGGCCCCAAGCGACGCCTCAGCGTCCCTGGTGCGACGGATCGATTCGGCCAGAGCCAGCCGCTGATTGGCCTCGGCGGCGTCCGCATCGGCCCGGGCGGCCGCGACGTTGCCCTGGTTGCGGTCGATCACGGGGATCGGGGCCGAGAAGCCGAAGACGACGGCCTGGTCGCCGCTGTCTTCAAAGCGCCGGATGCCGGCCTGCAAAGTCACGTCGGGCGTCGCCCCGGTCCGCTCACGCTTGACGGCGGCGCGGGCGGCTTCGGTTTCGGCCTCGGCCAGCTTCACGTCCAGGGACTGGGTCGGGTCAATGAGGCCCTGCGGCAGTCCCGTGGCTTCTGGCAGGGAGACCGCGACCAGTTCGACGCTGGCCTCATCCGCCGCGATCAGAGTGGCGAGAGCTCGGCGCGCGGCGGCCGCATCCGAGTCGGCCGCCTGCGCCTTGGCGCGGGCCTCCTCGACGGCCGCTTGCGCGCGGAGCGCCCGAAGCGGGGGCTCCCGACCGACATCGACCAGCGTGGTGACCACCCGAGCGAGGTCCTCGGCTCGCTCGGCGGCCTGCCGGGCCAGAAGCGCGCGGCTTTCGGCCGCCAGCGCCTCCGCATAGGCCCCGCGCACGTCGCGGGCGACATCGGCCCGCGCGACCGACACACGAAGGCGGGCCGCCTCGACTTCAGCCTGCGCCGCGTTTCGCCGCGCGCCTCGCTTGCCACCCAGCTCGAGACGTTGCTCAACGGCGAAGGTGCTCTCGCTGGAACTCATGCCCTCGTAAGGGCCGGTGCCGGAGAAGTTCTCGACCTCGACGCTGATTTCAGGATTTGGCGGCAAGCCCGCTTGCCGGGCGCGCCCTTCGGCGGCCCGTACGTTGGCCTCGGCGGCGGAAATGACGGGTGATCCAGCCTGGGCGCGGTCAAGCGCCTGGGCGAGGGTTACGGGTTCGGCGGCGGCGGCGGACGCGAACGCCGCCATCGTGAGAGCGGCGGCGCCGAAAAGGGCGCGTCGCCACGAGTATGGGGAGGGCATGGAAGGTCCTGCATGGGTTCTGACAACGGGCGGACGCGCGGCAAGGGCGCGGTCGCGGTCAGGCCCTTGGAGGACGCTTCAGGCTCGGCGGTTGGACGGATGCAGGCTCGGGCCCCGATCGAGGCATGTCGCTGGCTTCGGCGTACCGGACGCCGGCGCTCGGAACATCCGAAGCGGCGGTCAGCGGCGCCGGGTGATGGCAGTGGCCGTGGGCGCAGATGGCGTGGTCGGCCCTGCTATCGGCCGGGGCCGTGTCGTCGGGAACTTCAGTCAGCAGCTGAGCCGAGCCGGCGTCAACGGCTTCAAATCCACAAACGATACTGTCGGCGGCCGGCCCTGCGGCCAGCGCGAGGACGCAGATAACCATCAACGGCTTGAAGAGCCGTCCCAGCGTTCTGTGCAGAATCGCCACCAAGGTCATCGATCCAGCCAATAGTCGCACCGTCGATGATGATCAATGCGCCGTCTTGACCGAGTCCTGCCGATCAGCAGGCCCCAACGCCGAGGCGACTGGCGGCCCGTGCTCATTGGCGCTGCGCACAGAGCACGGCCAGGTCGGCCGGCAGCGGCATGGGCTTCGTGGGCGAGACGTCCGCCCCGCCGGTGTTGCCCTCGGGCAGCCAGCCGACCAGCGAGAGCACGCCGCCGGCAGCGAGGCGAAGTAGCTGGCCGCGAACCTCGCGCCCGTCCCGCCTCCGCCACCCGACCTTCAGCATCAGCCAATGCGACACGGTGTGCGGCACGAACCACGGCTGGCCGAGGATGTGCGCCCGTTCGAGCAGCCGAAAGCAGCGGTCCAGCTGACCGGCCCCGTAGGCGAGGCGGGCGGCCTCGATGGCTTCACGGTAGGCGCCCAGGCGGGCGGGAGACTTCGAGGCGGGCATGGTCAGGTCCTAGGCGGCAGCAGCGGCGTCCCGGCGTTCCTGCCGGGCTTGGGCGACGATCTGGTAGGCCGAGCGCAGGAAGATCGCGGCCAGGCCGAGACCGACGATAAGGTCCGGCCAGCGCGAGCCGGTCAGCCACACGGCGACGCCGGTCACCGCCACGCCTATGCACTGGATGAGGTCGTTGCGGGTGCAGAGCCAGACCGACCGGACGTTGGCGTCGCCGTCCCGGTACTTGGCCAGCAAGATGGCCGCCACCAGGTTGGCCGCCGCGCCGAACAGTCCGAGCCCGGTGATGGCCAGAGCCTCCGGCGGCGCGCCCACGATCAGCCGCCAGATGGCGAAGCCGAGCACCGACAGCCCGAGCAGCCCCAGGCTGGCGCCCTTCACCAGCGCGGCGCCGCTGCGCACCGCCACGCTCTTGCCGATGGCCCACAGGCTGAGGGCGTAGGTCGCCCCGTCCGCCAGGAAGTCGAGCGCGTTGGCGGCGACCGACGCCGACCCGGCCAGAACGCCGCCCGACGCGACGACCACGAAGGCGCCGAGGTTGATAGCGATCACCCACCGCAGGATGCGGCGATACTCGGGCGTAGCGCCGTCGAAGGGCACAGAGTGGCCACAGCAGGCTGAAACGGGTTCGGCGGCGGAGTGGGAGGTGCTCATGACCGCACCCTGCATCCTCTAGCCACTAGAGGATCAAGCCCCCATGTTGCGGTTTCTGACCGGGAGGCATTCATGAGCGCTTTGACCATCGGCCGACTGTCCAAAGCCGCCGACGTGAAGGTTCCGACGATCCGCTTCTATGAGCAGATCGGCCTCATGCCGGAGCCGGAGCGCACCGATAGCGACCGGCGCATCTACGGCGAAGCGGCGGTCCGCCGGCTGCGGTTCATCCGCCACGCCCGGCAACTGGGGTTCGAGATCAAAGACATTCAGGCGCTGCTCGGCCTGTCTGACCGACCCGACACCCCGTGCGACGACGCCGACCGCATCGCAAACGCGCACCTGACGATGATCGACGACAAGATCGCCCAGCTGTCGCGGCTAAGGGATGAACTGACCCGGATGGTGGGCTGCGCGGCCGGCACTGCCAGGGACTGCCGGGTCATCGAAGTGCTGAGCGATCATTCGCTTTGCGCTACTGAAGCTCACTAGAAGTCCTCGCCTGCGAGACCACATCCTGCGCGGCAATCCGATCATTTGCTGGCTCGGGCAGCGCCTCCTTGCGTCCAAGGCAGAAGATTTCCCAGTCGGCCATCAATGGCCGGCGACGCTCCAGCGCCTTCATCCGGCGATAAGCCCGCTCGCTCTCGTCACCGACGGCGTGAGCCATCTGCATCTCGACCAGATCGCGCGGGTAGTCGGTTTCCTCGCCCGCCCAGTCGCGGAAGCAGGAGCGGAAGCCGTGGGCCGTTGCGTCCACGCCCAGCCGGCGCAGCAGCATGACGAACGCCATGTTGCTGAGCGGGCGGCCGAGCTTCTGCCCGTGGAACACGAGGTCACTGTCCGGCTGGCGGAGGAGGGCAGCCTTCTGGAGAACTTCGAGCGCGCGCTCACCCAGCGGGAGCTGGTGCTCGCGGCCCGCCTTCATCGCGTTGCCGGGGATGGTCCAGATGCGGCGGTCCATATCGAACTCGCTCCAGCGCGCGCCGTATACGTTGCCGGGGCGCAGGGCGTGGAGGATCTGGAATTCCAGGGCCCAGGCCGAGACGCTGTCCATGACCTGCAGCCGGGCGACGATACCCGGCACCGCCGCGTAGGGGACCGCGCGCTGGTGGCCGCGCTGGAGCTTGGGCGTAGCAACCAGCAGGTGTTCGAGGTGTCCCTTCCAGCGGGCGGGATTCTCTCCCGAGCGGAAGCCGCGCACCTTTGCGACGTCCAGGACCTTCTCGACGTAGCTGCGCGTGAGCTTGGCCGAGTGGGCCTTGCTAGTCCACATCGGCTTGAGCGCGCCCAGCACTTCATCCACGCCGATCTGATCGACCCGAAGGTCCCCCAGCTTGGCGGCATAGGTGTGCAGCGAGCGCTTCCAGCGATCGACGCTCTTCCCAGACCGGACGAAGGGCGTGCGTTCCTCGATCCACTGATCGGCGAGCTCGGCGAAAGTCGGCACCACCACGACCGTGTGCTTGGCGGCGAGCGGATCCTTGCCCTCGCCTAGCAGCTCCAGCGCCTGGGCGGCCTTCTCGCGCGCCTTCTGGAGGCTGACCTTGTTGAACGAGCCCAGGCCCATTTCGCGCGGGCGGCCAGCGCCACTCACGCCGGGCTGCTTCCAGCGGTACTTGAAAACCCAGCGCTTGGCGCCACTGGGATCGACGGCGAGGTAGAGATTGTTGCCGTCGCTATGGAGGCCAGGCCCCTTGAGTCGTCTGATCTTGAGGTCGCTGAGCTTGTTGTAGCCCTTCGCGGAGCGGGGATTGGTCACGGTGTTGGTCCTCAGGTCTCCCTTACAATCGCCCCAACACCGAACGGGGATCTGAGCGTCCGGCTGCGGGCGCCGCCGAACAGTCGCTCCGCAGCGACAGCGCCATGTAGAAGCTGGCTCTACAAATAGGAACAACGGCGAACGGAAGTTTCTTGCATGTCGGGTGCGCCATTGGCGTCTGGTTGTCAGCGAATTCAGAACCAGCCGGCCTCGCGCAGTGCGCGGGCGTAGGCGCGGCTGACCGGGACGCGGGCGCCGTTGACCAGGGTCAGGGTC
>JAIYCQ010000017.1 GCA_027487945.1 Caulobacteraceae bacterium
GAAGGCCCGCGAAGGGGTGATGGAGTTCCTGCTCATCAACCACCCGCTGGACTGCCCGATCTGCGACCAGGGCGGCGAGTGCGACCTGCAGGACCAGGCCATGGGCTATGGCCGCGACGACAGCCGCTACGACGAGAACAAGCGCGCCGTCGAAGAGAAGGAAATGGGTCCGGTCATCAAGACCGTGATGACCCGCTGCATCCAGTGCACCCGCTGCGTCCGCTTCATCACCGAAGTGGCCGGCGTGCCGGACATCGGCCTTATCTCGCGCGGCGAAGACGTTGAAATCACGACCTATCTCGGCAAAGCCGTGGCGTCGGAACTGTCGGGCAACGTCAACGACCTCTGCCCGGTCGGCGCCCTGACCCACAAGCCCTGGACGTTCCAGTACCGTCCCTGGGAGCTGAAGAAGACCCAGAGCATCGACGTCATGGACGCCATGGGCGCCGCCATCCGCGTCGACAGCCGCGGCGCCCAGGTGCTGCGCGCCCTGCCGCGGGTCAATGAGGACATCAACGAGGAGTGGCTGAGCGACAAGAGCCGCTACGCCGTCGACGGCCTCAGCCGCCAGCGCCTCGACCGTCCCTATGTGCGGGTGAACGGCAAGCTGGCCCCCGCCACATGGGGCGAGGCGTTCGCCGCCGTCGCCGCGAAGATCAAGGCCACGACGCCCGACCGCGTCGGCGTCATCGCCGGCGACTTGCAGGACGCCGAGTCGATGAAGGCCGCCCTCGACCTGTTCGGGTCGCTGGGCGTGACGAACCTGGACTGCCGCCAGGACGGCGTGGCGCTCGGCGCCGGGCCGCGCGAGAGCTGGCTGTTCAACTCGACCCTGGCCGGGATCGAGGACGCCGACGTCGTGCTGCTGGTCGGGACCAACCCGCGCCTCGAGGCGCCGGTGTTCAACACCCGCCTGCGCAAGCAGTGGATCGCCGGCAAGACCCGCATCGGCGTCATCGGCGACAATGCCGATCTGACCTACGACTACGACTACCTGGGCGCGGGCGGTCAGACGCTGGCGGGCCTGGCCAAGAGCAAGTCCGACTTCGTGAAGGCCTTCAAGGCCGCCGAGCGTCCCGCGATCATCGTGGGGCAGGGCGCCCTGACCGGCCCTGGCGGCGCGGCGGTGCTAAAGGCGCTTGCCGGGCTGGCCAAGACCTTCGGCGTCGTCCGCGACGGCTGGAACGGCTGGAACGTGCTGCACACGGCGGCGGCCCGCGTCGGCGGCCTGGACCTGGGCTTCATCCCGGGCGAGGGCGGCAAGACGGCGCTGGAGATGGTCAAGCCGGGCGCGCTGGACGTGCTGCTCCTGCTCGGCGCCGACGAGATCGAGGCCTCGGCCTCGGGCGCCTTCACCGTCTACCTCGGCAGCCACGGCGACCGCGGCGCGCACAACGCCGATGTCATCCTGCCCGGCGCCGCCTACACCGAGAAGAACGGCCTCTACGTCAACACCGAGGGCCGGGTGCAGATGGGCGAGCGGGCCGTGTTCCCCAAGGGCGAAGCCCGCGAGGACTGGGCCATCCTGCGCGCCCTCAGCGACTATCTGGACGCGCGGCTGCCCTACGACAGCCTCGACCAGCTGCGCCTGAAGCTGTTCGCCGACCATCCGACCTTCGGCCAGATCGACTTCGCGCCGGGCTCGGTCCCGACGGCGTTCGACCTGTCGGGCCTTGGCGGGGCCGGCGAGGTGGGCGAGACGCCCTTCGCCAGCGCCGTGACGGCCTTCCACCTGACCAACCCGATCGCGCGCGCCAGCGTGACGATGGCCGAATGCGCCGCCGTCGCCTCCGGCGCCGCCAAGATGGCCGCGGAGTAGCCCGGTGACCGACGCCTCCACCTCTCCCTGGCTCTGGTTTGGTCTGGCCCTCGGTCAGATCCTGCTGATCGTCGTCTTCCTGCTGATCTCGATCGCCTTCCTGCTGCTGGCCGACCGCAAGATCTGGGCGGGCGTGCAGATGCGCAAAGGGCCCAACGTGGTCGGGCCGTTCGGCCTGCTGCAGTCCTTCGCCGACCTGCTGAAGTTCATCCTCAAGGAGCTGGTCATCCCGGCCGGCGCCGACAAGTTCGTCTTTCTGCTGGCTCCGATCATCACCGTCACCCTGGCCCTGGCGGGCTGGGGCGTGATCCCGCTGGCCCCCGGCTGGGTGATCTCCGACATCAACGTCGGCGTCCTCTATCTGCTCGCGATGAGCTCCCTTGGCGTCTACGGCATCATCATGGGCGGCTGGGCTTCGAACTCGAAGTACCCCTTCCTCGGCAGCCTGCGCTCGGCGGCGCAGATGGTGTCCTACGAGGTCTCCATCGGCTTCGTGATCATCACCGTCATCCTGCTGGCCGGGACGATGAACCTGACCGAGCTGGTCGAGAAGCAGTCCGGCTGGTTCTGGAACTGGAACGTGTTCGGCGGCGGCCTCGCCAACCTGCCGATCGCGCTGGTGATGATCCCGATGATGGTCATCTTCTACATCTCGGCCCTGGCCGAGACGAACCGGCCGCCGTTCGACCTTCCCGAAGCCGAGTCCGAGCTCGTGGCCGGCTACCAGGTCGAGTACAGCGCTGCGCCCTACCTGCTGTTCATGCTCGGGGAGTACGTCTCCATCGTGCTGATGTGCGCGATGATCTCCATCCTGTTCTTCGGCGGCTGGAACCCCGGCTTCCCGACGGACTTCATGGCGACCTGGGCCCCGACGCTGCAGAGCTTCGTGCTGCTGCTGGTGTTCAGCGCCAAGGTGGTCTTCTGGTTCTTCATGTTCGCCATGGCCAAGGCCATCGTGCCCCGCTACCGCTACGACCAGCTGATGCGGCTGGGCTGGAAGGTGTTCCTGCCCACCTCGCTCGTCGGGGTGTTCCTGGTCGCCGGCTACAAGGTCTTCCAGAAGGTGTACCTGTAATGCGCATCGCCGCGCCGCTTCTGATCGCGCTCGGCCTTGCCGCCTGCGCCACGACCGAGAGCGGGGTCTCGACCTACACGCTCGGCCGGGGCCTGGTGAACTATGACGCCATGGTCCGGGCCAAGGCTGAGTGCGCCACGGCCGGCGGCGAGGTGCGTCCCAAGGGCGTCCAGGGCGAGGATCCCGCCCAGATGTCCAACTACGTCTGTTTCATCCCCAACAAGGCGGCCCAACCATGATGCAGCGCATCGGACAGGCCCTGAAGGGCGCGGCGCTTCTCGAATTCGGCGGCGCCTTCGTTCTGGCCATGCAGTACATGATCGCTCCCAAGAAGACGGTCATCTACCCGAACGAACGCAACCCGCAGTCGCCCCGCTTCCGGGGCGAGCATGCCCTGCGCCGCTATCCCTCCGGGGAGGAGCGCTGCATCGCCTGCAAGCTGTGCGAGGCCGTGTGTCCCGCCCAGGCCATCTACATCGAGGCCGAGCCCCGTGAGGACGGCAGCCGCCGCACCACGCGCTACGACATCGACATGGTGAAGTGCATCTACTGCGGCCTGTGCCAGGAGGCCTGCCCGGTGGACGCCATCGTCGAGGGCCCGAACACCGAGTTCGCCACCGAGACGCGTGAAGAGCTCTATTACGACAAGGCGCGGCTGCTGGATAACGGCGACCGCTGGGAACGCGAAATCGCGAAGAATCTGGAACTGGACGCCGCCTACCGATAAGGGAGGCGCGCGATTCACCGGTCCGTTTGAGAGGGGTAAGGGGCCCACATGGCTCTGCAGGCGATAGCCTTCTATCTGATGGCGACAGTGACGATCCTGGCGGGTCTCGCGGTCGTCTTCGCGCGCAACCCGGTTCACTCCGTGCTGTTCCTGATCACGGCCTTCTTCAGCGCCGCAGGACTGTTCGTGCTGATGGGCGCCGAGTTCATCGCCATGCTGCTGATCGTCGTCTACGTCGGCGCGGTGGCGGTGCTGTTCCTGTTCGTCGTCATGATGCTCGACGTCGACTTCAGCCAGTTGCGCGAGGGTTTCGCCCGCTACCTGCCCATCGGGCTGCTGGTGGCCGGGGTGTTGACCATCGAGATGGTGATCATCGCGATCAACGTGGCGCTGCACGGCGCCGCGTCGAAGAACGCGACCCCGCAGGCTTCGCTGCCCGATGTCAGCAACGCCGAGACCATCGGCCGGGTGCTGTACACCGACTACGTCTACATCTTCCAGGCGGCCGGCCTGGTGCTGCTGGTCGCCATGATCGGCGCGATCGTCCTGACCCTGCGCCACAAGGCGGGGATCAAGCGCCAGAGCATCCCGGCCCAGAACGCGCGGACGCCCAAGACCGGCATGACCATCGTCGACATCAAACCGGGTGAGGGGATCAGCGAATGATCGGTCTGACGCACTACCTCACGGTCGCCGCCATCCTGTTCACGATCGGCGTCTTCGGCATCTTCGTGAACCGCAAGAACGTCATCGTCATCCTGATGAGCATCGAGCTGATCCTGCTGGCGGTGAACATCAACCTGGTGGCCTTCAGCGCCTTCCTGCACGACGTGGTCGGGCAGATCTTCGCGATGTTCGTTCTGACCGTCGCCGCGGCCGAAGCCGCCGTCGGCCTGGCCATCCTGGTGACCTTCTTCCGCAACCGCGGCGATATCGCCGTGGACGACGCCTCCGTGATGAAGGGCTGACCCGTTGCAACAGCTCGTCACCCTGCTCGTCTTCGCCCCGCTGGTCGGGGCGATCATCGCCGGCCTCTTCGGCCGCCGGATCGGCAACATCGCCTCCCAGTCGGTGACCACCGGCCTGCTCTTGCTGGCCTGCGGGCTCAGCTGGTACACCTTCGGCCAGTGGACCTGGGGCCATATGGAGCCCTTCACGGTCGCGGTCGCGCCGTTCATCACCATCGGCGACTTCCAGTCGGCCTGGTCGATCCGCATCGACGGCCTGTCGGCGGTCATGCTGGTGGTCGTGACCACCGTCTCGGCGCTCGTGCACCTCTACAGCTGGGGGTACATGTCCGAGGACGACAGCCGGCCGCGCTTCTTTGCCTATCTGTCGCTGTTCACCTTCGCCATGCTGGCGCTGGTCACCGCCGCCGACTTCATGCAGCTGTTTTTCGGCTGGGAAGGGGTGGGGCTGGCGTCCTATCTGCTGATCGGCTTCTGGTTCAAGAAGCCGACGGCCAACGCCGCCTCGATCAAGGCCTTCGTGGTCAACCGGGTCGGCGACTTCGGCTTCGCGCTGGGCATCATGACGGTGTTCTGGGCCTTCGGGACCATCCAGTTCGCCGAGCTCTTCCCGCTGATCGCCGCCGGCGCCGGCAAGACCTGGAGCTTCATCGGCCAGGACTGGCCGCTGATCGACCTGGCCTGCGTGCTGCTGTTCATCGGCGCCATGGGCAAGTCGGCGCAGTTCTTCCTGCACACCTGGCTGCCGGACGCCATGGAGGGCCCGACCCCGGTGTCGGCGCTGATCCACGCGGCGACCATGGTCACCGCCGGCGTCTACATGGTCTGCCTGCTCTCGCCGATGTTCGAGTATGCGCCCGTCGCCAAGCAGATCGTGACCCTTGTCGGCGCGGTCACCGCCCTGTTCGCCGCCACGGTCGGCCTGGCCCAGAACGACATCAAGCGCGTCATCGCCTACTCGACCTGCTCGCAGCTGGGCTACATGTTCTTCGCCGCCGGCGTGGGCGCCTACGAGGCGGCCATGTTCCACCTGTTCACCCACGCCTTCTTCAAGGCGCTGCTGTTCCTGGGCGCCGGCTCGGTGATCCACGGCATGCACCACGAGCAGGACATGCGACGCATGGGCGCGCTCTGGAAGTACCTGCCGTTCACCTATGCGGTCATGACCATCGGCACGATCGCCATCACCGGCGTCGGCATTCCGGGCGTCGGCGGCTTCGCGGGCTTCTACTCCAAGGACACCATTATCGAGGCGGCGTTCGCGGCCAGCGAGCACAACGGCTTTGCGCTGTTCGCCTTCGTCATCGGCATCTTCGCCGCCGGCCTGACCGCCTTCTACAGCTGGCGCCTCGCCTTCATGACCTTCCACGGGACGGCCAAGTGGGGCGCAGACGCGCATCACGCCGATGACCATGGTCACGACGCGCACGCCGCGCCGGCCGCGCATGACGACCACGCGCAAGACGCCCACCACGACGATCACGGCCACGGCCATGACCACAAGCCGCACGAGAGCCCGCTGGTCATGCTGATCCCGCTGGCCGTGCTGGCTGTCGGGGCGATCGCGGCCGGCTTCGTCTTCGTCGAGTTCTTCGTGGGTCACCACGAGAACGAGTTCTGGCGCGGGGCCATCTTCTCGGCCGCCGACAACCACGTCCTGCACGAGGCGCACAATGTGCCGACCTGGGTGAAGTGGGCGCCGCTGGTGGTCTCGACCCTCGGCCTGCTGGTTGCGGTCTGGGTCTACCTGCTCAACGAGGGCATGGGCGCGCGTCTGGCCGCCCGCCGCGGGCCGCTGTGGACCTTCCTCTACAACAAGTGGTTCTTCGACGAGCTGTACGAGGCCACCTTTGTCCGCGCCGCCCGCTTCCTGGGCGACGTGTTCTGGAAGGTCGGGGACCAGAAGATCATCGACGGCATGGGTCCGGACGGCGTCGCCGCCGTGTCCCGCGCGGTCGGCAAGCGGACGGGGCAGCTTCAGACCGGCTACGTCTATCACTATGCGTTCGTGATGCTGCTCGGCGTGGCCGGGTTGCTCTCCTACGCGCTGTACCAATGGTCTCGGTGAGGGGCACGCCAGGATCATGACCGGAATTCTCTCCCTCATCACCTTCCTGCCTCTGGCCGGGGTCGCCGCGATCCTGCTGCTGAAGGTCCTCGGCCAGAGCGGCGAGCGCGCCGACGGCGCCGCCCGCTGGATCGCCCTGGTCACCACCCTGGCGACCTTCGCGCTGTCGATCCTGCTGACCATGCGGTTCGATACGGCCAACCCGGGCTTCCAGTTCGTGGAAGAGATCCCGTGGTTCGCGGGGCTAAGCTACCGCATGGGCGTGGACGGCATCTCCGTGCTGTTCGTGCTGCTGACGGCCTTCCTGCTGCCGATCTGCGTCGTCGCCAGCTGGAAGAGCGTCGACAAGCGCGTCCAGGAATACATGATCGCCTTCCTGGTCCTGGAGACCCTGGTGATCGGCGTGTTCTGCGCGCTGGACCTGATCCTGTTCTACCTGTTCTTCGAGGCCGGCCTGGTCCCGATGTTCCTGATCATCGGCATCTGGGGCGGCAAGAACCGGGTCTACGCGGCCTACAAGTTCTTCCTCTACACCCTGCTCGGGTCCGTCCTGATGCTGGCCGCGGTGCTGGCGATGATCGGCGTGGCGGGCACCAGCTCGATCCCCGAACTGATGCAGTATAAGTTCGCCGACTGGCTGCAGCCTTGGCTGTGGGTGGCCTTCTTCGCCAGCTTCGCGGTGAAGATGCCGATGTGGCCGGTGCACACCTGGCTGCCGGACGCCCACGTCGAGGCCCCGACCGCCGGTTCGGTCATCCTGGCGGGGATCCTGCTGAAGATGGGCGGCTACGGCTTCATGCGCTTCAGCCTGCCGATGTTCCCGGACGCCAGCACGATGTTCGCGCCCCTGGTCTTCGCCCTGTCGGCCATCGCCATCGTCTACACCTCGCTGGTCGCCTTCCGTCAGACCGACATCAAGAAGCTGATCGCCTACTCGTCCGTGGCGCACATGGGCTTCGTGACCATGGGCATCTTCAGCGGCAACGTGCAGGGCGAGCAGGGCGCCATCTTCCAGATGCTGAGCCACGGGGTGATCTCCGGCGCGCTCTTCCTCTGCGTCGGCGTCGTCTATGACCGCATGCACACCCGCGAGATCGCCTTCTACGGCGGCCTTGTGAACCGCATGCCCTGGTACGCTGCCGTGTTCATGCTGTTCACCATGGGCAACGTGGGCCTGCCGGGCACCAGCGGCTTCGTCGGCGAGATCCTGACCCTGACCGGGGTCTACAAGGCCTCGACCTGGACGGCGCTGGTGGCCAGCACCGGTGTGATCCTGTCGGCCGTCTACGCCCTGTCCCTCTATCGCCGCGTCGTGTTCGGCGAGATGACCAATCCGGCCCTGGCCCAGATCAGCGATCTGGACCGCCGCGAGGTGCTGATCTTCGCGCCGCTGATCGTCTCGACCCTGTACCTGGGCTTCCAGCCCGACGTTGTCTTCAACATCACCGGCGCGTCCGTCGAGGCGCTGGTCGGCGCCTGGCGCGCTGCTGTGGCCGGGTGAGCCGCCGATGACCCACGCTAACCTCTCGCTGGTCGGCCCCGAGATCATCCTCGCGGGCTCCGCGCTCATCCTCCTCGTCGTCGGCGCCTTCCGCGGCAAGGGCGGAGTCGTGTTCAACGGCCTGTCGGTCCTGGCCCTGCTCGCCGCCGCCGTCGCGGCGGTGGTCGGTCCTCAGGGCCGGGGCTTCGCAGGCGGCGTGATCGTCGACGACCTGTCCACCTTCGCCAAGGTCGCCATCTACCTGGCCAGCGCCGTGTCGCTCGTCCTGGCGGACCGCTGGCTGGCCCGACGCGGCGACAGCAAGTTCGAGCTGCCGGTGCTGGTTATCCTGGCCGCGCTCGGCATGGGCGTCATGGTTTCGGCCGGCGACCTGATTTCGCTCTACATCGGCGTTGAGCTGCACTCGCTGGCGCTCTATGTGCTCGCCGCCTTCCGCCGCGACGACGCGAAGTCGTCGGAAGCGGGCCTGAAGTACTTCGTGCTCGGCGCGCTGTCGTCGGGCCTGCTGCTCTACGGCGCCTCGCTGATCTACGGCTTCGCGGGCTCGACCCAGTTCGACGTTATCGCCGGCGCGGTGAACGACGGCGCCGGGCAGGGCATCCTCTTCGGCCTGGTCTTCCTGATCTGCGGCCTGGCGTTCAAGGTCTCGGCCGCGCCGTTCCATATGTGGACGCCGGACGTCTATGAGGGCGCTCCGACGCCGATGGTCGGCTTCTTCGCCGCCGCGCCCAAGCTGGCCGCCATGGTGCTTCTGGCCCGGGTGCTGCAGGAAGGCTTCGGCGGCGCCGTTGCGCAGTGGCAGCAGGTTGTCCTGGCCATCGCGCTGCTGTCGGTGTTCGTCGGCGCCTTCGCGGGCCTGGCCCAGAAGAACCTCAAGCGCCTGTGGGCCTACAGCTCGATCGCCAACATCGGCTACGCCCTGGTGGGCCTGGCCGCCGGCGGCGAGGCGGGCGTCCAGGCCATGCTGATGTTCATGGTGCTCTACATGGTCGACGTCACCGGCTTCTTCGCCTGCCTGACCGCGCTGCAGCGCGACGGTCGGTCGATGGAGACGATCGACGACATGGCGGGCCTGTTCAAGGAGAAGCCCGGCCTCGCCCTGGCGATGACGGCCTTTTCGCTGTCGGCGCTCGGCCTTCCCCCGCTCAGCGGCTTCTTCGCCAAGTTCTACGTCTTCAAGGCGGCGATCGACGCGGGCCTGGCCTGGGCGGCGATCCTGGCGCTGGTCGGTTCGGTCGTGGCGGCCTTCTACTACCTGCGCCTGATCAAGGTGATGTGGTTCGACGCGGCGCCGGGCGCGGTGGAGGCTCCGGCCTTCAGCGCCCGCACCATCGCCATCGGCGCTGCGCTGTTCTCCTTCCCGGTCGGCCTGGTCGCCCTGGTCTGGCTGGATCCGGTTTCGCGGGCCGCCGCGGCCGCCTTCGGTTGACGCGGGCCGTCGCCGGTTGACGCCGTTCGAGATCATCGTCTTCGACGAGATCGACTCCACCAACGCCGAGGCGGCGCGCCGCGCCGCCCGGGGCGAAGTCTGGCCCGTCTGCCTGGTCGGTCTTCGCCAGACGGCGGGCCGCGGCCGGCGGGGGCGGGCGTGGGAGACGGCCAGCGGCAATCTGGCCGCCACCTTCCTGTTCACGTCCGATCGGCCGCTGTCGGAGATCGCGCAGCTGTCCTTTGTCGCCGCCCTGGCGTCGGCCGAGGTCATCGACCGCTACGTGCCGCCGTCGCTGGTCTCCCTGAAGTGGCCGAACGATCCGATGGTCGCCGGGATCAAGACCGGCGGCATCCTGCTGGAGTCGGGTCAGGTCCAGGGCTGGCCGACCTGGGTCGCTGTCGGCATCGGCATCAACCTGGCCTGGTCGCCTCAGCAGTCCGAGCGGCCGGCGACCAATCTCGCCGCCCACAGGCCCGGCGGCGCACCCAACGTTCTGGAAGCGGTCGAGCAGCTTCGCGCGGCGTTTCAGCGGGGGCTGGCGACCTGGACCCAGGGGGGCTTTGCGCCCGTCGCCCAGGCCTGGACGGCGCGGGCCCACGGCCTGGGCGAGCCCTGCGTCGCCCGTCTGACGGACGAGACGGTGGAGGGCGTGGCCGAGGGCCTCGATCCCGACGGCGCGCTGCGTCTGCGCTTGCCAGACGGTATGCTGCGGCGCATCACCGCCGGCGACGTCTTTTTCGGCGGATCGTAGCGGATGGCCCAGCCAGATGTGGTTCGATCCGCCTCATCCTATCGTGTCGGTTCGGCTTTGCCGAACCGGTGGGGAGCTTTCTGAATGCTGCTGGCGATCGAGCAGGGCAATACCAACACGCTGTTTGCCGTCCATGACGGCAAGGACTGGATCGCCCAGTGGCGCAGCGCCACCGAGAGCACCCGCACGGCCGACGAGTACGCCGTCTGGCTGTCGCAGCTGCTCGAGATGAACCGTCTGAGCCTGAAGCTGCTGACCGGCTGCATCATCTCCAGTGTCGTACCGCAGTCGATCTTCAACCTTCGCAACCTGTCGCGCCGCTACCTGAACGTCGAACCGCTGATCATCGGCGAGAACGCGGACCTGGGCATCGATGTGCGTATCGACAAGCCGTCCGAGGCCGGGGCCGACCGGCTGGTCAACGCCATCGGCGCCCATATCGTCTATCCGGGTCCGCTCGTGGTCATCGACAGCGGTACGGCGACCACCTTCGACATCGTGGCGGCCGACGGCGGGTTCGAGGGCGGCATCATCGCGCCTGGCATCAACCTGTCCATGCAGGCGCTGCACGACGCGGCCGCCAAGCTGCCGCGCATCGCCATCCAGCGGCCCGAGCGCAACCGCGTCGTCGGCACCGACACCGTCACCGCCATGCAGTCCGGGGTCTTCTGGGGCTACATCAGCCTCATCGAGGGGCTGATCAGCAAGATCAAGGCGGAACGGGGCGAGCATCTGACCGTTGTCGCGACCGGCGGCGTCGTCTCGCTGTTCGAGGACGCCACCACCATGATTGACCACTACGATCCCGACCTGACTATCCGCGGTCTGCTCGAGATCCATCGCCGCAACCAGCGGCTGGCGACCTGATGACCCCAAATGAGAACGACGAACTCGTCTTCCTGCCGCTCGGCGGGTCGAACGAGATCGGGATGAACTTCAATCTGTACGGCTACGGGCCCGAGGACGACCGCAAGTGGATCGTCGTCGATCTGGGCGTGACCTTCGGCGATCAGACGACGCCCGGCGTCGAGATCATTCTGCCGGATCCGGAGTTCATCGCCGAGTACGCCGACGATATCCTCGGCATCGTGCTGACCCACGCCCACGAGGACCATATCGGAGCGGTCGCCTGGTTGTGGCCGCAGCTCAAGGCCCCGGTCTACGCCACGCCGTTCACCGCCTACCTGCTGCGGGAGAAGCTGCGCGACGCCGACCTGCTGGACGAGGTGGACATCACCGAGGTGCCGCTGAGCGGCAAGTTCAGCCTGGGTCCGTTCGACCTGGAGCTGGTCACCCTGACCCACTCCATCCCCGAACCCAACGGCCTGGCCATCCGCACGCCGCTCGGCACCATCCTGCACACCGGCGACTGGAAGATCGATCCCGATCCCATGCTCGGCGATGTCACCGACATCGAGGCCATCCGCAAGCTCGGCGACGAGGGCGTGCTGGCGATGGTCTGCGACAGCACCAACGTCTTCGTCGACGGCTCCGCCGGGTCGGAAGCCGATGTGCGTGTGGCGATGAACGCGCTGATCGCCGGCCTCAAGGGCAAGGTGGCGGTGGCCTGTTTCGCCTCCAACGTCGCCCGGATGGACACCGTCATCCGCGCCGCCCAGGCCGCCGGGCGCAAGGTGGTGCTGGCCGGCCGCTCAATGCACCGCATGGCGGGCGCCGCCCGCAGCGTCGGCCTGCTGAAGGACATCCAGCCTCTGCTGGACGATCATCTGGCCAAGAACGTGCCCGAGGACCAGATCCTCTACCTCTGCACCGGCAGCCAGGGCGAGGCCCGCGCGGCCCTGGCCCGTATCGCCGAGGGCAATCACCCGCACATCCGCATGTCGCAGGGCGACCATGTGATCTTCTCTTCGCGGGTCATTCCGGGCAACGAGATCCCGATCCGCAACCTGCAGAACAAGCTCGCCGACCGGGGCGTACGCCTCTACACCGAGCGCGACCACCCCGGCATCCACGTCTCCGGCCACCCCTGCCGCGACGAGCTGGCCCAGATGTACGCCTGGGCCCGGCCGCAGATCGCCGTCCCGACCCACGGCGAGCGCCGCCACCTCCTGGAGCACGCCGCCTTCGCCCGCGACCTGCAGGTCCCTCAGACGGTCGCGCCGCGCAACGGCGACATGGTCCGCCTGGCCCCCGGCCGCGCCGAGATCATCGACGAGGTTCCCGCCGGCCGCCTCTACATCGACGGCGGCGTGATGACGCCGGAGAACGGCGAGGCCCTGCGCGAGCGCCGCCACGCCGCCTTCAACGGCATGCTGGTCGTCTCCGTGGTGCTGAACGCCAACGGCAAGATCGTCGCCGGCCCGACCGTGAAGGCGGTGGGCCTGCCGGGCGACGACGAGTATTCGGTCGAAGAGGCGGTCTACGACCTCGGCGAAGACGCCGCCCAGGCGCTGAAGCGTATCCCGGCCGAGGAACGCGGCCTGGATGAGACCGTCGAGAACGCCCTGAACCGCGCGGTCAAGAAGGCCGCCCACCGCATCTGGGAACGCCGCCCGGTGGTGGAGACGACGGTGCTGCGGATCTGACCGCCCGTTGACGCGGCGGGGGCTCCGGCCCACTTGAAGGGCATGGACACCCCCACGCCGCCTTCGGACGATCCGCGCCGCGACCCGCCGAGCCCCTGGGGCGTCGCCGAGCCCGCCACGGCGCCGCAGCCCGCGCCTGAGCCGGAAGATACTTCCCTCGGCATCAAGTGGGCGGAGAACCGGGCGCTGTTCCTGGTCCTGGCCCTGACCGGTGTCGCCTTCCTGATCCAGATGTGGATGCGGTCGCCCGCCGGGCCCGGCTGGGAGGTCGAGCTGCTGGGCGCCTTCAGCGGGCAGGCCCTGGCCGAGGGGCGGTGGTGGACGCTGCTGACCGCCATGGTCATGCATGGCGGCTTCCTGCACCTCTTGATGAACCTGTCGGCCCTGCTGCCGTTCGGGATGATCCTGTCGCGACGCCTCGGCCCCAGCCTCGGCGGCCAGTTGAAGTGGCTGGCCTTCTATCTCGGCGCGGGTCTTGCCGGCAGCCTGGCCTGGCTGCTGCTCAGCCCGCAGGGCGGGGCCGTGGTCGGGGCGTCCGGCGCCATCTTCGGCCTGTGGGCGGCGGTGATCCGCCTGCCGCGCGAGGGCGTAGTCCTTCCATTGCTGTCCATGGACGTCGCGCGCCAGCTGACCGGCCCGATCATCGCCAATGTCATCGTCGCCGTCGCCTTCGGGGTGATGGGCGGGATGGGCGGCGAGGTGGCCGGCATCGCCTGGCAGGCGCACCTGGGCGGCTTCGTCTTCGGCCTGCTGACCATCGGCCTCTTCGTGCCGCGACGGCAGGCGTAGCAAGGGGCGGGCAGGCGGTGTAGACCACCGCCGACCGCAAGATCCATCCGGAGTCCGCACATGATCGGCAAGCTCAACCACGTCGGCGTCGCCACCCCCTCCATCGACGAGTCGGTGAAGATGTACCGCGACCTGCTGGGCGCGACCTCGGTGACCGACAAATGGGCCATGCCGGAGCAGGGCGTCTGGGTCTGTTTCGTCAACCTGCCCAACAGCCAGATCGAGCTGATCGAGCCCTATGGCGAGAAGAGCCCGATCCACGGCTTCCTGGCCAAGAACCCCAAGGGCGGTCAGCACCACATCTGCTTCGAGGTCGAGAACATCCACGAGGCCCGCGACGCGCTGGTCGCCAAGGGCGCCACCGTGCTGGGCGAGCCGCGCATCGGCGCCCACGGCACCCTGATCATCTTCGTGCATCCCAAGGACATGGGCGGCATGCTGGTTGAACTGATGGAAACCCCGAAGGACGCGCACTGATGGGCCCGATGACCGGTATCGCCATCTATCTGACCCTCTGGTGGACGGTGCTGTTCGCCGTGCTGCCGCTGGGCAACCGGACCTATGCCGAGGAGGGCCTCGATGTGCCCGGCGGCGGTGATCCGGGCGCACCGGTCAATCCGAACCTGAAGAAGAAGTTCATCACCACCACCTGGGTGTCGGCGGTGCTGTGGCTGATCCTGTTCGCGGTCATCAAGTTCGGGCTCGTCTCCCTGCCGCAACTGCCCGCCACCTACTGAAATTCGCCCGCGAATTGAGCGGCGGACGCACACCGCGTGCGGGAGCGCCCATTCTTTGAGCGAATTTGGCCGGCCGGCGCTGCCCTTGCGGGAGGCGGTCGTGGCCGCCCCCGAAGCAGCGCTAGCTTCGGCTCATGGAGGCCGGTTCGCCGGTCTTGCTCCGTGGCGTTTTTCCCCGACGATGACTGAAAGGCCGCCGGCTGGTCCGGCGGCCTTCTTTTCGCCGCCCGCGTTGCCAATGCAGGGCGGCAGCGGCTAAGTCAGCCGCTACCACTCTCCCGGGGATCTCCATGCGCCTGTCGCGCTATTTTCTGCCCACGCTCAAGGAAGCGCCGTCCGACGCCCAGATCGTCTCGCACCAGCTGATGCTGCGCGCGGGGATGATCAAGCAGGAGGCCGCCGGCATCTACGCCTGGCTGCCGCTCGGCCTGCGGGTGCTCAAGAAGGTGGAGCAGATCGTGCGCGAGGAGATGGACCGCGCCGGGGCCATCGAACTGCTGATGCCGACCCTTCAGCTGGCCGACCTGTGGCGCGAGAGCGGCCGCTACGAGGCCTATGGCGACGAGATGCTGCGCATCACCGACCGCCACAAGCGCGACCTGCTCTACGGCCCCACGGCGGAGGAGGTGGTCACCGACATCTTCCGCGCCTCGGTGAAGAGCTACAAGGACCTGCCCAAGAACCTCTACAATATCCAGTGGAAGTTCCGGGACGAGCGCCGCCCGCGCTTCGGCGTGATGCGCGGTCGCGAGTTCCTGATGAAGGACGCCTACAGCTTCGACCTCGACGAGGCCGGGGCCCGGGCGGCCTACAACCGCATGTTCATCGCCTATCTGAACACCTTCGCCCGCATGGGGCTGAAGGCCGTGCCGACCCGCGCCGACACCGGCCCGATCGGCGGCGACCTTTCCCACGAGTTCATCGTCCTGGCCGAGACCGGCGAGAGCCAGATCTACTGCCACAAGGACCTGGTCGAGATGGGAGCCCCGGGCCCCGACGTCGACTGGGACGGCGACCTGACGCCCCTGGTCGAGGCCCGCACCAGCCTGTACGCCGCCGCCGACGAGATGCATGACGAGGCCGCCTACGCCGCCATCCCCGAGGACAAGCGCCTGACGGCCCGCGGCATCGAGGTCGGCCACATCTTCTACTTCGGGACCAAATACTCCGAGCCGATGCGGGCCCGGGTCAGCGGCCCCGACGGCCAGGACCACGTCGTCCACATGGGCAGCTACGGCGTCGGCGTCTCGCGCCTGCTGGGCGCGATCATCGAGGCCAGCCACGACGAGGCCGGCATCATCTGGCCGGAGGCCGTCGCGCCGTTCGATCTGGCGCTGATCAACCTGCGGGTTGGCGACGAAGCCTGCGACGCGGCCTGCGAGAAGACCTATGCGGCCATGCACGCCGCCGGCAAGACGGTGCTCTACGACGACACCAGCGAGCGTCCGGGCGGCAAGTTCGCCACCGCCGACCTGATCGGCCTGCCCTGGCAGATGATCGTCGGGCCGAAGTCGATCGCCGAAGGCAATGTCGAGATCCGGAACCGCGCCACCGGCGAGAAGTCGGTCGCGCCGCTCGACGCCGTGCTGGCCGGTCTGACGGGCAAGCCGGGATGAGCCAGCCGATGGCCTCCGGCGCGGCCCCGTTCGGGCTCTGGGAGCGGGCGATCGCCTTCCGCTACCTGCTGGCTGTCCGCAAGAGCGGCGGCGTGGCGCTGGTGACCATCTTCGCCTTCGTCGGCATCGCCATGGCGGTGTTCGCGCTGATCACCGTTATGAGCGTGATGAACGGCTTCCGGTCGGAGCTGCTCGACCGGTTGCTCGGCTTCAACGGCCACGCCTATGTGGCCGGTGGCATCCTGGGCAGTCCCGACCGCGACGCGGCTGTCGCCCGCATCCGCAAGGTGCCGGGCGTCGTCCGCGCCACCCCGATGATCCAGGGCCAGGTCATTGTCATGGGCCCGGCCCAGATCACCGGCGCCATCGTGCGCGGCGTCTCGCCCGCCGATGTGAAGGCCACCGCCATCATCGCCGACAACATCAAGCGCGGCTCATTGAACGGCTACGGCCAGGGCGAGTACGGCGGCGACCTGATCCTGATCGGCGACCGCATGGCGGCGGCGCTGGGTGTCTCGCCGGGCGACCCGGTGACCCTGATCTCGCCCACCGGCGCGACCACCGCCTTCGGCCAGAGCGTCAACCAGAAGGACTACACGGTCGGCGGCGTGTTCTCGGTCGGGATGAGCGAGTTTGACCAGGCCTTCATCTACATGCCGCTGGACCAGGCCCAGATCTTCTTCGGCCGCGACGGCATGGTCGACAAGATCGAGATCATGCTCGACAGCCCCGACAACGCCATCGCCATGAAGCCGGCCCTGGCCCGGGCGGCAGGCCCGGCCGCCCTGGTCTTCGACTGGACGCAGGAGAACGAGAGCTTCTTCAACGCCCTGCAGATCGAGCGCTCGGCCATGCGGCTGATCCTGATGATCCTGGTGGCCATCACCACGCTGAACATCATCGCCGGCCTGGTGATGATGGTGCAGAACAAGCGGCGCGACATCGGCATCCTTCGCACGGTCGGCGCCAGCCAGAGCGCCATCATGCGCATCTTCTTCATGGCCGGATCGCTGATCGGCGTGCTGGGCGCGGCGACGGGCCTGGTGCTGGGCGTCGTCGTCTGCCTGAACATCGAGGTCATCCAGCAGGTGGTCGAGCGGATCACCGGCGCCCAGGTGTTCAACCCCGAGATCTACTTCCTCAGCCACGTGCCGGCGAAGATCGAGTGGAGCGAGGTCGGGCTGGTCACGGCCTGGGCCCTGTTCATGAGCTTCATCGTCACCCTGCTGCCGGCCTGGCTGGCGTCGCGCCTCGATCCCGTGGAGGCGCTTCGCTATGAGTAGCCCGGTCCTCTCCCTGCGCGGGGTCAAGCGCACCTACGTCACCCGATCAGGCGATCTGCCGGTGCTCAAGGGCGTCGACCTCGATGTCATGCCGGGCGAGATCGTCGGGCTGATCGGTCCTTCGGGCTCGGGCAAGTCCTCGCTGCTGCACGCCGCCGGCCTGCTGGAGCATCCGGACGGCGGCACGGTCAGCGTCGACGGCCAGGACTGCACCAGGCTTTCGAGCCGGGCGCGGACGAAGGTCCGGCTAACGACGATCGGCTTCGTCTACCAGTTCCACCACCTGCTGCCCGAGTTCTCGGCGCTGGAGAACGTCGCCATGCCGGCCATGATCGCCGGCCGGGGCGGGGCCTACGCCCGGGGCCGGGCGGAGACGCTGCTGACGGGCCTCGGCCTTGGCGAGCGCCTTGACCACCAGCCGGCGCAGCTGTCCGGCGGTGAGCAGCAGCGGGTGGCGATCGCCCGCGCCCTGACCAACGAGCCCCGCCTGCTGCTGGCTGACGAGCCGACCGGCAACCTCGACCCCGAAACGGCCGGCGTGGTGTTCCAGCAGCTCTACGAGCTCGCCCGGACCACCGGCGTGGCGGCCCTGATCGCCACCCACAACCTCGAACTGGCCCGCTACATGGACCGCGTCTTCGCCATGAAGGACGGTCACCTTGAGAAGCAGCGCGGCTAGCGGGCACCCCCCGTCCGGGGGATTGTCCGTCCACAGCTCAACGTTCACCGACCCCGGATCGCCCCGCTTTCGCCCCTTTCGCAGGGTTTTCAGGGCGTTGTTCCTTTATCTTCGACGGGAGTGCCAGTTTGACCCGGCAGTTTGACATCATCGGCCAGTCCGGCGCCCTGTATCGCTACAAGGCGCTCGAAGAGCTCAAGCCGGTGTCGCCGGGCGGCGCCAACTACCTGTTCGTCAGCTGGAACGGCGACACCGCGAAGATCATTCACGCCGGCGAGACTGACAGCCTTCACCGCGCCGTTTTCGATAACTGGGACGAGGCCTGCGCCGAGCACGGCGCCGGGGAGATCCTCGCGCGCCTGAACATTACCGGCGCCGTCCGTCGCGCCGAACAGGCCGACATCGTCGCCAAACACCGCCCACCAATGAACCCGGCCCCGCCGGCTGCGAAGGCGAAGGCTGCCAAGGCCGGCGCCCCGCCGGCCGATCCCGCCGATTCCGCCCCCCAGGCCGGCTGAGCACCGCGCCCCGGGGGACGGTCCGGTGGATCGTCCCGGGAGAACCGGAACAAGGCTGTTGACGAGAACAAATCCGCAACATAGAACAAAGGGGCAACTCGACATCAGCTTTGACCTGGGGAGGCCCGAATGGCCCGGATCGCGCGTGAATCGCTGGCTTTGTTTTCCGTCGTCGGCTTCTGCTGGATGATGTGCTCGGTCGCCTATCTGGCCGCCTGACCGGGCGCCGAATGACCGCGCCGCGACGCTGAATCGTCGTAGAAGGATGTCCTGTCCGAAGGAGTAGCCGCATGGCCGACGCCGCCGTCATGGAGAACGGGTTCGTTCACCTGCGGGTCCGCTCGGCCTATTCGCTGCTCGAGGGTGCGATCAAGGCCGAGGCGGTCGGCAAGATGGCCGCCGCGGCCGACATGCCGGCCGTCGCCGTCGCTGACCGGGCGAACCTTTTCGGTGCGCTGGAGTTCTCGGTGGCCACCAAGGATGCCGGTGTGCAGCCCATCGTGGCCTGCGCCCTGCCGGTGACCGGCATCGGGGAGGGGCGGTCCGAGCGCTGGGCGCGGACGCCGGTCATCGTGCTGCTGGCCCAGAACGAGCGCGGGTACCTGAACCTTACGGAGCTGTCGTCGTCGGCCTATCTCGACGTCGATCCCGCCGACGAGCCGTGCGTGCCCTGGGCGAAGGTCATGCAGCACGCCGAGGGTCTTCTGCTGCTCTCGGGCGGGCCGGACGGGCCGGTCGATCCGCTGTTCGCGGCCGGCAAGACCGAGGCGGGCGGCGCGGCGCTGGCCGAGATGCGGCGTGTGTTCGGCGACCGGCTCTATGTCGAGCTGCAGCGCCATGGTCTGCCGGAGCAGGGGGCGGCCGAGCCGGGTCTGGTGGCCTGGGCCTATGACAACGATGTACCCCTGGTCGCCACCAACGACGTCTTCTTCAGCCAGCGCGACATGTACGAGGCGCACGATGCGCTGCTCTGTATCGCCGACGGCGCCTTCATCGGTCAGGACGAACGCCGCCGGGTGACGGCCGAGCACTGGTTCAAGCCGGCCGCCGCCATGCGGGCGCTGTTCGCCGACCTGCCGGAGGCCTGCGACAACACCCTCGACATCGCCCGGCGCTGCGCCTTCATGGTCAACAAGCGCGATCCGATCCTGCCGCGCTTTCCCACCACCGAGGGCCGGACCGAGCCCGATGAACTGGCCCACCAGGCGGCCGAAGGCCTGCGCCGCCGGCTCGAGGGGCTGGAGCTGGCGGCCGGGGAGGGGGAGTACTGGGCCCGGCTGGAGCGGGAGATCGGCGTCATCCAGCGGATGGGCTTCTCCGGCTACTTCCTGATCGTTTCCGACTTCATCAAATGGGCCAAGGCCCAGGGGATTCCGGTCGGCCCGGGCCGCGGCTCGGGGGCCGGCTCGCTGGTCGCCTGGGCCCTGACCATCACCGATCTGGACCCGCTGCGCTTCGGGCTGCTGTTCGAGCGCTTCCTCAACCCTGAGCGGGTCTCGATGCCCGACTTCGATATCGACTTCTGCCAGGAGCGGCGGGAGGAGGTGATCGAGTATGTCCAGGACAAGTACGGCAAGGGCCGCGTCGCCCAGATCATCACCTTCGGCACCCTGCAGGCGCGCGCGGTGCTGCGCGACGTCGGCCGGGTGATGCAGCTGCCGCTCGGCCTTGTCGACCGGCTCTGCAAGATGGTGCCGAACAATCCGGCCAACCCGACCACCCTGGCCCAGGCCATCAACATCGAGCCACGCCTCAAACAGGCGCGGGACGACGATCCGTCGGTGGCCCAGTGCCTGGAGGTGGCGCTGCGGCTCGAGGGGCTGTACCGCAACGCCTCGACCCACGCCGCCGGGGTGGTGATCGGCGACCGGCCGCTGACCGAGCTCACGCCGCTCTACAAGGATCCGCGTTCGGAGCTGCCGGCGACCCAGTTCAACATGAAATGGGTCGAGAGCGCCGGCCTGGTGAAGTTCGACTTCCTCGGCCTCAAGACCCTGACCGTACTCGACCGGGCGGTGAAGCATCTGGCGCGGCGGGGCGCCGATGTCGACCTCGGCAAGCTGCCGTTGGACGACCTGCCGTCCTACGAGCTGATGGGGTCG
The DNA here is from genome assembly GCA_027487945.1 of Caulobacteraceae bacterium. Taxonomy (GTDB): domain Bacteria; phylum Pseudomonadota; class Alphaproteobacteria; order Caulobacterales; family Caulobacteraceae; genus Caulobacter. The sequence goes on from JAIYCQ010000017.1 coordinate 20,612, forward strand.
GGCCAGACCGTCGGGGTGTTCCAGCTGGAAAGCCAGGGCATGCGCGACACCCTGCGCAAGATGCGACCGGGCTCGCTGGAGGAGGTCACCGCCCTGATCTCCCTCTACCGCCCCGGTCCGATGGACAATATCGACACCTTCGTCGACACCAAGTTCGGCCGCCGACCGATGGACGTGCTGCACCCCTCGCTGGAGCCGGTGCTGAAGGAGACCTACGGCGTCATCGTCTACCAGGAACAGGTGATGCAGATCGCCCAGATCCTGGCCGGCTACAGCCTCGGCGAGGCCGATCTGCTGCGCCGGGCGATGGGCAAGAAGAAGAAGGAGGAGATGGACCAGCAGAAGGCCCGGTTCGTCTCCGGCGCCGCCGAGCGCGGCGTCGATCCGGCCCAGGCCTCGTCGATCTTCGAACTGGTTGAGGAGTTCGCCGGCTACGGCTTCAACAAGTCTCACGCGGCCGCCTACGCCCTGATCAGCTACCAGACCGCCTGGCTGAAGGCGAATGCGCCGGTCGAGTTCCTCGCGGCCTCGATGAGCCTCGACATCTCCAACACCGACAAGCTGGCGGTCTTCTACCAGGACGCCCGCCGCTTCAAGGTGCCGGTGCTCCCGCCGGACGTGAACCGATCGGGCGCCGACTTCGATGTCACCGACGGGGCGGTGCTCTACGCCCTGGGCGCGGTGCGCAATGTCGGCTTCGCGGCGATGCAGCATCTGGTGCAGGTGCGCCGCGAGGGCGGGCCGTTCCGCGACCTGTTCGACTTCGTCGAACGGGTCGATCCGCGCCAGGTCAACAAGCGGGCGCTGGAAAACCTGGCCCGGGCCGGGGCGTTCGACTCGCTTCATTCCAACCGCGCCCAGATCGTCGCCGCCGCCGACGTGCTGATCGCCCACGGCCAGGCCGAGGCCAGCGACCGCAACTCCGACCAGCTCAGCCTGCTGGGGGGCGAGAAGACCGAGAGCTCGCGCCCGCGCCTGCCGCGCACCGAGCCCTGGGACCAGATTCGCCGGCTGGACGAGGAGCTGGCCGCCGTCGGCTTCTACCTGACCGGCCATCCTCTGGAGGACATGGTCGACGTCCTGCGGCGGCGGCGGACGACCATGGTCACCGAGGCCATCGTCCAGGCCGAGGCCGGATCGGAGGCCTTCCGCATGGCCGGGGTGGTGCGGCGTCGCCAGGAGCGGGTGCAGCAGAGCGGCGACCGCTTCGCCTTCGTCTCCCTGTCCGACCCGACCGGCGAATACGAAGTGCTGTTCCCGCCCGAGGCGTTGCGCAAGTGTCGCGACGCGCTGGAGCCGGGCAAGGCGGTGCTGATCAAGGTCCGGGCCAAGTCCCGCGACGGCGAGGTCCGTTTCTTCGGCGACGACGCCGAGCCGCTCGACAAGGCGGTCGAGCATGTGGCCGCCAGCCTGCGGGTGCATGTCTCGCCGCAGTCGACGGAGATCGAGGCCCTCAAGAAGCGGCTGCTCGGGGCGGCGGCGCAGCGCGGCGGCGAGGTGGTGATCGTGGCGGGCCTGGGCGGCGGCCGCGAGGTCGAGCTCAAGCTCCCGGGCTTCTACAGTCTCGACGCCGCCCTGCGGGGGGCCCTGAAGACCGCCCCGGGCGTGGCCTATCTGGAGGACGTGTAGGGAAACGGGAGGCGTCGCCTGTTTTCCGCGCGCGTCCGGGCTTTCGCCGTCGGAAGTGAGTGACTGTCCCCTTTTTCCGGCTAGTCTGGCGTCAAACGGCCGTTCGAGCCGAGGGGGGGATATTCCATGATCGATCTGCGCAGGGGCCTGCTGGCCGCCGCGACCGCGCTGGCCCTGTCCGGCATCGCCGCCACGGTTTCCGCCGCCGAGAAGCCGGTCGCGGTCGGGGTGCCCGCCGCCCGGCCCGAGGCCATGGGCTTTTCGTCCGAGCGTTTGGCGCGGCTCGACGCCGGGCTGCGCGCGGTGGTCGACAAGGGCATGGTGCCGGGCATCGCCACGGTGCTGGTCCGCCACGGCAAGGTCGTCCACACCGACATCTACGGCAAGGTCGACAGCGCCAGCGGCGCGCCGGTCGCCGCCGACACGATCTGGCGGATGTACAGCCAGACCAAGCCGGTGACCGGCGTGGCCATGATGATGCTCTACGAAGAGGGCAGATGGCGGCTGGACGAGCCGGTGACGAAGTATGTGCCGGAGTTCGCCGGCCTGAAGGTGTTCAAGGGCCTCGACGCCGAGGGCAAGCCGATCCTCGAGCCGATCAGCCGGTCGGCCACCATGCGCGAGCTGATGACCCACACCGCCGGCTTCGCCTACGGCCTGGTCGCCGACACCTATGTCGACAAGGTCTATCAGGAGAGCGGCATGTTCCGCGCGCCGACCCTGGCCGCCGGGATGGCCCAGGCCGCCGGGCTGCCGCTGGCCAGCCAGCCGGGCACGGAGTGGAAGTACTCCATCGCCGTCGATATCCAGGGCTACATTATCGAGAAGCTGTCGGGTCAGAGTCTGCCGGACTTCATGCGCAGCCGCATCTTCACGCCGTTGAAGATGGTCGACACCGACTTCTGGGTTCCCGAGGCGAAGCGCTCGCGACTGGCCACGCTCTATGTGTTCAACCCGAAGACCGGCCAGCTGATGCCGGCCGACGGCTTCATGGTGCTGCCGGTCGACCGGATCCCGACCGCGCCGAACGGTGGCGGCGGACTGGTCTCGACCATGGCCGACTTCACCCGCTTCGCCACCATGCTGGCCAACGAGGGCGAGCTGGACGGCGTCCGCCTCCTCGCGCCGTCGACCATCCGGCTGATGGCCACGAACCACCTCACCGAGGACCAGCTGGCGAAGAAGCCGCTCGGCGACGGGGTCGGCTTCGGGCTGGGCGTGGCGGTCATCATGGACCCGGCGAAGGCCGGAACCATCGCCGGCAAGGGCAGCTTCAGCTGGGGCGGGGCGGCCGGCACCTGGTTCTGGGTCGATCCGGAGAACGACGTCGCCTTCCTCGGTTACATCCAGGTCCTGGGCGGCAGCCGCCTGCGTCTGGACGAACTGTCGGCGCAGCTGGTCTACCAGGCGCTGGTCGATCCGGAAAAGTAGCGGGCGGGCGCCGCCCCTACTTCCTGCCGAGCCGGGGCATGGCCGGCCCGCGCAGGCGGCGCTCGCGGTCGAGCGCCTCGCCGGCCTCGTCGCGCTCACGGGCCGACATCAGCATCCAGCCCTGGCCCTTCAGCACCTCCAGCGGTGAGAAGCGCGCCTTGTAGGCCATCTTCTCGCTGCCGGGCACCCAGTAGCCCAGGTAGACGTAGGGCAGGCCGTTCAGGCCGGCCTGGACGATGTGGTCGAGGATGATGAAGGTGCCGAGGCTGCGCCGCTCCTGGCGCGGGTCGTAGAAGCTGTAGACCATCGACAGCCCGTCCCCCATCAGGTCGACCAGGATGCAGGCGATCAGGTCACCCGGGCCTCCGTCCTGCGAGGGGGTGCGGTACTCGATGACGTGGGTGCGGACGGCGGTGTCCTCGACCATGGCCACATAGTCGGGCCAGGTCATCTCGGCCATGCCGCCGTCGGCGTGGCGGGCCGTCAGATAGCGACGCAGCAGGTCGAACTGCTCCATCGTGGCCTCTGCCTCGACCAGATGGCGGCGGATGTCGACGTTGCGGGCCAGCACCTTCCGCTCCGAACGGCTGAACCGGTAGTCGCCGACCGGGATCCGGGCCGAGGTGCAGGCGCTGCAGCTCTCGCAGGCGGGGCGATAGGCGATGTGCTGGGAGCGGCGGAAGCCGGACTGCGTCAGGTTGTCATTGACCGAGGGGCCGTCGCCGGGGGGCAGGTGGGCGAAGACCTTCCGCTCCTCGCGCCCCGGCAGGTACGGGCAGGGCGAAGGCGCCGTGAGGAAGAACCGCATCCGTCTCGATGTGAAATGATGCGTCAATGCCCCGTCGCCTTGCGGCTCTCCTCAATCCCCGCAGGGATTAGCGCCCATGATTCCGAAAGGTGCAAGCAGGCATTGGGCGATCGTCGTTCGTCAATCCGGCGGCAGGACCGGAGCCTCGCGAAGCAGAATGATGGAGATGCGTCGGTTGCCGGCCAGCATGGGATCGTCAGGATACAGCGGATCCGAATTGGCCTTGCCGGCCACCTGGTAGACCCGGTCCGGATCGACCCCGAACCCCTGGAGAAGCTGTCGCGAAGCATCGGCGCGATCCGACGACAGTTTCCAGTCCGCCGATGCCGTCCGGCCGTTGGGGCTCATGTTGGTGTGACCACTGATGCTGATCCGGTTGGGCAGCTGATTGATCACGCGGGTCACGGCGCGCAGCAGGATCCGAGCCCGGTCGTTGGGGGCGGCGGCGCCTTCCTTGAACATTGAACGACCTTCCTGGTCGACCAGCTGGATCCGCAGGCCCTCCGGGGTCTGGTCGATCATGATCTGTTTCGACAGCTCGGCCAGCTCCGGCATGTCCTGCAGCGCCTGGCGCAGGGACTGGGCGGCGGAGGCGAACGACGCCTCCTCGCGGGCCTGCAGTTCCTTGCGCAAAGCCTGCTCACTGGCCTCGTCCAGACTGCTCATGCCCGGGCTGCTGTCGTTCTGGCCGGTTTCCTTGACGTTGGCGGGGGCCTCCGGGGCCATCTGCTCGACCGTCGACATCGAGCCGGAGCTCTTGGCGCCATCGTCGCCCAGGGCTGTGCCGCCGAGGATGCCGCCCGAGCCGCTGGTGGTTTCCGACACGCTGGCGGGGGCGAAGTAGTCGGCGATCCCGCGTTTCTGTTCCGGGCTCGTGGTGTTGATCAGCCACATCAGCAGGAAGAAGGCCATCATGGCGGTCACGAAGTCGGCGTAGGCGACCTTCCAGGCGCCGCCGTGGTGCCCCCCGCCGACGACCTTCTTGACCTTCTTGATCATGATGGGCGCGTCGCTGTTCAGCGCCATGGTGAAACCCCGCTTAACCTTGATCAGGAAGGTCGCCGCCGGGGGTTAAGATGGTGTTGAGTTCGTGCCGCCTTCGACACGCGATCTATGATCGCTGCTCAGGATGACTAGCCTTGAGGCGCGTCCCCCAATAGTCATCCTGAGCCGCCCGCGCAGCGGGCGTGCCGAAGGACGCAATGAGGATGCCGCTCCAATGAAGACCGCCTTTGTAGGCCTTGGCGTGATGGGCTTTCCGATGGCCGGCTATCTGGTGAAGGCCGGTCACGATGTGGCGGTCTTCAACCGCAGCCCGGACAAGGCGGCCCGCTGGGTGGCGACCCACGGCGGCCGGGCCGGCGCGACGATCGGCGAGGCCTGCGCCGGGGCCGAGCTCGTGGCCCTCTGCGTGGGCAACGACGACGACGTGCGGGGCGTCACGCCGCAGGTGCTGGCGACCATGGCGCCCGGCGGCGTCATCGTCGACCACACCACCACCTCGGCGAAGGTGGCGCGCGAAATGGCCGACCTTGCGGCACAGGACGGTCGCTGGTTCATCGATGCGCCGGTCAGCGGCGGTCAGGCGGGGGCCGAGACCGGCCAGCTGACCATCATGGCCGGCGGCGACGCGGCCGCCTACGCCCGCGCCGAGCCGGTGATCAGCGCCTACGCCAAGGCGGTGCGCCGCATGGGCGAGGTCGGTACCGGCCAGCTGACCAAGATGTGCAACCAGATCGCCATCGCCGGCGCCGTTCAGGGCGTGGCCGAGGCGCTTCACTTCGCCAAGCGCGCCGGGCTCGACACCGACGGCGTGCTGGCCGCCATCTCCAAGGGTTCGGCCCAGAGCTGGCAGATGGAGAACCGCTGGGCGACGATGAGCGAAGGCAGGTTCGACTTCGGCTTCGCGGTCGACTGGATGCGCAAGGATCTGGGCATCACGCTTGACGAGGCCCGGACCAACGGCGCCCGGATCGCCGCCACGGCCCTGATCGACCAGTTCTACGCCGAGGTGCAGGCCATGGGCGGCAGCCGCTGGGACACCTCGAGCCTGGTGGCGCGGCTGGAGCGGGACTAGGCCGCCGCCGCGACTGCGCCGTCGAACTCCGCTTGCCAGGCCGCCAGTTCATCCCGGTTGTCATGCTGCCAGGGATGGAAACCCGGGCGGTACCAGGCGAAGTAGGTCTTCCAGCCGCGCCGGAAGATGCCAGGCTTGCCCCAGACGTAGTCGTCGACCGCCTTCAGGGCCGCCCTGGGTTCGTAGCCGTCGGCTTCGAGCAGGCGGGCGGCGTACAGGCAGATGTTGCGGCTGAACATCTTGGTGACGATGGCCATGGCCAGGCAGCGGCGGAGGTAGCGCTTCCAGGGCTTCCAGTCCTTCGTCACCTCCATGAAGACGTCGAAGGCGACCGCCTTGTGCTCGGTCTCTTCCATGGCGTGCCAGCGCCACATGCGCTCGATGTCGGGCGCGGCGCCGTCAAAGATCTTGGGGTTGTCCATGAAGACGTCGGCCATCATGGCCGTGAAGTGCTCGAGCGCGATGGTGGAGACCAGCATGCCCATCGGGCCGCGACTGCGGGCCATGGTGGTCCGCTCCTTCACCTGCGCCTCGATTTCGGCGACCGGATAGCGCTCGCGGTCGATGACGCCGTTCAGGCCGTGGTGCTCGCGCGAATGGATGGCTTCCTGGGCGATGAAGTCCTTCGCGTCCTGCAGCAGCTTGCCGCTGAGCTGGCCACGATAGTTGCGCACCGCCTCCATGAACAGCCGCTCGCCGTCGGGAAAGGTCAGCGACAGGGCGTTGAACACGGCCGTGCCGACCGGATCGCCGCCCAGCCAATGGCCGGGGCGCGCCTGTTCGACGTCGAAACGGATGTCGCGGGGCTTGATATCGATGGGCGTGGTCATGGCGTCCTCGGGGAGGGAGGGCTAGGAAGGCGTATGCTGTCAGATTGGCCTTACCGACAAAAATGTCAATAGAGCGCCCCGCGAGAATTCGCCGGTCTCCCGAGGCGGCGCGCGAGAACATCCTCGCCGCCTGCGAGGCGATCCTGCTGGAGAAGGGGCCGCAGGCGCTGAAGCTGGCCGACGTCGCCGCCGGCGCCGGGGTCGCCAACGCCACGGTCTTGCACCATTTCGGCTCGATCGACGGGGTGCAGACGGCGCTGATGACCCGGATGATCCGGCAGCTGGTCCAGCGAATCGCCGTCGATTTCGGTCAGCACCAGGACACGGTCGGCCGCGTCGGCGCCGGAGCGCGGGCGCTGTTCGACGCCTTCGGGACCCGGGGCGGGGCGCGGCTGGCGGCCTGGCTGGAGCTGACGGGCGAGGCGCGCCGTATGACCGCCATCCGCCAGGCGGTTCAGGAGGTCGCCGCCCTGCGGATGCAGCTGGACAGCCCCGTCGACGAGACGGCGGTGCAGGACTTCATGCTGGTCTGCGTGACGATGGCGCTCGGCGTCGGCCTGTTCGGCGAGACCATGGCCGAACTGCTGGGTCGCCCGCCGGAGCGCATCCGCGAGATCGCGCTGGACCTGATCGAGGCGCGGATCCGGCAGGAGACCGGGGGCTAGGCCCCCAGCATCCGCGCCGCCCGAGGCGCGAAATAGGTGATCACGCCCGCGCAGCCGGCGCGCTTGAAGGCGCCCAGGCTCTCGAGGATGGCGCGCTGTTCGTCGATCCAGCCGTTCTGCGCCGCCGCCATGATCATCGCGTACTCACCGCTGACCTGGAAGGCGAAGGTCGGCATTGAGAATTCCTGCACAACCCGTTGAACAATATCGAGATACGGCATGCCCGGCTTGACCATGACCATGTCGGCGCCCTCGGCGATGTCGAGGGCGACCTCGCGCAGGGCCTCGTCGGTGTTGGCGGGGTCCTGCTGGTAGGTCTTCTTGTCCGACGGGCCCAGGGTGCCGAGCTTGCCCGAGCCGATGGCGTCGCGATACGGGCCGTAGAAGGCCGAAGCATATTTGGCGGCGTAGGACATGATCAGAGTGTTCTGAAATCCTTCGCTTTCCAGCGCTGCGCGGATGATGCCGATCCGGCCGTCCATCATGTCCGACGGGGCGAGGATGTCGCAGCCGGCGCGGGTCTGGACCAGGGCCTGTTCGACCAGACGTTCGATGGTCGGGTCGTTGGCGATGTCCCCGTTCTCGATGACGCCGTCGTGGCCGTGGTCGGTGAAGGGGTCCAGCGCCACGTCGCACATGATGCCGACCTCGGGGGCGGCGTCCTTCATGGCGCGGACGGCGCGGCAGATGACCCCGTTCGGGTCGGCGGCCATCGAGCCCGTGGCGTCCTTTCGGGCCCCGTCGATGTAGGGGAAGATGGCGATGGCCGGGATGCCCAGGTCGCGCGCCTCGACCGCGGCCTTGACGCAGTCGGCGACCGACAGCCGCTCCACGCCCGGCATCGAGGCCACCGGGATGCGGCCTTCGCCCTCGTGGACGACCATCGACCAGATCAGATCGGCCGGCGTCAGCACGCTTTCGCGGACGAGCCGGCGGCTCCAGTCGGCCTGGCGCAGGCGGCGCAGGCGGGTGGCGGGATAGGGGGCGAGCGGGGCGACGGTCATGGCTTGCGCGTTACGCCTTCACCGGCGTGACTGGCAAGTCGGATGACGCCGATCAGCGGACCCACGACGGTCCAGAGTACGCCCACCAGCCCCAGGACGGCCGAGGCGATGACCAGGCCGATGACCTGCGGAACCAGCCGCCAGGCGCTGACGTCGATGGACCAGGCCAGAAACTGAAGGCGCGCCAGGTAGACGCCGGAGCCGTTGCGCAGGCCGTCGATCTCGATGACCGTGGCCGCGATCCCCGCAGCCAGCGCGGCGACAATCAGCACGAACGCCACCCAGAAGATGCCGATCTGGGCGTTCAGGTGCCGTCGCACGCCCGGTGAGACCTGGCCGCGCGAAACCAGGGCGATGATCAGCGCGGCGAGGCCGGTCAGCCCCACCGTCAGCACAGAGGCCGCCAGAAGGCCGTAGCCGGCGAAGGCGATGGCCCTGTCGGCGCCGGATCTCTTCAGCAGGGTGTTGGTCACGTTCATCCTTGGGCCTGTTCGCGGTCGTTGACAGGGTGCGCCGCCGGCGTCAGGTCATCAACCGCATTGAACGGGCCGGGGCAGACCCGTGCCGCAGAGGAGGCTTGCCGCGCATGGATTTCTCGCTGACCGACGATCAACGCGCGATCCAGGAGATGGCGCTGGCCTTCGCGCGGGACGAACTCGCCCCGCATTCGGCGAAGTGGGACGAGGAGAAGCACTTTCCGGTCGACGTCATGCGCGCCGCCGCCGGCCTGGGCTTCGCGGGCATCTACGTCCAGGAGGACGTCGGCGGCTCGGCCCTGAGCCGGCTCGACGCCTCGATCATCTTCGAGGCTCTCAGCTACGGCGACGTGCCGACCGCGGCCTATCTGACCATCCACAACATGGCGTCATGGATGATCGACCGTTTCGCGTCCGAGGACCTGCGCGCCCGTTACCTGCCGCGGCTGACCAGCATGGAGCTGATCGCCAGCTACTGCCTGACCGAGCCGGGCTCGGGCTCCGACGCGGCGGGCATGCGGACGACGGCGAAGAAGGACGGCGACCACTACATCCTGAACGGCGGCAAGGCCTTCATCAGTGGCGCCGGGGTTTCGGATGTCTATGTCGTCATGGCGCGGACCGGTGGCGAGGGGCCCAAGGGCGTCTCGACCTTCGTGGTCGAGAAGGGCCAGGAGGGCCTCTCCTTCGGCGCCAACGAGCGCAAGATGGGCTGGAACGCCCAGCCGACGGCCCAGGTCAATTTCGACAACGTCCGCGTCCACGAGAGCAACCGCGTCGGCCAGGAGGGCGAGGGCTTCCGCTTCGCCATGATGGGCCTGGACGGCGGACGGCTGAACATCGCCAGCTGCTCGCTGGGCGGCGCGGCCTTCGCGCTCGACACGGCCAAGGCCTACATGGAAACCCGCAACCAGTTCGGCAAACCGCTGAAGGAGTTCCAGGCCCTGCAGTTCAAGCTGGCCGACATGGCCACCGAGCTGGAGGCCGCCCGGCTGATGGTCCGCCGCGCCGCCGACGCGCTCGACAAGCGCGACCCGCAGGCGACGAAACTCTGCGCCATGGCCAAGCGTTTCGCCACGGATGCGGGCTTCTCGGTGGCCAACGACGCGCTGCAGCTGCACGGCGGCTACGGCTATCTGCAGGACTATCCGTTGGAACGGATCGTGCGCGACCTGCGCGTCCACCAGATTCTCGAGGGCACCAACGAGATCATGCGGGTGATCATCAGCCGGGAGATGTTCCGGCAGTGAGGGATGTGTTATTCTGACCATTCTGGTCAGAATATGGAGCGGTCATGCGTGAAGTCGGGGTCCTTGAAGCCAAGACAAACCTGTCCGCCCTGCTGGACGAGGTGCAGCGGACGGGCGAGCCCGTGCTCATCACCCGGCACGGGAAGCCGGTGGCGCAGTTGACCGCGCCGCCAATGGCCGAGCGCGCACCGGCGGATCTGGCCGACCAGATGCGGGCGTTTCAGAGCGGTGTCGAAGACCGCCTTGGCGCAAGGTTCGCGTTCGACTGGAAAGAGGCGGTCGAGGACGGCCGCGAGTGACAGCGACAGTCCTCGACGCCTCCGTGATCGCCGCCTGGCTGGTTCCATCGCAGGGAACGACGTCGAGTGACGCGTTCAGGATGCAGGTGGTCGAAGCCCGATTTCTGGCTCCGTACATCTTCCCGGCCGAATGCCGTAGCTTGCTTCTCCGCGCCGAGCGCCGGGGCGGCCTCAGCCCGGCCGAGGTCGTCGCCGCGCTCGACTTCGTGGCCAGGCTCGCGATCACGGTCGGACCCTTGCTGGACAGGGCGCGTCACGACGACGTGCTGGCTCTGGCGCGGCAGGAAGGTCTGTCGCTATACGACGCCCTCTATCTCGACGCGGCGCTGGCGTCCGGAGCCAGACTGGCCAGTCGCGACGGACCTATGCTCGCGGCGGCGGCGCGTCGTGGTCTCGCCACGGTCGATTTGAGAGACTGACGCACCATGACCGATACAGTAGCCCCCGAAGTCCTCTGCCGCATCGAGTCCGGCGTCGGCCGCATCACCCTGAACCGGCCCAAGGCGCTGCATGCGCTGACGCTGGGCATGTGCGAGGCGATGATCGCGGCGCTGCGGGCCTGGAAGGCCGACGACACCGTCCGCTGCGTCCTGATCGACCACAGCGGCGAGCGCGGCTTCTGCGCCGGCGGCGACATCCGCATGCTGGCCGAGAGCGGGGCAGGGGACGGCAAGGCCGCCCGGCTGTTCTTCCATACCGAGTACCGGCTCAACCACCTGCTGTTCGTCTATCCCAAGCCGGTCATAGCGGTGATGGACGGGGTGACCATGGGCGGCGGGGTCGGCCTTTCCATGCCGGCCAGCGTGCGGATCGCCACCGAGCGGACGACCTTCGCCATGCCCGAGACCGGCATCGGCCTGTTCCCGGACGTCGGCGGCGGCTGGTTCCTGCCGCGTCTGCCGGGCAGGGCCGGGCTGTGGCTGGCCCTGACGGGGGCGCGGATCAAGGCGGCGGACTGCTGCGCCCTGGGGATCGCCACCCACTTCATGCCCTCGGAGAAGGTCGAGGCCTTCAAGACCGCGCTGCTGGCGCATCCGGACGCCCTCGTCGGCGCCCTGGCGGCCTGCGTCGAGGACGCGGGCCATCCGCCGCTGGCCGCCCATCAGGCTGACATCGACCGGCTGTTCGACGGCCACGACGTCGAGACCATTCTTGAACGCCTCACCGTCGACGGCGGCGAATGGGCGACGGCGCAGCTGGCGATACTGGCGACCAAGTCGCCGCAGACGCTGAAGGTCGCCTTCCGCCAGCTGGCCCATGGCGCCGCCCTGACCGACTTCGCCGACAACATGGTCATGGAGTACCGCATCGGCGCGCGCGTGGTGGCGATGCACGACTTCCTGGAGGGCGTCCGGGCGGTCATCATCGACAAGGACAACGCGCCGAACTGGTCGCCGGCGACCGTGGCCGAGGTTTCAGACGCGATGCTGGACGAGATCTTCGCGCCGCTGTCGGCCGATCAGGACTGGACGCCGCTGACTTGAGACGACAACCGGCCTAGAACAGGCGCCGGGTCGGGGAACACCAGGGAAGAGAACTGCCAGAATGAAGACCCATGCCCGCTGGTTGGCGCTGGCCGCCGTCCTCGCCGTCACGGCCTGCGAGACCGTGCCGCCCCCGCCGCCGCCGCCGCCTGCCGATGCGCCCGTGGCGATCCCGAACTTCCTGTCGGCGGCCCTGGCCGATCCGGCCCGTCCCGACGCCGACAAGGCCCGCGACGCCGCCCGCAAGCCCGGCCAGATCCTCGCCTGGGCGGGACTTGCGCCGGGGATGAAGGTGATCGACCTGGTACCGGGGCAGGGCTACTTCACACGCATTTTCGCCAGGGCCGTCGGCCCAAAGGGCCGGGTCTACGCCTATGTGCCGGACGAGCTGACCGCCGTGGCCAAGGGCCGCCCGCCGTCGGTCGCCGCCTGGGTCAACAGGCCGCCCTTCGCCAACAGCCGGATGATCCTGCGCCGCATGCCGGAGTTCGGCGCGCCGGAGAAGGTCGACATGATCTTCACGGCGCAGAACTACCATGACCTGCACCTGCCCTTCATGGGGCCGGTCGACCTCGGCGTCGTGAACCGGCAGGCGTTCAAGGCCCTGAAGCCCGGCGGCGTCTACATCGTCATCGACCACACCGCCAAGGCGGGCACGGGCCCGGCCCAGTGGGATGTCCTGCACCGCATAGATCCTGCGGTCGTTCGCCGCGAGATCGAGGCCGCGGGCTTCGTCTATGAGGGTGAGACCCGCATCCTGCGAAACGGCCGCGATCCGCTGACCGGCAATGTCTTCGACGCCGGAATCCGCGGCAAGACCGACCAGTTCGCCTTCAAGTTCCGCAAGCCGAAGTAGCCGTCCATGACCCAAGTCGCATTCATCGGTCTCGGCGCCATGGGCGCCGGGATGGCCGCCAACCAGGTGAAGGCGGGCCGCCTCGTCCAGGCTTTCGATCTGTCTTCAGCGGCGGTCGACCGGGCCGTCGCCGCCGGCTGCCGCCCGGCGTCCTCGATCGCCGAGGCGGTCCGGGAGGCGGACGTCGTCATCACCATGTTGCCGGCCGGCGCCCATGTCCGCGCCGTCTACGGCGAGGAGGTCCTGGCCCATGCGCCGAAGACGGCGCTGCTGATCGACTGTTCGACCATCGACGTCGACAGCGCCCGCGCCGTCGGCGAGCAGGCGAGGGCGGCGGGCCTGCGGTTCGCCGACGCCCCGGTCAGCGGCGGGATCATGGCCGCCGAGGCCGGGACCCTGGCCTTCATGGTCGGCTGCGAGGCCGACGACTACGCCGCGTTCGAGGCGGCCCTGACGCCGATGGCGCGGGCGGTCTTCCACGCAGGCGGGCTGGGCGCGGGGCAGGCGGCCAAGATTTGCAACAACATGCTGCTCGGCATCTCGATGATCGGCACCTGCGAGGCCTTCGCCCTCGCCGAGAAGCTGGGGCTCGAGCCGGAGCGATTCTTCGAGATCGCCTCGAAATCGTCGGGCCAGTGCTGGTCGTTGACCAGCTACAGCCCCTGGCCCGGACCGGTCGAGGCGGCGCCGTCCAACCGCAACTACGAGGGTGGGTTCCTGACGGCGCTGATGCTGAAGGACCTGAAGCTGGCGCAGGAGGCCGCCGCCCGGTCGGGCGCCACGACGCCGCTGGGCGCGCAGGCTGAGGCGCTCTATGCGCTGTTCGACGGGCTGGGCTACGGCCAGAAGGACTTCTCGGCCATGCTGCAAATGTTCCGTGGAAAGCTCGCCGGGCTCGACGTCTGACCTAGCTATGCCTGCGTCAGCGGGCCGCTGATCTGAGAACCATTCGCGCAAGACCTCCGTGGATTCACGTATTAGGCTCTCGGATGATAATCCCGTAAGTGGACTCGGGCGTGCAGCGGCGCCAAAAGCCGCGCTATAAAAACCAAGGAGCCGGTCGGGCGGACTTGCGCCGCCGCGGGACCGGGCATCGTCGATGGACTACAAAGCCGCGTTTGAAACTGCCGTGCAACAGGTGCGCAGCGAAGGCCGCTACCGCGTTTTCGCCGACCTCAAGCGCCATCGAGGCGCGTTCCCGCGCGCGACCTGGACCCGGGAAGACGGCTCCGAGAGCGAGATCGTCGTCTGGTGTTCCAACGACTACCTCGGCCAGGGGCAGAACCCGGTCGTGCTCGAGGCGATGCACGAGGCCATCGACGCCACCGGCTCGGGATCGGGCGGGACGCGCAACATCTCCGGCACCACCCACTTCCACGTCGAGCTCGAGCAGGAGCTCGCGGATCTGCACGGCAAGGAATCGGCGCTGCTGTTCACCTCGGGCTACGTCTCCAACGAGGCGACGCTGTCGACGCTCTACAAGATCCTGCCCGGGCTGATCGTCTTCTCCGACGAGCTGAACCACGCCTCCATGATCAGCGGCATCCGCAACGGTGGCGGCGCCCGGCACATCTTCCGCCACAACGACCTGGCGCACCTCGAAACGCTGCTCGCCGCCGCCGACCCGGCCGCGCCCAAGCTGATCGCCTTCGAGAGCGTCTATTCGATGGACGGCGACATCTCCGACATCCCCGGCACCGTGGCCCTGGCGAAGAAGTACGGCGCCATGACCTACATCGACGAGGTCCACGCGATCGGCATGTACGGCCCGCGCGGCGGCGGCGTCGCCGAGCGTGACGGCATGATGGACCAGATCGACATCATCGAGGCGACGCTGGGCAAGGCGTTCGGCGTGATGGGCGGCTACATCGCCGCCGACGCGGTGATCGTCGACGCGATCCGGTCCTACGCCTCGGGCTTCATCTTCACGACCTCGCTGCCGCCCGCCCTGACCGCCGGCGCTCTTGCTTCCGTCCGCTACCTCAAGGCCCACGACGAGCTGCGCCAGGCGCACCAGGAGCGGGCCGCGACCCTGAAGCGGATGATGAAGGAAGCCGGCCTTCCGGTGATGGAAAGCTCGGTCAGCCACATCGTGCCGGTGATGGTCGGCGACGCCGTCCACTGCAAGATGGTCAGCGACATGCTGCTCGAGGACCACGGCGTCTATGTGCAGCCGATCAACTACCCGACCGTGCCGCGCGGCACCGAGCGGCTGCGCTTCACGCCGACGCCTTTCCACACCGACGAGATGATGCGCGATCTGGTCAAGGCGATGGAAAACCTCTGGGCCCACTGCAACATCGCCCGGGTGGGCGGCGTGGCGGCCTAGGCTCCTCTGGTTCACCGTCGTGGCCCGACACCGTCAGGCCATCATGAAACCTTGGCGCTTTATCGAAGCGGGTCGATGAGGTAATCGTCCTGCACCCAACCGGAGTCAGGTCCGCCGCCGAACGCCTTTTCCAAGACCGATCTGTCTCGCGAACTCCGACCGGCGCTCTGCGTAGGCCGGCGCGACCATCGGATACTCCGGCGGCAGGCCCCATTTGCGCCGGTAGTCCTCGGGGCTCAGCCCGAAGCGAGACCGCAGGTAGCGCTTCAGCATCTTCAGATGCGCGCCGTCTTCCAGGCACACGATGTGGTCCCGCTGCACCGACTTCGAGATCGGCACGGCCGGCTTCTGCTTTTCCGCAGGCGCGGTGGTCGGGGCGTCTGTCAGGCCGCTCAGGGACTGGTGGACGGTGCGGATCAGGTCCGGGAGCGCTGCGGCGCTCACCGCATTGCGGCTCACATAGGCGGCCACGATCTCCGAGGCATGGCCGAGGATCTCGGCTTCCGACGTATCCTTACGCCCGGTTTCGTCGGCCATTGCTCATCCTGTTTTCTGCGTATGACGCGCCATTCGGTCACGCTTCGACAGCGCCCGGCTCGCGACTGCAACGCGCCGCCCCGCAGCCGGTTCCATACAATCCGCGGTCCAATGACGGGCTCAGGCCCGAAAATCAGCAACACCGGGGGTGCGGGATGCAAATCCGGCTCCCTTTTTCCGCGATGCAGACTAAGTAAGTCGCGCTGACGCGCCGTAGCCAGGGGATCTGACCATGAACGCCACGACACCGACCCGCCCCGCCTTCTTCGGCGCCGACCTGGCGACCGCCGATCCGGCGATCGCCGAAGCCGTCGCGCACGAGCTGCAGCGGCAGCAGAACCAGATCGAGCTGATCGCCTCCGAGAACATCGTCAGCAAGGCGGTGCTCGAGGCCCAGGGTTCGATCCTGACCAACAAGTATGCCGAGGGCTACCCGGGCAAGCGCTACTATGGCGGCTGCGAGTACGTCGACGTCATCGAGCAGCTGGCCATCGATCGGGCCAAGGCGCTGTTCGGCGCCGGCTTCGCCAATGTGCAGCCGCACTCGGGCGCCCAGGCCAACCAGGCGGTGTTCCTGGCTCTCCTGACGCCGGGCGACACCTTCATGGGCATGGATCTGGCCGCCGGCGGCCACCTGACCCACGGCTCCCCCGCCAACCAGTCGGGCAAGTGGTTCAAGCCGGTGGCCTACAGCGTCCGGACGCAGGACCAGTACATCGACTATGACAACGTCGCCGAGGTGGCCCAGCGCGAGAAGCCCAAGCTGATCATCGCCGGCGGCTCCGCCTACAGCCGGGCCATCGACTTCAAGCGCTTCCGCGAGATCGCCGACAGCGTCGGGGCCCTGCTGATGGTCGACATGGCCCACTACGCCGGTCTGGTCGCCGGCGGCGCCTATCCCAACCCGGTGCCGCACGCCCATGTGGTCACGACGACGACCCACAAGACCCTGCGCGGTCCGCGCGGCGGCCTGATCCTGACCAACGACGAGGCCATCGCCAGGAAGATCAACTCGGCGGTGTTCCCCGGCCTGCAGGGCGGCCCGCTGGAGCATGTCATCGCCGCCAAGGCGGTGGCCTTCGGCGAGGCGCTTCAGCCGGACTTCAAGGCCTACGCCGCCCAGGTGGTGCTCAACGCCAAGGCCCTGGCCGACACCCTGATGGCCAGCGGCGTCAACATCGTCTCCGGCGGGACCGACAGCCACGTCATGCTGGTCGACCTGCGGCCCAAGGGCGTCACCGGTCGCGACACCGAGGCCTCGCTGGAGCGGGCCCACATCACCTGCAACAAGAACGGCATCCCCTTCGACACCGCTTCCTTCACGGTGACCTCCGGCGTTCGCCTCGGCACCCCGGCGGGCACGACCCGCGGCTTCGGCGTCGATGAGTTCGTGCAGGTCGGGCGCTGGATCGGCGAGGTCGTCGACGGGCTGGCCGCCAACGGCGCCGAGGGCAACGCCGCGGTCGAGGCGCGGGTGCGCGAACAGGTCATGGCGTTGACGGCGCGCTTCCCGATCTACAACTAATAGGCACGGTCCTCCGGGAGGGGCCCAGATATGCGCTGCCCGTTCTGCGGACACATGGAAAGCCAGGTGAAGGACAGCCGCCCGTCGGAAGACGGTGCGGCGATCCGGCGTCGTCGCCTCTGCCCCGAGTGCGGCGGCCGCTTCACCACCTTCGAGCGGGTGCAGCTGCGCGAGCTGACCATCGTCAAGCGGTCGGGGCGGCGCACGCCGTTCGACCGCGAGAAGCTGGCCCGCTCGGTCTCCCTGCCGCTGCGCAAGCGAAACATCGAGCCCGAACGCGTCGACCGGCTGATCAACGGCATCGTCCGCCAGCTGGAAAGCATGGGCGAGACCGAGATGGCGTCGTCGGTGGTCGGGGAGATGGTCATGAAGGCGCTCAAGGCGCTCGATGACGTCGCCTACGTCCGCTACGCCTCCGTCTATCGGGACTTCAAGCACACCGACGACTTCGCCCAGTTCCTGAGCGCCGAAGGGCTCTCGGACGACCTCGAGGACTGAGGTTTGGGCGTCACGCTCAAGCTGGCGACGTCGCTCGACGGACGGATCGCCACGGCCTCGGGTGAGAGCCGATGGATCACCGGTCCGGCGGCGCGGGAACAGGTCCACCGGCTGCGCGCCCTGCACCAGGCGGTGATGGTCGGGGTGGAGACGGCCATCGCCGATGATCCGGAGCTCACCGTCCGCCTGCCGGGCTTTGTCGGCTTCCAGCCGGTGCGGGTCGTGCTGGACAGTCGCCAGCGTCTGCCGCTGACGTCGAAGCTGGTGCGGGACGCCGGCCGGCTGCCGACGGTGGTCATCACCGGGCAGAATCCAAACAACCGTTTGACTGACGCTGGGGTCACCGTGCTTCAGGTGGCGGAGAGCGAAGGTCGGCCCGAGCCGGTGGCGGCGCTGGCGGCCCTGCGGCAGCATCTTCCGGCCGGTCCGGAGTCGGGCGTCTTCATCGAGGGTGGCGGCCAGGTGGCGGCCAGCTTCCTGGCGGCGGGCCTGGTGGATGCGGTGGAGTGGTTCCGGGCCCCGATCGTGCTCGGCGACGAGGGGCGTCCGGCCGTGGGCGCCTTTGTCTTGAAGGATCTGGCCGACGCCCCACGTTTCCGCAGGGTTGCGGTCGAGGCGGTCGGCGACGATCTGTGGGAACGCTACAGGAAGGCCTGATGTTCACCGGAATTATCACTGACGTCGGCCGCGTGCGCTCGGTGCGCCAGACCGACCGCGACCGTCGCTTCGAGATCGAGACGGCCTACGAGGTCGCCGGCATCGACATGGGCGCGTCCATCGCCCACTCCGGCTGCTGCCTGACCGTGGTCGAGAAGGGCCAGGGCTGGTTCGCCGTCGAGGTCAGCCATGAGACCCTGTCGAAGACTACGCTCGACCGCTGGGTCGAGGGCCATCGCGTCAACCTGGAGCGCGCGGCGCGGCTGGGGGACGAGATGGGCGGCCACATCGTCTCGGGCCACGTCGACGGGGTCGGTGAGGTGCTGTCCGTGGAGCCGGAAGGCGGCTCGCACCGCATCCGCATCCGCGCGCCCCGGCCGCTGCACCGTCTGATCGCCCCGAAGGGCTCGATCACGGTCGAGGGCGTGAGCCTGACCGTCAACGAGGTCGAGGACGACGTCTTTGGCCTCAACATCATTCCGCACACCTGGGACGTGACCACCCTGGGCGAAATGAAGCCGGGCTACCTGGTAAACCTCGAGATCGACATGCTGGCGCGCTATCTCGCGCGCTGGCAGGAAACCGCGTGACATGTCCCAAGACACCCCCATCTCCCCGATCGAAGACATCATCGAGGACGCCCGCAACGGGCGGCCCTACATCCTGGTCGACGCCGAGGACCGCGAGAACGAGGGGGATGTCATCATCCCGGCCCAGTTCGCGACGCCCGAGCAGATCAACTTCATGGCCCGGCACGCCCGCGGCCTGATCTGCCTGTCGATTACCGGTGATCGCGCCCGGCAGTTGCGCCTGCCGCCGATGACCGCCGACAACCGCGAGAGCATGACGACGGCCTTCACCGTCTCGATCGAGGCGAAGGAAGGCGTCACCACCGGCATCTCGGCTCATGACCGCAGCCACACGATCGCCGTGGCCGTCGACCCGACCAAGGGCGTGGACGACATCGTCTCGCCCGGCCACATCTTCCCGCTGGTGGCCCGCGACGGCGGTGTCCTGGTCCGCGCCGGTCACACCGAGGCAGCAGTGGACATCTCGCGGCTGGCGGGCCTGAACCCGGCCGGGGTGATCTGCGAGATCATGAAGGACGACGGCACCATGGCCCGCCTGCCGGACCTGGTGTCGTTCGCCCAGCTGCACGGCCTGAAGATCGGCACCATCGCCGACCTGATCGCCTATCGCCGCCGCACCGAGCGCCAGGTCGACCGGGTGCTGGAGACGCCGTTCCACAGCGTCCACGGCGGCGACTTCCGCATGATGATCTACCGCAACCTGATCGACCGCTCCGAGCATGTGGCGATGGTCAAGGGCCGCATCGAGGGCGACAAGCCGACCCTGGTCCGGATGCACCAGGTCGACTTCGCGGTCGACATGCTGGGCTTCAGCGGCGGGCGCCGCGACTATGTGGCCGCGGCCCTGCGCGCCATCGGCGAGAACGACGGCCCGGGCGTGGCGGTCTTCATCCGCGACCCCAGCCCGACCTGGCTGTCTGACCGCTACGGCGGCGACGCCGGCGCCCAGTACCGGACCAACGCCATCCGCGACTATGGCGTCGGCGCGCAAATCCTGCTGGACCTCGGGGTGCGGGAAATGGTCTTGCTGACCTCCAGCACGTTCAAGCCGGCGGCGCTGGAGGGCTACGGCCTCAAGATCGTCGGCCGCCAGCCTATCCAGACGCCCGGAGCGGGGCAGGAGTAACCGACCATGTCCGATGACAAGATCCGCATCCTGATCGTGGAGGGGCGTTTCTACTCCGACCTGGCCGACGCCCTGCTGGCCGGCGCCGTCGACGCCATTACCGCCTTCGGGGCCGAGTACGACGTCATCACCGTGCCGGGCGCGCTGGAGATTCCGGCGGTGATCGCCATCGCCGAGGAGGCCGGCGCCAAGGGCGTCCGCTACGACGGCTACGTTGCGCTCGGCACGGTCATCCGCGGCGAGACCTATCACTTCGAGATCGTGTCCAACGAAAGCTCGCGCGGCCTGATGGACCTCGCTGTCCGCCAGGGCCTGGCCATCGGCAACGGCATTCTGACGGTCGAGGACGAGGAGCAGGCCTGGGCCCGCGCCCGGATCTCCGAGGGCGACAAGGGCGGCGGGGCCGCGCGCGCCTGTATGGAGGTCATCAGCATCCGCCAGCGCCTGTCGGGACGGTCCTGATGAGCGGCGAGGGCAAGCCCGCCTCGCTCAAGGCGGCCTACGACAGGCTCGTGGCCGCGACCGAGGAGAAGGTCACCCTGAGCGCTCGCGAGCGTCGCGCCCGGACGGTCGCGCGGCTGGCGGCCATCCAGGCCCTCTACCAGATGGAGATGAGCGGCGCCGGGGCCGAGGTGGTCATCGCCGAGTTCACCGAGCACCGCTTCGACCGCGACATGGAGGGCGAGACGCTCGCCGAGGCGGACGAGAGTTTCTTCGGAGAGCTGGTCAGGGGCGTGGTTGCCGAGCAGGCCTCCATCGACGGGGCCGTCAAGGGCCGGCTGGCCACGGGCTGGCGGCTGGAGCGGATCGACGCGACCCTGCGGGCCATCCTGCGCGCCGGCGCCTGGGAGCTGATCCGCCGGCCGGACGTGCCGGTCGAGGTGGCCATCGACGAGTATGTCGAGATCGCCAAGTCGTTCTTCGAAGGGCCCGAGCCCGGCTTCGTCAACGCCGCCCTCGACGGCATCGCCCGTGATGCCCGGGGGTGAGTTCGACTGGATCGCGCGGCTTCTGAGGCCCCTGACCCGGGGCGCGCCGGAAGCGCTCGATCTGCTCGACGACGCCGCGGTGATTCCATCGCGCCCCGGCTTCGACCTGGTTGTCACCAAGGACGCGATGGTCGCGGGTGTCCACTTCCTGCCGGATGATCCGCTGGACCTGGTGGCGCGCAAGCTGCTGCGGGTGAACCTGTCCGACCTCGCGGCCAAGGGGGCCGAGCCCTTTGGGTACTTCCTGACCACCGCCTGGCCGGCCGGGACCGCCTGGTCCGACAAGGCCTTGTTCGCCGAGGGACTGGCGACGGACGGGGCAGCCTTCGACCTCAACCTCCTGGGCGGCGACACGGTGGCCACGCCCGGTCCGCTGACCCTGAGCGCTGCTCTGCTGGGCTGGGTCCCGCAGGGGGGCGCGATCCTGCGTCGCGGGGCGCGGCCCGGCGACCGGCTGGCGGTCAGCGGCGTGATCGGCGACGGCTGGCTGGGCCTGAAGGCCGCGCGGGGCGAGCTGGACAGCCCGGTGCTCGTTGACCGCTACAGACTGCCCGCGCCACGCCTCGACCTGATCCCGCTGTTGCGCGCCCATGCCCGCGCCGCGGCCGACGTCTCGGACGGGCTGCTGGCCGACGCAGGCCATGTGGCCGCGGCCAGCGGCTGCGCGGTCCGGATCGAACTGGACGCTATGCCGCTGTCGGCCGAAGCCCGCGTATGGCTCGCTGGCGAAGCCGTCCCGGTCGAGGCCCTGGCCGCCCTGGCGTCCGGCGGCGACGACTATCAGGTGGTCTGCGCCCTGGCCCCCGGCGGCGAGGTCCCCGCAGGCCTGACGATCATCGGCGACTTCGTCGAGGGGGAGGGCGTCGTCGCCCGCGTCTCCGGGCAGGCTGTCGAGGTCCGGCGCCGGGGCTGGACACACGGCTGATCTAACCCCGCCTTAACCACGGCGTGCGATCACAGCGCATGCGCCGCCGCCAACTCCTTGCCGCCGTTCCCGTCGCCTTCGCTGCGACCGCCGCCCGGGCCTCCGGCGGCGGCGAGGAGAAGCCGAAGGAGGAGCCCTACGTCAACATCTCGCCGATCGCTCTGCCGATCGCCGTGGACGGCCGGCTGATCAACTATGTGTTCGTGCAGCTTCGCCTGACTCTCGCGCCCGGCGCCGACGGCGCGGCCATGCGGACCCGCGAGCCATGGTACCGTGACGCCGTGGTCCGCGCCGGACACCGGACGCCCTTCACGGTGGCGACCGACTACACCAAGGTTGACGAGAAGCGCCTGGTCGCCACCCTGCTGCGCGAGGCGAAAGCGATCGCCGGGGCCAAGAACTTCGTCTCGGCGCAACTGATGAACCAGACCCCCAAGCAGCGTAGCCGCCTGCCGACGCCGCCCGGGCGCTGAGCCCCCGCGACAGTCGCCGCGCCCCAACCGGTTGCGCCCTCGCGGGGCAACTGGCAAACAAAGCGGTATTAACAACAGGGACGCCGGGAGAGGGCGTCCCATAAATCGGGTTTCACTGGGTTCGCCCGGGCTAAGTCGCAAGGCTTACCGGTGGCCCCGTGCTCCCGAGTAAAACAGGGGCGCTTGGAAACTATGGAAATCGACTTTCTCTGGCTGGCGATCGGCGCCGGTCTGCTCGCCGTCGTATACGGCGTTGTGCAGACCATGGGGCTGCTCAAGAAATCGCCTGGCAACGCGCGGATGCAGGAGATCGCCGCGGCGATCCAGGAAGGCGCGCAGGCTTATCTGAACCGGCAATACACCACCATCGGCATCGTCGGCGTTCTCGTGATCGTCGTGCTGGCGCTGTTCTTCAAGAGCTGGGAGCAGCCGGTCGGCTTCGCGGTCGGCGCGATCCTGTCGGGCGCCGCCGGCTTCGTCGGCATGCTGATCTCGGTCCGGGCCAACGTCCGCACCGCCCAGGCCTCGTCGGAGAGCCTGGCCAAGGGCCTGAACGTGGCCTTCACCTCCGGCGCCGTGACCGGCATGCTGGTGGCCGGCCTCGCCCTGATCGGCGTCGCCGGCTACTACTGGGTGCTCACCGGCCCGATGGGCAATGAGCTGACCAGCCGCGTCGTCATCGACTCGCTCGTGGCCCTCGGCTTCGGCGCCTCGCTGATCTCCATCTTCGCCCGTCTCGGCGGCGGCATCTTCACCAAGGGCGCCGACGTCGGCGGCGACATGGTGGGCAAGGTCGAAGCCGGCATTCCGGAAGATGACCCCCGCAACGCCGCCACGATCGCCGACAACGTCGGTGACAACGTCGGCGACTGCGCCGGCATGGCCGCCGACCTGTTCGAGACCTATGCGGTGACCACGGTCGCCACCATGGTCCTGGCCGCCATCTTCTTCCGCGCCGATGCGGCGCTCACCGCCAACATGATGGTCCTGCCGCTCGCGATCTGCGCCGTCGGCATCGTCACCTCGATCGTCGGGGCCTTCTTCGTCCGCCTCGGCAAGAGCCAGAACATCATGGGCGCCCTCTACAAGGGCCTCATCGTCACCGGCGTCCTCTCGGCCGTCGCCCTCTACTTCCTGTTCCCGATGCTGGTTAGCGGCCAGATCGAGTTCACGCCCTACGGCGCGCTCGAGGCCAAGGCCTACGGGGCCATGGAACTGTTCTGGTGCTCGATCGTCGGCCTGGTCATCACGGCCCTGATCGTCGTCATCACCGAGTACTACACCGGCACCGGCTTCCGTCCGGTGAAGTCGGTGGCCCAGGCCTCGGTCTCCGGTCACGGCACCAACGTCATCCAGGGTCTGGCCATGTCGCTGGAAGCCTGCGCGGCCCCGGCCATCGTGATCATCGGCGGCATCATCGTCGCCTACGGCCTGGCCGGCCTGTTCGGCATCGCCATCGCCGTGACCGCCATGCTGTCGCTGGCCGGCTTCATCGTCGCCCTCGACGCCTTCGGCCCGGTGACGGACAACGCCGGCGGCATCGCCGAGATGGCCGGTCTTCCGCCGGAAGTCCGCGTCACCACCGACGCCCTGGACGCCGTCGGCAACACCACCAAGGCCGTGACCAAAGGCTACGCGATCGGTTCGGCCGGCCTGGGCGCCCTGGTGCTCTTCGCCGCCTACACCGAGGACCTGAAGTTCTTCACCGCCGAAGCCGCCCCCGGCAGCTTCTTCGACGGTCTCGGCGCGGTGGCGTTCGACCTGTCCAACCCCTACGTCGTGGTCGGTCTGCTGTTCGGCGGCCTGCTGCCCTTCCTCTTCGGCGGCATGTCCATGACCGCCGTCGGTCGCGCCGCCCAGGCCGTCGTGGTCGAGGTTCGTCGTCAGTTCCGCGAGAACCCCGGCATCATGACCGGCGAGGTCAAGCCCGAGTACGGCAAGGCCGTCGACATCCTGACCAAGGCCGCGATCAAGGAAATGATCGTGCCGTCCCTGCTGCCGGTCGTCTCGCCGGTGGTGCTGTTCTTCGCGATCAACGCCATCGCCGGCAAGGTCAACGCCTTCGCCAGCCTCGGCGCCATGCTGATGGGCGTGATCGTGACGGGCCTGTTCGTCGCCATCTCGATGACCTCGGGCGGCGGCGCCTGGGACAACGCCAAGAAGGTGATCGAAGAAGGCTTCACCGACAGCGACGGCGTCACCCACGGCAAGGGCTCCGAAGCCCACAAGGCCGCGGTGACCGGCGACACGGTCGGCGATCCCTACAAGGACACCTCCGGCCCGGCCGTGAACCCGATGATCAAGATCGCCAACATCGTGGCGCTCCTGCTCCTGGCGGTTCTGGCCCACTAGACCGGGCGCGGGAGCCGGCCTTCCGGCTCCCGACCCACCGACCTGCGAGAGAGGCCCCGGAGAGCGATCTCCGGGGCCTCTTTCTGGGGTGTTCTGACGTTGAGTGCGGGCGGCCGGTGGCGCCCGCTATGGTTGGAGAGCGGACTGGGGCATCCCCCACGTCTATTTCCCCGGCGAAGGCCGGGGTCCAAAGGCCCGCGCGCAGGAAGGTGGGTCCCGGCCTCCGCCGGGAAGACGGAGCGATGGGTTCGGCTCCGGGTGAAGGCGGTCTCAGCGGGCAAGGAGGCCGCCCAACGGCACGCGCGCTCTTGGACGGCGGCCGCCTGTCCCTCACTATGTCGCCCGAACAGAGTGACCTGAAAGGACGGCGACATGGCCTTGCTCGACGAGCTGAAGGCGGACCAGCTGGCGGCGCGCAAGTCGAACGACCGTCTGAAGGCTGACCTGCTGACCACCCTGATCGGCGAAGCGACGCAGATCACGACCGAGGAGTTCAAGCGCGGCGTGACGGCCGTGACCGACGAAAAGGTCGCCGCGACCGTCGCGAAGTTCCTGAAGAGCACGAAGCTGACGCTGGAGAACCTCGCCAGCGAGCGCGCCCGCCTGATCGAAACCGGCAGCGATGCCTCGACGGTCGAGGCGCGCATCACGGC
Source organism: Caulobacteraceae bacterium (assembly GCA_027487945.1). Lineage (GTDB taxonomy): Bacteria > Pseudomonadota > Alphaproteobacteria > Caulobacterales > Caulobacteraceae > Caulobacter. The sequence goes on from JAIYCQ010000017.1 coordinate 46,075, forward strand.
GGCGGAATCCGAACAGGCGATCCTGTCCTCCTACAGCCCGAAGCAGATGACGGACGCGGAGCTGCGCGAGGCTATCAACGCCTTCCGGGCTGCGAACCCGGACGCCAACGTCGGCGCGATCATGGCCCACCTGAAAGAGAGCTTCGGCGGCCGGTATGACGGCAAGGCGGCCAGCGCGCTGGCCAGGGGCTAGGCGAAGGGCGCCCTCGCCATCGAAGCGAGACTCCGGAGACCTGTAGTCCCGGGACAAGGCGAGACATTCGGCCCCATTCGAAGACATCGCGGCCGCCCGCCGTCCGGTCGTCTATCCCCGCGCTCGCGCCGGGGCGCATACTGCCGGGATGCCGTCGTCGATTTCGTTTCCGCTGTCGTCACGATCCCCGGGCCGGGAAGGCTTTGAGGGGCATCGCCCCATGGCGGCGAACGCGGCGCCTCGGGCGTCGTCGCGCGCCACGCGATCGCGTCTCTCCCCCCATCGTCCCGCCGCGAATCCGCCGTCGCCCGGTGCGGGCGGAGACTGCGAGACACAGGAGACAGCAAAACGCCCGCCCCAGCGTCGTTTGACGGTGAAGCGGGCGTTTGAGCCTTGCGGCGATGTCGTGCGTCTAGCGATCGCCCGGACGGTTGCCCGGGACGCGTTCTTCCTCGTCGCGCGGCAGCATGCCGCCGCGACCGACGTTGCCGAGCAGCTGTTCGAGAATGGTCATCTCGCGGCCGCGCGTCGGGGTCTCGCGGTCGTTCAGCGCCAGAACCTTGCCGTCCTGCAGCGCGTAGGCGTTGACCGAGGCGACCTGCTCGGTGGTCGGATCGAAGGTGATGGCGACGATGTCGCGACGGGCGACGCGCGGCTGGTAGAAGGCGACGCGGTCGGTGACCTGGCTCATATAGAACCAGATGTTCGGATCGAAGGTCGACTTCACCGACGGCGAACCCAGCTTGCCCATGACGGTGGACTTGGTGTCCTCGCCCGGCTTCACGTCGGCGGGATTGACCTCGACGGCCTGAAAGCCGGAGTAGGTCGTGATCGGGGTGCAGGCTCCGGTCGCCAGAAGGGCCGCAGCGGCGGTGGCGGCAAGGACGGCTTTACGAAACATCTCGGCTCCCGGTGCGCGACGTACGGCGCTGTGCTTTGACCTATCGCCCACGGGCGCTTAGTTCAATGCTTCGCGTAGGCCCATCCGGCGGCGAAATCGAGGCGATATGACTGCGATGCTCAAGCGATTCTTCCAGCCCAGGCCCGCGCGGATCGCCGGCGAGGCGCTCTACGCCTCGGCGGCGGCCCAGGCGAGGACGCCGGGCTTCTACCGTGATCTGGGCGCGCCGGACACGCGGGAGGGCCGTTTCGAGCTCTATACCCTGCATGTGATCCTGCTGATGGACCGGCTGCGCGGGCAGGGGCCGGCGGCCGACGAGACGAGCCAGGCGCTGTCGGAGCGCTATGTGCGCGGGCTGGATGACGCCTTTCGTGAACTCGGGATCGGCGATGTCGGCCTGGCGAAGCGGATGAAGTCGCTGGGCCAGGCCTTCTACGGCCGCCTCAAGGCCTATGGCGAGGCGTTCGCCGCGCTGCCGGAGGCCGAGCCGCTTCAGGCCGTGATCGCCCGCACCGTGCTGGAGGGCGGGGAGGGCGATGCCGCCGCCCTGACCGCCTACGTGGTCCGCAACCGCGAAGCCCTGGCGCTGCAGCCGCTGGAGCAGCTTTGCGAGGGCGTCGTGACCTGGGAGCCCCTGGCATGATCGGCGAGTCGCCCTGGAAGGAGACCATCCGCTTCGTCGAGATCGGGTCGGCGCCGGTCAGGCGGTCGGTCGAGGCGGACGCGGCGACGCTGAAGGCCGTGGCCCGTCACCTGGACGTCGAGGCCCTCACGGCCTTCACCGCCGAGCTGGTCATCCGGCCATGGCTGGACGGCGCGGAGATCTCGGGGCGGTTCCTGGCCGGGGTCACCCAGCTCTGCAGCCTCAGCGCCGAGCCGTTCGATGTCGCTGTCGCCGGCGAGTTTGTGGTGCGTGTCCTGGCCGCCGGCAGTTCCAATGCGCCGGTCGAACCGGTCGGGGAGGAGGTCGATCTCGATCCCGAGGCCGAGGATCCGCCCGACGTGATCGAGGGCGATGTGATCGATCTGGGCGGATACCTCGTCGAGCATCTGTCGCTGGAGCTCGATCCCTTTCCGCGCAAGCCGGGCGCCGTCTTCCAGCCTCCCGAGCCCACCGAGCCGGCCTCGCCCTTCGCGGTGCTGAAGCTGCTGCGCAAGGACGACGCCCCTGAGTGACGCATTGCGGCTGTCGGGGTTGCATCCCCGCCCCGCGGGGGTAAGTTCCGCCCGCTGCGCCCCCGGGGCGCGTCCGTGACGGAATCGCGACCCGCTTTGCCCCAAACTCTCGTCATCTCGATCGATGCCATGGGCGGCGACCATGGTCCCGCCGTGACCGTGGCCGGCGTCGACATCGCCACAACGACCCTTCAGGACGTGCGCTTCCTGCTCCACGGCGACGCCGACAGGATCAACGCCGAGCTCGCCCGCTATCCGGCGGCCCGGGCCGTCAGCGAGGTGCGGCATACCGATCGCGCCATCTCGATGGACGAGAAACCCGCGCAGGCCATGCGCCGGGGCAAGGGCTCCAGCGTCTGGAACGCCATCGAGTCGGTGAAGGCCGGCGAGGCCGGGGCCGCCGTCTCGGCCGGCAACACCGGCGCGCTGATGGCCATCTCCATGCTGATCCTGCGTATGGCGGAACACATCAACCGGCCGGCCATCGTCGCCAGCTGGCCGACGAGTCGGGGCATCACCGCGGTGCTGGACGTCGGCGCCAATGTCGAGAGCGACGCCGAGCAGCTGGTCGAGTTCGCCATCATGGGCGCGGCCTTTCACCATGCCGTCCACGGCTCTGACCGGCCCACGGTCGGCCTCCTCAATGTCGGGTCCGAAGAGCAGAAAGGGCACGAGGAGGTGCGTGGCGCCCACGCCCTGCTGCGCGCCACCAGTCTCGACCTCGACTATCATGGCTTCGTCGAGGGCAACGACATCGCCAAGGGGACTGTCGACGTCATTGTCACCGACGGCTTCACCGGCAACATCGCCCTCAAGACGGCGGAGGGCTTGGCGCGCTTCTTTGCCGATGAGCTGCGAGCGAGCTTCAAGTCCAGCGTCCTGTCGATGCTCGGCGCCGTGTTCGCCTCGGGCGCGCTGGGCCGGATGCGCAAGCGCATGGATCCGGGCGCGGTCAACGGCGGCCCGCTGCTCGGCCTCAACGGCATCGTGGTCAAGAGCCATGGCAGCGCCGACGCCAGGGGCTATGCCGCCGCGATCCGCGTCGCCGCCGACCTGGCCCGCAGTGATTTTTCCGCCGAGATCGACCGCAACATGCAGCGGTTGACGGCGACTCTGTCGCAGCCGGCCGCCGCGCCGGTCGAAGGAGCGAGCGAGTGAGCGTTCTGCGTAGCGTCGTGACCGGCGTCGGGGGATATCTGCCGCCCGACGTGGTTTCCAACGAGGACCTGTCGCGGGTGGTGGACACGACGGACGACTGGATTCGCGAGCGTACCGGGATCCGTCAGCGACACCGGGCCGCCGATGACCAGGCGGTTTCGGACCTCGCCGTCGAGTCGGCCCGCCGGGCGCTCGAGGCCGCGGGGCGGACTCCCGCCGACGTCGACCTGATCATCGTCGCCACCACAACCGCCGACCTGACCTTCCCGGCCACCGCGGCGATCGTGCAGCGCAAGCTGGGGTGTCCGATCGGCATCGCCTTCGACGTTCAGGCCGTCTGCTCAGGCTTCGTCTACGCCATGAGCGTCGCCGACGGCTTCGTGGCCCGCGGCCATGCGAAATGCGCGCTGGTCATCGGCGCCGAGACCATGACCCGGCTGATGGACTGGACCGACCGCGGCACCTGCGTGCTGTTCGGCGACGGGGCCGGCGCGGTCGTCCTGGAGGCCGTGGAGGGGGAGGGCACCACCGCGGACCGGGGCCTGCTGGGGTTTGCGCTGCGCTGCGACGGGACCAAGCAGGATCTGCTCTATGTCGACGGCGGGCCGTCCACGACCGGCACGGTCGGCAAGCTGCGTATGCAGGGCAACCAGGTGTTCAAGCATGCGGTCGTCAACATTTCCGAGGCCGTGACCGCTGCCGCCGCGGCCGCCGGCGTCGCGGTGTCCGATGTCGACTGGTTCATCCCGCACCAGGCCAACCAGCGGATTCTGGCCGGGGTCGCCAACCGCCTCGGCATCGACGAGCACAAGGTGATCCAGACGGTGGCCGAACACGCCAACACCTCCGCGGCGTCGATCCCCCTGGCCCTGGCGCACGGCGTGGCTGACGGGCGCATCAAGCCCGGCGACCTGCTGCTCCTGGAGGCCATGGGCGGCGGCCTGACCTGGGGGGCCTGCGTGATCCGGCTTTAGGCCGGGATTCCGCTCCTGCCGGGAACCCTTTGACTTGACGCTGCAATCGGGCCATGCACCCTGCCTTGTGACAGGGGCGTCTTGGAGACCGGGGGCATGAAGGGCGAGACCCTCACGCGGGCGGATTTGACCGAAGCGGTGCACGAAGAGGTCGGGCTGACGCGGCAGGACTGCGGCGGGCTCGTCGAGCGCACCCTCGATCTGGTGGCCGAGGCGCTCGAGAACGGCGAGACGGTCAAGCTGTCCGGCTTCGGCGTATTCCAGGTCCGCGCCAAGAAGGCCCGCATGGGCCGCAACCCCAAGACCGGCGAGCCGGCCGAGATCGAGCCCAGGCGGGTGATCGGTTTCCGCGCCTCGCAGGTCATGAAAGCGCGCATCGATCGCGCGCTCAGCGACTAGGGCGCGCCCGTGGCGAAGGGCCCCAACGCCTTCCGCACCATCTCCGAAGCCGCCGACGAGCTTGGCGTGCCGCAGCATGTGCTGCGCTTCTGGGAAACCAAGTTCTCCTTCATCCGGCCGATGAAGCGGGCCGGCGGGCGCCGCTTCTATCGCCCGCAGGATATCGCCGTGCTCCGCGGGGTGCGAGCGCTCCTCCACGACGAGGGACTGACCATCAAGGGCGTCCAGAAGCTCCACAAGGAGCAGGGCGTGCGGCGGTTGATCGGCGTGGGGGCCGGCGAGGCGGGGCCTCTGCCGGCGCCCGAAGCGGCGCAGGACTCGACCGGCCCATCGCAGCGGCTCGACGCCGAGGCGCGGGAGCGACTGGGTTTCGCGCTCGAGGACCTGACCAGCGTCAAGGCACGCCTCGACGCCCTGCTCAAGGGCGGCTGAAACTTCCGCAAATGCCCCATTGCCGGGCCGGGAGGCGGCGCCTATAAGGGCGCTCCCCATCGACGGGCCGTTCGCGGTTCGCCGAAAACGATGTCGGAGCGTGGCGCAGCCTGGTAGCGCACTTGACTGGGGGTCAAGGGGTCGCAGGTTCGAATCCTGTCGCTCCGACCATCGTTTTCCACCGGCGTTTAGCGGTTCATCCACTTCAGCAGCGGTAGAAGCGGCAGGCCCCAGGCCGTGCCGACAACGACGTAGAAGACAAGCTGCGCGGCCCAGTGGTCGGGAAGATGGTCGGCGACCGCCAGGGCGGCGACCACGTACAGGAACAGGAACACCAGCAGGGCAAGGGTTCCGATCAGCTTCCTCAGTCGCGGGTTCATGGCGCCTCCTGCGGCGCGATCCCGTCGCGCCGCTCCCGACATAGAGCGCGCCTAGCCGCGTTTGAAGAGGCCGACGATGAACAGCAGGATCACTGCGCCGAGGGTGGCGAAGATCAGGCTGCCGAGCAGGCTGCTGACCCCGATGTTCAGTTGGGTCGCGATGAAGCCGCCGATCAGGCCGCCGACGACGCCGACGACCAGATTGGTCAGCAGGCCGTGGTTGCGGCCCATCAGCTTCTCGGCCAGCCAGCCGGCGGCGATGCCGACGAGGATTGCGACGATCCAGCCCATGAAATTCTCCTCCAGCCCCTTGATAGGGTCGATGGAGAACCGTTCCGGGCCGCCTGTGGTTCCATGCCGTCTACGGTCTCAACGTCTCGCGAACAGGGCTCCGATCGCGAGAAGGCCGGTCGCTCCGGCCAGACTGGCCAGTGAGAAAGCCGCCAGCCCCTTCATGGGAAGGCCGAGCAGGCTCGCGCCCGCGACACCCAGCAGGGCGCCCGCGAGGCCGATCAGCAGCGCGCCGAACATCGACCGCTTGCCTCCGATCAACGCGCGCGCCAGCGCGCCGGCGACAAGTCCGGTCACGACGACAGCGAAGAGGCCCGGTCCCGACATCAGGCCCAGCATGACAGTCCATCGCGATGACGTCACGGCTCTGGACCAGACGGCAGGTCCGGCCTAGGTACTGCTTGCCGATTTTCCGCCCCGCCCCAGGGGCCCAGCAGAGGCGGCGATGACTTCGTTCCTGCGTTCCGACCGGTCCCGTCCGGTCGCGGTCTGGCTGTTCGCCGTGGCCGCACTTGTCCTGGCCATGGTTGTCGTGGGCGGAGCCACGCGTCTGACCGGCTCGGGCCTTTCGATCACCGAATGGAAGCCGGTTACCGGGGCCCTGCCGCCGATGTCCGAGCAGGCCTGGCACGACGAGTTCGCCAAGTACAAGGTCATCCCCCAGTACACCCAGCTCAATCGCGGCATGAGCCTCGACGAGTTCAAGGGCATCTACTGGTGGGAATGGGGCCACCGGCTGCTCGGCCGCCTGATCGGCCTGGCGTTCGCGCTGCCCCTCGCCGTCTTTCTGATCCGCCGGGAGATTCCGCGGCGTCTGATCTGGCGCTGCGCGGCCATGCTCGGCCTTGGCGGCCTGCAGGGCGCGATCGGCTGGTGGATGGTGTCCAGCGGTCTGGCGGACCGGGTCTCGGTGGCGCCCGAGCGGCTGGCAACGCACCTGAGCCTCGCCCTGGCGCTGTTCGTCATGCTGGTCTGGACGGCCCTGGACGCCTGGAACGGCGCGCCCCGGCAGGAGAACGCGACGCGCTGGCGGACGGTCGGTCTGGTCTTCCTGGGCGCGGTCCTGTTCCAGAGCCTGCTCGGCGCGCTCGTGGCGGGTTCCCACGCGGGTTACATCTTCAATGACTGGCCGTTGATGAACGGCGCGCTTGTGCCGCACGACTACGCCGGCGACACCCTCTGGGCGACCATCGCCCACAATCAGGCCTCGGTGCAGCTGCACCATCGCATCGGCGCCTACCTGCTGTTCGCAGGCGCGATCGTCATGGCGGTCATGGCCTGGCGAGCCCGCTACCTGCCGCAGGAGGCGCGTGTCCTGGCGGTGGCGGCGCTGGGCGTGACGGTCATGCAGGCGCTGCTGGGCATCGCCACCCTGATGGCCGGGGTGCCGCTGTGGCTCGGGATCCTGCACCAGGCAGGCGCGGTCTTCCTGCTGGCGGCGGCGACCGCCTTCGCCTGGCGCGTGAGGCGGCCCTAGAGCCGCCCGCCTGACTTCGGTATTATAATACCGCTCGCCGCAAACCCTTGCCGGAAAGGGGTTTGCGCCCAATTCGTGCGCATCATCTGTTGACAGTCCGCCAGCGGGCGGGTATTGGCCCGCCCTCACGTCGGGAACCGCTCGTTTCCGCTCGAAATACGGATCTGTCCCATGATGAAGACCACGGCTTCGTTGAAGCCCGCCGAGGTCGAGAAGAAGTGGATCGTGATCGACGCCGAGAACGCCGTTGTCGGCCGTCTCGCGTCCTTCATCGCGATGCGTCTTCGCGGCAAGCACCGCCCCGACTACACCCCGCACGTCGACTGCGGCGACTATGTCGTCGTGATCAACGCCGACAAGGTGAAGTTCACGGGCCGCAAGCTCGACCAGAAGATCTACTACCGCCACACCGGTCACCCGGGCGGCGTCAAGTCGATCACCGCCGGCAAGCAACTGGCCGGCCGCTTCCCCGAGCGCGTGCTCGAGAAGGCCGTCGAGCGCATGCTGCCGAAGGAAAGCCCGCTGGCCCGCGCGCAGATGACGCACCTGCGCATCTTCAACGGCGCCGAGCACACCCATCAGGCTCAGAGCCCTGAGCCCGTCGCGTTCGCCGAACGCAACAGCAAGAACACCCGGAGCCAATAAGTCATGGCCGAAGCCCAAGGTTTCGAGGCCCTGCAAGGCCTCTCGTCGAACCCCAACGTCGCGCCGGCCGAACGCAAGGTCGACGCCCAGGGTCGCTCCTACGCGACCGGCAAGCGCAAGAACGCGGTCGCCCGCGTCTGGATCAAGCCGGGCAAGGGCTCCATCACGATCAATGGTCGTGACCAGGAGATCTACTTCGCCCGTCCCGTTCTGCGCATGATGATCGCCCAGCCCTTCCAGGTCACCGACCGGGTCGGCCAGTTCGACGTCATCGTCTCGGTCCAGGGCTCGGGCCTGTCGGGCCAGGCCGGCGCCGTGCGTCACGGCATCTCCAAGGCCCTGACCTACTTCGAACCGACCCTGCGTCCGGTCCTCAAGCCGCACGGCTTCCTGACCCGCGACAGCCGCGTGGTCGAGCGCAAGAAGTACGGCAAGGCCAAGGCCCGCCGCAGCTTCCAGTTCTCGAAGCGCTAGTCGTTCGCGAACCTGTTTTGCGAAAGGGCGCTTCGGGCAACCGAGGCGCCCTTTTTCTTTGGGGATTGGGATGGATTCGAGCATTGAGTGGCCTGCCGAATGGGCCCCTGTCAGCCACCGGGCGGCAGCCTCCTTGCTAGCGGCTTGGGAAGCCCAGGCCGCGCAATGGCCCGACATCCACGTCACCGAAATCCTTCGGCGAAGCGAAGCCGCCGACGATGTGTTGCTGCTTTTGGCCACCGGAAAGGTCGCAGAAGTCCATCTAGCTTGGCATGGCGACGCCGGGCCGAGTTTTCCTGAGTTGCACGTCTTTGAGTCCGTGTCCGACTGGCTCGCGAAGCGTGAGGTTTGGTGAGGTTTGAGACCATGACCGCGAAAGTCTTCATCGACGGCGAAGCCGGCACCACGGGGCTGCAGATCCGCGAGCGGCTGGCCGGGCGCAAGGACATCGAGCTGCTGTCCATCGCCCACGAGAAGCGCAAGGACGCCGTCGCGCGGGCCGAGCTGCTGAACGCCGCCGATGTCTCGATCCTCTGCCTGCCGGACGATGCGGCCATCGAGGCGGTGGCCATGGTCACCAACCCGTCGGCCAGGATCATCGACGCCTCGACCGCCCACCGCACCGCCGAGGGCTGGACCTACGGCTTCCCGGAGATGAGCAAGGATCAGCGGGCGACCGTGGCGGCATCGACGCGGGTGTCCAACCCCGGCTGCTACCCGACCGGCGCCATCGCCCTGGTCCGGCCGCTGGTCGCCGCCGGCCTGATGCCCCAGGACTGGCCGATCAGCATCAACGCCGTCAGCGGCTACTCGGGCGGCGGCAATCCGATGATCGCCGAGTTCGAAGACGTCGAGAGCCCGACCTGGACGCCGGTCGCCTACCGCATCTACGCCATGGGGCTGGAGCACAAGCACGTCGGCGAGATGCAGGTCCACGGGGGGCTGCTGACCCGGCCGCTGTTCGCGCCGGCCGTCGGCCGCTATCGCCAGGGGATGATCGTCGAGGTTCCGCTGCACCTGTCGCTGATTGGGAGCGCTCCGTCGCTGAAGGACATCCATGCCGCGCTGGCCGAGGCCTACCATGGCGAGGCTTTCGTCGAGGTGGCGTCGCTGGACGAGGCGGCGGCGCTGAAGACGCTCGATCCGGAAGGTCTCAACGGCACCAACCGCATGAAGCTGTTCGTGTTCGGTTCTGACTCGACCCGTCAGGCGCGGCTGGTGGCGCTGCTCGACAACCTCGGCAAGGGCGCGTCCGGCGCGGCGGTGCAGAACATGAACCTGATGCTCGGCCTGCCCGAGGCCGCCGGCCTGTGACGCTGCGGCGGGCGTCCCCCGCCGACACGGCTGCCCTGCGGGCGCTGATGGCGACCAGCAACGGCTACGGGCGACCGGCTGCCCGGGCGATGATCGTCGCCTTTGCGGAGACCTGGAGCGTGCCGGCAGGCTCGCACGAGGTCTGGCTGGCGGAGGAGGGCGGCGCCGTGGTCGGCTTCTACGCCCTGATCCCGCACGGCGACGACCTGGAGCTCGACCTGTTTTTCACCGCCAATGAAGCCCAGGGGACCGGCGTCGGCCGCCGGCTGTTCGAGGCCATGGCGGCGCGGGCGAGGGCGCTGGGCGCGGACTGCGTGGTGATCAGCTCCAACCCGGAGGCGGCCGGCTTCTACCGCCGGATGGGCGCGGTCGATGTCGGCGTGACGCCGCCTGGCGAGGGGATCGGCTGGGCGCGGCCGAAGCTGAAGCTCGTACTCTAGTCTCCCTCCCCCTTGTGGGGAGGGTGGCTCGGCGAGCGCAGCGAGACGAGACGGGTGGGGCAAGCAGCGATCCCCAGCTGGCGCTGAATGCGACCATCCCTTGCCCCACCCTGGCCGCTTCGCGGCCTGTCCCTCCCCATAAAGGGGAGGGAGGAGGCTAAATCGCCTTCCAGAACACCACGGTCGCTTCTGAGCCGCCGCCGCTCTTCAGCGCGAAGTCGGGAATCCTGCCGGCCTCTGTCCAGCCGAGCCTCCGGTAGAGGCCGTCGGCGACACCGCCCTCGACGGTGTCCAGCACCAGCAGGCGGCGGCCCAGGTCCCGGGCGGCCTGTTCGGCGACGGCCATCAGCTGCTTCGCCAGCCCGCGCCCGCGCGCACGAGGATGCACCATCAGCTTGGCGACCTCGGCCCGGTGCGCGCCGTTGGGCTTGCCGACCGGGTGCAGCTGGATCGTGCCGACCGGACCGTCGTCGTCCAAGATCGCCCACAGCAGGATGTCGCCGGCAGCTACGGCTTCCGCCGCGCCGCGCCAGTAGGCCTCCGCCTCGCCGGCCGGCATCGGGTGGAGAAAGCCGATCGAGGCGCCGTCGGCGACGCATGCCTCCAGCAGCGCCGTCCATCCGGGCAGCGCGGCGCGCAGGGCGTCGGCGGCGGTCGGCGCAGGCGTCAGGAGCGCACCTTCACAAAGCTCCCCGGCGCATCCTCCAGCGGCTTGCCGAGCGGGCCCTTGCTTGGGTCGCGCGCGGGGACCAGGCCGCCGGAGCGTTCCTTCAGCCAGCCGCTCCAGTGCGGCCACCAGCTGCCGGGGTGCTCGACGGCGGCGGCGCGCCATTCGTCGACCGTGGCGGGCAGCTCGGGGTTGGTCCAGTGCTGGTACTTCTTCGCGTCCGGGTGGTTGATCACCCCGGCGATGTGGCCGCTGCCGGCCATGGTGAAGGTGACCGGCCCGCCGAACAGCTTCGCTCCGCGATAGATGCTCCTGAACGGCGCGATGTGGTCATCGCGGGAGGACTGCACATAGATCGGCGTCTTCACGTCGCCCAGGTTCAGCCTGACCCCGTCCAGCTCCAGCACGCCCTTCGCCAGCGCGTTGTCCTTGTAGAAGTTGCGCAGGTAGAACAGGTGCAGCGCCTTGGGCATCCGCGTCTGGTCGCTGTTCCAGAACAGCAGGTCGAACGGCTTGGGCTCCTTGCCCATCAGGTAGTTGTTCACGAAGAACGACCAGATCAGGTCATTGCCGCGCAGCGAATTGAAGGTGTCGGCCATCGACTTGCTGGGCAGGAAGCCGCCCGACTGGTCCATGGTCTCCTCGATGTCGCGCAGCCAGGCGTCGTCGACGAACAGCTTCAGATCACCCGCCTCCTCGAAGTCCTGCTGGGCGGCGAAAAAGGTGGCCGAACTGATCCGCTGGTCGCCCTTCGCCGCCATATGGGCCAGGGCGCAGGAGAGCAGGGTGCCGCCGATGCAGTACCCCACGGTGTTCACCCGGTCCGTGCCGCACTGCTTCATCACCTGGGCTGTGGCGTCGTAGATGCCTTCCTTGAGGTAGCTCTCGAAGGTCTTGGCCGCGAGCGTCTCGTCCGGGTTGACCCAGCTGGTCACGAAGACGGTGAAGCCCTGGCCGGTCAGCCAGCGGACCAGGCTGTTATCGGGCCGCAGGTCGGTGATGTAGAACTTGTTGATCCAGGGCGTGAACAGCAGCAGCGGGATCTCGTGCACCTGCTCTGTGGTCGGGGTGAACTGCAGCAGCTGCAGGATGTCGTTCTGGTAAACGACCTTGCCCGGCGTGGTGGCGACGTTCTCGCCGACCCTGAACTGCTCCATGTCGGTCTGGCTGATCGCAAGCTGCCCCCCGCCGCGGGTCAGATCCTCGGCGAAGTTCTCCATGCCGCGCACCAGGCTCTCGCCGTTGGATGCCATGGCCTCGCGCAGCGCCGCGGGGTTCGACATCAGGAAGTTGGACGGCGAGACCGCGTCGGTCAGCATCTTCATGAAGAACTCGACCCGGCGCTTCTCCAGCGGATCGACGCCCTCGACGTCGGTGACCAGGCTGTTCAGCCAGTTGGAGCTGAGCAGGTAGGACTGCTTCATGACGTCGAACATCGGGTTGGAGCCCCAGTCCGGATCGTTGAAGCGCTTGTCCCCCTTGGCGGGCTCCACAACGGGCTCGACGGTCTCGCCGGCCATGCGACGGGCGGTATTCTGCCAGAGGTCGAGATAGCGGCTGAACAGGTCGGCCTGGGCGCGCAGCAGCCGGTCCGGCTGTGCCGCGAGGCGACCCATGACGTCGGTCAGGGCCGGGCCGACGTGGAAAGGGTCGGGCGTCAGGGCGGCGGGACTGTCGGCCTGGCGCAGAGCCGCCTCGGCGATGGCCCCCTGGGCGGTGACGGCGGCGCGGGCCAGATTCGCCGACAGCTTCTCCATCGCCTCGCGCTGCTGGGCGGACATGAAGGCCGCCGGGTCGGGGAAGCCCTGGGCCTCGAAGGGCGAGGCGGCGGCCGAGGGGGCGGCCTGCGGGGATTCGCGGGGCGTCTCCCGCGGCGGGGGCGGGGCCTTGGGCGCGGCGGCCTTCGGACGGGGAGCGGCCTTGGGCTTCGGCGCGGCCTTGGCGGCCTTCGCGGGGGCCTTCTTCGCCGCGTTCGCGGCCGTCCCCGGCGTAGCCTCGGGCGCGGCGGGAGCCTTGCGTTTGCGCGGGGTCTTGGCGTCCGTGCCGGCCATGTCGTTTCCTTCCCGGGGCGTGGACGCTTCGAGCGGCCTTTCGCTGGCCGTGATCATGGCTTAGACCGGACTGCAAATGGAAGGCGACACGCACATTTTCTGGCGAACCGGTCGGCTGGCGCTCCTGGCGGGCGCCGCACTGACCCTGGGCGCCTGTGCGGGGCTTGAGGCGGTCGAGCCCGGTACCGGCGCGGCCATCAACCCCGAGTCCGCCGCTGTCCCGGCGGTAGCGGCCGCCATCGGCGATCCCGGCCCATGGCCGACCTTCGCCTCGATTCCCCGGCTGCCGGCCGACCTGCGCTCGCCGGATGGCTGGCGGGACGCCGTTGCCGAGCAGGAGGCCGACCGTCTGTTCATCGAGCGGAACGCCGCGGCGGACAGCTGGAGTCTCTCGGACACCGAGGCCTTCGCCGCCGGGCTGCGGTCCACCGCGGCCGAGGTCGACGTCCGCGCGCCTATCGATGCGGAGATGGCCGAATCCGAGGCCTATGCCCGCACCCTGCGCGCCCGAGCTACCCCGCCTCCGCTGCCGAGGTGAAACCGGCGCGGCGGGGGCATGATTTTCCCTGAACCTGCTTGGAACTCCGGCTCCCGGAGGATATCCATGCGCGACCTTCGCTCCAGCGCGCGCCAGATGGCGCAGACGAGCCTCAAATGACGACCGAATTCCACCGTATCCGGCGCCTGCCGCCCTACGTTTTCGAAGAAGTGAACCGCATCAAGGCGAAGTTGCGCGCCGAGGGGACGGACATCATCGACTTCGGGATGGGCAATCCCGACATGCCGACGCCCAAACATATTGTCGACAAGCTGGTCGAGACGGCCCGCGACCCCAAGGCCGGCCGCTACTCCGCCTCCAAGGGCATCATCGGCCTGCGCCGCGCCATGGCCGGCTACTATGACCGCCGCTTCGGGGTGAAGCTGAACCCCGACACCGAGGTGATCGCCACCCTGGGGTCGAAGGAGGGCTTCGCCAACCTGGCCCAGGCCCTGACCGCCCCGGGCGACGTCATCATCTGCCCGAACCCGGCGTACCCGATCCACGCCTTCGGCTTCATCATGGCCGGCGGGGTGATCCGCCATGTGCCCGCCCTGTCGCCGGAAGAGTATCTGGCGGGCGTCAGCCGGGCGGTGAAGCACTCGGTGCCGCCACCCAACATCCTGATCCTCAGCTACCCGTCCAACCCGACGGCCCAGTGGGTTGATCTGGAATTCTACAAGGATGCGGTCGCGCTGGCGAAGAAGCACGATCTGCTGGTCATCAGCGACATCGCCTATGGCGAGATCTACTTCGACAACAATCCTCCGCCGTCGATCCTGCAGGTCGAGGGGGCCAAGGATATCGCGGTCGAGGTCAACAGCCTGTCGAAGACCTACGCCATGGCCGGCTGGCGCGTCGGGATGGTGGTCGGCAACGCCCGCATCTGCGCGGCGCTTGCCCGGGTGAAGTCCTACCTCGACTACGGCGCCTTCCTGCCGATCCAGGTCGCCGCGGCCGCGGCGCTGAACGGTCCGCAGGACTGCGTCGATGACATCCGCGCCATCTACAAGGGCCGCCGCGACACCCTGGTCGACTCGATGAAGCGCGCCGGCTGGGATATCCCCGCGCCGCCGGCCTCGATGTTCGCCTGGGCCAAGCTGCCGGAGCAGTACAAGGACGCCGGCTCGATGCTGTTCTCCCGCCTGCTGGTCGAGGAGGCCGGCGTCGCCGTGGCCCCCGGCACCGGCTTTGGCGAGTACGGCGAGGGCTACGTCCGGATCGGCCTCGTCGAGAACGAGCACCGCATCCGGCAGGCGGCCCGCAACGTGAAGAAGTTTCTGGCCGATTCCGAGACGATCCTCGCGAAGGCCCACAACACCATGGCGGGGCAATGAGCCAGAAGGTCTGGAAAATCGGGGTCGCGGGCCTGGGAACGGTCGGCGGCGGACTGCTGCAGTTCCTGTCCGAGCGGCCTGACTTCGCGCCGGCCGGGGGCAGGGCGGTCGTGACCGGCGTCTCGGCCCGCTCGCGTTCGCGACCGCGCAGCATCGACATCTCCGACATCGCCTGGTTCGACGATCCTGTCGCCCTCGCCACCTCGCCGGACACGGACATCTTCGTCGAGCTGGTCGGCGGGTCCGATGGTCCGGCCAAGGCGGCCGTCGAGGCGGCGCTGAAGGCCGGCAAGCCGGTGGTCACCGCCAACAAGGCGCTGATCGCCGAACACGGGGCCGAGCTGGCGGTGCTGGCCGAGGCGGCCGGGGTCCCGCTGCTGTTCGAGGCCGCTGTGATGGGCGGCACCCCGGCGGTGAAGATGCTGCGCGAGGCCATGGTCGGCGACGAGGTCAAGGGCGTCGCCGGCATCCTGAACGGCACCTGCAACTTCATCCTGAGCGAGATGGAGGCCAAGGGCTCGGCCTTCGCCGACGTGCTCGCCGACGCGCAGCGGATGGGCTACGCCGAGGCGGACCCGACCATGGACGTGGGCGGCTTCGACGCGGCGCACAAGGTGACGATCCTGGCCGCCCTGGCCTTCGGCTGCGCGCCCAACTTCGCGGCGGCCGAGATCGAGGGGATCACCGGCGTCGACGCGCTGGACATCCGCATGGCGCGGGACCTGGGCTACCGCATCCGGCTGATCGCCTCGGCGGATCTCAGCGCCGAGGGCGTTGCCGTGCGCGTCCATCCCTCGCTGGTGCCGCAGGGCCATCCGCTGGCCGAGACTCGCGGTGCGCTCAACGCGCTGTTCATCGAAGGCGCACGGATCGGGCGGATCTTCATCCAGGGGCCCGGCGCGGGCTCGGGCCCGACGGCCGCCGCCGTGGCCGCCGATATCGCCGACGTGATGACCGCCGCCATCCGGCCGGTGTTCCAGGCCCCTGCCCGGGACCTGAAGCCGTTCGTTGCCGTCGCGCCCACCCGCCGGGTCGGCAAGGCCTACCTGCGCCTGCTGGTGAAGGATCAGGCCGGCGTCATCGCCGCCGTGTCCGAGACCCTCGCGGAATGCGGCGTGTCGATCGACAGCTTCCTGCAGAAGCCGGTCGAGGATGCAGGCGGTGTTCCGATCGTGCTCACGACCCACGCCATCGCCGAGTCGGTGCTCACAGACGCGATAAATCGCATCGAAAAGCTGCCGGCTGTGCTAGAGCGACCGCGGCTGTTGCGCATCGCGCGCATCTGAGACCCCTCCGATTCCGCGCTAGAGACCCTCTGAAAGAGGGCCGGGAGATATAGACCATATGAGTTCCGAGACGCTGGACCGTGGCCTCGTGCTCGACGCCGTGCGCGTGACCGAAGCCGCCGCCATCGCCGCCTGGGGCCTGGTGGGCCGCGGCGACGAAAAGGCCGCCGACCAGGCCGCCGTCGATGCGATGCGCACCGCCCTCAACGAACAGGCCATCGACGGCGAGATCGTCATCGGCGAAGGCGAGCGTGACGAAGCGCCCATGCTCTACATCGGCGAGAAGGTCGGCACCGGCAAAGGCCCGGGCATCGACATCGCGCTCGACCCGCTCGAAGGCACGACCCTCACCGCCAAGGCGATGGCCAATGCGTTGGCCGTGATGGCCTGGGCGCCCAAGGGCACACTGCTGAACGCCCCCGACACCTACATGGACAAGATCGCCTGTGGCCCCGGCTATCCGGAGGGCGTTATCGATCTGGACAAGACGCCCGCCGAGAACGCTCAGGCCATGGCCGACGCCAAGGGCGTGGACGTCACCGCCATCACCGTTTGCGTGCTGGACCGTCCGCGCCACGCCGAGATCATCGCCAGCCTTCGGTCGGTGGGCGCTCGCGTCTATCTGATCACCGACGGCGACGTGGCCGGCGTGATCAATACCGCTGAACCCGATACGGGCGTCGACCTCTACATCGGTCAGGGCGGCGCGCCCGAGGGGGTGCTGGCCTGCGCGGCGCTGAAGTGCGTCGGCGGCCAGTTCCAGGGCCGTCTGGTGTTCCGCAACGCCGATGAGAAGGCCCGCGCCGCGCGGGTCGGCATCACCGACTTCGACCGGAAGTACAGCCTGAACGACATCGTGCGGGCAGACGCCATCTTCGCCATGACCGGTGTGACCGACGGCGCGATGCTCGAGGGCGTGACCTTCCACGGTGATTCGGTTCACACCCACTCGCTGGTCATGAACTCCTCCACCCGCACGGTGCGCGAAGTGCGGATGAAGCGTCCGCTCTGACCATGGCCGACGGCGCGGGCGAGGCCGGATTCCTCGGCGTCCGGCGCTCCCTGACGGGACGGACCTGGCGGCGGCGACCGGCTGACGAGGCCGTCGTCCGCGACCATCAGCTGCGCCACGACCTCGCCGAGCCGCTGGCCCGGGCGCTGGCCTCGCGCGGCATTGGACCGGAGGGCGCCGCCGACTTCCTGTCGCCGACCCTCAAGGCCCAGTTCCCGGATCCGTCCAGCTTCCAGGACATGGATCTGGCCGCCTCGATCCTGGTCGACGCCGTCGAGCGTGAGCGACCACTGGCCGTGTTCGCCGACTATGACGTCGACGGCGCCTCCAGCGCCGCCCAGCTGGTCCGCTGGTTTCGCGCCATGGGCCGCGACCTGCCCATCTACGTCCCCGACCGCATCCTGGAGGGCTACGGCCCCAGCCCCGCCGCCTTCCGGAGGCTGAAGGACCAGGGCGCCGAGCTCGTAATCACCGTCGACTGCGGCGCGGCGGCCCACGACGCCCTGGTGGCGGCGCGGGACATGGGCCTGGATGTCGTGGTGGTCGACCACCACCTGATGCGCGGCGAGCCGCCGCCGGCCGCCGCCCTGGTCAATCCCAACCGGCCGGACGACACCTCCGGCCAGGGCCATCTGGCCGCGGCCGGCGTGACCTTCGTGCTGCTGGCCGCCCTGAACCGAGAGGCCCGCAAGCGCGGGCTGTTCGCGGGTCGGACCGAGCCGGACATCCGGCAGTGGCTGGATCTGGCGGCGATGGGCGCCTTCTGCGACGTGACCAGCCTGACAGGCTTCAACCGCGCGATAGCCTCCCAGGGCCTGAAGGTGATGTCGGGCTGGGCCAACCCGGGTCTGAAGGCGTTGCTCGACGTGGCCAAGGGGCAGGGGCCGGCGACGGCCTTCCACGCCGGCTTCATCCTGGGGCCGCGGATCAACGCCGGCGGGCGGATCGGTCGGTCCGACCTGGGGGCCCGGCTGCTGTCGACCGATGACCCGCTCGAGGCCGCCGACCTGGCCGCCGAACTCGACGCCCTCAACGCCTCCCGCAAGGAGGTCGAGAAGGAGGTCATCGACGAGGCCGTCAGCTTCATCGAGACCGACAGCAACCAGGACCCGGACGCCCCCGTGCTTGTGGTGGCGGGGGATGGCTGGCACCCCGGGGTGGTCGGCATCGCCGCCGCCCGGCTGCGCGAGCGCTACCGCAAGCCGGTCATCGTGATCGGCATTGACCGCCCCTCGGACACCGGCAAGGGCTCGGGCCGCTCGCAGCCCGGCGTGAATCTGGGCCGAGCTGTCCAGGCCGCTTTCGACGAGGGTCTGCTGCTGGCGGGCGGCGGTCACGCCATGGCCGCCGGCCTGACCGTTCGCCCGGCCGACATCCCGGAGCTGCGGGCCTTCCTCTGCACGCAGCTGGCCGAGGAGATGGTCGACGCCGCTGCGGCCGACGCGGTCGAGATCGACGCCCTGGTCAGCCCCGGCGGCGCGACGCGCGGGCTGTGGAGCGACTTCCAGCGTCTGGCGCCGTTCGGGCCGGGCAATCCGGAGCCGGTGTTCGCGATCGCCGAGGCCCGGGTGGAGCGCCCGATGATGCTCAAGGGCGGCCACGTCCGCTGCACCCTGACCGACGCCTCGGGCGGTCGGCTGAAGGCCGTGGCCTGGCGCGCCGGCGAGACCGATCTCGGGGACCGGATCATGGCCGGCGGCGCCGGACTGCATGTCGTGGGACGCCTGAAGCCGGACGACTGGCAGGGACGCGAGAGCGTCGAACTCGAGATCGAGGACGCCGCCGACCCTCGCATGGCGGCCGGCTGAAAAAGGTCGCCGAACTCGTATCAGAGGGGCTTGCGCCTGCCGGGAGTCGCGAATATACAGCCGCTTCCTCGCGACCGGGCGCCCTTCGTCTATCGGTTAGGACCCCAGATTTTCAATCTGGTAAGAGGGGTTCGACTCCCCTAGGGCGTGCCATCGCGAGGCTTCTCCCCTTTGCAGCCTGAATTGTCCGTGCCGCGACGTATCGTCGCGGAGGACCGCCGTGTGCGTCCTGCAGGCGAACTCGCGGCTTGACGCCTCTCCTCCGACGAGAACAGTGTTATACTTAAGTTCTCGTCCAGAAAGGACTTGGGACGGGGCAGAGGGGCGAATGTCTGGTTTCGATTTCGAGAGTCCGGAGGCGCACGATGAAGCCGTGCGCATCGCGGGTCGGGTGAAGTGGTTCGACGCGGGCAAGGGCTACGGCTTCATTGTTCCTGACGATCCTTCAAAGACGGGTCTGAAAGACGTCCTGTTGCACATCACCTCCTTACGCACGGTCGGGCGCGAGTCGGCGCTCGAGGGTGCGGTGATCGTCTGTGACGTCGTCCGTCGGCCGAAGGGCTGGCAGGTGTCCGAGGTCGTGGACCTCGACGAGGCTTCGGCCCCGCAGCCGGTCGAGCGCGCCCCGCGACGTTTCGACGACCATGGGCACGGCGGCTTCTCGCGCGACCGGGACCGTTTCAGCCCGCCGCCCCGCCAGGAGGCGGCGCGCCGCGGGCCGCCGCGGGCCGACGGCCCGCTCGAACACTGCACCGTCAAATGGTTCAACCGCACCAAGGGCTACGGTTTCGTGGTGCGCGACGCCGAGCCGGGGGATATCTTCGTCCACATCGAGACCCTGCGCCGCAGCGGCCTCGACGACCTGCAGCCCGGCGACGGCGTAATGGTGCGCTTCGCCGAGGGGCCCAAGGGTCTTGTGGTGGCCGAAATCTCGGCGTCCTGACGGGACCGGGATCTGTTCCGGAGTAAAGTCTTGAGCTCGATGATGCGTAACGCCCGCCGGTCGCTGGTCCTGGCGGCGGTCCTGCTTGGGGCGAGCCTTGGCGCCACAGCCTGCACGGCGCGCGAGGGTGCGGCCGCGGCGGCCCCGGCCGGCAAGGTCGACATCAACGCGCCGCACGCGACCTCCCCGGACTTCGTCACCGAGCCGCTGTCTATCGAGACCGCGACGGGCCGCCTCGACTATCGGGTGGAGATCGCCGACGACGACGCCGAGCGCCAGCACGGCCTGATGTTCCGCACGTCCATGCCGGACGGGCACGGCATGCTGTTCATCTTCCCGCAGGCCAAACCGCAGGCCTTCTGGATGCGCAACACCTACATGCCGCTCGACATCATCTATATCGGCGCCGACGGTCGCATCGTCTCGATCCAGGCCAACGCCCGGCCGTTCGACGAGTCCGCGCTGCCGTCCGAGGGGCCTGCCGTCGGCGTGCTCGAGATCTACGGCGGCAAGGCCGCTGAACTGGGCATAAAGCCCGGCGATCGCGTCCTTCACCGGATGTTCGGCCAGTGAGCGCTGCGGAGGTTCCGGCCCCGCCGGAAGGGTTCGTTCCCAGCAGTCGCGGGCCTTACACGACGCACAACGGCCCGATGTTCCACAGGCGGACGGAGGAGGGCGGGCTGGTCCACGCCTTCTTTGTGTTGCCGCGCCACTGCAACAGCATGGGCATCGTTCACGGCGGTATGCTGTCGACCTTCTTCGACGGCGTCGTGGCCGGCGCGGTCGGCCGCGTCACCGGCGGCATGTCGGTGACCATCCACCTGTCGCTGGACTTCCTTTCGATGGCCCGGGCCGGCGAGTGGGTCTACGGCGAGGGCCGGGTCACCCGCCAGACCCGCGACCTGGTCTTCGTCGAGGGCCGAATCTACATCGGCGAGAAGGACATCCTGCGCGGGTCGGGCGTGTTCAAGCCGATGCGGAAGACGGCGGAGTAAGCCGTTGATTGCGGTGCAGGGCGACGCGTGGCAAAGACGCACCTTCCGTGACGCGGGGTGTGGCGCAGCCTGGTAGCGCATCTGGTTTGGGACCAGAGGGTCGGAGGTTCGAATCCTCTCGCCCCGACCACGGAAGACATTGAACGTAAGAGGCCCCGCATGCTCGCGCGCATCTACCGTCCGGCCAAGACCGCCATGCAGTCCGGCAAGGCCAAGACCCGGGACTGGCTGCTCGAGTTCGAGCCGGCCGCGGCCAAGCGCGTCGACCCGCTGACCGGCTGGACCCAGTCCACCGACATGAACGGTCAGGTGCGACTGAGCTTCGAGACGCGGGAAGAGGCTGTCGCCTACGCCCAGCGCCACGGCATCGCCTTCCAGCTGATCGAGCCGAAAGAGCCGAAGAAGATCATCAAGGCCTACGCCGACAACTTCGCCGCCGGCCGCAAGCAACCCTGGACGCACTAGACCCGCGAACGCGGACCCCATAGCTCAACCGGATAGAGCATCCGCCTTCTAAGCGGACGGTTGCAGGTTCGAGTCCTGCTGGGGTCGCCAGCCTTCGCGCCCACACTTCCCTGCTGACGTCATGGCCCGACTCGTTCCGGCCGCCCATGAACAGAGTTGGGTCAGGCGGGGCGGTGGCAATCCGCATCGGATCTGCCGGGTCATCGCGCATGGCTGGGCCGAACCCGTCGGGCCATGACGATGGCGGGGCTACTGCGCCGCCTCGTAAGCAGACAGCGCCCCGGCCAGATCCGCGACCAGGTCGGCAGGCGACTCCAGCCCCACATGCAGACGGATCACGGGACCGCCGTAGTCGACGGGGATCCTGCGGCGCTTGAATTGCGGGTCCCCGTTGATGGCCAGGCTCTCGAAGCCGCCCCAGGAGAAGCCGAGGCCGAAGAGCGTCAGGGCGTTGAGGAAGGCCTCCACGGCCCTGTCCGGCCCCGCGCGCAGCACGACGGCGAACAGGCCGCAGGCGCCGCTGTAGTCCCGCCTCCAGAGGGCGTGGCCGGCGTCGCCGGGCAGGGCGGGGTGGATGACGCGAAGCACCTGCGGCTGCGTCTGCAGCCAGCGCGCGACCGTCAGGCCGTTCTCGCCGTGCCGGGCCATCCGCACCGCCAGGGTGCGCAGGCCTCGCAGGGCCTGGTAGGCGTCGTCGCCGGTCACCGCCCAGCCGTGCTCGTGGACCGCGTCCTCCATCGCCCGCGCCAGCATCCGGTCGGAGACCGCCACCGAGCCCATGAAGACGTCGGAGTGGCCGCAGACGTATTTGGTGAGGGCCTGGACGCTGAGGTCGACCCCATGGGCCAGCGGCTTGAACAGCAGGCCCGCGCCCCAGGTGTTGTCGATCAGGGTCAGGATGCCGCGTGTACGGGCGGCGGCGGCGATGGCCGGGACGTCCTGCATCTCGAATGTCAGCGAGCCGGGCGACTCGAGCAGGATCAGCCGCGTGGCCGGCGTCGCCAGGGCCAGCAGCCCATCAGCGTCGAGCCGGGCGTCATAGTACTCCACGCCGACCCCGAAGCGCGTCAGGACCGCATCGCAGAACTGCCGAACCGGCTTGTAGACGGTGTCGACCACGAGGATGTGGTCCCCGGCCTTCAGGACAGCCATCAGGGCGGCGGTGACGGCCGCCAGGCCAGACGGGAACAGCTGGACCTCGCGGGCGTCCTCCAGCTCGCACAGCGCCTCGCAGAGGGCGTGCTGGGCGTTCAGGCCGGACCGTCCGTATCCGAACGTGCCGTCGTAGAGAGCCTTGGCGTCGGGCAGCAGCACGGTGGAGCCGCGCTGGATCGCCGGCGCGACCGTCTTCGCCGTCGGCTTGCGTCCGGCGCCGGCGCGGATCAGGCGGCTTTCCTCATCCATGGCCCTAAACGGCGATCAGGCCGCCCCCGTGACCACATCGGTGTCCTGCCGGCCGCCCCACTCGGTCCAGGACCCGTCATAGACCGGTACACGGTCCTTGCCGATGCGGGCGAGGGCCAGCGACAACATGGCGGCGGTGATGCCCGAGCCGCAGGTGGTGATGATCGGACGGTTGAGATCAACGCCGGATTTCTCAAATATTACCTTGAGTTGCTTCGCACTTTTCACGGTACCGTCGGGGGACAGGATTTCCGAGGCCGGGACGCTGAACGCCCCCGGCATGTGACCGCCGCGCAGGCCCTCGCGCGGCTCGGGCGCCTCGCCGGTGAAGCGGCCGGCGGGGCGGGCGTCGACCAGTTGCTCCTTGCCCGAAGCCAGGGCGCGCTTCACCTGGCCGATGTCGCGCACCAGGTCGTTGCTGTAGCGGACGGTGAAGTGGCGCTCGCGCGGTTGCGGCGGTCCGTCGGCGATCGGCCGACCTTCGGCTATCCATTTGGGCAGGCCGCCGTCGAGCACCACCACGTCCTCGTGGCCCATGGCGCGGAAGGTCCACCAGACGCGGGCCGCCGAGCGCAGCCCCAGCTGGTCGTAGACCACCATGCGCGAGCCGTCGCCCAGGCCGAGCTTGCGAACCCGCGAGGCGAACTTCACCGGGCTGGGCAGCATGTGCGGCAGGCCCGAGGCGTCATCGGCGATCTCGTCGATGTCGAAGAAGACCGCGCCCGGGATGTGGGCCAGCCTGAACTGCTCCAGCGGGTCCTTGCCCTCGTGCGGGAAGTACCAGCTGGCGTCGATCAGCCGTACGTCCGGAGCGCCCAGGTGGTCAGCCAGCCAGGCGGTGGAGACGAGCGGATCGGCCATGCGTTGGGTCCCCCTAAAGCCACCCGGGTACGGGCAGGCCGCGCTCCTTGAGGAACGCCGGATTGAAGATCTTCGACTGATAGCGCGAACCGTAGTCGCACAAAATGGTCACTATCGTATGGCCCGGCCCCATCGCGCGCGCCAGCCTGACCGCGCCGGCGATGTTCACGCCTGACGACCCGCCCATCACCAGACCCTCGTCCTGGGCGAGGGCGAACACCGTGGCGAGCATCTCCTCGTCGGAAATGCGGAAAGGATGGTCGACGACCAGGCCTTCGAGGTTGGCGGTGATGCGTCCCTGGCCGATGCCCTCGCTGATCGACGAGCCTTCCGCCTTCAGCTCGCCATGGGCGTAGTAGTGGTACAGGGACGCGCCGTAGGGGTCTGCCAGGCCGATCCTGACGTCGGGCTTGCGGGCCCGCAGCGCCGCGGCCACGCCCGCCAGCGTCCCGCCAGAGCCGACCGCGCAGATGAAGCCGTCGATCTTGCCGCCGGTCTGCGCCCAGATCTCCGGACCGGTGGTTTCCTCGTGCGCCCGGCGGTTGGCGACGTTGTCGAACTGGTTGGCCCAGATCGCGCCATTCGGGTCGGTCCGCGCCAGTTCCTCGGCGAGGCGACCGGAGTAGCGGACGTAGTTGTCGGGGTTCGAATAGGGGACGGCGTCCACCTCGACCAGGTCGGCCCCGGCCAGGCGGATGGCGTCCTTCTTCTCCTGGCTCTGGGTGCGCGGGATGACGATGGTGGTCCTGTAGCCGAGCGCCGAGGCGACCATGGCCAGGCCGATCCCGGTGTTGCCCGCCGTGCCCTCGACAATCCGTCCGCCGGGTCGCAGCAGGCCCTTCGCCTCGGCGTCGCGGATAATCCACAACGCGGCGCGATCCTTCACCGACTGACCGGGATTGAGAAACTCGGCCTTGCCCAGAATCTCGCAGCCTGTCGCCTCGCTGGCGGCCTTGAGGCGGATCAGGGGGGTGTTCCCGATCAGGTCGAGAACGCTGGCGGCATAGGGCATGAAGGCATCCGGAGCGCCCGTAGGCCGGGCTGTGTTGATCCGGTCAACATCGTGAGCCGTACCCGGATCGCAACCCCAGAATATCTGAAAGCGTCCGTGTGTCCCAGTCCGCCCCGTCCCTGCGCCTCGTACTGGGTGACCAGCTGTCGCTGAACCTCGCCTCGCTGGCCGGTGCGACGCCCGCCGACCTCATCCTGATGGCCGAGGTGCGGGAGGAGGCGACCTATGTGCTGCACCACAAACAGAAAATCGCCCTGACCTTTGCGGCCATGCGCGCGTTCGCGGCCGGGCTGGAGGCGCAAGGCCTGCGCCTGCGCTACGTCCGGATCGATGATCTCGCCTCCACCGGCGCAATCACCGGCGAGCTGGGGCGGGCGTTGGCGGAGGCGGGATCGTTCGGCCGGGTCATCCTCACCGAATGCGGCGAATGGCGGCTGCGGAGTGCGCTGCACGCGTTCGCCGAGGGCTGCGCGGTCCCGGTCGAGATCCGGGGGGACAGCCGCTTCCTCTGCAGCCACGCCGACTTCGAGGCCTGGGCGCGCGACCGCAAGGAACTGCGGATGGAGTGGTTCTATCGCGAGATGCGCCGCAGCACCGGCCTGTTGATGGATGGCGACCAGCCCGCAGACGGTCGCTGGAACTTCGACGCCGAGAACCGCAAGCGCCTGCCGCCCGGTCTGCGGGCGCCGCGCCGCCAGCGGTTCGCGCCGGACGCCGTGGCGCGCGAAGCCATCGCCGACGTCGAGCGACTGTTCCCCGATCACTTCGGAGACCTGGAGGCCTTCGGCTGGCCGACCACGGCGGCGCAGGCCCAGGAGGCCCTGGACCATTTCCTGCGCGACGCCCTGCCGCTGTTCGGCGACTGGCAGGACGCCATGGCCACGGGCGAACCGTTCCTCTGGCACAGCCTGGTCTCGACCTCGATCAACCTGGGCCTTCTCGACCCGCTTGAGGTTTGCCGGCGCGCGGAGGCTGAATGGCGGGCCGGTCGGGCGCCGCTGAACGCCGTCGAGGGCTTCGTGCGGCAGATCCTCGGCTGGCGGGAGTTCGTGCGCGGCGTCTACTGGCTGAAGATGCCGGAGTACGGCCGCCGCAACGCGCTGGAGGCCGACCGGGCGCTGCCCGGGCTGTTCTGGAGCGGCGAGACGGATATGGTCTGCGTTCGCGAGACGGTAGTCGCTGCCCGCGACCACGCCTATGCCCACCACATCCAGCGGCTGATGGTCACCGGCAATCTGATGATGCTGCTCGGCGTGCATCCGGATGCGGTCGACGACTGGTACATGACCGTCTTCGCCGACGCCTACGAATGGGTCGAGATGCCCAACACCCGCGGCATGGCCACCTTCGCCGACGGCGGCATCGTCGGGTCAAAGCCCTATGCGGCCAGCGGCGCCTACATCAAGCGGATGAGCGACCACTGCGGCGGTTGCCGCTACGACCCGGCGGCGCGGACGGGGGAGGGCGCCTGCCCGTTCAACGCCCTCTACTGGGATTTCCTGATCGGCAACGAGGCGCGGCTGTCGGGCAACGCGCGGATGGCGATGCCCTACCGCAATCTAGCGCGGTTCGGCGACGCGGAGCGGGCGGCGATACAGGCGTCGGCGGAGGCGGTGCGGGAGCGGATGGGGGCGGTGCGGCCGGCCGGCTGATCAGGCCTTCCCCAGGCTCAGCTGGATCACGTCCGTCCGTTCGGTGCGGAAGCCGGCCTCGCAGTAGGCCAGGTAGTAGCGCCACATGCGACGGAAGCGCTCGTCGAACCCCAGCTTGCCGATGTCGTCCCAGGCGGCGTCGAAGCGAACCATCCATTCGGCCAGGGTGTCGGCATAGTCCTGGCCGAAACGCATGACCGACTGCCAGTCGAGGCCCGCGCGGTCGATCTCCTGCTTCAGCCGGGTCTCGCTGGGCAGCATGCCGCCCGGGAAGATGTACTTCTGGATGAAGTCGGCCTGACGGCGATAGACGCCGAACAACTCGTCGCGGATGGTGATGATCTGCAGTCCCGCGCGGCCGCCCGGCGACAGGACGTCGTTGACCTTGTTGAAGTAGGTGGGCCAGTAGGCCTCGCCGACCGCCTCGAACATCTCGATGGAGGCGACCCGGTCGAACTGGCCCTCGACGTCGCGATAGTCGATCAGACGGATTTCAGTTTTCTCCGCAAGCCCCTGTTCGAAAAGCCGTTTCCTTGCGAAGTCGTACTGTTCCTGGCTGATGGTGATGCCGGTGACCCTCGCCCCGACTTCGCGGGCCGCGAACTCGGCGAAGCCGCCCCAGCCGCAGCCGATCTCGAGCACGCTCTGGCCGGGCTTCAGGTCCATCGACCGGGCCAGGGCGGCGTACTTCTGGTGCTGGGCCTGGTCGAGCGGCTGGCCGGGCCTGTCGTAGACGGCGGCGCTGTAGGTCATCGTCCGGTCGAGCCACTTCGAATAGAAGGCATTCCCCAGATCGTAGTGGGCGTGGATGTTCCGGCGGCTGCCCTTGCGGTCGTTCCGGTGCAGCATATGCATCACGAAGTTGACCGCCCGCACGATCGGGTTGCCCTCGACCAGGACGTTCAGCCGATCGAAGTTCATCGCGAACCCGCCGAGCAGGTGCGCCAGATCCGGCGTGTCCCATTCGTCGGCCATATAGCCCTCGGCGAAGCCGATGGCCCCCGCGGTCAGGCACCGGCGCAGGAAGCGGTAGTCCTTGACCTCGATCCGGATGTCCGGCCCGGGCTCGGTCCCGGTGCAGCGCACCTGCTCGCCGTCGGGCAGCACCCAGACGATGGAGCCGTAACGCCAGCTTTCCGCGCAGATCCTGACAACGGTGCGAAAGATCGGCGGGGCGTTACGCAAGGCCGGTACGTCCCGGCCGGGATCTCTGGAGGCGGGGGTCATGTCCGTGGTCGTCATCGGCGCTCCCTTCCTTTCGGCGGAAGCTAGCATCGTTTTTTCGTGCGGGGCGAGGATCCAGCGTCGCGGCGCTCGTCCCGATGTCGGGGCCGTCCGGGCGGGGGACAAGGCGAACGCCCTTCATGAACAGGCGAAGCGCCTGCCAATGGATGCCGGCGAGCACCTGCAGGGTCATGAGCGGAAAGCCGAGGAAAAGCCGTAGCATACGGGCATCTGTCAACGGCTTCCGCTCTGCGCTGAGGGTGGCCGTGAACTCCGCCGCGCCCTCCGCGTCCGTCTTGACGATCGCCAGGTCCAGGGTCTCGCCGGGCGGCGTGACGTCAAACCGGTACGCCCCGTCGAGGCCGTAGAAGGGCGAGACGAACAGGCGCTTGTCAGCCTGCTGACGCTGAACGCCACGGCCGTTCGCCGGCGCGACATAGGCATGCGTCTGACCGAAGGTGGAGTTGACCTCGTAGATCACCGCCTCGAGATCGCCGGCTGCGTCCTCGACGTAGATCAGCGAAATCGGGTTGAAGACGAAGCCGAGCACCCTGGGCATGGCCAGCAGGCGGATTTGGTGCGCGGTGGCGGCGACGCCCGACCGGGCGAGGCGATCCATCACCCAGGGACGGAGCGGCCGGTCGTCCCGCCAGCCGTGGTCGCGGTCGTGGTAGCTGAACAGGCCGAAGCGGCCGCGGCGTATCATGCGCAGGCCGCGCAGGTCGTCGCTGATACGGTCGACGTCGAGCAGGATCTGGAAAAGCCCATAGCGGAAGCCGTGGGTCACCGCCCCCACCCGCCGATGGGTCGTCTGCCCTTCGTAGAGCCAGGCGGTCATGCCGCCTCGCGCATCGGGGCGGTCGGACCAATGGCGGCGACGCGATGGTCGACGAAGTCCCACGGGACCTTGCCGCCCAGCGCCAGAGCCGCCTTCAGGCCCGATGTGACGCCATCCTCGTGGAATCCGTAGCCGAGCCAGGCGCCGGCGTACCAGACGCCGCCGCGTCCCTGGATACCGCCGAACCGGCGCTGGGAGGCGAGGGCGGCGGTGTCGAACTGGGGATGGGCGTAGTCAAAGGCGCCGAAGGTCAGGTCGGGGTCGGGCTCGGGCCCGTTCAGGCTGACGAACAGCGGCCGGCTCACGTCGATCCCCTGAAGATTGTTCATCCAGTATGTGACGTAAGGCCCCGTATTTCCATCGGAATGGTCGATGTAGTTCCAGCTGCCCCAGGCCTGCGGACGGCGGGGCATCAGGCGCTGGTCGCGGTGCAGGGTGGCGCGGTTGGGTGCATAGCGGATGGCCTCCAGCAGCGCCGCCTCCTCGCCGTCGGCGTCCTCGCCAAGCAGCTGACGAGCCTGGTCGGAGTGGCAGGCCATGATGACGTCGTCGAAGGCCTCCTCGTGACCCGAGGCGTCGCGGACCAGAACACCGCCGGCCTGACGGCGGATCGACACAACCGGCGACCCGGCGCGGATCGATCCGGCGAGGGCCTGCTCCAGCTTGCGGACGTAGGACTGGCTGCCGCCAACCACCGTCCGCCAGAGCGAGGGGCGGAACTGCAGCAGGCTGTGGTTGGACAGGAAGCGCAGGAAGCTGCGGGCCGGGAACTCGCCGATCCCGGCTTCTGTCGTCGACCAGATGGCCGCGCCCATCGGCAGCAGGTAACGGTCCCGGAAGCCGTTGCTGAAGCGGCGGAGCTTGAGCCATGCGCCGAGCGTCAGGTCGTCCATGTCCGGGCGCAGCAGCTCGGACCGCGCCAGGGCGTTGAACCGGCCGATGTCGGCCAGCATGCCCAGAAAGTCCGGCCGCAGCAGGTTGCGCTTCTGGGCGAAGACACCGCGCGGGAAGCTGGATGACCATTCAACCCCGCCGCCGGCGCAGGCGAAGCTCATGTCCGTGGAGCGGGTCTCGACGTCGAGGGCGTCGAACAGACCGCAGAGGTTGGGGTAGTTCTCGGCGTTGTAGACGATGAAGCCGGTGTCTACAGCGATGGCGGCGCCGTCATAGTCGATGGTGACGGTGTTGGCGTGGCCGCCCAGCCGGGCGTCCTGCTCATAGACGACGACTTCGCGCTGGTTTCGCAGGGCCCAGGCTGCGCTCAGTCCCGCCACGCCGGCGCCGATGATGGCAGTTCTCATGACGGCGTTCCTCAGGCGGCCTTGACGGCGGCATAGGCGTCCAGCGCCCGGACGCGGGCGGCGGCGTGGTCGACGATGGGGCGAGGGTAGGTCCGACCGAGCGTGACGCCAGCGGCGATCAGTCGGCCCTCGGACGCCGTCCAGGGCTGGTGGATGACATCGTTCGGCAGCTTCGCCAGCTCCGGGCACCAGCGCCGGACATAGACGCCGTCCGGGTCGAACTTCTCGCCCTGGGTTATGGGGTTGAATATCCGGAACCAGGGCGAGGCGTCAGCGCCGGAGCCGGCGACCCACTGCCAGTTGGCGGCGTTCTGGGCGATGTCGGCATCGACCAGCGTATCGCGGAACCAGGCCTCGCCCTCGCGCCAGTCGATCATCAGGTGCTTGATGAGGAAGGAGGCGACGATCATCCGCACCCGGTTGTGCATGAAGCCGGTGGTCCACAGCTCCCGCATGCCCGCGTCGACGATCGGATAGCCCGTCCTGCCGGTCTGCCAGGCCTTCAGGGCGGCGGGGTCCTGCCGCCATTCGAACCGGTCGAAATCAGCCTTGAAGTTGGCCGTCGGAAGGTCCGGCCAGTGGAACAGCAGGTGGTGGTTGAACTCACGCCAGCCGAGCTCGGCCAGGAACTTGGCGGCCTGATCGGCGGGGGCGTGACCGGCCTCCATGGCGGCGATGACGGCGCGCCAGACCTGGCGCGGGCCGATCTCGCCGAAGTGGATGTGCGGCGACAGGCGCGACGTGCCCTCCACGCCCGGCAGGTTCCGCTCGTCGGCATAGGCCTTCACAGGACCGCCCAGGAAGCTGGCCAGCAGGGCCGATGCGCCGTCCTCGCCGGGACGCCACAAACTGAAGCCCGTCGACCAGTCCGGGCTCGTCGGCTGGAGCCCCCAGTCGGCGAGCGCCTCGCCTTCGGGCCAGGTGGCCGGTGTGACCAGATCGCCCGGCGACGGGAAGACGGGCCTGTCGACGAGAACGCCGCGCGCGGCGCGCCAGAACGGCGTGAACACCTTGTAGGGCTCGCCCGAGCCGGATTTCACCGTCCAGGGCTCGACCAGCAGGCCGCCATCGAAGGACTGAGCCTCGATCCCGTCGGCGCGCAGGTCGGACTTCAGCGCGCTGTCCCGGGTCACCGACTGCTTGTCGTACAGCCGGTTCCAGACCACTGCTTCGGCGCCCGTCGTGGCGACGATCTCGCCGATATGGTGGGCAGGGTCGCCGCGCCGCAGGATCAGGCGCGAGCCCAGCGCCCGCAGGGAGGCGTCGAGCGAGGCCAGGGACTTGTCCAGCCACCAGAGGCTGGCGCCGCCGAGGGGCGCGCCGGTCTCGTCCAGCACGTAGAGGGGAATGATCGGCCGCCCGGACTCAACCACTGCGGCCAGGGCAGGGTTGTCCGTCAGGCGCAGGTCCTGCCGGAACCAGACGATGACTGGAGTAAGCGATGGTGCGATCACGAGACCTCTACGCTGGCGTCGGCTGGCCGGATCATCAAAAAGAGGCCGTCGGGCTTATGGAGGCGACGACGTGGGTGTTTCCTGGACGATCTGGCCGCTCGACGACGAGATCCGGCCGGTTCTCGACGACATGGGCATCGACTATCCCGATGCGCCCTCAAGATGGCCGACCGGGGCGGAGTTGAAGGCAACCCTCGCGGCGATGTCCGGCTTCGAGATCGAGGCGGCCGACAATGGTCCCGGCGGCCCCTTCTCGGCCACGCTCTATCGCGACGAGACGCATTGGGCTTTGCTCCAGGTCTCCGACTTTGCCGGCGATCACCTCGCGGTTCAGCCCTGCTTCGAAAAGGGCCACGAAGCGGTCATCCGGCCCTTCATCGCCAGGCTGGCGATCGCCTGCGGCCCGCTCGTCGCCATTGTGAACGGGGAAGAGTTCGAGGTCATCCTGGCGGCATCGCCCGCTTGACCGCCCCCACGTCAAAGCCCACACCCTGCGTGTCATGGATCTTGCTTCGCTCCAGTCCCTGCTGAGCTCCGTCGCGGGCGCCCGCGTGGCCTGCGTGGGTGATGTCATGCTCGACCGTTTCGTCTACGGCGAGGTGACGCGCACCTCTCCGGAGGCCCCGATCCCTGTGCTGGCGCGGACGCGCGAGATCGCCATGCTTGGCGGGGCCGGCAACGTCGCGCGCAATGTCGCCTCGCTGGGCGGGACGGCGGCGCTGGCCGGGGTGATCGGCGACGACGCCGCCGCAAACGAGGCGCTGGGCATGATCGGCGCTGACGACCGGATGGAGGGCCATCTGGTCGCCGAGCGCGGTCGCCCCACCACCGTCAAGACCCGTTATGTCGCGGCTGGTCAGCAGCTGCTCCGCGTCGACGCCGAGGATGCCCGGCCGGCCGGCAAGGAGGCCGAGGCCAGGTTGCTGAACGCCGTGCGGCACGCCACCGCCGACGCCGGCGCCATCCTGCTGTCCGACTACGGCAAGGGGGCGGTGACCCAGCCTGTGATCGAGGCCTGCCTCGCGGCTGCAAAGGCGTCAGGCGCAGTGCTCATCGTCGACTCCAAGGCCCGCAACTTCGCCCGCTACGGCGCGGCCGACATCGTAAAACCGAACGCCGCCGAGCTGGCTGCCGCCACCGAGCTACCCACCGAGACCGACGAGCAGGTCGAGGCCGCGCTGGCCCGGGCGCTCGACCTGTCGCGGGCCAGGGCCGTCCTGGTCACCCGGGCGGCCAAGGGCATGAGCCTGGCCGTCCGCGGCGAGGCCGTGATCCATTTCCCCGGGCGGCCGCGCGAGGTCTTCGACGTGTCCGGTGCCGGCGATACGGCGCTGGCGGCGCTCGGCCTTGCGCTGGCGGCCAGGGCCTCGCCGCGGGAGGCCGTGACCTTCGCGCTGCTGGCTTCGGGCGTGGCGGTTGGCAAGACCGGGACGGCCGTGGTGCTTCCCTCGGAGCTGATCGAGGCCGAGATCGCCGCTCACATGGCGCCGGCCGAGGCCAAGCTGGCCACGCCCGCCCAGGTCGCCGCCAAGGCCCAGGCCTGGCGAGAGGCCGGGCTCAGGGTCGGCTTCACCAACGGCTGCTTTGACATCCTGCACAAGGGCCACGTCGCCTATCTGGCGCAGTCCAGGGCCTGGTGCGACCGTTTGATCGTCGGGGTCAACAGCGACCGCTCGGTGCGCGCGCTGAAGGGCGACGGCCGGCCGGTGAACGATCTGGAGTCCCGCGCCCTGGTGCTGGCCGGTCTCGCCCATGTCGACCTCGTCGCGCCGTTCGACGAGGACACGCCTCTGGAGCTGATCAAGGCCGCCCGGCCCGACGTGCTGGTCAAGGGCGCCGACTACACCGTCGAGGGCGTGGTGGGCCATGAGCTGGTCCAGTCCTGGGGCGGCGAGGTGAAGCTCGCCCCCATCGTCGAGGGCTACTCGACCTCCGCCGCCATCGCCCGCATCACCGAGAAGGCCTGAGTTCCCATGACCCGCCGCATTGTTTTCGTCACCGGCGGGGCCGGCTTTATCGGCTCCAACATTGTGGCCAAGCTCGCCGAGGATCCGACACTGGACCTGGTCGTCTGCGACTGGCTGGAGACGGCCGAACTGGGCAAGTGGAAGAACCTGGCCAAACACCCGATCGGCGACTTCGTGCCCCCCGAGCAGATGTTCGAATGGCTGGAGAAGCGCTGGCAGGACGTGCAGATGGTGATCCACATGGGCGCCATCAGCTCCACCACCGAGCCCGACGCGGACAAGATCGTCCAGACCAACTTCTGCCTGTCACGCGATCTCTATCGCTGGTGCACCGATCGCCAGCGGCGCTTCATCTACGCCTCCTCGGCAGCCACCTACGGCGACGGCTCGCAGGGCTTCGATGACAAGGACGACGTCGACAGCCTCAAGGCCCTGCGGCCGCTGAACACCTACGGCTGGTCCAAGGCCCTGTTCGATGTCTTCGCCGCCCGGCAGGCCGCCCGCGACTACGCCCCGCCGCAGTGGACGGGCCTGAAGTTCTTCAACGTCTACGGGCCGAACGAGGAGCACAAGGCGTCGATGAAGTCGGTCGCCTCGCAGATCTGGCCCAAGGTAAAGGCCGGTCAGCAGGTGCAGCTCTTCAAGTCGCACAACCCGGACTACGCCGATGGCGGTCAGCTGCGGGACTTCGTCTATGTGCGGGATGTCGCCGACGTCGTGGACTGGCTGCACAAGACCGAGACGGTGAACGGCGTCTACAACCTCGGTTCGGGCAAGGCGCGGTCGTTCAAGGACCTCGCCGAGACGGTCTTCAGGGCGGCCGGCCGCACCCCGGACATCGACTACACCCCTATGCCGCCGGCTATCCGTGACAAGTACCAGTACTTCACCGAAGCCCGCATGGACCGTCTGCGCGAGGCCGGGTACCCGGGCCAGATGACCCCGCTCGAGGATGGCGTCACCGAGTACGTCCAGAAGTATCTGGGCGCTGCGGATCCCTACCGCTGACGGGCGGCGCGACAGGGTGCAGACGGGCATTGCGACGTCGTGTAATCCTCGTCGCATGTGGGGTTTGAAGGGCTTCAAGCGCTGGGTCTTCCTGGGGGCGGTTATCACCGTCGCCCTTTTGCTTGCCGCGGCGTGGCTCATGCGGGTCGAGATCATCCGCACCACGCTGGACCCGCGTGTTCCGTTCCAGACCTACAGGCCGCCGGGCGCGGCTGACTATGCCGAGGCCCGGGCCTGGGCGCTCTATCCGGACGCGGCAGCCGCGCCGGCCTTGCCGGCCGACGTCTTCTTCATCGGCCCGACCACCTACAACGGCGGCGATCACTGGAACTCTCCCTGGCGGGACGAGGACGCCTGGCGACTGACTCGCCGGGCGATGCTGCCAAACTACGCCGGGCCGTTCGCGCGGGTGGGGCGCGTCTTCGCGCCGCACTATCGCCAGGCCAGCCTCTACTCACATCTGACGCTTCGCGAGGATGCGCGCAGCGCCCGCGTCTTTGCCTACACCGACGTTCTGGCGGCCTTCCGCGTCTGGCGCCGGACCCATGACACAGGGCGTCCTTTGGTCGTCGTCGGCATCGAGCAGGGTGGCCTGCTGGCGGATCGTCTGGTCCGCGAGGAGATCGCACCGGACGCCGGGCTGCGCGCGCGGCTGGCCGGGGTCTATCTGATCGAGACCATCGTTCCCGCCGATGCGTTCGGCCCGGGTAGCGCGGTTCCTGCCTGCAGCATGCGGGCCGAGGCCGGCTGCGTCGTCGCCTGGGCCACGCCGCGCGAGCGCAGCGCCCGTGAGGTGCTGGACAGATCCCTGGTCTGGAACAGCCGTGGGCGGCTGGTGGACCTGGGCGATCGAGCGGCGCTCTGCGTCAATCCGCTGCTGGGGGCGCGCAGCGACGCGCCGGCGACGGACAGCGCCAACCTCGGGGCGGCAGTCGCCACAGGCTTCGGGTGGAACGAGCGGCCGGCCTTCCTGCAGCGGCAGGTCGGGGCCCGCTGCGTCGGCGGCGTCCTCGAGGTGAGCAAGCCGCGCTCGCGGGTGTTCAAGCCGGCGCGGCGCTGGGCCGACCGCCTGAAGGTTCCGCCCTACAACCTGTTTTATCTGGACCTCGAGGTGGACGCCCAGGCCAGGGTCTCTGCCCTGGTCGGCCGCGACGCCTACCCGCGGCCAGCGCCGCCCATTGAGACCTCGATCACGGTCCGGGGCTCGCCGATCAACCGGATCGACTGAGGCGTGGACTGGTCGCGGGTCGCTCCTGACCTGCAAGAACGATCCAACGCTCATCCTTCTGCGGGTCTTGCCCGGCGGCGAAGTCCTGTGGGAGTCCCCGCCCGGGTCGCAATTCAGCCCGCCAGCGTCCTGAGGCCGGCGTAGTTGGGCTGGTCGATGCGGACCTGATCGATGATGCTGGCCTTCATGTGGGCGAGCACCGGCGGATCAAAAGGGTCGATCGAACCGTCCTGGATGCCGAGGCAGAGAGCGTCGTTCAGCGTGGCGAAATCGCCGTCGCGGCCAAGGATGGCCTTCAGCCGCTCCACCGCCAGGTCCTCGGCGGACGGGCCCTGTTCGATCTCCCGGCGGACGGCCGCCAGGGCGTTGACGGCGACGCGGCAGAGGAAGGCGTCGCGGTCCTTCAGCTGCGGCGCGGCGCGCTCCTCGATGAAGCGGATCACCGAGTCGATCAGTTCGGGGGCGGTGGGGTGGGTGATCATGCAGCCTGCTCCAGCAACGCCATCAGGTCGATCTCGCACTCGGAGGTCCGGCGGCCGATCATGGCCCGCTCGACCGAGGGGTCGGCGCCGTTGGCGAAGGAGGCGTACATCCCCTCGCACATGACGCCCCATTTCAGGGAGCCCAGCATCTGCCAGTAGAGCACCCGCTCCAGCGGGATGGGCGTTCCGCCGGCCGCCTCGTAGCCGGCCAACAGATCGGCGTAGTCGCCGAAGCCGCCGACGGGTTTGCCGCCGCCGAACCGCCAGGAGGCGGTGCAGAGCCAGCCCATGTCCTCGGCCGGATCGCCGATATGGACCAGCTCCCAGTCCAGGATGGCGGCCACGCCGGTGTGCGGGTCGAACATGATGTTCCCGTTCCGGAAGTCGCCATGCAGCATCACGGGCCGTTCAAGAGCCGGCGCACGGTCCTTCAGGTACCGGAAGGCGGCTTCCAGGATCGGACGCCGGGCGCCCAGATTGCGGTAGACGGTTTCGTACTTTTCCAGCTCGTCCAGCGCGCCCGAGCGGGCCAGCTCCGGCAGGCCCTCGAGCGGGATGGCGTGGATCTTCGCCAGCGCCTCGCCACACTGGAAGGCCAGCTTTGGGCGGATGGCGGCGAAGGCCTCCCCCTGGGCGATGCGCTTGCCGAGGGTCTCACCCTCGACGGCGGACATCACATAGGCCTCGCCGATGTCGCTGCCCGGGTCGCTGACGTAGAGCACCTCCGGGACGGCCGCGCCCTGCAGGGTGGCGGCGCGGATCAGGGCCGCCTCGGTGGCCAGCGGATTGGCGTTGCCAGTCGGCGAGCCCGCGCCCGCCGGCTTGCGGCGCAGGATCAGGGGGCGGCCTGTGTCGAGCGCGAAGGCCCAGGTCTCCTGGCTGGCTCCACC
Source organism: Caulobacteraceae bacterium (assembly GCA_027487945.1). Taxonomy (GTDB): domain Bacteria; phylum Pseudomonadota; class Alphaproteobacteria; order Caulobacterales; family Caulobacteraceae; genus Caulobacter. The sequence continues at coordinate 82,752 of JAIYCQ010000017.1, forward strand.
GGACAGCCGGCGCAGGCCGGTGACCGACTGGCCGCCCAGCTGAGGGGCGATGGCGTTCAAGGCTGTTTCTAGATCGCTCATGACTCGCGATTGGGACCCTTCACCCGGCGTCAGTCAAACCCGACGCCTTCCAGTCGAACAGTTCCTGCAGCACCCGCACCGCCTGGCCCCGCGGCGAGGTCAGCTGTGGGTCCCGCGCCAGGATCAGCCGGGCGTCATCGGCGGCCGCGGCGATCAGGCTGCGATGCGCAGCCGGGTCGGCCAGCCGGTAGGCCGGGAAACCACTTTGCCTGAGTCCCAGCGGATCGCCGCCGCCGCGCAGCTCCAGGTCCTTCTCGGCGATGACGAAGCCGTCGTCTGTGCGGCGCAGGATGTCGAGCCGCTGCTGGGCGACGTCCGACAGCGGCGGATCGTAGAGCAGCACGCAGGCGCTCTCCCGCCGGCCGCGCCCGACCCGGCCGCGTAGCTGGTGTAACTGGGCCAGGCCGAAGCGCTCGGCCTGTTCGATGACCATGATGGTGGCGTTGGGCACATTGACCCCGACCTCGACCACCGTGGTCGCCACCAGCACCGGCAGTCGGCCGTCGGCGAACTCGGCCATCACCGCGTCCTTCTCGGCCGGCGGCATCTGGCCGTGGACCAGCCCGATCTGGGCGCCCATCACCTTGCGTAGCGCCTCGGCCCGCTTCTCGGCGGCGGCGAGGTCGGCGAAGTCGCTCTCGCTGACCATCGGGCAGATCCAGAAGGCCTGGGCCCCGTCCTCCACCGCCTGCTTCAGCCGCGCGACGATCTCGTCCATGCGCGGCGAGGGGACGGCGCGGGTGGCGACCGGCGTGCGGCCCGGCGGCTTCTCGTCGATGCGGCTGACGTCCAGATCGCCGAACACCGTCAGCTCCAGGGTGCGCGGGATCGGGGTGGCCGACATGGCCAGCAGATGGGCCCGCTCCCCCTTGGCCTGCAGCCGCTTGCGCTCGTTGACGCCGAAGCGGTGCTGCTCGTCGATGATGGTGAGGCCGAGGTCGCGGAACCTCACCTCGTCCTGGAACAGCGCATGGGTGCCGACCGCCACCTGGGCCGTGCCGTCCATCAGCGCCATCAGCTTCTCGGCCCGCACCCCGCCCTTGTCGCGGCCGGTCAGCAGCAGGACGCGAAGGCCCTGGGCCTCCAGTGGTCCGGCGATGGTCTCGAAATGCTGGCGGGCGAGGATTTCGGTCGGGGCCATCAGCGCCGACTGCAGGTGCGCCTCGGCCGCGTCGGCGATGGCCAGCATGGCGACGATGGTCTTGCCGGCCCCGACATCGCCATGCAGCAGCCGGCTCATTCGCTCGCCCGACTGCAGGTCGCCGCGCACCTCGGACAACGCCCGGATCTGGGCGCCGGTCAGCTTCCAGGGCAGGGCGGCCTCGATGCGGCCCGCCAGCCGGCCGGCCGGGATCAGCGCGCCCGGGTGCGAGCGCCGCGCCGCCTTGCGCTGCGCCAGCGCCAGCTGGTGCGCCAGCAGCTCGTCGAAGGCCAGCCGCCGCCGCGCGGGAGACAGCGGCGACAGGTCGGCCTCCGTGGCCGGGTTGTGATAGGCCTCCAGAGCCTCGCGCCAGGGCGGCAGGCCCTCGCGGGCCAGCCAGGCCGGATCCTGCCACTCGGGCAACTCCGGCGCGCGGGCCAGAGCCTCCAGCGCCAGCTTGCGCACCGTTCGGGCCGGCAGGCCGGCGGTGGCGGGATAGTTGGCCTCGATCCGCGGCACATCGTCGGCCTTCTCGACCGCGACGACGTAGTCCGGATGCGCCATCTGGATCTCGTTGCCCCAGCGCTCGATCTTGCCGCTGACCACGCGGCGCGACCCTACCGGGTGGTTGCGCAACAGGTGCTCGCCATGGCCCCGGAACCAGATCAGCGTCAGGAAGGCCGTGCCATCGAAGGCCCTGATCTTGTAGGGCACGTCCATCCGCGGCGGCCTGGTGTGCTGCTCGATGTCGACGATCAGGGTGTGCACCTGGCCGTCGACCACGCTGTCGACCGTGGTCGGCGTGCGGTGGATGAGCGACTGCGGTCCCAGGAAGGCCATGTCCCGCACCAGCGGCCCGGCCAGCTTCTGCACCAACGGCTCGTTCTTCGGCCCGACGCCCTTGAGCGTCGAGACGGGGGAGAACAGCGGAAACAGAATCTCGGGCCTCATGGGGGGAACATAGCGTGATCCTGACGCCTTGCGTGCTTCGACACGCCCCGGTCCCCGGAACCCGTTCCCCGCCGAGAGGTTGACCTCGATCAAGCCGGTCCGCGCTGGAACGGCGCACCATGCCGTCGATACAGGTCCCAGGAGGGAAACCCATGTACCAGCACATCCTCGTCTCCACCGACGGCTCCGACCTGGCCCGCAAGGGCCTTGATCACGCCCTGGCGCTCGCCCACAGCCTCGGCGCCCGGGTCACGATCATCACCGTGACGGAGCGGCTGCCCGTCTACGCCGGGTTCGACGGCGGTCTGACCGCCCTGGCCTACAGCGACTACACCGCCAGCCAGCGGGCTGGCGGCGAGCAGGTCCTGGCCTCGGCCCGGGAGGCGGCGGCCGCCAGCGGCGTCGCGGTCGAAACGGTCCTGATCGAGAACGCGCTCCCCGCCGATGCGATCATCGCAACGGCCGGGGCGCACGGCTGCGACCTCATCGCCATGGCCTCGCACGGGCGCCGCGGCCTCGGCCGCCTGGTCCTCGGCAGCGTGACCGCCGAGGTGCTGGCCCACAGCGACGTGCCGGTGCTGGTCGTGCGCTGACGCAGGGGCGGGGACATGCTCCGGCGCAGTCGGTAGGTGCCCCCGATGGTGCGGAGGCCACCGCCCTGCGTCCTTCGACACGCCCGCTGCGCGGGCCGCTCAGGATGACGTAGTCAAAAGGCTGCCTACACACGTCATGCTGAGCAGCGGCCGCAGGCCGCCTGTCGAAGCACGCGAAACGGCGTCGTGGCCTCCTACCCGTCCGGTCACTTTCCAGCCGCAGGACACTCCCGGGCCAGCAACGGGACCAGTTCGGGGTTGTCGCGCACCGAGCGGGACAGGACCATGCAGCGCTGGGCCGGCGTCTTCAGCCGCGTGTCGGCCAGCAGCTCGGCGGCGATCCGGGTGCTGGTCTCCTGACCGGCGTCCATGCGCACGCCGCCCCCGGCCGGGCTGTCGAGCAGCATGATCCGCGCGGCGCCCGGTGCGTTCGACCAGGCCTTCCACTCCGGCAGGGTCCCGTCGACGCCGCGTCCCGGGGCGCCGGTGGCGGCGAAGTTGACCCAGTACCCCATCATGGCGTCGGACAGGGCGATACGGCCCGGCGCGTTGCCCTTGGTGAAGGCGAAGCGGTCGAAGGCGCCCAGCAGCTTGAAATGGCCGAATACGAACGGGATCTCCAGGCTGTGGCCCGCGCCGAGCAGCTTGCCGAGGTCGGTGAACAGAACCCGGCCTTCCTCGTCCCAGTCGAAGCGATAGGCCCAGACGGCCGGCTGGCCGCCCGCGACCATCCGCGTGGCCGGGGCGTCGACGGCGTTGGCGCGCCACAGGCGGCTCGGGTAGTCGGAAATGGCGTCGTAAGCCTTTTGGTCCCTGGCGACCGGCATCACGCCGAAGATGTTGCGGACCAGCGCCGGGTTCAGGGCGTTGAACAGCTTCATCTCGTCGCGGTTGGCGCCGGTGATCACCGGGACTGCGTTCCAGGACGCCGGGCTGTCCAGACCCGAGCTGACGCCTGCCGCCGGCAGCGTCACGCCGTCGGCGATGACCCGCAGCGGATCGATGCGGCCTGTGGGGGTCTTGTAGGCGTCGAAGATTGCGCTGAGCGGCGCGGCGCGCAGGGCAGGGCCGTCGGCAGGCTTGCCGGGGCCGAGGATGCGCCGGGCGACCGCCGTGGCCGAGGCCGGGCCGCCGTCGGTCGCGCCCTCGGCTTCCGCAGCGGGTTCGGACCGGAACGAGCCGGACTGGATGATGGCGCGGTGGAACAGGCCCTTGGCCCGGGGGCTGGCGAGCAGGGCGGCGACGTTGTGGCCGCCTGCGCTCTCGCCGAAGATGGTCACGCGGCTGGCGTCGCCGCCGAAGGCGCCGATGTCCGAGGCGATCCATTCCAGCGCGCGGATATGGTCGAGCGTGCCGAAGTTGGCGGAGGCGTCGTCGGGCAGGGTCCCGCCCTGGCGCAGGGCGTCGAGCGACATCCAGCCCAGCGCGCCCAGCCGGTACTGCACCACCACCACGATGACCTTGAAGCGCGCGGCCAGCGCCGAGCCGTCATACTGCTCGGCCCGGCCCCAGGTGTTGGACCCGCCGTGGATCCACATCATCACCGGCAATTTGGCGCCGGCGGCCTGCTGCGCCGTCATCGGCGGGGCGTAGACGTCGAGGTAGAGGCAGTCCTCCTGCCCGACGATCTCGCCCCAGCGCTCCTTCTTGACGCCGTCCAGGGCGCTCAGCTGCTGCGGACACCAGGGCGCGGCAGTCACCGCGGTGTGCTGGCCGGTCCAGGCGGCCGGTGGCCGGGGCGCGCGCCAGCGAAGGTCGCCGACCGGCGGCGCGGCGAAGGGGATGGCGCGCCAGGCATGGGCCCCGGTCGTGGCGTCGACATAGCCGACCACCCCGCCGCCGGAGACCGTGCGGGCGGTGGCGACGTCCGCCGTGGCGGCGACGGCGACCCTGGCCGGTCCCACCGCGCAGGCGGCAAGGGCCAGCGCGGCCAGCATCGACAGTGTGCGTCTCATGGATTCCCCGATTCCCCCGGTGTTCTTTTGCGTCAAAGGTAGCGCGTACGCCGCCGGCGCCCAGCCCCGGTGGGCGGGGTGCGCGCCGCGTCGCTGGATCATGTCCCCCCAACACACTGGCGCCGCCGCCCGGGGCGGCCTATATGGCGGCGCCTCATGGACGATACACGGCTCAAGAAGATCAGGCTGCGGGCCTGGCGTCGCGGTTTCCGGGAAGCGGACCTCCTTCTGGGGCCGTTCGCGGACTACTATTGCCCCCGGTTCAGCGAAGCGCAGCTCGACGCGCTCGAGGCGCTGATGAACGAGGCGGACCAGGACATCTACGACTGGTACCTGGGCCGCAGTCCGACGCCGGCGGCGTTCGATAATGAAATCATGGCCTTGCTGAAGGCTTTCGACCCGCACACCGGGGCGCCCGGCGATGGCGGCTGACGGCGGCGGGCCGACGCACAGCGATCTGAAACGGGTCTCGCGCGACGACGGCCGGCTGGATCTCACCGGCGCGCCGGAAGGGTTCGACGCGCTGGTCATGGCCGACGTCGCCCGCGCGCGCGGCGGGCTCTCTGTCTTCATCGCCCGCGACGGGGCAAGGGCCAACGCCTTCATGGAGGCGATGGGCTTTTTCGCGCCCGAGATCGAGGTGCTGCAGCTGCCGTCCTGGGACTGCCTGCCCTACGACCGGGTCGGGCCGTCGGCGGCGGTGGCGGCGCACCGTATGGCGACCCTGACGCGGCTGGCCCGCGGGCTGGATCCGAAGAAGCCGACCCTGCTGGTCACCGCCGCCCCGGCGGCGCTGCAGCGGGTGCCGCCCCGCGAGGTCGTGGCCCGCGCCGGCTACAGCACCCGGCCCGGCCAGGAGGTGAAGATCGCCGACCTGGAGCGCTACTTCGCGGTCAACGGCTATTCCCGCGCCTCGACGGTGTCCGAGCGCGGCGAGTTCGCCATCCGGGGCGGGGTGATCGACGTCTTTTCGCCGACCGCCGAGGAGCCTGTGCGGCTGGACCTGTTCGGCGACACGCTGGAGAGCATCCGCGGCTTCGACCCCGAGACCCAGCGTTCGACCCGGCAGCTCAAGGAGATCGACCTCCTGCCGGTCAGCGAGGCGCTGGTCGATCCCGAGACCATCAGCCGCTTCCGCAAGGGCTACGTCGCCGCCTTCGGCGCGCCGGGCGAGGACGCGCTCTACTCTGCGGTCAGCGAGGGCGGCCGCCGGGCGGGCATGGAGCACTGGCTGCCGCTGTTCTATGAGCGGATGGAGACCCTGTTCGACTATCTGCCGGACGACGCGCTGGTCGGGGTCGATCACCTGGTCCAGGAGTCGGAGACCGAGCGGCTGGCGATGATCGCCGACGCCTTCGACGCCCGGGCCACCGCCGACCGCAAGGCGGCCTACCGGCCGCTGGCCCCGCAGGCGCTTTATCTGACGGGCGATGAGTTCGCGATGCGGATCGCCGAGCGCGCCAACCGCTGGTTCACGCCGTTCCAGCGTGACGGCGCCGGCGTCATCGACATGGGCGCCAAGCTCGGCCGCTCGTTCGCCGCCGAGCGGGCCCAGGACAGCGTCAACCTGTTCGAGGCGACGGCCGGACACGCCAAGGCGATGACCGCCGCCGGCCGCCGGGTGCTGCTGGCCTCCTGGTCGGAAGGTTCCTCCGAGCGCCTCGGCAGCATGATGGCCGACCATGGCCTCGGCCGCGTGCCGTTCGCCCCCTACTGGCAGGCGGCCAAGGCCAACGACCCGAAGATCCCGCAGCGCGTCGTTCTGCCGCTGGAGGCCGGGTTCGAGACCGACAACCTTGTCGTCATCTCCGAGACCGACATCCTCGGCGACCGGCTGGCCCGCCCGCGCAAGAAACGCCGCGCCGCCAACTTCCTGGCCGAGGCGAGCGCCCTGACCCCCGGCGACCTCGTCGTGCATATCGACCACGGCATCGGCCGCTACGAGGGGCTGAAGACCCTGGACGTGCAGGGCGCGCCGCACGACTGCCTGGACCTGCTCTATGGCGGCGAGGCCAAGCTCTACCTGCCGGTCGAGAACATCGACCTCCTGACCCGCTACGGCACGGATGGCGAGAACGTGCAGCTCGACAGGCTGGGCGGGGCCGGCTGGCAGAGCCGCAAGGCCAAGGCCAAGGAGCGCCTGCGCCAGATGGCGGAGGGCCTGATCCAGATCGCCGCCGCCCGCCAGCTGAAGTCGGTCGAGGAGACCGATCCGCCGTCGGGCCTGTTCGACGAGTTCTGCGCCCGTTTCCCCTACGAGGAGACGGACGACCAGCTCAGCGCCATCCACGACGTGCTCGAGGACCTGGCGTCCGGCAGGCCGATGGACCGGCTGATCTGTGGCGACGTGGGCTTCGGCAAGACCGAGGTCGCGCTGCGGGCTGCCTTCGTCATGGCCATGAGCGGCAAGCAGGTGGCCATCGTCTGTCCGACGACCCTGCTGGCCCGCCAGCACTACAAGACCTTCACCGAGCGCTTCCAGGGCTGGCCGATCAAGGTGCGGCGCCTGTCGCGCATGGTCACGGCGAAGGAGGCGGCCGAGACCCGCGAGGGCCTGGCCAACGGCGAGCTGGAGATCGTGGTCGGCACCCACGCCATCCTGTCCAAGCAGGTCAGCTTCAAGGACCTGGGCCTCGTCATCGTCGACGAGGAGCAGCACTTCGGGGTCAAGCACAAGGAGAAGCTCAAGGAGCTTCGCGCCGACGTGCATATGCTGACCCTGACCGCCACGCCGATCCCGCGCACGCTGCAGATGTCGCTGAGCGGCATCCGCGAGATGTCGATTATCGCCACCCCGCCGGTCGACCGGCTGGCGGTGCGCACCTACATCACGCCCTGGGACCCGGTCACGCTGCGCGAGGCGCTGCTGCGCGAGAAGTATCGCGGCGGCCAGACCTATTTCGTCGTGCCGCGCATCAAGGACCTGACCGACATCGAGCAGTTCCTGCGCACCCAGGTGCCCGAGGTGAAGTATGTGGTCGGCCACGGCCAGATGGCGCCGACCCAGCTCGAGGAGGTGATGACCGCCTTCTACGAGGGCCAGTACGACGTGCTGCTCGCGACCACGATCGTGGAAAGCGGGCTCGACATCCCCTCGGCCAATACCCTGATCGTGCACCGCGCCGACATGTTCGGTCTGGCGCAGCTCTACCAGATCCGCGGCCGGGTCGGCCGGTCCAAGGCCCGGGCCTATGCCTATCTGACCACCCCGGCCGAGAAGCAGCTGACCCTGTCGGCCGAGAAGCGGCTGAAGGTGCTGCAGTCGCTCGACAGCCTGGGCGCCGGCTTCCAGCTGGCCAGCCACGACCTCGACCAGCGCGGCGGCGGCAACCTGCTCGGCGACGAGCAGAGCGGCCACATCAAGGAGATCGGCGTCGAGCTCTACCAGCAGATGCTGGAGGACGCCGTCGCCGAGCTGCGCCAGCGCCAGGGCGCCGAGGCGCTGCTCAGCGACCGGGGCTGGTCGCCGCTGATCAACACCGGCGCGGCCGTGCTGATCCCGGAAGACTACGTCCCCGACCTCAACGTGCGTCTGTCGATGTACCGGCGTCTGTCGGAGGCCGAGAAGGCGCAGGACCGCGAGGCCCTGGCCGCCGAGCTGATCGACCGCTTCGGCCCGCTGCCGCCGGAGACCGACAGCCTGCTCAAGGTCGTGGCCATCAAGGGCCTGTGCCGCGAAACCAACGTCGCCAAGATCGACGTCGGCCCCAAGGGCGCGGTGCTGACCTTCCGCGACAACAGCTTCGCCAACCCGGGCGCGCTGCTTCGACACATCGCCGCCAACCAGATCCTCTGGAAGATCCGCCCGGACGAGAAGGTGGTGGTGAAGGGCGAGTGGGACACCCCGAACGCCCGCCTCGACGCGGCGGAGAAGATCCTGACGCAGCTGGTGAAGCTGGCGAAGGGGTAGGGGCCTTGCGTGGTTCGACACGGGCCTGTGGCCCTGCTCACCATGACTATGGTGGATAGCCTTCCAACCCGGTCATCCTGAGCAGCCGCGAAGCGGCGTGGCGAAGGACGCACTGACACCCTGACGAACTTGTCATCTTCGCCCGGTGGCGCATCTGACCTCCGGCGCATAGCCTTGTTCGGCGAGGCGACGGGAGAGGGCGAATGACCACCATCACGCTGAACGGCAAATCCGTCACGGTGACCGCCGAGCCCGACACGCCGCTGCTGTGGGTGCTGCGCGAGGAGTTCGATCTCAAGGGCGCCAAGTATGGCTGCGGCATCGCCCAGTGCGGGGCCTGCACGGTGCATGTCGGCGGCCAGGCGGTGCGGTCCTGCTCGATCGCCATCGGCGACCTCGACGGCCAGAGCATCACCACGATCGAGAGCTTCGACGGCGGCCACAAGGTGCAGAAGGCCTGGATCGACGCCCAGGTGCCGCAGTGCGGCTTCTGCCAGCCCGGCCAGATCATGAGCGCCGCCGCCCTGCTGGCCGAGAACACCGCGCCGAGCGACGCCGACATCGACGCGGCCATGGCCGGGAACATCTGCCGCTGCGGGACCTACCCGCGCGTCCGCGCCGCCATCAAGGCGGCGGCGAAGGCCTGAGGACCGGGATCATGAACAAGTCGATGATCGACCGCCGCGCCTTCCTCGCCACGTCCGGCGCCTTCACCCTCAGCTTCGCCGTGCCGAACGCAAAGGCGCAGCAGACCGGCGCGCCGGCCGCGCCCTGGACCGCCTACCTGACCATCGATGCGGACGGCAGGATCGCCCTGCTGTCCCCGACCACGGAGATGGGGCAGGGGACCCATACCGCCCACGCCGCCATCATCGCCGACGAGATCGGCGTCCCCCTGTCAGCCGTCAGCGTCGACACCGCCCTGCCGTCGGATCCGTTCCGGCGCGGCGGGGCCATGGGCTCGGGCGGCTCGGCCGGCGTCCGCGCCTGGTGGGCGGCGCTGCGGACCGTGGGCGCCAATGCTCGCGCCAGCCTGATCGCGGCGGCGGCCGGCAAGGCCGGGGTTCCGGCGGCGGAGATCACGCTTGAGGACGGCCGCTTCATTCGCGCCGGCAAGCCGCTGGCCGTGACGCTGGGCGAGGCCGCGACCCTGGCGGCCGGCAAGCCGTTGGTCGAGGGGACGCCCAAGGACCCGGCGACCTACCGCCATGTGGGCAAGGCCACCCCGCGCGTCGACGTCCCCGCCAAGGTGCGGGGCGAGCCGGTGTTCTCGCAGGACTTCACCCGCCCGGGGATGGTCTACGCCTGCGCCGTGCTGTCGCCGGTCTACGGCGGCGACGCGGAGAGCTGGGACGACAAGGCCACCCTGGCGGTCAAGGGCGTCGAGCAGGTGGTGAAGATCCCCGGCGGCGCGGCCGTGGTGGCGTCGTCGCAGTGGGCGGCCATGAAGGGCGCAGCCCGGCTGACCGTGCGCTGGAAATCCACGGCCATCGACGGCCTGACATCCGGCGCCATCTCGGCGGCCATGCATGTGGGGCTGGGCGAGGACACGCGGGCCATCGTCGGCAAGGTCGAGGGCGACACGGCGGCGGCGCTGGCCGGGGCGGCGAAGACCTTTGAGGCGGACTACGAAGTTCCCTACCTCTGCCACGCCCCGATGGAGCCCTGGTCGATCACCGTCGAGCCGACGGCCGACGGCGGGCTGGAGATCTGGGGGCCGTTCCAGACCCAGGATCGCAACCGCAACACCGCCGCGAAAACGGCGGGCATCGATCCCTCGAAGGTGACCCTGCACACCCTTCTGCTCGGCGGCGGCTATGGCCGGCGGCTGGGCGACGACGGCACGCCGGGCGCGGTGGTCACGGCCCTGGCGGTGAAGAAGCCGGTGAAGTTCTTCTGGCGGCGCGAGGACGAGATCGGCCAGGGCTGGTACCGCCCGGCCCAGGTCGCCCGGCTCAAGGCCGGCGTCGACGCCAGCGGCAAGGTCGTCGCCCTGCACGTCCGCACCGCCGGCCCCTCGATGCGCGACAGCTTCGCGCCCGGCGGGCTGAAGCAGGGCGAGCTCGACGGCTCGTCGGTGCAGACCCTGACCGACACCCGCTACAGGACCGGCGCCTATCGCGTCGACTGGGTGCGGGTCGATCAGGCCGTGCCGATGGCTCCCTGGCGGGCGGTCGGCGCGACCCAGAACGGCTACTTCATGGAGGCCTTCGTCGATGAGTTGGCCGCCTTCCTCAAGAAGGACCCGGTCGCCCTGCGCCGCGAGCTGCTGGCCCACGATCCGCGCGCGCTCAAGGTCATCGACGAGGCCGCCAAGGCGGGCGACTGGGGCAAGCCTCTGAAAAAGGGTCATGCCCGGGGCTTCGGCTATGTCGAAAGCTACGGCAGCCTCTGCGCCCAGGTGGTCGAGGTCTCGCTCGGCGACGGCGGCGTGGTGAACATCCACAGGGCGATCTGTGTGCTCGACTGCGCCCGGGTGGTCACCCCCGACGGCGCTCGCAACCAGGTCGAGGGCGGCATGATCCAGGGCCTGTCCACCGCGCTGTTCGAGGGCATCGAGATCAGCGGCGGGCGGGCGACCAACACCAACTTCGACAGCTACCGCATCATCCGCATGAACGAGGCGCCGCACGCGGTGGAGACAGTGTTCATCGAGAACGGCGAGACCATCGGCGGCGTCGGCGAACCGCCTGTCCCGCCGGCGACGCCCGCCCTGGTCAACGCCCTGTTCGCCCTGACCGGCAAGCCGATCCGAAAGCTGCCGATCAGCGCGACGCTGGCGGGATAGGGTCTACCCCGGCAGCCGCTCGAACTGCGGGATGCCTTCGGGGATGCAGTGGAAGGGCTGCTTGTCGACGGTGTAGATGGCCATCTGCGGCGCGAAGACCGACGGATCGTCCAGCGAGCCCGCCTTCAGGATCACCGCCGGGAACCCGGGAGAGCGGGTGATGATGTGGCTGCCGCACTCGGCGCAGAACTCGCGGGTAACCGGGTTGGGGATATCCTTGCGGCTGAAGCTCTTTGGCTCGCCCTTCGTGTAGCTGAAGCCCGGGATCGGCATGGCCATGAACACATTGGGCGAGCCGCCGGTGATGTGCTGGCACTCCCGACAGTGGCACTGCGCCTGCATCATCGGCTCGCCCTCGGCCACATAGCGCAGCGCGCCGCAGTAGCATCCGCCTTCGAGTTTCATGGTCGCCTCTCCCGTTGTTTTGCGAAGGCTAGCACCCTTCCGCGCCGTCACGGCAAGGGACGGTCAGCTGACGATCTTGCCTGCGGCGCGGGCCTCGTCGAGCATCCGGCGGGCGCGGATGAACATCTCCAGCCGGGTGACCGTCAGGATGCCAAGCGCGAAGACCACGAACACGTCGGTCATGAAGGCCGCCGACAGATGCAGTGCGCCGGCCTCGGCGCTCAGGCCCTCCCGCAGGCCGAAGCGAACGACGAGCAGGACCAGCAGCAGGATCATCGCCGCCGGCGAGGCCTGCTGATTGAGGACGTGGGTCCGGGGATCGATGGTGATGGTCATCAGGCGGCCGCGCTGCCAGCCGATGGCCGCGCCGATCCCGAAGGCCAGCGCGAGCCAGGCCCACTCCAGCCCGAGCGGCGGCATCTCGACCAGCAGCAAGATCGTCAGGCCGGTCAGGATGGCCGGGGTCAGCCACAGCCATTCCAGCTTGAGGGGCTTGGGCTTGCGCGCCCGGAAGAACCGGAGGCCGATGAAGAAGACCGCGAAGGCGATGCCGATCAGCGGCCCGAGCGTGCGCGGGTCGTCGAGGCTCAAGCCGCCATCTCCACGGCCTTGTCGAGCGCCTTGACCAGCCGCTGCGGCGGCTCGGCGCCGGAGACCGCCAGCTTGCCGTCGAAGATCATGAAGGGCACGCCGGAGACCCCCGCTTCGTGGGCCATCTGGTGCTCGCGGGTGATCGTGTCCCTGTCGGCGCCCTCCGACAGCAGCTGCAGGACCAGCAGGCGGTCCATGCCCGCCGCGCCGGCGATGTCGGCCAGCACGACCGGGTCGCCGATGTCCTTGCCCTCGCTGAAGTAGGCGGCCAGCACACCCTCCAGCACCGGCTCCTGACAGCCGGCGGTCTGGGCCCAGCGGATCAGGCGGTGGGCGGCATTGGTGTTGGGCGAGACCTTGATGGCGGTCAGATCCCAGGTGATGCCGTCCTGGGCCGCGTTGTCGTCGAGAACCCTGGTGATCTCGGCGCGGCGGGCGGAGTCCGGGAACTTGGCGGCCATGTAGGCCTTGCGGTCGACGCCCTCTTCCGGAAGCGTCGGATCCAGCTGGTAGGGCCGCCAGACCACCGTCGCCTCGATGTCCGGGCGCATGGCCAGCGCCGCGTTCAGGCGCCGCCAGCCGAGATAACACCAGGGACAGACGACGTCGGCGATGAAGTCGATCTGCATGGGGCTCTCCTTGCGGCCGCTAGCTGGCTTCACGCTGCTGGGCGCGGGCGGCGGCGCGCTCCAGCGCCACGGCGGCGTTCTCGCCGGGCTCGATCTGGGCGACGCCGATGTCGAAGTCGACGGTGAACGGGCTCCTGCCCTCGCCGGACTCGAAGGCGGTGCAGGCGATGACGGCGGCGATACGCTCGGCCGCCGAGCGCCCGGCGCTCTGCGGGGTGGCGGGCAGGGCGAGGGCGAAGACCTCCGGGCCGAGGCGGGCGGCGGTGTCCTCGGCCCGGACGAGACGGCCGATCATCGAGCCGATCTGCGGGATGGCGCGGTCCAGCCAGCCGCCGGCCCGGGCCGCGTGCACCTCCGGTCGGTCGGCGACGCGCAGCACGCAGACGCTCATCGGCCGGTTGCGAATGCGCGAGGCGTGGGCCAGCCGCACGAGGTGGCCGGCGAACAGGTCACGGGTGAAGAGGCCGGTGGCGGCGTCCATCAGTCCGCTGCTGCGCGCCTTTTCGAGCGCCCGGCGGATGGCCGTCTGGCGGCGGTAACTCCGGGCGAGCTCGATGACCCGCTTGGCCGTCTCGGTCTCGGCGGTCTCCGGCGAGGCGACGTCGGACACCCCGCGGTGGAAGGCCTCCGACGTGGTGACGTAGCTCTCGGCCCGCAGATAGAGCAGGGCGGGGATGTGGTAGAGCCGGGTGTTGCGGCGCATGCCGGCCGCGATCGACAGGGCCTCGGAGCTGTTGTCGCCCGCCCAGAGCACCACAGAGTCGAAGGCCCGCTCATGCAGGTAGTCGAAGGCGGTGAAGGCGGTGAAGGCCCCGACCACGTCCGCGCCGCTGCGCGTCAGGGCGTTGCTCAGCGCCAGGAACTGCGGCGCGGGCTCGCCGACCGCGAGGACGCGATAGGGCTCGGGGTTGGGCTCGGGCAGGTCGAGGCGGCGGCCGCGCTCGGCGAAGGTCTCCAGCCGCAGCTCGAACTCCTCCTCGGCCACGGCCATCCGGACCAGCGACTCGAGCCGCAGCACGGCCTGGGCGGGGTGCAGAGGCGGAGCGAGGGTCAGATCGAAGGCGTAGCTGTCCAGCTGCGGATCCGGATCGCCGATGGCGATGACGGGCAGCCGGCGCGGAGCGCAGGCAGCCTTGAGGCGACGGGCCAGCTGCAGGGCGTCATGACCGCCGCTGGCGACGTCGACGATCGCGGCCTCGATGGCCAGATCGCCCAGAGCCGCCATGGCAGCATAGGGCCCGCGCGCGGTGATGGTCCGCCAGCCGAGTCGGTCCAGCCCCTCGGCCAACGGGCCGGCCAGCGCGTCGTCGCGCGCCACGATCAAAATTCGGGCCTGAATTGACAACCCGCTCGAACTCCCGCCCATGACGCCGCCGGCCCCCGTCGGCCGCTGGATGCGCGTCAGGATTCGTCAGGCGCAACATAGCAGAGGCCGCCGCCGGGGATAGCGCGACAAAGACGCGGATTTCGAACGGGATCAGGACGATGAACGACAAACCTCTGGCGGGCCGGGTGGCCGTCGTTACGGGCGCTTCCAGCGGGCTGGGCGCGCGGTTCGCGCGGGTGCTGTCACAGGCCGGCGCGAGGGTCGCGGTCATGGCCCGGCGCACCGACCGGCTCGAGGCCCTGGTCGCCGAGCTCAACGCCGCCGGCGGCCAGGCGGCCGCCTTCGCGCTCGACGTCGCCGACACCGCCGCCATCGGCCCGGCGCTCGATCAGGCGGAGGCCACGCTCGGCCCGATCTCGATCATGATCAACAACGCCGGCGTCGGCGGCGACGGCATGGCCATGGACATGACCGTCGAGACCTTCGACCAGACGATGGCCGTCAACGTCCGCGCCGTCTATTTCGGGGCCATCGAGGCGGCGAAGCGGATGATCGCCAGCGGCGTGGCCGAGGCCGGCGACGCGCGGATCATCAACATCGCCTCGATCGCCGCCTTCAACCAGCTGCCCGGCCTGACCGTCTACTGTGCGTCAAAGGCCGCCTGCGCCTCACTGACCAAGGGGCTAGCCCGCGAATGGGCGAGGCCTCGGATCGCGGTGAACGCCATCTGCCCCGGCTACATCGAGACCGAGATCAACAGCGACTGGTTCCAGACCGAGGGCGGGCAGAAGCAGATCAAGGGCTTCCCGCGGCGGCGTCTGATGGACGAGGACGTGCTGGACGAGGCCCTGCTGATGCTGGCCGGCCGCCGCGCCCACTTCATCACCGGCACGACCATCACCATCGACGACGGGCAGACGCTTTAGGGTGTTAATCCGGCGCGCCGTAGCGCGCCGAACGTGACCGGCCGAACACGCGGGCCTGTTCGAGGGTGGTGAACGTCGGAAAGGCGGCGGGGTCGACCGGCGCGGTCGCGCACAGCTGTTCGGCGGCGCCGGCGAGGATGGATCCCGCGGCTTAGGTCTCGAACGGCTCCTCAAAAGCGTCCGTGACGACGACGCGGCTCGCGTGGCCGGCTGCGACGGGTTCTCTGCGCAGGGCGACGATCGCGCTGCGGCTGATCGCCCGGGTCGAGCAGTCGACCGTCACGGTCGTGGCGACGGTGTCGAAGGTCTTGCCGTCTGCGGTCTGATCCTGCGCGAAGAACATCCAGACCGTCATGGTGGGGCGGTCCGAAGCGCCGGACACCTGGCCGATGAAGCTGCTGAGGCTTTCGTTGCTCCCGACGTAGCGGATCAGTGTCGCGTCGCCGAGGGCCTCGCCCGGGGCGGGAAGGCCGAGGGCGGGGGTGGCGATCGACAGGGCGAGTGTGGCGGCGAGGGCGCGGATCAGGGACATCATGAGTCCATGCTCACCCGTCCGGGACGGGCCCGACGACCACCGAAAGGGTGGCGTCGCCGGGCCCTGGGCGCTGATCGGCCGCTTGCCTGACCATGCGTCAGCGCCTCTAACTCACTCCCAAACGGGAGAAACGTCATGGCTAGTGGTCCGCTTTCGGGTCTGAAGATCGTCGAGTTCGCCGGCATCGGGCCGGGGCCGTTTTGCGGCATGCTGCTGTCGGACCTGGGCGCCGACGTGGTGCGGGTAGACCGCAAGGGCTCGGGCCGCGCCTCGCCGGCCGACGTCACCAGCCGGGGCCGCCGCTCCGTGGCGCTGGACCTCAAGTCGCCGGACGCCATCGAGGCGGTGCTCAAGCTGCTGGAAAGCGCGGACGGCCTGATCGAGGGCTTCCGGCCGGGCGTCATGGAGCGGCTGGGCCTGGGCCCGGACGTCGTCCTCAAGCGTAATCCGAAGCTGGTGTTCGGCCGCATGACCGGCTGGGGCCAGACCGGTCCCTACGCCAAGGCCGCCGGCCACGACATGAACTACATCGCCATCACCGGCGCGCTGCACGCCATCGGCACCGAGGACAAGCCGATCCCGCCGCTGAACCTGGTCGGCGACTTCGGGGGCGGCGCCCTCTACCTGGCGTTCGGTCTGATGGCCGGCATCATCAGCGCCCGCGAGACCGGCAAGGGCCAGGTCATCGACTGTGCGATGAGCGACGGCGCCGCCTCGCTGATGGCCATGTTCTACGGCTTCAAGGGCGCCGGCATCTGGAAGGACGAGCGGCGCAGCAACCTGCTCGACGGGGGCGCCCACTTCTACGACACCTACCAGTGCGCCGACGGCAAGTGGATCTCCATCGGCTCGATCGAGCCGCAGTTCTACGCCCTGCTGCTGGAGAAGACCGGCATCACCGATCCGGAGTTCGCCAACCAGATGGACCGCTCGGCCTGGCCGTCGCTGAAGGCGAAGCTCCAGGATGTGCTGCGGACGAAGACCCAGGCGGAATGGTGCGCGATCATGGACGCGACCGACATCTGCTTCGCGCCGGTGCTGGATCTCGAAGAAGCCCCCAGGCATGCCCACAACGTGGCGCGCGAAACCTTCGTCACTGTCGAGGGCGTCGTGCAGCCGGCGCCCGCGCCGCGATTCTCGGCCACCCCGGGCGCCATCCAGGGGCCGCCGCCGAAGATCGGGGCCCACAACGACGAGGCGCTGACCGACTGGGGCTTCACCGCCGCCGAGGTCGCGGCGCTCAAGGAGAAGGGCGCGCTCTGACGCAGTGCGTGGTGCGTGACGCCGGCCCGGGCGCCCGCGCCTCGCCATGGCGAACCTGGTATCCTTTCTACTGAGTTCTTCATCCTGATCAGCGCGCTATCGGGCGAGGATCGCCAGGGACGCACACAGGGACGCACAGCGGCGCAGCAGGCCCGTTCGTTCAGCCACCGTTCAGGCGGGGGATTCGATGGTGGCTCCGTAGACGGCGCCCACGCTTCCCGTCCCTCGTTGTGGGGGCCGGCTACACAGGACGAAGGCAAGATCTTCCTGTCAGGCGCGCTCCGCAAAGCGGGGCGCGCCTTTGACGTTGCGCCTGCGGGGCGGGAAGGGCAGTTTCCGCGCCATGTCCGACGCCGACCGCCCGGGTCACGCCCCCCAGTTCGATCTCGACCCCGTCCACTGGATGCGCGCGACGCTCGATGTTCTCGCCAAGGCGCTTCAGCGGCTCTGGGGGCGCGACGTCATGCTCTACGTCGGCGGGGTGTCCTTCTGGATCATGCTGGCGGTCTTCCCGCTGCTGGTCATCGTCATCGGCCTTTACGGCATGCTGTCCTCGCCCGACCAGGTGGCGCAGCAGGGCGAGCTGCTGGCCGGCATGCTGCCCTCGGACGCCCGCGGACTGTTCCGCAGCGAGCTGGAACGTCTGGCCCATGCGCCGTCCGGCGCGCTGAGCTCCCAGAGCATCGTCGCCCTCGTCATCGGGGGCTATGCCGCGCACCGGGGCTTCAAGGCGCTGCTGGCGGGGCTGTCGTTCATCCATGACGAGGAGAACCAGCGCGGCTTCATCAGCTTCAACGTCATGGCCCTTGTGGTGCTGATCGCCGCCCTGGTGCTCATGGGCGTGGTCTCGTTCGGCTTCCTCGGGATCCGGGTCATGGCGCTGGCCCTGGACTTCAAGCCGCTGGCGGGTCTCAGCTGGCTGTTCAGCGAATGGACCTGGACCAGTATTGGCCTGGTCCTGGCCATGACCCTGATCTACCGCTTCGCCATGGCGCGCGAGCCCGTGGCCTGGCGCGCCTCTCTGACCGGCGGCGTCGCCTCGGCCGTGCTCGGCCTCTGTTTTTCGTGGCTCTGCGCCTTCTATGTCGAGCAGATCGCCCATCTCGGCGCGACCTACGGGTCGGTCGCCACCGTCGTGGTGTTCCTGATCTGGCTGAGCTGGAATGTGAACGCGCTGTTCTTCGGCGGGGCGCTGGCCACCGAGATGGAAATCGCCCTGCAGACCCGGAAGATCATTCCGGTCTTGCGACGACGAAAACCAGCCACCCGCTGACCACCGTGTTCTCGACGAGCGCATAGCCTTTTTCCCGCGCGAAGTGCGGGACATCGATCCGCGCCATGGGGTCGTCGGCGAGCAGCCTGACCCGCCCGCCCGGACCGGCGGTCTCCAGCGCCTTGCGCAGCCGCAGGGTCGGAATGGGGCAGTGGTGCCCGCGTGCGTCGACGATGATCTCGGCTGTCTCCATGCCCGGTTTTCTACACCGATCCAGCCGCCCGGCGCGATGCGCTTCAGACGGGCAGGTCCGGCAAGGCGGCGTAGGCCCGCTCGAGCGCGATGACGAATCCGGCGTCCGAGGCCAGGCCGCGAGGGAACACCGCCTCCAGCGCCAGGAAACGCTTCACATCGTCCGACGGATCGCCCTCGCAGGCGCGACCGAGGTCGGCCAGGGCGCCCTGCAGAGGATCGGTCAGGGCGATCGACGCGGCTACCTGACCCGCGACGAACCGTATCCAGGCCGCCACCGGGACGACCAGCCGGTCCAGTGGCGCGCCGGCGGCGATGGCGTCCCCAACGGTCGACAGCACCCGGATCGGGATCTTCTGTGAACCGTCCCAGGCGATCTGCGACAGGCGATGCTCGATGGCGGGATTGCGGAAGCGGTCGAGCAGGGCCTCGACATAGGCCGGCACGTCCAGACCCTGCGGGGGGCGCACCGTGGGGGCGATGTCGTCCAGCATCAGGCGGCGGACAAAGGTGGCCAGCGCCGGATCGCCCATGGCGTCGCGCACCGACTGCCGACCGCGCAGCAGGCCGACGTAGGCGAGGGTGGAATGGGCGCCGTTGAGCAGGCGCAGCTTGGCCCGCTCCCAGGCCTCGACATCCGGGGTCAGGGTCGCGACGGTCGCCAGAGCCTCGCGGTCGTCGCCGAGATCGTCCTCGATGACCCACTGGGTGAAATGCTCGCGCTGGATCGGCCAGGCGTCCTCCAGCCCGAGCGCCTCGGCGGTCCGCAGGCGGAGCGCCGCGTCCGTGGCCGGGGTGATGCTGTCGACCATGCTGCAGGGGAAGCGGCCCTTGGCCGCGATCCAGTCCGCCAGCGCCGGATCGCCTTTTCGCGCGAGGGCGACCACTGCTGCGCGCAGCTTGCGACCGTTGGCGGGCAGATTGTCGCAGCTGAGCACGGTGAACGGCGCGAGGCCGGCGGCGCGGCGCAGCGCCAGGCCCCGGGCCAGCCAGCCGAGAACGCTTGTCGGATGCTCCGCTGCGGCGAGGTCGGCCCGCACGTCGGGGTGGTCCAGGTCGAGGCTTCCGTCCGGACGGAGGCAGTAGCCCTTCTCGGTCACGGTCAGTGTGACCAGCCGGGTCTGCGGCGCGGCGAGGCGCCGGGCGACCACGTCCGGGGCCTCGGCCGCGACGAGCGCCTCGCCGATCGCGCCGATGACCCGCAGGCGGGTCGTCTCGCCCAGCTCCACCAGGGTGTAGAGTCCGTCCTGCGGGGCCAGGGCGTCGCGGACGCCGGGGCTTTTCAGCGACACCGCGCAGACGCCCCAGCGGGGATCGGTCGCCAGAAGCCGGTCGAAGGCGGCGGCCTGGTGCGCCCGGTGAAAGGCGCCCGGGCCGAAGTGGACGACGCCGGTGGTGACGCGGGCCCGGTCATAGAGGGGGCGGAGAACCCCGGGGCCGGCTTCGGACAGGGTGGCGTTGGCGAGCCGTTTCACAGCGTCACGCCCCGCTTCCACAGGGCGATGCCCCGTTCGCCGTTCTGTTCGGAGCGGGTTCTCCGGCCGGAGGCGGTGTCCAGCACCAGGTCCATGAGCTGGTCGGCGGCCGCATCGGCGTCCGTCAGCGCGATCGAGGCGTCAAAGTCGATCCATCGCGGCTTGCGCGCGGCGAGCTCGGCATTGCTGGCGATCTTCAGGGTCGGGGTGGGGAAGCCGAGCGGCGTGCCGCGCCCGGTGGTGAACAGGATGATGGTCGCGCCCGCCGCCGTCAGGGCCGTCGACGACACCGCGTCGTTGCCCGGCGCCTCCAGCAGGGCGAGGCCGGGGCCGCGCACCGTCTGGCCATAGGTGAGGGCCTGGGTCAGGACGGCGTGCCCGGCCTTCTGCACAGCGCCGAGGGACTTTTCCTCGAGCGTGGTGATCCCGCCGGCGATGTTGCCCGGTGACGGGTTTTCGCTGACCGGCTGGCCGTGGTCGAGGAAGTGGCGCTTGAAGCCGTTGACCAGGTCCGCCGCCGCCTCGAAGACCGCCTGGTCCGCGGCCCGGTCCAGCAGCAGATGCTCGGCGCCGAAGATCTCCGGAATCTCCGTCAGCACAGGCACGCCGCCTGCTGCGGCGACCCGGTCGGCCATCACCCCGACCAGCGGATTCGCGGTCAGGCCCGAAAAGCCGTCCGACCCGCCGCACTTCAGTCCCAGCACGAGGTCGGACAGGGGGCAGGGCTCGCGGCGGTCCCGCTCGGCCCGTTGGACCAGCGCCTCGACCGCGGCGAGACCGGCCTCATGCTCATCATCCTCGCCCTGGGCGGCGAAGGCCCGGATCCGTCCGTCGCCATCCCCGATCTCGGCCAGCAGGCCCGCCAGCTGGTTCGACTCGCAGCCGAGGCCGAGGATGAGCACCCCGCCGGCGTTGGGATGCCGGGCCAGCGCCGCAAGGATGGTCCGCGTCGCCGACAGGTCGTCGCCCAGCTGCGAGCAGCCAAACGGATGGGTGAAGGCGTGGACTCCGTCGACCCGTCCGCCGAACCGCTCGGCCGCCTCGGCCGCGATGCGTCGCGCCGTTTCGGCCACGCAGCCGACCGTGACCAGGATCCAGATCTCATTGCGGGTGCCGACCCGGCCGTCCGCGCGGCGATAGCCCTCGAACCGGCGTCCGTCGTCGATCGGGGGCGCGTAGACCGCGGGGCGCTGGAAGCGGTAGTCCAGCTCGCCGACAAGGCCCGTGGCCAGGTTCTGGCTGTGGACATGCTCGCCGGGCGCGATGGCCCTGACGGCCCGCCCGATGGCAAAGCCGAACTTTCGCACCGGCGCCCCGATGGCGACCGGGCGCAGCGCCAGCTTGTGGCCGCGCGGGATGGGGACGGCGGCGGCGACGGCGCCGAAGCGTTCGCCCGCCTCGGCGTCGCGCAACGCCACGGCGACGTCGTCGTCGGGGTGGATCCGGTGAAAGGCGGGTAGCGGGACCATGGAGCCGCAATGCCGACGTGAGACACCGGTGTCAATGCTGCGACCCCCGGCGCTGGCGCCGCCCCGCGACGCACGTTATCAAGGCAGACCGACCAGGGAGCGCCGGAGAGGCCGTGAGTTCGAGGACGCCCAAGCCATCCGATGACGAGGCGCTGCAGAGCGGTCGCCGTCGCGCCACGATCAACGACGTCGCCCGCCTGGCGGGGGTGTCGAAGAAGACCGTGTCGCGGGTCATCAACCGCTCGCCGTCGGTGCGGCCGGAAACCCGCGAGAAGATCGAGGCGGTCATCGCCCAGTACGGCTATGCGCCGGATCCGCAGGCGCGGGGCCTCGCCTTTCGTCGCTCGTTCCTGATTGGCCTGATCTACGACAACCCCAACCCGCAGTATGTCGTGAACATGCAGCTGGGCCTGCTGGACGGTATGCGCGGCTCGGGCTTCGAGCTGGTCGTCCACCCCTGCGACCGGGGCAGTACGACGCTGGTCCCCGACATCCGCGCCTTCATCGAGCGGCAGAAGCTGTTCGGCGTCGTCCTGACCCCGTCGGTTTCGGAAGACGAGGCGGTGGCGGAGATGCTGCGCGAGATCGGCTGCGAGTATGTGCGGGTCGCGTCGATCGCCGTCGACGCCGAGGCCCACAGCATCGTCACCCGCGACCGTCACGGCGGGCTGCTGGCCGGGCGGCACCTGGCCGGGCTGGGCCACCGGCGGGTGGGCTTCATCTCCGGACCCGACCGCTTCCGCTCGTCGCACGAGCGGCGTGGTGGGTTCGAGGACGGCCTGAAGGAACACGGCGCTGCGCTGGCCGCCGACTGCGTGGCTGAGGGCGCCTATACCTTCGAGTCCGGCATGGAAGCGGCGGCGCGGCTTCTGGCGCTCAAGGACCGCCCGACGGCGATCTTCGCCGGCAACGACGAGATGGCCGCCGGCGTGCTGCATGCGGCGCGGCAGGCCGGACTGTCGGTGCCGGGCGACCTGTCGGTGATCGGCTTCGACGATTTCCAGATCGCGTCCCGCGTCTGGCCGGCCCTGACCACGATCCGCGCGCCGACCCGCGAGATCGGCCGAGTGGCGGCCGACAGGCTGCTGGGTGTGACCGAAGGCGACAGGCGCGATCCGGAGTGGCGTATGCCGTCACTGGTCGTCCGCGAGTCGACGGCGCCGCCGAAGGGCTGAGCCGCCGGCCCTGCCTAGCCGATCACCGCCTTGGCCACCGCGCCGACAATGGCGGCGTTGTAGGCGCGGAAGGCGTCCCGCACGAGGCTCTCCCAGACCGGCAGGTTGACCACCACCGCGTCGCCGCGCGCCCGGGCCACCGTCTGGTAGTTCTCGTCGACCCAGGTGCCCATCGAGCGTACGCCGGCGCCGCCTTCCTCGACCGTAGCGAACGGCGTCTGGGAGACGACGTCCCGGACGGGCCGTAGGCCTCCGGGCGTCCCGAAGCGGCCGCCGCTGGCCGGGTTGAGGGTCCAGGTCGGAGAGTCCATGTCGATCCTGAAGCGGATCGAGCCGCCGGCGCTGGCGACTCCGCCGAACATGCCGCCGGTGCTGGCCTCCATCGCCGCGAAATCGAGGGTCAGGGAGGGGACGAGGATGTTGGCGTCCAGATCCCAGGCGGACTTGTACATCCTGGCGCCGGCATTGAGCTGCGTGGCCGCCGCCATGGCGCCAAGGCCTGTCTGCGACTCCGGCAGCCTGTAGGCCGTAAGCGCGGGGGCGTCCGTGGCTCCGATGGTGACGAAGCCGCGCCGCACGCTCTTGCCGATCGTTATGCCAGGCCCGCCGCCGACGGTCACCATGTTGCCGGGCAGCCGCTCCATGCCGGCCGCGGCCACCATGGCCCTGGCGTCGGTCTCCGGGACGACGCCGATTCCGGCCGCCGTGAACTGCGCCTTCAGGTCGGTGTAGGCCTCATCGGTCAGCTTGCGCAGGGTCGGTATGTCGACGCCCGTCAGCAAGATGGCCAGCCGGCTGCGCGCGCCGATCGAGGCCGCCGCCGTCGCCTGCTGCCAGACGATGAAGTTGATGTGGTAGGCCGGGATGGCGACCCGCCTGTGGCCCTTGAACATCCCGTTGTGGGTGTAGGCCCATTTGACGGTCATGGGCTCGGCCAGCGCCGGGCGGGCGGCAAAGGCGAGGGCGCTCGCGGCGGCGGCGCTCAGGAAAAGGCGGCGGTGCATGCTCGTCTCCGGAACCAGGCAGGGCCCTCCGCCCCGCGGTTCGTTACATGGACGGGAGCGGTGCCGGCCGTCATGCACCGGAAGGGGGGCCGCCTTCCCGGCGGCAACCCCGCCGTTCGCCCTTGCCCGACGAGATGACACCGGTTACCTAGCGGGCAGGGAAGAACACGAACCGGGACGCTCCGATCGCGCCATGGCCGCGCCGCTGAACCTGCATGATGACCGTCTGTTTCCGGCCGAGCCTTCGGTCCGGGGGATCGCGCGCGCGCTGTACGGCGAGGTCCGCGACCTGCCGATCCTGAGCCCGCACGGCCATACCGATCCGGAATGGTTCGCGACCGACGCGCCGTTCTCCAACGCCGCCGAGCTGCTGCTGCAGCCGGACCACTACCTCTACCGGATGCTCTACAGCCAGGGCGTTTCGCTGCAGGCGCTCGGCGTGCCGGCGCATGGCGCGCCGTCGGAGGTCGAGCCCCGCGAGGCCTGGCGCCTGCTGGCCGCCAACATGCACCTGTTCCGCGGCACGCCGTCGGCCATGTGGATGGACCATGTCTTCGCCGAGGTGTTCGGCTTTACGCAGCGGCTGGCGCCCGACACCGCCGACGACTACTTCGACCGCATCGGCGACGCCCTCGCCACCGACGCCTACCGGCCCAGGGCTCTGTTCGAGCGCTTCAACATCGAGCTGCTGGCCACAACCGAGGGCCCCCACGAGGACCTGGTCCACCATCGCGCCCTCCGCGACAGCGGCTGGGCGGGCCGGGTGGTCACCGCCTATCGGCCCGACGCGGTCATCGACGTCGAGGACGAGCGGTTCGGTCCGGCGATGGAGGCCTTCGCCGGCCTGACCGGCCAGGACGTGCATGACTGGAAGGGTTATCTTCAAGCCCACCGCATCCGCCGGGCCGCCTTCGCCAGGCTGGGGGCGACCTCGACTGACCACGGCCATCCAACGGCTGCCACAGCCGACCTGTCGTCGGCGGAGGCCGAGGCCCTGTTCCGGCGCGTGATCAAGGGCGGCGCCTCGCCGGCCGAGGCCGAGCTGTTCCGCGCCCAGATGCTCACAGAGATGGCCCGGATGAGCCTGGACGACGGGCTGGTCATGCAGATCCACCCCGGCAGCTTCCGCAATCACAACCGCCTGCTGTTCGAAGGGTTCGGCCGGGACAAGGGCGCCGACATTCCGACGCCCACCGACTACGTCCGGGCGCTCAGGCCGCTCCTGAACCGGTTCGGCGATGATCCGCGTCTGTCAGTGATCGTCTTTACCCTGGACGAGACGGCCTACAGCCGGGAACTGGCCCCGCTGGCCGGCCACTACCCCTGCCTCAAGCTCGGCCCTGCCTGGTGGTTCCACGACAGCCCCGAGGGTATGCGCCGGTTCCGCGAGCAGACGACCGAGACGGCAGGCTTCTACAACACCGTCGGGTTCAACGACGACACGCGCGCCTTCCTGTCGATCCCGGCCCGCCATGACGTGGCCCGCCGGGTCGACTGCGCCTTCCTCGCCCGGCTCGTGGCCGAGCACCGACTTTCCATCGACGACGCCCGAGAGGTCGCCGTCGATCTGGCCTACAACCTGCCCAAACGGGCCTACAAACTCTGACCGACCGGAGCGACGCAATGTTCGACAAGACCTATCACGCCACCCATCCGGACATGATGGAGCTGGTCGACAACGACCAGCTGCGCGACCGCTATCTGGTCACCGACATGTTCCCTGCCGACGGGATCAGCCTGAACTACAGCCACAACGAGCGGTTCGTGATCGGCGGCGCGGCCCCCGTGACGACGGCGGTGACCCTGCCGCACCAGACTGAGCCCGCCTCGGCCGCCGGCCACCCGTTCCTGGAGCGGCGGGAGATGGGCCTGATCAACGTCGCCGACGGCCCCGGCAAGGTCACCGTCGACGGCGTCGCCTATGACATCGGCCCGAAGGACGGTCTCTACCTGCCCATGGGCGTCAGGGACGTGGTGTTCGAGAGCGTCGACGCCGCCAACCCGGCCCGGTTCTACCTGGCCTCGACCCCGGCCCACGTCGCCCACAAGGTCCAGAAGATCTCGATCGCCGACGCCACGCCGCTGGAGCGGGGTTCGCTGGAGACCTCCAACGAGCGGACCATCTACCAGTACGTCATCCCGGGCGTCTGCGCCTCGGCGCAGCTCCTGCTCGGCCTGACCATCCTGAAGACCGGCAGCGTCTGGAACACCATGCCGCCGCACCTGCATGACCGCCGCTCGGAGATCTACTTCTACTTCGGCCTGAAGCCCGACGAGCGGGTGTTCCACTTCATGGGCGAGCCTGACGCAGCCCGCCACATCGTCGTCGCCAACGAGGAGGCGGTGATCAGCCCGCCGTGGTCGATCCACATGGGCTCGGGCACCGCCAACTACGCCTTCATCTGGGCGATGGGCGGCGAGAACCTCGACTACACCGACATGAACGTCCTCGACATCTGCCAGCTCAAATGACCAACCCCTTCGACCTCACCGGCAAGGTGGCCCTGGTCACCGGCGCCAACACCGGCATCGGCCAGGGCATCGCCGTGGCGCTGGCCGCCGCGGGGGCCGACATCGCCGCCGCCGGCCGCTCGGCGCCGACCGAAACCCGGGCGGCCGTCGAGGCGCTCGGCCGCCGCTTCCTGTCGATCTCCGCCGACTTCGGCTCGACCGAGCCGGTGCAGCGGGTGGTCGACGAGACCGTCGCGGGGCTCGGCGGGCTGGACATCCTGGTCAACAACGCCGGCATCATCCGGCGTCAGGACTCCATCGCCTTCTCCGAGGACGACTGGGACGCGGTGATGAACACCAACCTCAAGACGGTGTTCTTCCTGACCCAGGCGGCGGCGCGACACATGCTGGCGAGCGGGGGCGGCAAGGTCATCAACATCGCCAGCCTGCTCAGTTTCCAGGGCGGCATCCGGGTCCCGAGCTACACCGCCTCCAAGAGCGGGCTGGCGGGCCTGACGAAGATCCTCGCCAACGAATGGGCGGCGAAGGGCATCAACGTCAACGCCATCGCGCCCGGCTACTTCGACACCAACAACACCGAGGCGCTGCGGGCGGACGAGGCGCGCAACCGGTCGATCCTGGAGCGCATCCCCGCCGGCCGCTGGGGCCAGCCGTCCGACATCGGCGGCGCGGCGGTGTTCCTGGCGTCGGGGGCCAGCGACTATGTGCACGGCGTCACCCTGCCGGTGGATGGCGGCTGGCTGGCGCGGTAGAGCGTCCCCTAAACCAACCCGTTGAGCCAGTCCTCGAGGTTGGTGAACCCGTCACCGTCCCGGTCCTTCGCGCCGTCGCTGGCGTCCTTCGCGTCGAAGCCGTTCGCCCGTTCCCAGGCATCCGGCATCCCGTCGCGATCGCCGTCGACCCAGGCCGGGCCACTCTTCAGCACCGGCCAGCCGCCGACGTCGCGCTGGCTGTCGATCAGCCGTCCGGTCTTGCCGCGCACGCCCGCCACGATCCGCTCGTCGACCTTGTCGCGCATTTTCGACGCCCCCGCGCCCGCGACCACGCGCTCGTACGCCAGGGCCGGGGAGGGCGTCCGCGCACCGGAGTCGGCCAGCGGCGCGGCGGCGCGGTAGCCCGCCGGCGGCGTGCAGCCGACCAGGCTCCAGGGATCGGCCGGAACTACGCCGTTCATGGCGTTGCCCGCGAAGAAGGCCCGCGATCCGGCGTTCTCCTCGCAGAAGGCCATCGCGCCGGTGCTGGCGGGGCCGGCCTGATACCAGTTGCCGATGAAGTCATAGGCGGAGAGCGTGTCCTGATCGGCGTTGTAGCCGGCCCGCGATCCGCCCCAGTTCGAAAAGACGTTGCCCCGGAACTCGAAGAAGCCCCCCAGCGGGTCTACGTCGCGGCCGTTGTAGTTGCCGGGGCGCGGCATCCGCGCCTGATGGTCGGCCCACAGGTTGTTCAGCCAGCTGAACCGGGCGCCATGGCCGCCGCGGATCAGGCTGCCGTAGCCGTGTTTGCCCTTGTCGTGGACCGAGACGTTCAGGGACTCGCCGATCAGCGACCACTGGACGGTCAGGTCGTAGACGCCGCTCTCGGGCGGGGTGTAGCGGCTGCCGGCCGAGAGGGTCTCGTCCACCGACCAGCTGGCGGAGATGTGGTCCAGGATGATGCGGCGACCGCGCGTGACGCTGACGGCGTCGTCCTGCACCCCGGTCTCATCGCCCAGGCGCACGCGGATATAGCGCACGACCACGTCGTCTGCGGCGATGACCAGAGGCTGGCCGCGGAGCGTGATCCCGTCACCCGGCGCCGTCTGGCCCGCGACGGTGACGGTTCCCCGCGAGATCTTCAGCGGGGAGGTCAGGGTGATCGTGCCGGCGACATCGAAGACGATGGTCCTCGGCCCCCTGGCCTCGATCGCGGCCCGCAGGCTGCCGGGCCCGGCGTCTTCGAGGCTCGTCACCCGCAGGACCGCACCGCCGCGACCGCCGACGGCGTACCGGCCAAATCCTTCGGCGCCCGGGAAGGCGAGGGTCTGGGGTTCCGGCGAGGCGGCTCCGGCTCCGGCGAGCACTGCGGCCGTGAGCAGAAGGGCCCTGTACGGCACGGATTTCTCGGAAAGAGGCATCAGACAGACCGCTTCGTTCGCTTGGGGCGGGAAAGTGACAACTCCGTGGCAGAACATGTCTTGTCAGCTACGGTGAAGGTACGGTATCCCTATGGATGATACCGGTGTCAAACTCGATTCACATTGCGATGACACCGGTGTCACCGGGTTCTTGACCGAGGTGCGCGGCAAGGCCTGACTGGCGACAATCAATCCGGCGGCGATACAGATCGTCCGGCGCGCCACTAGGGGAGGTTATAGTCGTGACGAAGGTTCATCTTTCGCGTCGTACCCGTCTGCGCTTCGGCGCATCGATGGCGGTCATCGCCGCCAGCCTGTTCGCGGCGGGAGCCGCCCAGGCGCAGGAGTCCGGCGAGACCGAGGTCGAGGCGGTGGTCGTCACCGGCTTCCGCGGAAGCCTCGCGAGCGCCCTGGCGGCGAAGCGCGAGGAGACGGCGATCGTCGACTCGATCAAGGCCGAGGACATCGCCGACTTCCCGGACGCCAACCTTGTGGAAGCCATCCAGCGCATCCCCGGCGTGTCGATCGACCGCGACGCCGGCGAAGGCCGCACCATGACGGTGCGCGGTCTCGGCCCCGACTTCACCCGCACCCGCATCAACGGCATGGAAGCCCAGGCGACCGCCGGCGGCACCGACAGCTCGGGCGGCGCCAACCGTGGCCGCGGCTTCGACTTCAACGTCTTCGCCTCTGAGCTGTTCAACAGCGTCACGGTCCGCAAGACCCAGTCGGCCGAGGTCGAGGAGGGCTCGCTCGGCGCCACGGTCGACCTGCGCACCACCCGGCCTTTCGACTACAAGGGCCTGAAGCTCGGCGGCTCGGTCCAGTACGGCTACAATGACCTGTCGGAAGAGTGGGATCCGCGGGTCGCCCTGCTGTTCAGCAACACCTTCTTCGACGGCAAGCTCGGCGTGCTGGCCTCGCTGGCCTACAGCGAGCGGAACCTGCTGGAAGAGGGCTTCAGCGCCGTGCGCTGGGAACGGGCCAGTGACAATGGCGGCTTCCAGAACCCGACGGCCCTGCCGGGCGGCTCGGCCAACGCCGCAAATCTGTTCCACCCGCGCCTGCCGCGCTACGGCCAGCTGATCCACGACCAGACGCGGACCGGCTTCACCGGCGCGATCCAGTATCGCCCCTGGGACAGCACGACCTTCAGCTATGACCTGCTGTTCTCCAAGCTTGACGCCAAGCGCACCGAGAACTTCCTCGAGTCGCTGTCGTTCAGCCGCACGGCGTCCAACGGCGGCAAGCCGCAGATCGACATCGTCAGCGCCGCTGAAAGCAACGGCATGCTGATCTCCGGGGTCTTCAACGACGTCGATGTGCGCAGCGAGCAGCGCTACGACGAGATGACGACCGAGTTCACCCAGCAAACCTTCACGATCGAGCACGAGTTCTCGCCCGACTTCAGCATGAAGGCGTTCGTGGGTCGGGCGGTGTCGCAGTATGACAACCCGATCCAGACGACGGTGACCCTCGATCGCCAGGACACCGACGGCTACGCCTACGACTTCAGCGGCAACCGCGACGCCCCGCTGATCGACTACGGGTTCGACGTGACCGACGCGGCCAACTGGCAGTGGCGCCAGACCGGCACCGGCGTTCCGCGCTCGGAAATCCGCATCCGTCCGGGCGGCGTCGAAAACGTGTTCGAGGCGCTGCAGTTCGATTTCGACTGGCGCCTGAACGACAGCTTCAATCTGAAGTTCGGCTACAACTACAAGGTCTACGAGTCTGACTCGTTCGAGGCCCGCCGCGCGGACGAAACGGTGGTCCCGGCGCTGCCGGCCGGCGTGACCGTGGCGAACATCTCCACGCTGCTCTCGGGCTTCGGCAACAACCTCGGCATGCCGGGCGGCAACGATACCGCCTGGCTGATCCCGAACCTCAACGCCATCGCCGGCCTGTTCAACATCTACTGCAACTGCGACACCGGCGTGCCGGGTGGCGACTTCCGCCTGACCAGCATCACGAACGGCAACGCCCGGGGCTCCAACCGCTTCATCCGCGAGGAAGACCGCGGCTACTACATGCAGCTGGACTTCGATTCCCAGCTGTTCGGCCTCGACTATCGCGGCAACCTCGGCTTCCGGCAGGTGAACACCAAGCTCTACGCCCAGGGCTACAGCTCGGCCGGCGGCGGGACCAAGGTCGACGGCTACAACGACTACGACAACTTCCTGCCGTCGTTTAACCTGTCGGTGAACGCGACCGACAACTTCATCATCCGCTTCGGCGCGGCCGAGGTGATGGCCCGTCCGCAGATCGGCAACGGCCTGGCCGGCACCAACTACCTGGTGCCGACCACCTCGCTGGCGGCCAGCGGGCCCAACTTCACCGCCAGCATCGGCAACGTGAAGCTGGAGCCGTTCCAGGCCAAGACCTACGACCTCAGCTTCGAGTGGTACTTCGCGCCGGAATCGCTGCTGTCGGTCGCCTTCTTCAAGAAGGACATCGACACCTACATCCAGATCATTCGCCAGGATCTGCAGTATCAGCAGCTGACCCTGCTGAACCCCAGCGCCTTCGCGCCGGCCCTCTGCGTCGGAGCCTGCACCCCGACCCAGGTGTTCCAGCTGACCAGCGCGGTGAATACCGAAGGCGGTCCGCTGGAAGGGTTCGAGGTCAGCTACCAGCAGCCGTTCTCGTTCCTGCCCGCGCCGTTCGACCGGTTCGGCATCCAGGCCAACTACACCCAGGTGACGTCCGAGATCGACTACTGCGCCAGCACCTCGGTGGCGCTGTGCGGGACGTTCATCACCGAAGACCTCGTGAACCTGTCGCCGACCGCCTACAACGCGACCCTGTACTACGAGGATGACCGGCTCAGCGCCCGCATCTCGGCCTCGTTCCGCGAGGGCTACCTGCAGAACGTCCCCGGCCGGAACAACAACGCGCTTGAAGGCAAGAAAGACACCTTCAACCTCGACTTCGCCAGTTCCTACAAGGTCAACGACCAGTTCTCCGTCACCTTCGAGGCGCTGAACCTGACGGACGAGTTCAACCAGCAATGGGTGGGCAACGACGACCGGCAGTCGACCTCGGTCTACCACCACACCGGAACGTCCTTCTACTTCGGGCTTAAGTACACCTTCTAGGATATCCTTCTTGCGCGGACTGGGGGCCGGGCTTGCCCGGCCCCCGTTTTTTCGTCCGCTCCGCCTGGGAGTCCGGTGACCACAGTGTGATGCCGGGGCGGCCGCCGCGCCGTGGTCCGCATCCCGAACTCGCTTAAGCTAGGGCGCTCCGGTCGAGGCCGATCCTTCGAACCGGACCCGCTCCAGGAGACGCCACATGGCCCACGACCGCATGACTGTCCTGACCGCGATGATGGGGCAGGGGGTCATCCCCGTCTTCTACCACCCGGATGTCGAGACCTGCGTCAATGTCATCCAGGCCTGCGCCGATGGCGGGGCCAAATGTATCGAGTTCACCAACCGCGGCGACTTCGCCAGCCAGACCTTCCTTGAGGTCGCGCGTCATTTCGCCAAGGCCGATCCCGGCGTCATCATGGGCGTGGGGAGCGTCGTCGACGCCCCGACCGCCGGCATCTACATCGCCAATGGCGCGAAGTTCGTCGTCGGTCCGATCCTCAACGCCGACGTGGCGAAGGTGTGCAACCGCCGGATGATCCCCTACAGCCCGGGTTGCGGCTCGGCGTCGGAGATCTCCTTCGCCCAGGAACTGGGCTGCGAGATCGTCAAGGTCTTCCCCGGCGAGAGCGTCGGCGGCCCGACCTTCGTCAAGAATGTGCTGGGGCCGATGCCCTGGACCCGCATCATGCCCACGGGCGGCGTCGACCCCGACGAGAAGAGCCTGCGCGAATGGTTCGGGGCCGGCATCGTGGCGGCCGGCATGGGCAGCAAGCTGATCACGAACGACCTGCTCAAGGCGGGCGACTGGAAAGGGATCGAGGCCCGGGTGCGCAAGACCGTTGACCTCATCGCGAGCATCCGAAGAGAGCTGACGTGACGACTGAGCCCCAGACTACCGACAATGTCCTGACCATCCGTCCGGCGAGCGAGACCCGCTGGGACTGCGCCTCGTTCGGAGAGGTGATGCTGCGCTTCGACCCGGGCTTTGGCCGGGTGCGAAACGCCCGCCAGTTCAACGTCTGGGAGGGCGGCGGCGAGTACAATGTCGCCCGCGCCATGCGCAAATGCTGGGGCAAGCGCTCGACGGTGGTCACGGCCCTGCCGGTCAATGACCTCGGCTGGCTCACAGAGGACCTGATCATGCAGGGCGGGGTGGACA
Organism: Caulobacteraceae bacterium; assembly: GCA_027487945.1. Classification (GTDB taxonomy): domain Bacteria; phylum Pseudomonadota; class Alphaproteobacteria; order Caulobacterales; family Caulobacteraceae; genus Caulobacter. The sequence goes on from JAIYCQ010000017.1 coordinate 115,274, forward strand.
TGTCCCACGTCGTCTGGCGCGAGTTCGACGGCCTGGGGCGCAACACCCGCGTGGGTCTGAACTTCACCGAGAAGGGCTTCGGCGTCCGTCCGGCGCTCGGCTGCAGCGACCGTGGCCACAGCGCCGCCTCGCAGATCCGCCCCGGCGAGGTGAACTGGGAGAAGCTGTTCGGCGAGGAAGGGGTGCGCTGGTTCCACACCGGCGGCATCTTCGCGGCCCTGGCCAGCAACACCGCCGAGGCGGTGATCGAGGCCGTCGAGGTCGCCCGCAAATACGGCACGATCGTCAGCTACGACCTCAACTACCGCGCCTCGCTGTGGAAGAGCCAGGGCGGCAAGCCGGGCGCCCAGAAGATCAACCGCGAGATCGCGAAGTACGTCGACGTGATGATCGGCAACGAGGAGGACTTCACCGCCTGCCTCGGCTTCGAGGTCGAGGGCCTGGACGAGCACATCAGCGAGATCGATCCGACCAACTTCAAGAGGATGATCGAGACGGCGGTCGCTGAGTTCCCGAACTTCAAGGTGGCGGCCACCACGCTGCGCAATGCCAAGACCGCCAGCATCAACGACTGGTCGGCCATCCTGTACGCCGGCGGCCAGTTCTATCAGTCGATGGAGCGCAACGACCTGGAGATCTACGACCGGGTCGGCGGCGGCGACGGCTTCGCCTCGGGCCTCGCCTACGGCTTCATGGAGGGCAAGGGTCCCCAGGCCGCCGTCGAGTACGGCGCCGCCCACGGCGCTCTTGCCATGACCACCCCCGGCGACACCTCCATGGTCCGTGCCGCCGAGGTCGAGGCCGTGATGAAGGGCAAGGGCGCGCGGGTCATCCGTTAGAGCGGGAACCAGGGCAGGTCGAGGTCGGGGACGACGCCCTCGGCGAGCGCGCTGAGGGCACAGGCGAAGATCAGCCCGGCGGTGCCTGTGGAGAGCCAGTACAGGATCGGCGTGTCCCGCCGGTTTGCCCACACGCCGCGGCTCAGCCACCGGACCGCCAGCACGCGACCGGTCACGAGCCCATGCAGGAAAGGCCGGCCGAAGAGCGCCGCCAGCAGGATGAGAAGCCAGACCGGCATATCCCCCTCCACAGTCGGATCATCCTGCGGAACGGCGGAGCGGTCGCCAACCCTTTCCCTCGACCGAAGGGCAGGGGCGCGCTAGCGTTACAATCTCCGGAGGACTCGAGATGAAGCTGTTGGGTGCTGTGCTGATGGCCGTCGTCCTGGCCTTCGCGGCGCAGTCTCTCGCTCATGCGCGCACGCCGAATGAGACGGCGTTGATCGAGCGCGCGATCGCGCGCGGCAAGCTGATCCATGATCTCGACCAGGCCGCCTGGCGCAGTACCGACTTGCTGCTCAAGGCGCTGCCGAAGGCCCGCCACGGGGAGATCAGGGGATGGGTCGTCGAGCCGGGCGAGGGCGGCTGGGCGGTGCTCTACTAAGGCTACGACGGCGACACGCCCTACGGCGTGTTCACCGCGGTCTTCCGCGACGGCACGGTCGTGTCCTCCCGCGAGATCAGGCCCGGCGACGGCGACCGCGCCCTGACACCGACCGGGCAGCGGATGGCCCTGGCCCGCAAGGTGGCCACGACGGCGAGGGTCGCCCCCTGCGCCCGCGCGGCGTTCAACACGGTCATCATCCCGCCGGCCTCGGAGACGGCGTCGGTCGAGGTCTATCTCCTGACGCCACAGGTGAAGGCGGGCGAGTATCCGTTCGGCGGCCACTACCGGGTCACCGTCGACGCCGACGGCCAGATCGCCGCCACGCGACCCTTTATGAAGAGCTGCATGACCCAGGACCTTCCGCCCAACGCGGTGGCGGCCATGGTCAGCCATCTGCTCGATCCGGCGCCGACCGAGATCCACGCCTGGCTGGCCCGATGGACCGGCAAGAGCGTCTATGTGATGGTCGCCGAGCCCGAGCAGCTGTGGGAAGTGACGGCGGACGCCATCCGCAAGGTCGACAAGCCCTAGGGTCGAGCGGCGTCGCCGTCCCTGAAAGCGGGCGTCACCTTCAGCCGCTCAACGTGCGCGGGTTTTCCGATAGCGTCAGGGAATCGCGGTACGGCGTTCGACGACCTGTGTCGGCCTGGGCCGCCGGCGGGGGCGGGAGGTCGTGATGACGCTGAGCAGAAGATCGGTCTGGCTCGGGATGGCCGCGGCCGGCCTTGCCGGAGCCGCGCCAGTCGCCGCGCGCGCCGCGCCGCGCCTTCCGATCCTCGACATGCATGTTCACGCCCTGGCGGCCGACGATCAGGGACCGCCGCCGCTGGCGATGTGCGCCCCGTTCGAGACCATGCCGGCCTGGGACCCGCAGCAGCCCTTTCCTGACGCCTTCCTCTCCTGGTTCAAGTCGCCTCAGTGCAAGGATCCGATCTGGTCGCCGAAGACCGACGAGGAGGTGATGACCCGCACCCTGGCGATCATGGAGCGGCGCAATGTGATCGGCGTGGTCAGCGGCCGTTTCGCGCTGCTCAAGGCCTGGCGCGCCGCCGCACCGGAGCGGGTGATCTTCGGCGTAATGCCCGAGCTTCCCGCGACCTCGGCCCTGACCCGCGAGATCGCGGCGTTCAAGAAGACCAATCCGACCTTCATGATCGGCGAGCTGGGCCTGCAGTATGACGGCGTCTCGCCCGCCGACCCGGCGCTCGAGTCGATCTGGAAGGCCGCAGAGGACAATGATGTGCCGGTCGCCCTCCATATGGGGCCTGGCCCGATGGGTGTGGCCTACATGCCCGGCTCCGGTTATCGCGCCAGTCTGAGCAGTCCGCTGCTGCTCGAGCCGGTGCTGACCCGGCACCCGAAGCTTCGCGTCAACGTGATGCACGCCGGCTTCCCGATGCTCGACGACACCCTGGCGCTGCTCTACGCCCATCCGCAGGTCTATGTGGACACCGGCGTCATCGTCTATTCGCAGCCGAAGCCCGCCTTCTATCGCTACCTGCAGACACTGGTCGACGCGGGCTTCGGCGAGCGGATCATGTTCGGGTCCGATCAGATGGTCTGGCCGGAGACCATGGAGCGGGCGATCGACGTCATCGAGGCGGCGCCGTTCCTGACCGCGGGGCAGAAACGCGACATCTTCTACAACAACGCCGCACGGTTCCTGCGGCTCGACGAGGTTACGCGCGCCCGCCATCTGGCCATGGGCGCCTGATCCTGACGACCGGCGCCGGCGCGTTTGCGGCCCGTCAGGACCGGATCTCGCCCGCCTGGACAAGAACGACCAGCGTCGCCGCGTGCACCGCCGCGATCAGCAGGTTGCTGATCACCACCGGATTGCTGATCGAGCCCGTCGTGAGCGGCGTGGTGATCTTGTAGAGGATCTGGACGGCCAGCAGGGCCGCCACAGCCGCCGGAACAGGCCGCAGCAGCAGCAGGGCCGACAGCAGGCCGATCGCCAGATAGATCGACAGCAGGATGCCCCGCGCCGGCGACGGCGGCCCGTAGGCCGCGACCGTCCAGGGCGCCGAGACGAGCAGGCTGCCGCACACAGGGACCAGAACCGCGAGGTTGAGGAGCAGGGACAGGCTTGTCATCAGGCCGGGTAGCGACATCGGGGTTCTCCGCGCGGCCAGCCGTTTGGCCTTACGGCGTACGACATGGAGCGGCCGGGCGCCGGGGCAAGGTCGACGCCCCCGGGCTGCGCCCCGCCCCGGAAAAGCAGGACTTCGCGCGGCGGCAGGCCTGCGGCATAAGGTTTCCATTCAAAACCTTATTGGGGAAGCGATTCCATGCTCGGCTACATCACCCTCGGCAGCAACGACCTCGACCGCGCGCTGGCCTTTCATGACGAGGTCCTGGGCCTGCTCGGCGCCAAGCGGATGATGCCCACCGCGGGCGGCTGGATCTACGGCTCCGACCGTCCCGCGGTCGGCATCACCAAGCCCTACAACGGCGAGGCCGCCACGGCCGGCAACGGCAATATGGCCGCCCTGACCGCGCCGGATCGCGCCACGGTGGACGCCGTGCATGCCAAGGCCCTGGAGCTGGGGGGAACCTGCGAGGGCGCGCCGGGCGAGCGGATGCCGACCTTCTACGGCGCCTACTTCCGCGACCTGGACGGCAACAAGTTCTGCGTCTTCAAGTTCGGCTGACCGACAGGGGTATGGCGCAGCCGGTTCTCCGGCTCCGCCCGCCCGTCCTACCCCGCCGCGTCCAGAGCCTGGGCGAGATCGGCGAGGATGTCGTCAATGTGCTCCAGCCCGATCGACAGCCGCACATAGCCCTCAGACACGCCGGTCGCGGCCTGGTCCTCGGCGGAAAGCTGGGAGTGGGTGGTGCTGGCGGGATGGATCGCCAGGCTTCGGGCGTCGCCGATGTTGGCCACGTGATAGAGCAGCTTCAGCGCGTCGATGAAACGGCGACCCGCCTCACGTCCGCCGGCCAGCTCGAACCCGACCAGGCCGCCGTAGCCACCCTTCAGGATGCGGTCGGCCCGCTCGCGCTGGAGGCCGGTCTGCTGCGAGGGGTGGATGACCCTGGTCACGCCGGCGCGGCCCTTCAGAAAGTCGACCACCGCCTGGGCGTTCTGCGAATGGCGCGCGATCCGCAGCGGCAGGGTCTCGACGCCCTGCAGGATCTGGAAGGCGTTGAACGGTGACAGCGCCGAGCCGAGGTCGCGCAGCAGGATGGTCCGCGCGCGCAGGATGAAGGCGATCGGGCCCAGGGGCCTGGCCGCCTCGGCCCAGACCGCGCCGTGATAGCTGGGGTCGGGGGTGTTGAAGAGCGGCTGGCGCTCCGGGACCGCGCTCCAGTCGAAGGTTCCCCCTTCAATGAGGGCGCCGCCGATCGAGGTGCCGTGGCCGCCGATGTACTTGGTCGTCGAATAGACCACGATGGCCGCGCCGTGATCGAACGGCCGGGCCAGCAGCGGGGCGGCGGTGTTGTCGACGATCAGCGGAATGCCCAGCGGCCGACCGATGGCGGCGACCTCGGCAATCGGGAAGACCGCCAGCTTCGGATTGGGCAGGGTCTCGGCGTAGTAGGCGCGGGTGCGCTCGTCGGTGGCCCGGGCGAAGGCCTGCGGGTCGGTCGGGTCGACGAAGCGGACCTCGATGCCGAAGCCCTTGAGGGTGTTGGCGAACAGGTTCCAGGTGCCGCCGTAGAGGTCGGTCGAGCTGACGATGTTGTCGCCGGCCTGGGCCAGGTTCTGGATGGCGAAGGCCGAGGCCGCCTGGCCGGACGACACCGCCAGCGCCGCCGCGCCGCCCTCCAGCGCCGCCAGCCGCTGCTCGAGGATGTCGGTCGTGGGGTTGCCCAGCCGGGTGTAGATGTTGCCCAGCTCCTTCAGCGCGAACAGGTTGGCGGCGTGCTCGGTGTCGCGGAACTGGTAGGACGTGGTCTGGTAGATCGGCGGCGCCACCGATCCGGTCGCCGGGTCGGCCCGCCAGCCCGCGTGCAGGGCGAGGGTCTCGGGATGCAGGGTACGGTCGGACATGGGACGACTCCGGAGGCGAGGGGGACGCCGTCTATAGGCCGCGACCGCGGCGGATGGCGACGCCAGATGTCATTGTCGCCCGTGCAGGATTTCTGCCGCCAGGGGGGCGGAGCCTGAAATGACAACGGCCGGCGCGGATCTCTCCGCGCCGGCCGCATCGTCGGGACGCCGATGTCCGTTACAGCTTCACCGGCTCCAGCTTCGGGCTCAGGAGATGGACCACGCCCAGAGCCAGCAGATAGGCGCTGGCGGCGATGACGAAGATCGGCGTGTAGGTGCCGATCGTGTCCAGCACCCAGCCGGCGTACTTGGCCATGGCCATGCCGCCGATGGCGCCGACCATGCCGCCGATACCGACCACCGAGCCGACCGCCGAGCGCGGGAAGACGTCGCCGGGGAGGGTGTAGAGGTTGGCGCTGAAGCCCTGGTGGGCGGCCGTGGCCAGGCCGATGATGGCGACCGCGACCCACAGGTTGTCGGCCAGGGCCGCGAAGCCCACGGGCACGGCGCAGAGGGCGCAGATCAACATGGCGGTCTTGCGGGCCCGGTTGAGGCTGAGGCCGCGCTTCATCAGCGTCGAGGACAGCCAGCCGCCGCCGACGCTTCCGACGTCCGACATCAGGTAGATGGCCACCAGCGGCGGACCGAACGTCTTGAGGTCAAGGCCGTAGCGCTTGCCCAGGAAGTCCGGCAGCCAGAACAGGAACATCCACCAGATCGGATCGATCAGGAACTTGCCCAGGGCGTAGGCCCAGGTCTCGCGCTTGGTCAGCAGCTTCGTCCAGGCGACCTTCTCGACCGGATCGGCCGGATCCTGTTCGATCCAGGCCAGCTCTGCGGCCGAGACCGTCTTGTGCTCGCGGGGGCGGCGGTAGACGATCAGCCAGATCGGCAGCCAGATCAGGCCCGCGACCCCGGTGATGATGAAGGCCATCTCCCAGCCCCAGGCGATGGTGATGGCCGGGATGACCAGGGGGGTGACGATGGCCCCGATGTTGGTGCCGGCGTTGAAGATGCCTGTGGCGAAGGCGCGTTCCTTCTTGGGGAACCACTCGGTCACCGCCTTGATGCCGCCCGGGAAGCCGCCGCCCTCACCGACGCCCAGCGCGACACGGGCGAAGATGAAACCGTTCAGCCCCTTGGCGCCGGCGTGGGCGATATGGGCGATCTGCCAGATGAAGAAGGCGAGGCCGAAGCCCCAGCGGGCGCCCAGCCGGTCCATGACCCGTCCGAAGACCAGGTAGGACACCGCGTAGGAGGCCTGGAACCAGAAGACGAGGTTGGCGTAGTCGCTCTCGTTCCAGCCGAATTCCTTGCTCAGGGTCGGCTTGAGAATGCCGATCGTCTGGCGGTCGACGTAGTTGATCACCATCGCGAAGAACAGCAGCGTGACCACCACCCAGCGGGTGTTGCCTACGCGGACGCCGGGTGGAAACTGGGTGTCGGTGGTCATGGGTCGCTCCCTAACCGGCGGTCGGTCTTGCGTCTTCCGCCATGCAGAAGATTTCGCCGTGCTCGCCGAAACTGATGCGGGCGGACTGGCCCGCGGAAATCTCATGGATGCCGGTCGCCGCGCCGGTGGTGACGTACATGCCGGCCTTCAGCGGACGACCGCGCGCCGCGCAGTGGCCGAGCAGGAAGGCGAGGGCCGGCGCCGGTCCCCCGGGCACGGAGGCCGCGGTTCCGACGCCGACCTGCCGGCCGTCGATCCAGGTCTCGCAGGGCAGGGTCTCGTCGGCCCGCGCCCGCCATCCCTCGATCTCCGGGCCCACGATCAGGGCGGCGTTGTTGCCGAAGTCCGACGCGACCACCGCGGAGCCCAGATCGTTGATGGTCTTCAGCGGGCTGCCGGCGAACTCGACGCCGATATGCAGGGCCGCGACGACATCCAGCGCCTCGGCGGCGGTCCATTGGGTCTTTTCCGCAGGGGCGTCCGTGCCGATGCGGTAGACGAACTCGGCCTCCACGGCTGCGAAGCCGCCCGGGATGGCGCCCAGGGCGACGGTCTCGCCCCCGGCCGGCATGCGCAGGAACCGGCGGAACGTGGGGCCGGCCAGCCGCTCATCACCGAGCTGCGCCTGCAGCTGCAGCGGGATCCGGCCGACCTTCCAGCCGACGATGGCGTCCGGGTAGAGGCCGATGGCTAGCTCCTGGACGGCATAGGCCTCGGCCATGCTCGCCGGAACCTCGCCGGGATAGCCGGGCAGGGCGCGGGCGCCCAGCCGCGCATCGACGAAGCGGCGCGCTACGTCGGTCCGCGCGGCGACGGCCGCGTCGAGCTGTGTCGAAGCTTTCGCTTTCGCAGTCACGGCCCTTGTCCTCCCCAACTCAATGGCCCCAGTTTCAGGGTCTCGATTGTGTCTAGAGGAAACCGGTGTCATTTTCAACGGCGCGCGGCGCATGAACCGCGATCGACACCAAGTCCGGGAGTGAAACACGTGGCCAGATCAGCCTTCGCAGGCCTTGCGCTCAGCCTTCTTGTCGCCGGATCGGCCGCCGCGGCCTGGCCGTTCGGGAAGACCGAATCGCCGACCGTCGCGCCCGCGCCGCTCGCCTTTCCAGGCGCCCAGGGCTGGGCGGCGGCGACGCCCGGCGGACGCGGCGGCAAGGTCATCCGCGTCACCTCGCTCGCCGCCGAGGGCCCCGGCTCCTTCCGCGAGGCGGTCGAGACCAAGGGCCCCAGGATCATTGTCTTCGAGGTGGGCGGGATCATCGACCTGGAGGGCAAGACGCTGACCATCCGGGAGCCGTTCCTGACTATCGCCGGCCAGACCGCGCCCTCGCCGGGCGTCACCTTCATCAAGGGCGGCATCGACATCGCCACCCACGACGTGATCGTCCGCCACATCCGGGTCCGCCCGGGCGAGGCCGGCTTTCCCAAGAAGTCCGGCAAGGACTTCGACAGCATCTCCACCCAGGGGATCAGCTACAACATCATCGTCGATCACTGCACACTGACCTGGGGCGCCGACGAGAACCTGTCGGCCTCGGGGCCGCGGTTCGTGGGTAAGACGCCGGAGGAATGGCGGGCCGGCACCTCGCGCAACATCACCTTCTCGCAGAACATCATCGCCGAGAGCCTGCGGTACTCGACCCATGCCAAGATCGAGCACTCGAAGGGAACGCTGGTCCACGACAACGTCACCGGCATCCTGATCTGGGGCAACCTCTACGCCCACAACTACGAGCGTAATCCGATGTTCAAGGGCGGCGTCTGGGGGGTGATGGTCAACAACCTGATCTTCAACCCCGGCCAGCGGGCCGTGCATTACAACCTGATGGCCGAGGAGTGGGGCAAGGAGGCCTGGCAGGTCGGCCGCATCGTCGCCGTCGGCAACGTGCTGCGCGGCGGCCAGGACACCCCCGAGGGTCTGCCCTTCATGATGCTTGGCGGCGACGGCGACCTGGAGTGGTACGGCGTCGACAACCTCGCCGTCGACAGGTGGGGCGCGCCGCTGCCGATGTTCGGCCGCTACACGACCACGCCGGCGAAGATGATCATGCTGAAAGCGCCGCCGTTCTGGCCGACCGGCCTGACGGCCTTGCCGTCGAGCCAGGTACAGCGCTGGGTCCTGTCCAGCGCCGGCGCCCGTCCCTGGGACCGCGACGCGCTCGACGTGCAGCTGATTTCCGACGTCGCCGAGGGGCGCGGCGAGATCATCGACTCGGAGAACGACCTTCACGGCTATCCGGTCCACAAGCCGACCAGCCGTCCCTTCGTCGAGGCGGACTGGAACCTCGACGACATGTCGCCCCGGCGGCCCGAACTGCTTGACGCCGGCGCCAAGGCGCGGGGGACCTGAACATGGGTCCGCTCTCGCGGCGCGCAGCCCTGGGCGGACTGATTGTCGCGCCGGCGGCCTCGGCACTGGCCGCGCCCGTTCGAGAAGGGAGCAGGACCTTTGAGGGGCAACGCCAGGCCGACTTGGGCGATGGGACCTTTCTGAACCCGATCCTGGCCGGAGACCATCCGGACCCGACAATCCTCAAGGTCGGGCCGGACTACTACATGACCTTCTCGTCCTTCGACGCCTATCCGGGGCTGATCATCTGGCGCTCGCGGGACCTGGTGAACTGGACCCCCGTCGGCCCGGCGCTGAGAACCCCGATCGGCTCGGTCTGGGCGCCGGAGCTGGTCCGGCATGACGGACGCTTTTACCTCTACATACCGGCGCGCCGTGCGGGGGCTCGCTCGATCTGGGTCATCCAGGCCGAGCGGATAGAAGGGCCCTGGAGCGAGCCGGTCGACCTGAACCTGCCCGCCCACATCGACCCGGGCCACGCGGTTGGCGAGGACGGCAAACGCTACCTCTTCCTCAGCGGCGGCGACCGGGTGCGGTTGACCGACGACGGCCTGGCCACCGATGGCCCGGTCGAACACGTCTACGACCCCTGGCGCTACCCGGAGGACTGGGTGGTGGAGTCCTTCTCGCCGGAGGGCCCCAAGATCCTGCGCAAGGACGGCTGGTTCTACATGATCACCGCCGTGGGCGGCACGGCCGGACCACCCACCGGCCACATGGTCATCGCGGCCAGGGCGCGGTCGATCCACGGTCCGTGGGAGCATTGTCCGGCCAACTCCCTTGTCCGTACCGCCTCGGCCGCCGAGACCTGGTGGTCGCGCGGCCATGCCACCCTTGTCGAGGGGCCGGCCGGCGACTGGTGGATGGTCTACCACGGCTACGAGAAGGGCTTCTGGACCCTGGGCCGCCAGACCCTGCTCGATCCGGTCGAATGGACCGCCGACGGCTGGTTCCGCGCCATGGGCGGCGATCTTTCAAAGCCGCTGCCAAAACCGCGCGGCGGGACGGCCGTCGTCCACGGCGCGCGCCTGTCGGACGACTTCTCCAGCGACCGTATGGGCACGCAGTGGGGCTTCTATGCCCCTGAGGCCGACGAGCTCGCCCGCGCTCGCAGGCAGGACGGCGCCCTGGTCCTGAAGGCGAGGGGCAGGACGCCGGCCGACAGTTCGCCCCTGACCTTTCTCGCGGGCGACCAGGCCTATCGTGTCGAGGTCGATCTCGAGATCGACGAGGGAGCGCAGGCCGGATTGCTGCTCTTCTACAGCCGCCGGCTCTATTGCGGCCTGGCGCTGAACACGACCGGGCTGGTGATGCACCGCTACGGGCTGGAGAGGTCTGTGCGCAAGCCGGTCGAGATGGGCCGGCGCGTCCGGCTGGCGGTGACCAATGACCGCCATATCGTCACCTTCCACTGGAGTGTGGACGGCAAGGGCTGGCGAAAGTTCGACGTCCAGATGGAGGTCAGTGGCTATCACCATAACGTCGCCGGTGACTTCCTCAGCCTGAGGCCGGGTATCTACGCCGCCGGGACCGGCGAGGCCCGCTTCCGCGACCTGACCTACCGGGCCCTGTAGCGCTTCAGGTCCCGGGCTGGATGTAGGGGACGCGCGCGAACAGCTCCCGTTCCTTGCCGCGCGGGTCGGCGGCAAGTAATGGCGTGGTGTCGAAGATCATCGTCTGCCGGTCGGCCAGGTCGTAGGGCGTCCAGGCCGGGAGGCCGGGATGATCGGGGCGTCCCTGGCGCGCGAAGGCGATGAAGGCGTCCTGCATCCTGTCCGAGACCGCCCGGGCGTCCGGCGCCACGCCGGTGATCGAGCCCGGCGCGTCCAGGGTCCCGAACACCAGCGGGATATCGAGAGTGTGGGGCGCTCCGGCGCCGTTCGGCGCCTGCCAGTCCAGCTGGTAGACGAAGGCGGGGCTGCCCTGCCGCGCCCGGGCCTCGGCCTCGATGACGGCGGCGCGCCAGGATCGCGAGGCTGTGCTGGCCGCGAAGAAAACCCGGCTGGGCGTCCAGTCCGGGTAGAGGGCGCAATACTCGGCCACCACCGTCTCTGGACTGATGTCGACCCGCAGCTCCGGGCCCAGCCGCGCCGGAAGCTCATCCCAGGTCAGGTGATGGTTGCGTTCGTCGCCGCCAAGGAAGGCTCGGGTCTCGTCGCGGGTGTTGCCGATGATCATCGGAATGCCGGCCGACTGCGGCGGCGCGTCCGGCCAGAACGGATGGCGGGTCAGCGACCGGTCGTCCATCACCGGGCCGAAGTAGAGCGATCCGCTCGGCAGGATCGGATCGCGGACGGCCATCGCCTCGACCAGCCGCTCGACGGGCAGGGTGGCCAGCTGTTCGGGCGTCGCCTTCAGCGCCTCAAGGAAAGTTCTCGCCCGGCGCTCCGCGTTCAGGGGGCCGGAAGCCGTCACCTGCTGGCCGCTCATCGTTGCGGCGCGGTGGAACAGGCCCCGGGCGGCCGGCATGGCCATCAGGGTGGCGATCTTGGCCCCGCCGCCGGACTGGCCGAAGACCATCACCCGGCCCGGGTCGCCCCCGAAGGCGGCGATGTTGTCCCGCACCCAACGCAGGGCAAGCACGAGGTCGATCTGCCCGACATTGCCACTGTCGGCGAACCGGGCGTCCAGCCGGCCGAGGGACAGGTAGCCGAGGGCGCCGAGGCGGTGGTTGAGCGTCACCACCACGACGTCGCCGCGCGTGGCCAGGCGGGTTCCCTCATACAGCGGACTGGAGCCGGAGCCTGCGCTGTAGGCTCCGCCGTGGATGTAGACCATCACCGGGCGGCGGGCGTGATCGGCGCCTGGCGTCCAGATGTTGAGGAACAGGCAGTCCTCGGCGGTGGGGCCGTCGGCGCCCTGGCCCCGCTGGGGCGAGCCGGGCCCGAAGGCGAGGGCGTCCCGGATATCGCTCCAGGGCTGCGGCGCAGTCGGCGGCTGGAAGCGGCGCGGACTGGTGTCGGCGCCGTAGCGGACGCCCTTGAAGACCAGGACGCCGTCGTGGCGGGCGCCGCGTACGCGGCCGTGGGTGGTGGCCACGACCGGGGCTGTGCGCTGCGGCTTCGCAAGGGCAGTGGACGTCAGCGCTGCGGCTGCGAGTCCGAGCATCGCGCTTCGGCGGGTCGTCTCCTCGATCATCCGGACCTCCAGTACGCCCGGTGTCATAGCGCGAGCAGGCAGCGCGTTGAACTGTATCCTCTCCCTCGCGGCAGAACAGAAAATGGGGGGATAGATTGAACTTATCCCCCACCCCTCGGCCCGCCCGTATGCTTCCCCTCGTCCCGTCGCACGGGGAGGGCGCATGGCCAGCGACCTTGCGGCGTCGGGATGGAGTTCGAGCGGGGACAGCCGGCAGGGGGTTACTGCCGGGGTCTGGGACGAGGCCGCTGCCTTGCCCGCCCGTCGGAGGCGCTCCGGCTAAGCCCGAACACGGCTGCCGAGCGGAAGCTTCCGGATAACGACCTTCGCGGAGCGCATCGGTTCGCACCACCGTTCGCAGGTTCACACACAGACTTCCGGGGCGAACCCGGAGCGCACCGCGCCACCTCCCCAACCTTCAGGGTCACCCCCCGTGAGGCGGCGAAGCCGTGCGCGCGCCGGCCTGACCGAAGGGAACCCGCCGCCCGTCGTCGCCGGGGATTCGCCGCCCTCGCGCTTCGGCCAGAAACGCCATTAAAATCAGTGGTTTATATTGTCCCCGCCTAACCTTGACGCACCGCAGCGCGATCTATAGGTTCCGCCGCGATCAAGCAGGGCCCGGAAGGCATTCTTCCGAGCCGAGCGTTCCGGACCAGACCGCCCCCATGCCCAAGGCCGCCGACCCGCGCGAAGAGGCGCTGCGCAGCCTTGACGACCGGGCCAGGGCGCTGGAGGCCCGCACAGCACGGCCGCCGTCACAGGTGGGTGAGCTGAATGCGTCGAGCCAGGCCTACAAGATCCTGGCCGAGCTTCTCGGCGGGGTTCTGGTCGGGATCGCGGCCGGGGCCGTCGTGGACTGGCTCGCCGGTACGGCGCCCTGGGGTTTGATCGGCGGCGTCCTTATCGGGTTCGCGCTGTCGATATTCATGGCGCGCCGTACGGCCAATCGGCTTATGGCGCAGGCGAAGGCGGAAGAGGCGGCGCGTATCGCGGCCTTGGACGCCAGGGAAGACTAGGGGAGCGATAGGCCCGATGGCCGATCCGATTCATCAGTTCCAGATCGTCAAGGTCGTCGACCTTCCCGACGTCACCCTTCCGCTCGTCGGCATGGTCGACCTCGCGATCACCAACTCGCACATCGCCATGACCATCGCGTTCGCGGCGGTCGTGCTGTTCCTGACGCTCGTCACGTCCAACGCCCAGGTGGTGCCCGGGCGGCTGCAGACGATCGGCGAGGGCCTGTTCGGCCTGATCGACAACCTCACCGACTCGATCATCGGCCATGACGGCCGCAAGTACTTCCCGTACGTGTTCACCGTCTTCGTGATGATCCTGGCCATGAACCTGCTGGGCATGGCGCTCACCTTCACCGCCACCTCGCAGCTGGCGATCACCGCCACCTTCGCCGTGGTGACGTTCGGCCTGGTGCTGGTCATCGGCTTCGCCAAGAACGGCCTCGGCTTCTTCAAGCTCTTCTGGCCGACGGGCGCGCCGCTGGTGATGCGCCCCGTCGTCGGGCTTATCGAGTTCTTCTCCTTCATGCTGCGCCCGGTCACCCTGGCCCTGCGTCTGTTCGGCAACATGCTCGGCGGCCACGTGGCCCTGAAGGTGTTCGCCGGCTTCGTGGTCACGCTGGGCGCGATGGCCGCCGGCGGTGGTTTCGGCCTGCTGGGCATCCCCGGAGCCGCGCTGTCGATGACCATGGTCGTCGGCCTGACCGCGCTGGAGTTCCTCGTGGCCTTCCTTCAGGCCTTCGTTTTCGCCGTTCTGACCTGCATCTACCTCAACGATGTGGTCAACCTGGACCACGCCCACTAACCGGGTCTCCAGGCCAATCCCTACCAACCCTGACCAACACTAGGATCTGATACCATGGAAGTTGAAGCGGCTAAGGCCATCGGCGCGGGCCTCGCGACCCTCGGCATGATCGGCGCCGGCATCGGCGTCGGCACCATTTTCGGCCAGTTCCTGGCGGGCGCCCTGCGCAACCCGTCGGCCGCCGCCAGCCAGATCGGCAACCTGTTCGTGGGCGCCGCCCTCGCCGAAGCCCTGGGCATCCTGGCCTTCGTGCTCGGCGTGCTGATCTACTTCGGCTGATCTCGCAGACGTCCTGCGGCGGCGCTTTCCGGCGCCGCCGCGCCTTTAATCCGACGGATACGTGATGGCTACCCCTGAAGGCCACGGCGCCGACACGGCGCATACGGCTACGACCGAGGCCGAACACGGCTCGGGCGGACTGCCGCAATTCCAGTTCCAGCACTGGGGCGGTCAGATCGCCTGGCTGCTGATTCTGTTCGTGATCCTCTATGTGCTGATCGCGCGCGTCTTCACGCCTCGCATGCGGGCCGTGATCGACCAGCGGGCCAGCACCATCTCCGGGGCGCTCGAAACCGCCCGTCAGGTCCAGGCCGAGGCCGCCGACCAGGCCCGGGCCGCCGCCGCGGAAGTGGCGGAAGCCCGCGCCCAGTCGCAACGTGTCGCCGCCGAGGCGCGCGCCAAGGCCGCCGCCGAGTCGGCCGAACGCGCCGCTGTTGAAGAGGCCAAGGTGTCCGAACAGGTCGCCCAGGCCGAAACCCGGATCGCGGCCATGCGCGACGCGGCCATGTCCAACGTCGGCGCCATCGCCGGCGAGACCGCCGCCGCCATCGTCGAGAAGCTGACCGGCAAGGCCGCGTCGGCCGCCGACATCAAGGCCGCGCTCGTCGCCCGCGGAGGAGCCGCCTGATGCCCGCCTTCTTCCATGCCGAGTTCTGGTCGTTCTCCAACGCCGAGCTCTGGGTCGGCGTCGGCCTGTTGCTGTTCGTCGCCATCGTCGTGCGCGCAGGCGTGCCGAAGATGGTCGCCGCCCAGCTCGACGCCAAGGCGGCCACCATCCAGGCCGATCTGGACGAGGCCGCCCGCCTTCGGGCCGAGGCCGAGGCCATGCTCGCCGACCTGCGCATCCAGCGCGAGGAGGCCGAGCGCCACGCGGCCGAGATGCTGAAGGCGGCCAAGGCCGACGCCGAGCGTCTGGCCATCGAGGCCAAGGCCAAGCTCGAGGAGCAGATCACCCGCCGCGCCGCCCTGGCCGAGCGCAAGATCGCCTCCGCGGAAGCCCAGGCGGCCGCCGAGGTCAAGGCCGCCGCCGCCGAGCTGTCGGCCCAGGCCGCCGAGACCATCCTCGCCGCCCGCGCCGCGGCCGGTCATGCCGACCCCACGGTCGACTCGGCCATCAAGGGCCTCGCCGCCCGCCTGCAGTAGGCCCCGCGCCTCGCTGACGACAACAACCCCGCCGGGCGACCGGCGGGGTTTTTCGTGGCCGTCGACACGCCCGACCTTGGCGGGCCGCGCGGGGTGACGATAGTGTCCACGCCTGCTCCAGGGAGTTCCGCAGATGTCCAGACTGACCCTCGCCGCCGCCGCGCTCGCCCTGGCGATCTGCGGCCTCGCCGCCACGCCCGCCGCGGCCCTCGAGGCCGGCTGCCTCTGGTCCAACCTGCCCGAGGCCAAGCGCGCGGCCCTTCTGGCCGACTATCGCAGCCGTGGCATGGAGTCCCTGCAGAGCCTGAAGATCAGTGATGCGGATGTGGCGACCTGGCCCTCGCGCTGCGGCGTCACCGCCCAGAACGCCGAGTCCTCGGGCATGCTGCTCGGTACGGTGATCATCGAGCAGGGGGTCGCCGAGGCGCTCCAGGCCGGCCACGGGGTCAAGCCGGCGGCCCTCGCGGCCGCCTGGGCGGGCCTTGATCCGGCGGTGAAGGCCAGCGCCCGGGCCTCGGTCGCCAACACCCTTTCCAACGGGCCGAAGGACGACGGCGCGGCGGAGGCGATCGTGGGGCTCAGCAAGACGCTGGGCCTGCCGCCGACCGCGCTGCGCGACCTGGCGCTCTATGTGTTCGCGATCATGGCGCGTGACATCGTCACGGCCGGCGGGACCCCGGCCGGCTAACCCCGCCGCCGGCGCAGGCGGAGCCGCAGGCGCCGGGCGAAACGGCGCTCGCGGGAGAGCAGCACACGCTCCATGCGCAGAAGCCCCTGCCAGAATACGGGGAGGACCTCTGGTTCGCGGCGCAGAAGGCGGCGGATCGGGGAGACCGTGCGCGGGTGGCGGCGGTGCAGGCGGACGAACTGGCGCTTGGCCCAGAAGCTGTTGCGCAGCAGGATCATCAGGCCGACGACGATGACCGGCAGGCCGCCGGGGCCCGGCAGCGGCGCGATCAGCACACCCAGGGCGACGATGGCCACGCCCAGCCCGATCAGCGCCCAACGCGCGATGCGCGCCACCAGGGCTCTGGCGGCGTCGTCGGCAGACGTGAAGGCGCGGGGCATCGTCAGGACGAGGGACATGGGGACCAGGACACGGGGCGGAGAAGCTCGGCGGTCCGTTGGGCCGCGTCGCTGTACAACCGATATGTGCAGCCTCAAGCGCCCCGTAAAGGCCGGGCGTTCCTCCGTGACGAAGACTTAATCGACCCTCGACGGGTTCTGCATCTGGCCGTGGCGCAAATGACGCAGGTTGTGACCGCCGGGTGAAGAAACGGCGTCAACACGGCGGCAACCGTGTCCCCATCCACCTGCCCCACCCGTCATCCTCGCCCTTCTGGCGAGGATCCCTCATCAAGCTTCACTGTGGGAGTGTGATCACACTCTCACCTGCGAACCGACGCAGGGGTCCTCGGGACGAGCCCGAGGATGACGGCGGTGGGGGCGTTACTAGGCCCGCCAGCGCAGCTTCGGCTTTCGCGCCGCCTGGGTCTCGTCGAGGCGGCGCAGGGGGGCGTGGAACGGGGCGCCCTTGAAGCGGTCGACTTCGCCGGCCTTCGCCGCCCCGGCCAGCAGGCGCAGGGCGTGGATGAAGCGGTCCAGCTCCTGCCGGCTCTCGGTCTCGGTCGGCTCGATCAGCATCGCCCCGTGGACGACCAGCGGGAAGTACATGGTCATCGGGTGGAAGCCCTCGTCGATCATCGCCTTGGCGAAGTCGAGCGTGGTCACGCCGGTGCCCTCCAGCCAGCGGTCGTCGAACAGGGCCTCGTGCATGCAGGGGCCGTCCCGGAAGGCCGGGCTCATCACGTCGGACAGACTGGCCTTGATGTAGTTGGCGTTCAGCACCGCGTCCTCGGCCACCTGGCGCAGGCCGTCGGCGCCGTGGCTGCGCATATAGGCGTAGGCGCGGACGAACATGCCCATCTGGCCATGGAAGGCGCTCATCCGGCCGAAGGCGGACGCGGCCTCGTCGACCGCCTCCTCGACCAGCCGGAAGCCGTCCGCTTGATGCACGACCCAGGGGGCCGGGGCGAACGGCGCCAGGGCCGCGCTCAGGACCACGGGACCCGCGCCCGGACCGCCGCCGCCGTGCGGGGTGGAGAAGGTCTTGTGCAGGTTGATGTGCATGGCGTCGACGCCGAGGTCGCCCGGGCGCACCCGGCCGACGATGGCGTTGAAGTTGGCCCCGTCGCAGTAGAAGTAGGCGCCGGCGTCATGGGTCAGGCGGGCGATCTCGACGATGTCCCGCTCGAACAGGCCGCAGGTGTTGGGGTTGGTGACCATGATGGCCGCCACCTGGTCGTTCAGCTTGGCGGCCAGATCCGTCAGGTCCACCCGGCCGTCGTCGGTCTGGGCGATCTCGACGACGCTGTAGCCGACGAAGGCCGCCGTGGCCGGGTTGGTGCCGTGGGCGCTGGTCGGGCAGAGGACGGTCTTTCGATGGCCCTGTCCGGCCGCCTCATGCGCCGCCTTGATGGCCAGCAGGCCGCACAGCTCGCCGTGGGCGCCGGCCTTGGGCGTCATGGCCACGGCCGGCATGCCGGTCAGGGTCTTCAGCCAGTGCGCCAGCCGGTCGATCAGCGCCAGCGCCCCCTGGACGGTCGAGACCGGCTGCAGGGGATGGATGTCCGAAAAGCCGCCGAGCCGCGCCATCTTCTCGTTGAGGCGCGGGTTGTGCTTCATCGTGCACGACCCCAGCGGATAGAGGGCCAGGTCGATGGCGTGGTTCTTCTGGCTCAGGCGCACATAGTGGCGCACGGCCTCGGGTTCGCTGAGGCCCGGCAGGCCGATGGCCGTGTCGCGCATCAGGCCCGACAGCCCCTCATCGGCGTCGGCGGCCTCGGGCAGGTCGACGCCGGTCTTGTTCCAGCCGCCCAGTTCGAAGATCAGCGCCTCGTCCTGCAGTAGCCCGCGGGCGCCGGTCAGGGTGGCGGGGATGTCGCCGGCGGTGGCGACCGGCGCGGTGGGGCGGCCCACGGTGTTCATCGTCGTGCTCATGCCATCACCTCCGTCAGGGCGGTCTGGAAGGCGGCGATGTCCGCAGCCGTCACGGTCTCGGTCGCGGCGACCAGCAGGACGTCGTCCATGCCGGCGCCGGGGGCGAGGCGGCTGTAGGGCACGCCGCCCAGCACGCCGCGCGCGGCCAGGGCCTCCACGACCTCGGCGGCCGGTTTGCCGAGTCTCACCGCGAACTCGTTGAAGAAGCGCGGGGTCAGGATCTCGACGCCCTTCACGCCCTCCAGCGCCGCCTTCAGCTCGCGGGCCCGCTGGTGGTTCAGGGCCGCCAGCCGGCGCAGGCCGACCTCGCCCAGCAGGCTCATGTGGATCGAGAAGGCCAGGGCGCAGAGGCCGCTGTTGGTGCAGATGTTGGACGTCGCCTTGTCGCGGCGGATGTGCTGCTCGCGGGTCGACAGGGTCAGCACGAAGCCGCGCCGGCCGTCGGCGTCGACGGTCTCGCCGCACAGCCGGCCCGGCGCCTGGCGCACCAGCTTTTCGCGGCAGGCGAAGAGGCCGACGTAGGGGCCGCCGTAGTTCAGGGCGTTGCCGATCGACTGGCCCTCGGCCACCGCGATGTC
Source organism: Caulobacteraceae bacterium (assembly GCA_027487945.1). Taxonomy (GTDB): domain Bacteria; phylum Pseudomonadota; class Alphaproteobacteria; order Caulobacterales; family Caulobacteraceae; genus Caulobacter. The sequence continues at coordinate 134,476 of JAIYCQ010000017.1, forward strand.
GGCGCCCATCTCGCCGGGCGACTTCAGCAGGCCGAAGGACACCGCCTCGGTGGTGACCACGATCAGCAGGGCGCCGGCGGCGTGGGCCGCTTCAGCGATCTTCGTGACGTCCGTGGCCGTGCCGAAGACGTTGGGCGTCTGGACCACGACACAGGCCGTCCCGGCGTCGATGGCGGCGATGACCGCGTCCTCGGCGTCGACGGCGGCGGGCAGGGCGACCACCTCCATGCCCTCGGCATGGGCCAGGGTCTGGGTGGTGGCGACATAGTGCGGGTGGACGCCGCCCGACAGCACCGCCCGGTTCCGCTTCGTGACCCGTTTGGTCATCATCACCGCCTCGGCGCAGGCGGTGGAGCCGTCATAGAGTGAGGCGTTGGCGACCTCCATCCCGGTCAGGGCCGCGACCTGGGTCTGGAACTCGAACAGCACCTGCAGCGTGCCCTGGGCGATCTCGGGCTGGTAGGGCGTGTAGCTGGTCAGGAACTCCGACCGCTGGATCAGGTGGTCGACCGTCGCCGGCACGTGGTGTTTGTAGGCGCCCGCGCCGCAGAAAAACGGCACGGACCCGGCCGTCACGTTCCGCGCCGCCAGCCCGGCCAGCTCCCGCTCGACCTCCAGCTCGCCAGCGACATGCGGCAGGTCGACGAAGCCTTCGCGGCGGGCGGAGGGGGGCACGTCGACGAACAGGCCGTCGATGGAGTCCACGCCGATAACGCCGAGCATCTCCGCACGGTCATCGGGGGTCAGGGGGAGGTAGCGCATTCAGATGGCCTTGCCGAACAGGGCGTCGGAGAGACGCTGGAACAGGGAGGAGCGGTGGATGCTGGGAGATGGCTGGGCAGGCTGCGCCTCTTCCGCAGCGATCTCGGCGCGGCGGTGGGCGAGGGCGCTCTCGAAGGCCGCTTCACGCTCGGCTTCTTCATCGTCGAACGACTTGTCGGAGTTGAATGCCTTCCGAAGTTTGCTCGTCAGGTCGCTCTCGGAGGCCATGCGCCCGATCTTGATCTGTCCAACCCAATGCAACGGGGGATCACCGGCCGAGGGCGGGGCTTCGCTCAGACCATCCGCGAGGATGATGGTCGCGGTCTCGTCGGCGAGCGCATAGGTGAAGCGGCTTAGCTCCACGGACATGGCATCAGCGGTGATCATCATCTGACGCGCCTGCGGCTCGATACCGAGATGGATTTTTTCGCCATTCGAGAGGGTCACAACCTGGGTCTTCAGATCCATGGTTGCGCCCGCGCGCCCGACGGCGCGAACGACACCCTCGAGCATCGCCTTGGGGCGGCCCGTCTTCGAGCTGCGACAAAACCCGATCTCGAACGGCATCTGATCAGAGCGTCTGGAGGTAGTCTTCGTAGGCCGCGCGATCCATCAGGGCCTCGACCTGCGAAGGGTCGCTGACCTTGATCTTCGCGAACCAGCCGGCCGCTTCCGGCGCGGCGTTGACGGTCTCGGGCGCGTCGCCGAGCTCGCCGTTGGCCTCGACCACCTCGCCGGAGATCGGGGCGTAGACATCGGAGGCGGCCTTGACGCTCTCGACCACGGCCAGGCCTTCACCCTGGGCGACCGTCTTGCCGATGTCAGGGACTTCAACGAACACCACATCGCCCAGCTGTTCGGCGGCATAGGCGGTGATGCCGACGGTGGCGACGTCGCCGTCGAGGGCGACCCACTCGTGATCTTTGGTGAAACGCATGGCTGGCTCCTAGACCTTGCGGACGTAGCGATTGGGGACGAAGGGCATGGCGACGACCTGGGCCGCGCCGGACTTGCCCCGGACAATGACGTTGAGCGTCGTACCCACGGCCGCGAGGGCCGGCGGGACGAAGCCCATGGCGATGGGATGGCCGAGCGAGGGCGCGAAGCCGCCGCTGGTGACGACGCCGACCACCGCGCCCGAGGCGTCGGCGATCTCCGCGCCTTCGCGGGCCGGCGGGCCTTCGAGGATCTTCAGGCCCACCCGGGCGCGCGACGGTCCCTCGGCCAGCTCCCGGGCGATCCGGGCGGCGCCGGGGAAGTCCTGGGCGTCGCGGCGCTTCTTCGACACGGCGAAGGTCAGGGCCGCCTCGACCGGGCTGACCGTCTCGTCGACGTCATGGCCATAGAGCGGCAGGCCGGCCTCGAGGCGCAGGGAATCGCGGGCGCCGAGGCCGATGGGCCGAACGCGCTCGTCGGCCAGCAGGGTGTTCCATATGCGCTCGGCGGCATGGCCGGGGACGGAGATCTCGTAGCCGTCCTCGCCGGTGTAGCCGGACCGGGAGATCAGCACATCGACGCCGAACCCGGTCGTCGCCCAGCTGTCCATGAACACCTTGTCGGCGCACTCGGGGATGTGGGCGGCCAGCACCTCGACGGCCTTCGGTCCCTGCAGCGCCAGCAGCGCGCGGTCCTCCAGGCGTTCGATGCTGACCTGCGGGGCCAGCTCGTCATCGATGACGGCGAAGTCGTTCTCCTTGCAGGCCCCGTTGACGATGACGAACAGGCCGTCGCCGTCCGGACGCGAGGCCATCAGGTCATCGATGATGCCGCCCTTCTTGTTCAGAAGGAGGGAGTAGCGCTGCTTGCCGGGCGCCAGCCCGATGAAGTCGCCGGGCGTGATCTCCTCGAAAGCCGACAGCGGCGAGACGCCGCGCAGCCGGGCCTGGCCCATGTGCGACACGTCGAACAGCCCGGCGCTCTCGCGGGTCCACAGATGCTCTTTCAGCACACCGTCGCGGTACTGGACCGGCATGGCGTAGCCCGCGAACGGCACCATGCGCGCGCCGGCGGCGACATGGGCGTCGTAGAGCGGGGTCTTCCTGAGGTCGTCTTGAGACACGCGGGGCTCCGGCGGGGTCGATGCGTCTCGCCCGGTCTGATGACCTGGCGATTCGCCCCCGCTGTCTTGGAGCCTGAGAGATTTCAGGCCGTCGAAACGACCCTTGCTCCTTCGGCGCACCGCGGATGCGGCGCTTTCCAGCGTTCCTAAGTCGCGCGGTCCGTTTGCCTGAGCGTTTCCGGGGCGGTTGCGCCTTCGGCCTCGGGGACAAGCCCCGACGTCTCCCGCGAGACAGGTCCGTGTGTGCTGGAGCCGGGGCGGGGAGTCAATGCGGGATCAGAACGCCTTGGGCAGGCCGGCCTGCTTGAGGACTTCGTTGGCGGTATGCCGGCTCGTCGTCCTTGCGACCACCACAGTTCGATCCCCGCCGGGGTTTCGCCATTTCTCGTGGCTTTCCTTGCCGCCGGGCACGCGCGCCCAACCGGCTTCCACAAGGAGGCGGACGATGTCGGGGTAGAAGTCGTGCGGCATGGCCTGGCAACCATGACGCACAAGTCGGCAAACCGCGCGTCAGGCGACCATCAGGTCCAGGGTTCGGTTCGCGTGCACGTCGACGGGGACCGGACCTTTGATTCCGAGATTGTCCGCAAGCATCTCCGGGGCCAGGGCTCTCGACGAGCTCGATGAACTCGCCAAGCGTATCGGCCTCAACGACCAGCCCCGGAATATTGCTCGATGAGATCCAGACGTTCGCCTCTGGATCTCATCGGGCCTGAACATGAAAGCGCTGCTCCATGCCCGCATCATGCGGATTGGCGTTCGAAACGAAAAGCCCGGCCGTCGCCTGACCCTACATCCGCTCGGGCGCTTCGATGCCCAGCAGGTCGAGGGCCAGTTCCAGCTGCTTCAGCGTCGCGGCGGCCAGGGCCAGGCGCGAGGCGGCGACCTTGCCCTCGACTTCCCGGAAGATCGGGCAGGCGGCGTAGAAGCGCGAGAAGGCCTGGGCCAGCTTGAAAGCGTGCTCGGCGATGAAGTTGGGGGCCTTCTTGTCGTAGGCCTCGGCCACCGCCGTCTCGAACGCGTCGAGCAGCAGCGCCAGCTCGCGCTCGGCCGGGTCGGCGACCTGGATGCGGCCGGTCTCCAGCTGCTCGCCGGCGGCCCGGCGCAGCAGGGATTTGATCCGTACCGCCTGGTAGAGCAGGTAGGGGCCGGTCTTGCCCTCGAAGCTGGAGAACCGGTCGAGGTCGAAGACGTAGCTGGTGCCGCGGAAGTTGCTGAGGTCGGCGAACTTCAGCGCCGCCACGGCCACCTTGTGGGCGGTGTCCTCGAAGTCCTCGGGCGACAGCTCGCCGCCCAGACCGGCTTCCTTCAGGCGCTCGCGGGCCTTGGCGCGGGTCATCTCGATCAGGTCGTGCAGCTTCAGGACGCCGCCTTCGCGGGTCTTGAACGGCTTGCCGTCCGGCCCGTTCATGGTGCCGAAGCCGATGTGCTCCAGCTCGCCCTCGGTGGCGTAGCCGGCCAGGTAGCTGGCGCGAAACACCTGCTCGAAGTGGTCGGCCTGACGCTGGTCGACGCAGTAGAGCATCAGCTGCGGATCGAACGACCGGCGGCGATCCAGGATCGTGGCCAGGTCGGTCGTGCCGTACATGGCCGAGCCTTCCGAGGAGACCACCAGCAGGGGGTCGGGGCTCGGCGCCTCATAGACGGTTCCGTCGGGGGCCTTCTTCTTCTTGGTCTCGCCGGGCCGGGCCAGATGGATGACCCGCGCGCCCTGGTCGTCGGCCAGCAGGCCCTTTCCGTCCAGCTCGCGGATCATGCCCTCGATCAGCGGGTCGGCGTCGCTCTCGCCCTTCCACAGGTCGAAGTCGACCCCCAGGGCGTGGAACTCCCGCTCCAGCGCCACCTGGCTGACCTTGACGAAATGCTTCCACAGCAGGCGGTAGCCGAGCCGGCCGCCCTGCAGCTCGGCCGTCGCCTTGCGGGCGCGGTCGCGGTATTCCGTGTCGGTCTTGGCCCGGCCGGCGGCCTCCGGGTACATCCGGTCGAGGTCATTGAGCGTGATGCGCTCGGCCAGCGCATCCATGACCTTGCGCTCGTCCTCGGCGCTGACCGGAACCGTGCCGGTCAGCCGCTCCATCAGGGTGGCGATGAACGGGTCCTGGTCGCAGGCGGCGCCGATCAGCAGGCCCATCTGGAAGCCCCAGTCGCCGAAGTGGGCGTCGCCCAGCACCTGGTCGCCGCGGAAGCGGTAGATGCGCTTGACGGACTCGCCGATGATCGAGGCGCGCAGGTGGCCCACGTGCATCGGCTTGGCGACATTGGGGCCGCCGTAGTCGACGATCACCCGCCGGGAGTCGGCGACCTCGGTCGCCCCGGCGCGGGCGTCGGCGGCGATCTCCCGCGCCCGGGCAGACAGGGTGTCGCCGCTGACCCGCATGTTGATGAAGCCCAGGCCCGCGATCTCGACCGACTGCAGCTCGGGCCGGCCGGCCAGGGCGTCGACCACGGCGGCGGCGATCTCGCGCGGCGGCTTGCGTGCGACCTTGGCCGCGGCAAGCGCGCCGTTGCACTGGAAATCGGCGAGGTCCGGGCGATCCGACGCGGTCACCCGGCCCAGCTCTTCGGGGAGTCCCTGCGCGACGAAGACGGCCGCGACCGCTTCGCTCAGGGACCGTCTCAGGTCGGTCATTGCGGCGCGGGCGCTCCGGCGGCGGCCTGCGGCGCGCCGGCGGTCACGCGGAAGCGCTTTCCGTCGCGGTTGAACGCGGCCATCTGCGGGGTGACGTCGAAGCCGATCAGCACTTCGAAGTTGGCGCCGCTGGTCTCGAGCGAGGCGCGCGGTATGACGATGCCGGCGATGGTCTCGCGGATCATCGTGCGGTCGGACCCGGCGTCGAAGGTGACGGGCAGGTCGAAGTATTCCTTGGCCAGAACGGCCTGGTTGCGGGTCGTGACGGCCACCCAGTAGCGATAGGTCTTGCCGTTGCCGGTCGCCTGCGGGCCCTTGCCCAGCGACAGCAGCATCTCGATCTGCACCTGGATCGGCTCATCGTCCTTGTAGGAACAGCCGGCCGACAGGCCCTGGATCTCGCCCGTCCACTGTACATTGCCGGCGGCCTCGCGGCCGTCCTTGAACTCGGTGTAGCGGCTGGCGTCGTACAGCACCTTCACATAGGGGCAGGGGCCGGCGTTGCGCAGCTGCGGCAGCGGCGCCGTCGGCTGGTTCCACTCCTGATCGCGCTTGCGCTTCTTGGCCGCTTCCTCCGCCTCGCGGCGGGCGTCGTCGCCGCCGCCGCCCCGGCCCTGGGCCAGGACGGGCGTGGCGAAAGCACTGGCGGCGATCAGGCCGGTAAGCACGAGGGTCAGGGCACGGCGCATGGGTCGTCCGGGAAAAACTGGGAAACCGGCGCGGGCGTGCCGGCTGAAAAGCAGATGTAGCGTGATAAAGGCATATGCATGGCCTCGCAACGCGCCTTCACGCGGCGGGCGAGCCTGTCGCCGGCGAAACCGGTCTGGCGGGACCGCCGTTCAACGCCTAACTTGTCGGCATGGATGACGCCGCGCCGATCAAACCGCCCCTCAAGGTCCTGCTGGCCAGCCCGCGCGGCTTCTGCGCGGGGGTCGACCGGGCCATCCAGATCGTTGAGCGGGCCATCGAGAAGTACGGCGCGCCGGTCTACGTCCGCCACGAGATCGTCCACAACAAGCATGTCGTCGAGCGGCTGAAGGCGCTGGGCGCGGTGTTTGTCGAGGAGCTGTCGGAAGCGCCGGACGACCGTCCGATGGTCTTCTCGGCCCACGGGGTCCCCAAGTCCGTGCCGGCCGAGGCGGCCCAGCGCAAGATGCTCTACCTCGACGCCACCTGCCCGCTGGTCTCCAAGGTGCACGTCGAGGCCGAGCGCCACCACCGGGCGGGCCGCGAGATCGTGCTGATCGGGCACGAGGGCCATCCCGAGGTGGTCGGCACCATGGGCCAGCTGCCGGAAGGGGTCGTGCGGCTGATTGAAACGACCGCCGACGCCGAGGTGTTCGAGCCCGTCGACCCGTCCAACGTCGCCTTCGTCACCCAGACCACGCTGTCGGTCGACGACACGGCCGAGATCGTCGCCGTGCTGCAACGGCGCTTCCCGGGCATCACCGCGCCGTTCAAGGAAGATATCTGCTACGCCACCACCAACCGCCAGGAGGCGGTCAAGCAGCTGGCGGAGGCCTGCGACCTTCTGCTTGTCGTCGGTTCGCGCAACTCCTCCAACTCGGTGCGGCTGGTCGAGGTCGGCCTGCGGGGCGGCGCGGCCCGAGGTCAGCTGCTGGACGACGCCTCCGGGCTCGACTGGACCTGGCTGGAGGGGGTTCGCACCGTGGGCGTCACCGCCGGCGCCTCGGCCCCCGAGGTGCTGGTCCAGGGGCTGATCGACAAGCTGGCGACCCGCTACGAGATCACCATCGAGGACGTCGCCCCGACCCGCGAGACGGTGACCTTCAAGCTGCCGAAGCTGCTGACGAGCTAGGATCAGAGGACACGGCCCGCGCCCTCCCATCTTGACCACCGGCGCCGCCTCGCCCATCCCCGCACTCATGGCCGTCTACACTGACATCACCGATGAAGAGCTCGACGCGCTGCTGGCGGACTACGACGTCGGGAGCGCGGTGGCGTTCAAGGGCATCGCCGAGGGGGTGGAGAACTCCAACTTCCTGCTGGAGACCGATCGGGGCCGGTTCATCCTCACCCTCTACGAGCGGCGGGTGAAGGCGGACGAACTGCCCTACTTCCTCAATCTGCTGACCTGGCTGGCCGATCACGGCTTCCCCAGCGCCCGACCCGTCGCCGACCGCGAGGGACGGGTGCTGAAGACCGTAAGGGACAAGCCGGCGGCCATGGTCGAGTTCCTGACCGGCCTGTCCGTGCGCCGCCCGACGGTCGCCCACTGCCGCCAGGCCGGCGAGGGGCTGGCGCGGCTCCACCTGGCCGGCGAGGGTTATCCGGCCCGGCGCGCCAACGATCTGGGCCAGGCGGCCTGGGCGCCGCTGTTCGCCCGGCTCGGGCAGGCGGCGGAAGACCTCAAGCCGGGGCTGGCCGCCACCATCGCCGGCGATCTGGAGCAGCTGGCGACAGCCTGGCCGCGCGACCTGCCGTCGGGCACCATCCACGCCGACTTCTTCCCCGACAATGTCTTCTTCCAGGGCGGCGCCTTCGCGGCGGCGATCGACTTCTACTTCGCCTGCGACGACGCCTATGCCTACGACCTGGCCGTGGCCCTGAACGCCTGGTGCTTCGAGCAGGACGGCTCGTTCAACCTGACGGCGGGCCGGGCGATGATCGGCGGCTACGAGACCCATCGTCCGCTCACGGCGCAAGAGCGCGCGGCCCTGCCGGTGCTGGCGCACGGCGCGGCGATGCGGTTCTTCCTCACCCGGCTGAACGACTGGGGCTCGACCCCGGCCGGTGCGCTGGTGCGGCCCCATGATCCGCTGGAATACGAGCGCAAACTGGCCGTCCACCGCGCGGGCCTGGCCCTGCTGGCCGACGCATGACGCCCGCCGTGCTGATCTACACCGACGGCGCCTGCCGCGGGAATCCGGGCCCCGGCGGCTGGGGGGCGGTGATGATCGCCGGCAAGCACCGCAAGGAGATCTGCGGCGGGGATCCGGCCACCACCAACAACCGCATGGAGCTGATGGCGGCGATCCAGGCGCTGGAGACCCTGACCAAGCCCTGCAAGGTCGAGCTGCACACCGACAGCCAGTATGTGAAGAACGGCGTCACCACCTGGATCCACGGCTGGAAGGCGCGCGGCTGGAAGACGGCCGACAGGAGCCCGGTCAAGAACGAGGACCTGTGGAAGCGTCTCGACGCCGCCCGCGCGCGGCATCAGGTCGACTGGCGCTGGGTCAAGGGCCACGCCGGCCACGAGCTCAACGAGGTGGCCGACGAGCTGGCCCGCAAGGGCATGCTGAAAGAGCTCGGCGAACTCTGACATCCGAAACGCCTTGACTCGTTCAAATTTGAACTACCAATATGGTTCAATATTGAACGAAAGGCTTCGCCATGGATCGCCGTGACTTCATCCGCCTCGCCGGCGGCGGCGTCGTACTCGCCGCGACGGCGTCCGCCGCCGGCTGCGCGCCGGTCGGGGCCGACCCCCGCGCGGCCTGGGACAACCCCGGCGCCGGGGAAACCGATATCCGCCGCAAGGCTCTGTCCTTCGCCATCCTGGCCCCCAACCCGCACAACATGCAGCCGTGGATGGCCGATCTGCGGACACCGGGCGAAGTCACCTTCTACGTCGATCGCACGCGTCTGCTGCCGGTCACCGACCCCTTCAACCGGCAGATCGTCATCGGTTTCGGCGGCGTGCTCGCCTACTTCCAGATGGCGCTGCGCCAGTTTGGGCAGTCCGCCGAACAGACGCTCTTCCCGGATGGCGAGCCCGCGCCCCGGCTGGACGACCGGCCCATCGCCCGTCTGAGGCTGGTCGGCGCGCCCGGCGGCGCCGGCGATCCGCTGTTCCCCCGACTGCTCGACCGGCGCACCGATCGTGGGGCCTATGCCGACAGGCCGGTCGACCCGGCCGCCTTCGCCGCCCTGCTCGCCTCGCCCGGAGTCTCCGGCACGATCGAGGCCGGGCGCCTGGGACGGCTGAGGGCGCTGGTCTACGAGGGCGCGCGGATCGAGGCCCATACGCCGGCCGCGCACCATGAAAGTGTCGAGCGGACCTTCATCGGGGCGAAGGATGTGGCCGCCCATCCGTGGGGCATTTCGCTGGATCAGCCGGTGATGGCGGCGATGAACGCGGTTGGCGTCCTGACCAAGGCGAAGATGGCCACACCGGGCACGACCGCCTTCAACGAGGCGCTGAAGTTCCTGAAGACCGGCGCCGACACCGCGCAGGGCTTTGTCTGGATCACGACGGCGGAGAATCGCCGCATCGACCAGACCGCCGCCGGCGAATCCTACGCCCGTCTCTGCCTGGTGGCCGCCGCCCAGGGGCTGGCCATGCACCCCTGGAGCCAGGGTCTGCAGGAGTATGCCACCCAGAAGCCGGTGTTCGATGCCCTGCACAAGGAACTCGCGCCCGACGGCGGCCGCATCCAGATGCTGTCGCGCATCGGCTATCCGACGGCGAAGCCCCGACCCGCGCCGCGTCGCGGCCTCAACGCCCAGATCCTGAAGGCCTGACCATGCAGCCCGATAATCCCCGCCTGGCCCGCGACCGTGCCGACGTGCGGGTGATGACCGAGATCGGCATCATCAGCCAGCTGTCGAACGCGAAGCTGGAGAAGACCGGCGGCATGCCGGCCGCGCAGTTCGGCCTGCTCAGCCACTTCATGCGGCGGGGCGGCGAGGAGAGCCCGGCGCAGCTGGCCTCGGCCTTCCAGGTCGGGAAGAGCGCCATGACCCACACCCTGCAACGGGCCGAGGCGGCCGGCTGGATCCGCATTCGTCCGGATGCAGAGGATGGTCGACGGAAGCTGGTCAGCCTCACGCCGGCGGGCGCGGCGGCCTACGGCGAGGCGCTGAAACGCATGCGGCCTCACCTGGAGTCGCTGCGGGAAGCCTTCACGGATCAGGAGTTCGCCCAGGCGCTGCCGTTCCTGACCGCGCTGCGGGCCTGGCTGGACGACAACCGCTAGGTCGGCCGGACGCGCAGCACCGCACCCTCGGCGGCCACGACCATCACCCTGTCGTCCAGGCGCGGCGCGGCGCCGTCATCGGCGACAGCCGCCCATTCCTTGCCGTCGACGAACACCCGGCCCTGGCCGTTGCGGAAGGCCTCGACCACGGCGCCCTGATGGCCGACCAGCCGGGCGATGTTGTCGTTGATGTCCGGGCCGGTCCCGCCGGACATGGTCCGGGGAAAGAAGCGCCGCGCGCTGACCGTCGTGGCGATGGTCAGCGCCGCCCAGACCACCAGATGAACCGCGACGCTGTCGGGCAGGACCAGCACCAGCAGGGCCATGAAGGCCGAGCTGGCCGCCGGCCACAGCAGCCAGCCGCTGCCGGTCGACACCTCGCCGGCCAGGAACACCGCCCCGATCGCCAGCCAGATCCAGAACGGGTGGGTGCCGTAGAGATCGATAAGCCAGCCCATGGCCGGTCTCCTGTCCTGTGCGCCTTAAGCCTTGGTGCGCGGAACCGCGCCGCCCGCGCCGGGGCGACCGCTGTCGCCGCCGTCGCCCAGCGTCTTCACCAGCTCGCCGATGCCGGCGATGGAGCCGGCGATGCCGGCGAAGTCGGCCGGCACGATCACGGTCTTCTGGTTGGGCGAGGAGGCCAGCAGCGCGAAGGCTTCGACATACTTCTGGGCGATGAAGTAGTTGATGGCGTTGACGTCGCCGCGGGCGATGGCCTCCGACACGAAGGCCGTCGCCTTGGCCTCGGCCTCCGCTTCCCGCTCGCGCGCCTCGGCATCGCGGAAGGCCGCTTCCCGCCGGCCCTCGGCCTGCAGGATGGCGGCCTGTTTGGAGCCCTCGGCCTTGGCGATGGCCGCCTGCTTCTCGCCGTCCGCTTCGGTAATGACCGCGCGGCGCTCGCGCTCGGCCTTCATCTGGCGGGCCATGGCGTTGGTGATGTCGGGCGGAGGCGTCAGATCCTTGATCTCGATCCGCGTCGCCTTGACCCCCCAGGGGTTGGTGGCGTGGTCGATGGTGGTCAGCAGCCGGGTGTTGATCTGGTCACGCTGGCTGAGCACCTCGTCCAGCTCCATCGAGCCGACCACGGTCCGCAGGTTGGTCATGCAGAGCTGGCTGATGGCGTAGTTGAGGTTGTCGACGCGGTAGGCGGCGGCGGCGGCGTCCATCACCTGGATGAAGACGATGCCGTCGACCTTCACCACGGCGTTGTCCTTGGTGATGACCTCCTGCTGGGGCACGTCCAGCACCTGCTCCATCATGTTCACGCGGCGGCCGACCCGCTCGAAGAACGGGATCAGGAAGTGCATGCCGGGCGAGAGGGTGCGGGTGTAGCGGCCGAAGTACTCGACGGTGAATTCCCGGCCCTGGGGCACGATCTTGATGACGCTGAACAGCAGCATCAGCGCCAGGATGATCAGGACGATCGCGAAGAAACCGAAGGCCATGCGCCCCTCCTTGGAACTACCAGGAGGCGAATCTAGCGCGGGGCGGGGGTCTCCGCCACGGAATCCGGACCGCCGGTCTCCGATTTCGCGCCCTCTTCGCCCTCGGGCCCGACGCCCCGGACGACGCGGGTGACCGTCGACAGCTGGGTCGCCAGGCTCTGGCCCTTGCGGGCGACCATCAGCTCGGCGCGCTTGCTGGCCGGTGTGCAGGTCGGGAACTCGGTCTGGCGGGTGGCGAAGCCGCTGTTGAAGGCCTGGGTCATGCGGCCGTTGAAGGCGGCGTCAGAGGCTTCGGTCTCGGTGACCTGCATCATGCGGTCGCGCCAGTACTGGTCGCCGTCCCCGGCGCAGGCCTGGCGCAGGGCGTGGCTTTCGCCCAGGGCGTAGGCCAGGTCGATCAGGGTCTGGCGCTCGGCCGGCTCGCGCTCCTGCGCCACGGCGGGCGCGGCGAAGGCGGCGATCAGGACCAGGGTGGCGAGGCGACGATGCATGGGCGCGATGTAACGCCAGACGACGGCGGTTGTCATCGGGGCTCTAGCCACGGGCGAGGCGATGCCTAGCTCCGCCACTTCAGCGTCGTCGCCTTGACCGGATTGACGAAGGCCCGGCCCTCGGCGCGGCTGGCGGTCCATTCGCGCTTGAGCTGCTGGTACCACTTGGCCTGGGTGTCGCCGTCCTCGAGCCAGAGCATGGCCGGGTCGTACTTCAGGCCCATGTTCTGCAGGTTCACCATGTCGCCGTCCTGGTGCAGGAAGGCGCGGACGAACGGCTTGATCACCGGGGCCAGGGCCAGCACCGGGTGATCGGACCAGATGATCTGGGTGATGGTGGTCTTCTGCTCGGTGACCGGCGTCAGGCAGGTCACGGCCAGCAGCTGGCGGGCGCCGATCTGGATATGCTCCCAGCGCATGCCAGGCAGGCGGAAGGTGATCTCCACCTCCGGCTGGCCGCCGAGGATGTCGTAGATGCGGTTGGCCTTCGACCGCGGGTGGCGGACCATCACGAACCCCGCGTCGGAGGGGGCGAAGGCCTTGGACTTGTCGTACTGCCGCTTGGCCGAGCGCGCCCACCAGGCCTGATGAACATAGGGTGCGTGGGTCGGGTCCATCAGGCCGACGACCGCGTGGTCCATGTGGGTGTCGAAATCCATCCGTTCGACGATCTTCGGGCCGCCGCCGACCACGCCGTCGAAGACGGGCGCCGGCTCGGTCGGCTCGCCCTGACCGCGCGGATCGCTGGTGAACCAGACAAAGATCATCCCCTGGCTTTCCGCCGACGGGTAGCGGCGCACGCCGATGCGCGAGACCTTGACCCCCTGGCCCTCGACCAGCGAGGGGATGGCCGTGCAGGCGCCGTCCGTCCCGAACCGCCAGCCGTGATAGGGGCACTCGACCGCCTCGCGGCCGTCCGCCTCGGCGACCAGCTTGCCGGCCGACAGCGGCGCGGCCCGGTGGGGGCAGACATCGCGGATGGCGTAGACCTCGCCCTTGCGTGTGCGGCCCAGCAGCACCGGCTCGCCGAGCAGCTCGTAGCGCTGCAGCTTCCCGGGCTTCAGGTCGCTGGACAGGGCGGCGAAGTACCAGCAGTCGCGCAACAGGCCGGTCCCGAACTTCATCGGGGTGGCGCGGGGCTTGGCGGCGGGTTTGGCGGCGTCGTCGGCGGGCATGGCGGTTACATATATCGCATTGCGTCCTTCGACACGGCCCTTCGGGCCTGCTCAGGATGACGTGGTCAGAAGGCTATCCATACACGTCATGCTGAGCAGCGTCCGCGGGACGCGTGTCGAACCACGCACGGCCTCACCCCGCCGCGGTCGCGATCAGGCGGGTGTAGAAGTCTGTCATGCGGCGCAGGTTCTCCAGGCTCATGTGCTCGTTGGTGCCGTGGATCATGCCGAACTCGTTGATCGAGGCGTGCATCGGGGCGAACCGATAGACGTCCTTCGCGACGCCGGTCAGGTAGCGGCTGTCGGTCCCGGCGGTGACCAGGCCCGGCGCGACGGGGATCTGGCCGCCGTCGGCCGCCAGGGCTGCCAGCAGCTTCCAGCCGTCGGAGCTGGTCGAGGAGACCGGCGAGGGGTCGTTGCCCATGCCTTGCCAGCTCAACTCGACGTCCAGGCCCTTCGTCGCACTCTTCGCCCAGGCCATGACGTCCTCGCGGGTCTGGCCCGGCGCGATGCGGTAGTTGATCCAGGCGGTGGCGTCCTGCGGCAGGACGTTTTCCTTCGGGCTGCCCTTGAGCATGGTCGGGGCGATGGTGGTGTGCAGGCCCGCCGCGCCGGCCGGGGTCTTGGCCAGCTGGTCGATCAGCAGCGGCCCGAACAGCCAGGTGTTGGCGACCACGATGCGGGTCATCAGCCCGCCCTGCGGCGCGACGGCCCGGACCATCTCGGCGCCGGGGCCCTCGAACTTCATCGGGAAGGGCTTGCCGGTGATGGCCAGGATCGCCTTCGACAGCGTCTCGACGCCGGTCTCCGCCGGCGGGGCCGAGGAGTGGCCGCCGGTGGCCCGCGCCACCACCTTCAGCGTCGCGTAGCCCTTCTCGCCAAGGCCGATGACGGCCACCGGCTTGCCGGTCAGCGGGAAGTCCTTGACCACCGCCATGCCCTCATCGAGCACCCACTCGGCCTTCAGGCCGCGGGCCTTCATCAGCGCGGCGGCGGCCATGGCGCCGGTGCCGCCGGCCTCCTCATCCTGGCCGCTGACGATGATCACGGTCCGCTTCGGCTGGAAGCCGGAGGCGGCCAGCGCCTCCAGCGACTCGAAGATGGTGACCAGCGCGCCCTTGTCGTCGATCGCGCCCCGGCCCCAGACGGCGCCGTCGGCGATGACGCCCTCGAAGGGCGGGTGCTTCCAGTCCTTCTCCGTGCCCTCGGTGACCGGCACGACGTCCTGGTGAGCCATCAGCACGACCGGCGCGAGCGAGGGGTCAGAGCCCTTCCAGGTGTAGAACAGCGCCCGGTTGGGCAGGATCTCGCGGACCATCGCCCTGTGGGCGGCCGGGTAGGTGGTCGCCAGCCAGCCGTGCAGGCCGTCCCACTGGCTCCAGTCGTTCTCCGCCTTGTCCTGGTGGCTGATGGTCAGGAAGCGGATCGAGGCGGCGAGGTTGGCGGCGGCCTTCTGCTGGTCGACCGGAACCGGCGCGGCCAGCTTCACCGCCGTGATGTCGACCGCCGAGGCCGGCTTGAAGGTCGCCGTCCGGTACGCCACCACGGCGACCAGACCGGCGACGACCGCCAGCAGGCCGAGCCCGACCTTGCCCAAGAGCTTCATGGGTTCCTCCCCGAACCTGTTTTGCCGCACCTTGAGACGCGGCGGGGGCGCCGTCTAGACCAGCGCCTCGAACTCCTCGACCAGCCGGGCGATGTCGCGCATGCCGGCGGCCCAGAAATCCTTCTTGCGGGGGTCGAGGCCGAACGGAGCCAGGGCCTCGACATAGGTCTTCGTCCCGCCGGCCGACAGCATCTCCTCGTAGAGGGGGGCGAAGGCGACCGGGTCCTCGCGGCGCTTCTCCATCAGGGCCCGCACCAGCAGGTCGCCGAAAGCGTAGGCGTAGACGTAGAAGGGCGCGTGCACGAAGTGGCTCACATAGGCCCAGTAGTGCTCGTAGCCGTCGTTGAGCCGGATGGCCGGGCCGAGGCTCTCGCCCATGACCTCCAGCCACAGCGCCCCGATCTCGTCGGGCGACAGCTCGCCCTCGCGCCGGGCGTCGTGGAAGCGGGTCTCGAACTGGTGGAAGGCGATCTGGCGGACGACGCTGTTGAGCCCGTCCTCGATCTTGCCGGCCAGCAGCGCCTTGCGGTCAGCGGGCGAGGCCTCGGCCAGCAGCCGCTCGAACACCAGCCCCTCGCCGAAGATCGAGGCGGTCTCGGCCAGGGTCAGCGGCGTGTCGGCCAGCAGGGTGCCGAGCGGGCTGCACAGGGTCTGGTGCACGGCGTGGCCCAGCTCGTGGGCCAGGGTCAGCACGTCGCGCCGCTCGCCCATGTAGTTCATGAACACATAGGGGTGCCGGGTCGCCGTCACCGGGTGGCTGTAGGCGCCGGATTGCTTGCCCGGTCGGGGGCGGGCGTCGATCCAGGGCCGGGCGAAGAAGGTCTTCGCCTGGTCCGCGAACTTCGGGGCCAGGGCCTGGAAGCTCTCCAGCACTACGGCCTCGGCCTCCCGCCAGTCGTAGGTGCGGGGTGCGGCGGCGTCGAGCGGGGCGTTGCGGTCCCAGTAGTCGAGGGTCTTGCGGCCCATGACCTTCGCCTTGGCGGCGTAGTAGCGGTGGCTGGTGGCGGCGTAGGACTCGACCACCGCCTCGGCCATGGCGTTCACCGCCTCGGCGTCGACCTCGTTGGCGATGTGCCGCGACTGGGCGGGGTAGGCATAGTTGCGCCAGCGGTCCTCGACCTGCTTCTCGAAAGCCAGGGTGTTGAGCACCAGGGCGATGGTCGGGGTACGGTCGTGCAGGGCCTCTGCCAGGCCGTTGGCGGCCTGCTTGCGGCGCGCCGCCGACGGGTCGGACAGCCGGTTCAGGGTCTCGGGCAGGGTCAGGTACTCGCGGCCGACCTTGGCGGTCAGTTTCGCCAGAGTCTCGTCATAGAGCCGGCTCCAGTTGGCGACCGCCGGGGCGCGGTCGACCAGCAGCCGCTCCAGGTCCGCCGACAGCTCGTGCGGCCGGCTCAGCCGCAGGCGGCGGACCCAGGGCGCCCAGCGGCGGGCGACCGGATGGGCCGCGAAGGCCGCCTCGATCTCGGCATCCTCGAGTTCATTGAGCTCCAGGGTGAAGAACAGGCTGTCGGCGGCGATCTGCGAGGACCGGGTCCGCAGGTCGCCCTCGAACCTGGCCCAGGCGGCGTCGTCGCGCGCGGTGGAGGCGGCCAGCGAGGCATAGGCCCCGACCGACCACAGGCCGTTGGTCGCCTGTTCGTAGAGGTTCAGGCCCTGGTCGATCAGCGCGCCCAGCGCGGCGGCGTCGGCGCGGCTCTCGACGAACCGGCCCTTGAGCCCGATCAGCGTGTCATTGGCGCGCTTGGCTTCGATCAGGTCCAGGTCGATGCGGGGATCGCTGCGATCGGCGTAGAGGTCGGACAGATCCCACTCGGGCAGGTCGGACGGGGCGGGCGGCTTGGCATGGGCGTTCATGGGCGGGGATATAGCGCTCCCGTCGCCCTGTGGGGAGGGCGGTTTGCGTCGGGCGAGGCGCACACTATGGTCGCCCGCATGGCCGCCCCGCCCTCCTTCACCCAGCCGACGACCACGCGCGAGCGGCTGATCGCCGCCGCCTTCCGGGTGGTGGCGCGCGAGGGGCTGGAGGCGGCCAGCGTCAAGGCCATCGCCGTCGACGCCGGCCTGACGCCGGGACTGCTGCACTATCATTTCCCGACCAAGGCCGCCCTGCTGGAGGCGGTGCTCCGCGCGGCGCTGGCCAACTATCTGGAGGTATCCCGCCAGCGGCGCGAGGCGACGGCGCCGGATGACCAGATCGCCGCCTACTTCCGCTGGGCGCGGGCGTCGCTGGCCATGGAGCGGGACTTCTTCAAGGTTCGCCTCGCCTTCGCGGCGGCGGCCCTCACCAATCCGGAGCTGGCGGTGGTGCTTCGCGACCTCAACGCCGCCGCGGCCGGCGAGACCGCCCTCATGCTGGCGGCGGCCCGGGGCGAGACGACCCCGACCGCCCGCGACCGCGAGATCGGCGGCCTGCTGAAGGCCCTGACCGACGGGGTCATGCTCAGCTGGCTGTCCGACCCCGATTTCCCCATCGACGCCGCTGCCGACGACATCGAACAGGCGGTCCTGGGCTGGATCGCCTAGGGGCGCCTTGTCAGCGGCGGAGTCGCGTCCTAGATTTGGTTGGGTGACCAACCAAGATCGGGGCGGGCAGATGAAGATCGTGATGACAGGGGCGACCGGCGGCATCGGCCTGGAGGCCGCCCAGCGGCTGGTCAGCGATGCAGCCACGCGGCTGACCATCGGCGCCCGCACGCCTGACCGGCTGCCCGGACCGCTGAGGGGAAGGGCTGAAGCCGTCGCGCTCGACCTGGCGAGCCTGACCAGCGTTCGAGCCTTCGCCGCGGCGGTGGCCGAGCGGGATCCGATCGACGTCCTGATCCTCAATGCCGGCATCCAGAACGTCACCGACGCCAAGAGCGCCGACGGCTTCGAGCTGAGCTTCGCGGTCAATCATCTGGCGCACTATCTGCTGGTCCGGCTTCTGCTGCCGCGCATGGCGCCGGGGGGCCGGATCATCCTGACAGCCAGCGGCACCCATGACCCGGCCGAGAAGACCGGCATCCCGCCGCCCCGCCATATCGACGCCGCCCGGCTGGCCTGGCCGCATCAGGACCCCGACCTCGACCGCCGGCGGATGGTTCGCGGCCAGCGCGCCTACAGCACCTCCAAGCTGGCCAATGTGATGACCGCCCGCGAGCTGGCCGATCGGACCGGTGACACCCGTCCTGACCTGACCATCATCGCCTTCGACCCGGGCTTCACGCCCGGCACCGGCCTCGCGCGGGACTACCCGGGCCCGTCCGGCCTGATCTTCCGCTTCCTGCTGCCGCTGCTGGTCAAGAAGACGGACCGGGTCAGCACGCCGCAGAACTCAGGCCGCCTGCTGGCCGAGCTTGCGACAGATCCCGGCCACGCCGGCCTGCGCGGTCGCTACATGGCGGTGCGGCGCCAGGAGGTGGTCGATGTGCCGCCATCTGCCGTGGCCCACGACGCCGAGCTGATGGCTCAGCTGTGGGACAACAGCGCAGGGTTGGTGGGGCTCTAGACGAAACCCCGCCGCCGCCACCAGGCCAGCACCAGATCGGGCCAGGCCTCGACCGGCTTGTCCGTCGCGAAGCGCAGGCCGAAGCCGTGGCCGCCTTCCTCGAACACGTGCAGTTCGGTCGCGACCTTCGCCGCGCGCAGGGCGTCGTGGAGCCGCAGGCTGTTCTCGACGGGCACGGCCGTGTCGTCGGCGGCGTGCAGAAGGAAGGTCGGCGGGGCGTCGGGGCGGGCGTTGGCCTCCAGCGACCAGGCGCGTTCCTGCCCGGGCGTCGGCGACGGGCCGAACATCCGCTCCCGCGACCCGGGGTGGGCGAAGGGCAGGCTCATCGTCGCCACCGGATAGACCAGCACCGTGCTGTCGGGCCGCGCCGACAGGGCGTCGATCGTGTCGACGGCGCCATAGGTCGGGCGGTCCCACATCAGGCTGAGGCAGCCGGCGACATGCCCTCCGGCCGAGAAGCCCATGACGCCGACTCTCGCCGGATCCAGCCCCTTGGCCGCGGCCCGCGCCCGCACCAGCCGCAGCGCCCGCTGGGCGTCCTGCAGCGCCACCGCGGGTCCCGCGTCCCAGCCGTCGCCGGGCAGACGGTAGCTGGCGACATAGACGGTGACGCCGGCGGCGGCGAAGCGCGTGGCGCATTCGTAGCCCTCCTTGTCCATCACCACCCATTTGTAGCCGCCGCCCGGCGTCATCAGCAGGGAGGCGCCGTTGGGCCGGGTCGGCTCGAAGACGGTCAGGGTCGGCTCGCGCACGCCCTTGATGATCCGGTCGCGCAGCCCGCCCGGCGACCGTGGCCGCTCGACGACCGCCTCGGTGACGGTGACGGTTCCGCCGCCGGGCGCCGCGCCGGGCCACAGCGGCAGGACGGTCGCGCCGTCCGCGCGCGCGCCGCCGGCGAGGCCCAGCATCGGTGCGGCGGCGATCAGGCTGCGACGGGTCGGTCCGGTCATCGGGCGCTCATGTGGAAACCGGTGTCACCCTAGGCCGGGACTCGGGCGGCGTTAACCCCCGACTCAGGTCTCCGAAACCCGGTCTTTACTCCGGGCCTGTATCAATCCGGCTCAACAAGAGCGGCGTCCCATGTCGGGCGCACGCCGGTTCCGGTGGGTTCTGCATATGACCAAAACGGTCCTGGTCGTCGATGACGACCCGACGCAAAGGCGTCTGATCCAGGCGGTTCTCGAACGCGAGGGCTTCGCCGTGGCCCAGGCCGAGGACGGCGACGCGGCGCTCAAGCATCTGACCACCGGCCAGCCCGCCGACGTGGTCCTGCTCGACCTGCAGATGCCCGGGCTGAACGGCCAGGACACGCTGAAGGAGATGCGCGCCCGCGGCCTGAGCCAGCCTGTGATCGTCATTACCGCGGGCGGCGGCGTCGAGACGGTGGTCAAGGCCATGCAGGCCGGCGCCCAGGACTTCTTCGTCAAGCCGGCCAGCCCCGAGCGCATCATCGTCTCGATCCGCAACGCCCTGTCGATGGGCGAGATGCGCACCGAGGTCGACCGCCTCAAGAAACATTCGTCCGGTCGCACGACCTTCAAGGACCTGATCGGCGGCAGCCCGGCCATGACCATGGTCAAGCGGCTGGGTGAACGGGCGGCCAAGTCGTCGATCCCGATCCTGATCACCGGCGAAAGCGGCGTCGGCAAGGAAGTCATCGCCCGCGCCGTGCACGGAACATCGGACCGCGCCGGCAAGCCGTTCGTGGCCGTCAACTGCGGCGCCATTCCCGAGAACCTCGTCGAGTCGATCCTGTTCGGCCACGAGAAGGGCAGCTTCACCGGCGCCTCGGAAAAGCACCTGGGCAAGTTCCGCGAGGCGGACGGCGGCACCCTGTTCCTCGACGAGGTCGGCGAGCTGCCGCTGGATATGCAGGTCAAGCTGCTGCGGGCCCTGCAGGAGAGCGAGATCGACCCGATCGGCGCCAAGCGCTCGGTCCGCGTCGATGTGCGGATCGTCTCGGCGACCAACCGCGATCTGGCGAACGCCGTCGCCGAAGGCCGCTTCCGCGAGGACCTGTTCTACCGCCTGAATGTCTATCCGATCGAGGCGCCCTCCCTGCGCGAGCGGCGCGAGGACGTGCCGGCCCTGATCGACCACTTCGTGACCCGGTTCAACGTCGAGGAGGGCAAGCGGGTCGCCGGCGCCTCGCCCGAGACCCTGGCGATCCTGACCGGCTTCGACTGGCCCGGAAACGTCCGCCAGCTGGAGAACGCCGTCTACCGGGCCATCGTGCTGTCCGACGCGCCGTTCCTGCAGCCGCATGACTTCCCGGCCATCTCCGGGGTGAAGGTCGCGCCCGAGGCGCTGTCGGCCGAGCCGGCCCGGCCGCTGCCCAGCGCCCAGGAGCTGATCAGCGAGATCGGCAAGGACGCGCCGGTCCGCATCCTCGACGCGCGCGGCCACGTCCGCCCGCTGGAGGAGATCGAGCGCGAACTGATCCAGCTGGCGATCGAGATCTATGCCGGCCACATGAGCGAGGTGGCCCGTCGCCTCGGCATCGGCCGCTCGACCCTCTACCGCAAGGTCCGCGAACAGGGTCTGGACGTGGGTGACGAGAGCCTGGAGGAGGCGTCCTGATGCGTCGACAACCGATCCTGTGGCGGCCCAGCCGCGATGAACGCCTGCGCACCCTGCTCACCCGCATGAGGCTGGCCGCGGCGCGGACCGCCGTCGCCGCCGCCTGAGCCTTGCATCCCCCCGCGTAAATCGCCCTAAGTCTGATCCGTGAACGAGACGCCGGAAGGGCGCGCGGATGGAAACAGCAGGCGTGGACCTGGCGGCGGTGGCTGCCTGGATGGACGGGCAGGGCCTCGGCTCGGGCCCGCTTGAGGACGCCGTCCTGCTGGCCGGCGGCACCCAGAACATCCTGCTGAAGTTCAGCCGGTCGGGCCGCCCCTATGTGCTGCGGCGGCCGCCGCCGCATCTGCGGGCCAACTCCAACGAGACCATGCGGCGCGAGGCGCGGGTCCTGGCGGCCATCGCCGGGACCGATGTGCCCCACCCCGGCCTGATCGCGGCCTGCGGCGACGAGACGGTGATCGGCGCGGCCTTCTACCTGATGGAGCCGATCGACGGCTTCAACCCGACCACCGGCCTGCCGCCGCTTCACGCGGGGTCCGAGGCGATCCGCCATCGCATGGGCCTGTCGCTGGTCGAGGGTATCGCGGCGCTCGGCGCGCTCGACTACCGCGCGCTGGGCCTCGAAGGCTTCGGCAAGCCGGACAACTACCTCGAGCGTCAGGTAGCGCGCTGGAAGGCCCAGCTGGACTCCTACGCCGAGTTCGACGGCTGGACCGGCCCGGCGGAAATCCCCGGCGTCGACAAGGTGGCCGCCTGGCTCGACGCCCACCGTCCCTCGAGCTTCCAGCCGGGGATCATCCACGGCGACTATCACCTGGCCAATGTCATGTATCGCCATGACAGCGGTGACCTTGCGGCCATCGTCGACTGGGAGCTGACCACCATCGGCGACCCGCTGCTCGACCTCGGCTGGCTGATGGCCACCTGGCCGGAGGGCGAGACCCCGGCCCCTGGCGCGGTCGGCGTCCAGCCCTGGACCGGCTTTCCGACCGCTGACGAACTGGTCGAGCACTATCGCCCGCGCACCACCCGCGACCTGTCGACCCTCGACTGGTACGCCGTCCTGGCCTGCTACAAGCTGGGCATCATCCTGGAAGGCACCCACGCCCGCGCCTGCGCCGGGCGGGCCCCGAAGGCCACCGGCGATCGCCTGCATGCCACCACCCTCGGCCTGTTCCAGCGCGCGCTGCGCTGGATCGGGTGAGCGGGATCTAGCGGAACAGCTGCAGCAGCATCGACGGGCCGCGGTTGGCGATGCCCAGGGCCATGATGGCCAGCTCCTGCTGGACCTTCAGCGCCGTAAGCCGGGCGCTTTCCCGGGCGAGGTCCGCGTCGACCAGGCGGCCGACGCCGGCGTCGATGACGTCCTGCTGCTTGCCGACGAAGGTCAGGTGGCGGTCGAGCGACTTCGAGCCGGTCCCGAACCTGCCCGCGGCGGCGTTCACATTGCGGATGGCGCTGTCGATGGCGGCCAGCTCGGTCGTCCCGATGACGCCGGTCAGGTCGGCCATCGTGCCGGAGATCGCCGCGCCGGTGGTGGACAGGTCGACATGATCCACATCGATGGTCGAGCCGCCGCTGCTGTTGGCCAGGGCGCGGACATTGCCGGTGCTCCCTGCCGAGATCAGGCTGATCCCGCCAAAGGTGGCGTTGCCGGCGGCCAGGTCGATCTGCTTGCGCAGCGCGACATAGTCCTCGCTGAGCGCCGCCTTGTCGGAGGCCGACAGCGTCGTGTCGGAGGCGGCGAGCGCCTTCTCCTTCATCTGCATCAGCAGGTCGGAGATCGATTCCGCGCCGGAGATGGCGACATCGACGATCGACTGGCCACGCTGCAGCGAGCCCATGACGGCGGTGAGGGACCGCGACTCGGCGCGCTGGGTCTGGGCGATGGCCCAGGTGGCGGGATCGTCCCTGGCGCTGGAGACCTTCAGGCCGGTGCTGATCCGGCGCAGGACCCTCGACAGCTCGCCGTTGATGGCGCCCAGGCTCTGCAGGGCGATCATCGCGCCGACGTTCGTATTGACGCTGTTCAGCGACATGACGAAAAAAGCCTGTTTCGAGGAACGGCCGCTTCCGGACCGCAGGGCGTTTTGCCCCGCGCTCAACCTCGCACATCGACCTTAATGAAAGCGCCTAGCCGGCTCGACGAGGCGTGATCGTCAGCATCACGCGGTCCGGCGCCCCGATCGAGGGGCAGGCCATCGGCCGGTATTGCAGGTCGTAGCAGACCCGCACGTCCATCAGCCGGTCATCCTGCACCGTCTTGATATAGATGCCCTCGCGCTTCATCCAGGGGTTGGCGGCCACGAAGGCGTCGCGCACCGCGCCGGCGGTCATCGTGGCCGACGGCAGCACCGGTTGCCGGACGTCGTCCCACAGGTCGGCCGCCTGTTCGAAATAGGCCTCGGGCGTCTCCCAGCCGCAGGTCCCGTGGGCCGCCCACTCATGCTGCAGCATGGTCGGCGCGGGGGTCATGCAGCTGTGGCGGCGCACGGTGGCGGGGCTGATCTGCGGGGCCGGGCCGCAGTAGCGCGGGTGCCGCCGCTGCGCGCCGTTGGGCCACAGGCCGTGCAGCACGAAGCCGAAATCGTTGGTCCGGCACTGGGTGACGTAGTCGGGGTCGCCGGCCTGGGCGCGGCATTCCTCCGGCGCCCAGGTCAGGGCCAGCATGTAGAGGGCGGTCGGCTCATCGGCGACGATCTCGTCGGCGGGCGGGGTGTAGGCGGGGGCCGGGGTGATGGTCGCGGGCAGGGCGCAGCCTGGCGCTAAGGGGGCCTGTGCGAGCTCGGCGGGCGCCGTGCAGGCGGCGGCGAGGAGGGCGGCCGAGATGAGCGTCCAGCGAAGCGTCACCGATACTTCCTCCAACATCGTCATGGCCAGCCCCGGACTTGATCCGGGATCGGGCCACCCATGAACACCGCTCGGACCGTGCGTCCTTCGAGACGCCGCTGCGCGGCTGCTCAGGATGACGTCTCTGGAAACCTACTCACCCACGTCATGTCGAGCAGCGCCGAAGGCGCGTGTCGAAGCACGCAAAGCGCAACAAGCTCACCACGCGTGGGTGGCCCGAACAAGTCGCGCCTTGACGGATGAGAGGGGGCTATTCCCCGTTTCCGCCGCCCGAACGCCGCTTGAACGGCTTGCGCTGCATCGGCTTTTTCTCGCCCTTGGCCTTGGCGGTGATCTCCTTGAGCTTCACCGCCTGCAGCATCGACAGGGCCTGGCCGGCCGCGCCCTTCTCGGGATCGCCGAAGGCGCGGCCGTAGGTCTTGAGGCGGTCCTCGATGGAGCCGAGGAACTCGCCTTCCCATTCGGACAGCTCGACGCCCAGCTTGTCGGCCGAGCGGCGGGCGCGTTTCAGGGCGTTCAGCGCGGCCCGCTTGGCCTGCGCCTTCAGATCTGGCGGGTTACGCTTCAAATTTCCCCGATGGCGGACATGTAGAGGTCGATCAGCGCCTCTTCTTCCTGCCGCTTGGCCCGGTCGGTCTTCCGCAGGCGCACGACCTTGCGGATGATCTTGACGTCGAAGCCGTTGCCCTTGGCCTCGGCGTAGACCTCCTTGAGGTCGGCCATGACGCCGGCCTTGTCCTCTTCCAGGCGTTCGATCCGCTCCAGGATGCTCTTCAGCTGGCCCTGGGCGGTGGTGTTGAGGACTTCAATCGGATTGGCGTCGTCGGCCATGGGGACAGGCTCTCACAGGTCGGGAGGATCGGGAAGGCCGAGGGTCTACCCCTCGGCGGGCCCGGCCTCAAGCAGTCCGTGGTCGATCAGGGTCGGCCAGAGGGTCGCGGGGTCCTCGAACCTGTGGACATGGAAGCCGATGGCCCGCGCCGCCTCGATATTGGCGGCCGAGTCGTCGACGAACAGCAGGTCCTGGGGCTCGAGGGCCGTGCGGGCCAGGACCACCGCGTAGATGGCCGGATCGGGCTTCACCAGCTTCTCGTCGCCCGAGACGATGGTGTCGGCCAGCAGCCCGAAGGCCGGCGACAGGGTCTGGACGCCGGCCCAGGCCTCCGACGGCATGTTGGTCAGGCCGTACTGGGGGACGCCCCGCGCGGCGAGGGCGTGCATCGCCGACTCCGTCTCGCCGATGACGGGGCCGACCATCTCGAGGAAGCGGTCGCCCCAGGCGCGGATCTGCGTTTCGAACTGCGGATGGAGCGCGATCAGCGCCGCGGCGTTGTCGGCGAAGCTGACGCCCCGGTCATGTTCGAGGTGCCAGTCCAGGGTGCAGACAGACGAAAGGAACCGGTCGCAGGCGGCCGGTTCCTCGAAGAGCTCTTCGTAAAGCCGTCGCGGGCTCCAGCCCACGATCACGTTGCCGACGTCCCAGAGCAGAGCCCGGGGCGCGCGCATCCGTGACTAGCCCTGCTTCGCCTTGAAGCGGGGGTCGGTCTTGTTGATCACGTACAGAATGCCCTTGCGACGCACGAGCTTGCAGTCGCGGTGGCGGTTCTTCAGCGACTTCAGCGAGCTTCTGACCTTCATGACCCTAGTCTACCGTTGCAGGGGTCGCGGCGGACAGCCAGACGGCGTCCTTGCTTCCCGGATGTTTCCAGAGCGGGCGGCTATAGGGGGCGGCAGCGCAGGAGTCAACGCCGCCACGCCCGCCGGGGTATGATCGGACCGCGAAACTTTGGCGACAGACGTCGAACCGCCTCGACAACCCGATCGACGACAGCCTAGCGTATCGCTCACGCATGGGTCGTATAGGGACACGGTGTCCGACCTGCGTTGCTTGGGGGACTACCATCATGAATATCGTTCTCCGCGGCCTGTCCGCGGCTGCGCTGTGCCTCGGACTCAGCGGTCTCGGCGCCTGCGCCACCATCACCCGCGGCACCACGCAGGAGGTGATCGTCGAATCCACGCCTCCCGGCGCGGCCGTCCGCACCACCACCGGCTTCACCTGCGAGGCGACGCCCTGCACTTTCAAGATGCCGCGCAAGGAAGGCTTCAACGTCACCATCAGCAAGGACGGCTACAAGCCGGCCACTGTCACGGTCGAGAGCAAGGTCGCCGGCGGCGGGGCGGCGGGCTTCGCGGGCAATGTCATCGCCGGCGGCGTGATCGGCATGGGCGTGGACGCCACCAGCGGCGCCATGATGGACCTGACGCCCAATCCCGTCTCGGTGACGCTCGAGCCGGTCGCCGGCGGAGGCGGAAACTGATGGCCGCTCCCGTGATCAGGCTCGCCCTCAAGGCGTTCGCGGTCTGCGGCGCCCTTCTGACGCTGACCGCCTGCGCCACCGCCTCTCTGCCGGCCAAGATGACCGCCGCTCCCGGCACGGTCGCCGCCGCCACGCCGGGCGACAAGGCCTACAAGGCGCTCCGCGTCGCCAACGTCCAGGGCGGGAGCGAGACCAATCCGCTTCTGGCCTCTGACGTCTCGAACGCCGACTTCCGGCTGGCGCTGGAAGCCTCGCTGCGGCAGATCGAATACCTCGCCGCCGATCAGGACGGGGCCTTTCTGATCACCGCCAGCATCGTCGACCTCCAGCAACCGTTCGCCGGGCTCGACATGTCAGTCACGGCCAAGGTCCGCTACACCGTCGTTCCGGCGGGCGGCGGCGCGCCCATCTACGACGAGACCCTCGCGACGACGGGCACCGCCACGATGGGAGACGCCTTCATGGGCGTCGAACGTCTGCGGATGGCCAACGAGGCCGCGGTGAAGGGCAACATCGAGACCTTCATCAAGAAGCTCTCGGCCGCGCTGCGATAGACCACGACCCCGGGCGGGGGCCTTCGCGTCTCCGCCCGGCCTCTCTCGCGTTAAGCTATTTCGCGGGCTTGTGATTGAGTCAGTCGGTCCGGGGCGTCTAGGCTGCGCCCATGGACCGTCGCTCATTCATCGTTCTGACCCTGGCCGGCTGCGCTGACCCGTCGCTGACGCCGACTCCGGCGGTGATGACGCCGGCGCCCGGACCCGCCCCGACGCCCACCCCGGTCTCGACCGGACCTGCCGGAACCTCGGGCGATCCCAACTTCGACGCCTGGATCAGCGGCTTCTACAGCCGGGCCCGCGCCGCCGGCCTTCCCGCCGCCGTGCTGGACCGGGAGCTGGCCGGCCTGGCCCCCGACGCGCGGGCCGAAGCCTCCGATTCCCGCCAGCCGGAGTTCTCCAAGCCGATCGGCGACTATGTAAAGGGCGTGGCCACCGCCGACCGCCTGGCGCAGGGCCGGCGCTTCCGCGAGAGCCTGCCCTACCTCGGCCAGATCGAGCAGCGGTACGGCGCGCCGCGCGACATCGTGCTGGCCATCTGGGCGCTGGAGTCGGCCTTCGGCAAGATCCAGGGCGACATGGACGTCGTCCGCTCTCTGGCCACCCTGGCCGCGCACGGCCGCCGCCGCGACTGGGCCGAGGGCGAGCTGATCGCCGCGCTGAAGATCATCGGCTCCGGCGAGGCCTCGCGCACCCAGCTGCGGGGCAGCTGGGCCGGGGCCATGGGTCAGACGCAGTTCCTGCCCTCGGTCTACCTTTCCACGGCCGTCGACGGCGATAGCGACGGCAGGCGCGACATCTGGGGCTCGACCGCCGACGCGCTGTTCTCGACCGGCAACTACATGGCCCGCGCCAACTGGAAGCGTGGCGAAAGCTGGCACCGCGAGGTCATCGCCCCCGCCGACTTCGACTATGCCGTGGTCGAGACGCTGAAGGACACGCCGGACGGCTGGGCCAGCCGCGGCGTGCGCCGGGCCGACGGCCTGCCGTGGAGCGCGGCGGACCGGGCGGCCCAGACGACCCTGATCGCGCCGGCCGGGGCGGGGGGGCCGCTGTTCCTGACCTTCCCCAACCACATGGCCATCCGCCGCTACAACAACTCAACCGCCTACGCGCTCGGCGTCGGCACGCTGGCGGAGGGCTTCTCCGGCGGCGGCCAGCTGGTACGGCCCTGGCCCTATGAAGCCCCGCTGTCGCTGGACGACCGCAAGGCGGCCCAGGCGGCGCTGGCGAAGCTGGGCTTTGATCCGGGCGTGCCGGACGGCGTCATCGGCGTAAACACCCGCGCCTCGCTGCGCGGCTGGCAGACGTCGCGCGGCCTGCCGGCGGACGGCTATCTGTCGCTCGACATGGTCCGACGGCTGCGGGCCGAGGCGCAGTAGCCGGGACCAGGCATCCCGCAGGGCGGGTGTCCCCGCTGATCATCGGCCCGACAGGTTCTGCTGAAGCTGCTGGAAGACGCCGAGGCGGTCGGTGATCTGCCAGTGGCCGGTCAGGCGCTCGTCGCCGTCGAAGCCATAGACCGTGGCCCCCGACATCCGGACCGTCTTTCCCGTCGCCGGGAAGCCCGCAAGGTCGCCCAGATGCGTTGCCGACCAGAGCCAGGTCATGACCACGCTGTCGCCCTCGGCGAACAGGCCCTGGATGTCGAAGCGCTGGTCCGGAAAGGCGGCGCGCGACCGCAACAGGCGGTCCCTGAAACCGGCGAGATCGAGGACCCTGCCGTCCCAGGGATCGCCGGGATCGTGGTGGATCCTGTAGGCGTCCGCGACATAGGCCTCCGCCGCGTCGGCGTCGCCGTCGTCCCAGACCTGCTGGATGAAGCGGACCAGCCGCTGCTTGCGTGAGGACTCGATGCTCATCGGAGGACTCTTCGGTCAGAGGCCGCGACGGGTCGTCGGCCGCGGGCAGGGATTTGCCGCGGCGGTTCTACCCGGATTAAAATATCGAATCAATATATCCGGGTAAAACACTCCGGTCCCTGGCGGGCAGCCTAGACCCCGCCCTCGTCGCTGCGTTCGAGCAGGGCCAGGGTGGAGTCATCATCATCGTCACCCCGCTCCCCGGCCTCGCGCAGGATCCTGTTGCGGAAGGCGTAGACCAGCAGGCCTGCCAGGATGACGGCGTTCAGCAGGAACGGCGCCCAGGCCACGGCCTGATAGAGCCCGACGAACAGCGGCGCGATGATCACATTCAGGCCGTTCACGGCGGCGATGTAGCCGGCGGCCTTGGCCTGGTCCTCCATCTTGACGGCCAGGGAGGCCCCGGCGGTGAAGCCGGGCCGGGCGAAGCCGTAGCCGAGGGCGGAGATGGCGTAGCCGGCCACCACGGTCCAGTAGTCCGGCGCGAACACGGTGATCAGGTTGCCCAGGCAGGCGAGGGCGACGCCCCAGCGCAGCAGCGCCCGGGGGCCCATGTTGAAGATGCGGATCAGCCCCCACTGGGCCAGCAGCCCGGCCATGGCGCCGGCGGCCATGGCCACCGAGATGAAGCCCAGCGCCTTGATCGGCGTCAGCTGCAGCTTGTCGATGATCATGAAGCCCAGGGTGTAGCCCTGGGCCGTCTGGCAGGTGGCGACGAGGAAGCCGTAGAGCAGGAACGGAAACAGCACCGACCCGCGCGCGGTCTCCGACATCTGGCTGATCAGGCGAGCCGGCTGGCGCACCTGGGCGACAAGGTTTCCGGTCCAGGACGCCGCCGCGCTGAAGCCGCGCTCTCCGGCCGAGGGGAAGGGGCGCTGGTCCCGCGGACGGCTGACCTCCGGCAGGTAGCGCCAGACGACGAACAGCATCGCCGTCGACAGCAGCGAGAAGGTGAAGAGAGGGCCGGCCAGGGTGACCAGCGGCAGGATGAACAACGGCGCCAGGAAGGGTCCGACCACGGTGCCGAGCCCGAAGGCGCCGGCGAGGCTGGCCATCTGCTGGGTGCGCTCCGACCGGCTGGTCCGCTCGGCCACATAGGCCTGGGTCGCGGGGTTCGAGGCCGAACCGATCATGCCGAACAGCGCCCGGGCCAGCAGGAAGACGATGAAGATGACATACCAGGGCGCCAGATGATGCAGGCCCGCCGTCACCACCAGGCCGCAGCAGAGCATCGAGACGGCGAAGCCCGCCAGTCCCAGCATGATGAGCGGCTTGCGCCCGCGCTTGTCCGATTCCCGCGCCCAGATCGGCGACATGACCGCCCAGAGCAGGGCCGACAGCGAGAAGATCGCCGCCATGTAGGCGTCGGGAATATCGATCTCGCGGCCGATGGCCGGCAGGATCGACATGAGGCCGGTGTTGCCGATCGCCACGACCACCGAAACCGCGAACAGGATGGCGAAAGAGCGCGGATGCAACCGCGGCTGGGTCCTGCTTTCGGCGTCCTTCATTCCGGCACTGTTAGGCCCGTCAAATCCCCGGCGCAACGGGCGCGCCGCTCACCGGCCATTAAGCATTAACGGCGAAGGTTCGCCGATTAACCTCGCGGGGCGACGGACTACCCATGTTCCAGATCATCGGCATCGTGATGCTTTTCGCCATGGTCTTCGGCAGCTACCTGCTGCACGGCGGCAAGATGGACGTGATCCTGAAGACCCTGCCGTACGAGCTGATGGCGATCTTCGGGGCGGCGATCGCCGCCTTCCTGATCTCGCAGTCGATGACGGTGATCAAGGCCACCATCGGCGGCTTCGGCAAGGTGTTCGCCGGCCCCAAGTGGAAGGCCTCGGACTACCGCGACCTGCTGTCGCTGCTGTTCCTGCTGACCAAGACCATGAAGTCCAAGGGCGTGATCGCCCTGGAAAGCCATATCGAGAAGCCGTCCGAGAGCGCCATCTTCTCCCGCTTTCCCAAGATCATGAAGGACCACTTCGCCGTCGACTTCATCTGCGACACGCTGCGGATGATGACCATGAACCTGGAGGATCCCCACCAGGTCGAGGACGCGATGGAAAAGCAGATCGAGAAGCATCACCACGAGGCTTCGGCTGCGCCGCACGCCCTGCAGAACATGGCCGACGCCCTGCCGGCGCTGGGCATCGTCGCCGCCGTGCTCGGGGTCATCAAGACCATGAGCGCCATCACCGAACCGCCGGAAGTCCTGGGCGGCATGATCGGCGGCGCCCTGGTCGGCACCTTCCTCGGCGTGTTCCTCGCCTACGGCCTGATCGGCCCGATGTCGGCGCGGCTGCAGAACGTCATTGACGCGGACGGCGCCTTCTACCGAATCATCCAGTCGGTGCTGGTCGCCCACCTGCACGGCAACGCGGCGCAGATTTCCGTCGAGATCGGCCGCGGCAGCGTGCCCTCGGAAGCGCAGCCCACCTTCCTCGAACTCGAGGAAGCCCTGTCCAGCATACCCAACGAGTGATGACGCACCGCAGCAGGCGAAAAACGTGATCACGCGAGCGTGAGAAGTACGCTTGCGCCCCGTGATAATCGCTGCGTAGTCTTCTCCAGCGCTCCCCCGCAGGAGCGCGTGAACACTCCTCACAGGGGACCGAAAAATGACCTCCGAAATGCTCCGTAAGCTTCTCGTCGCCGGCGCCGCCGTCGCCGCTCTGTCCGTCGCCGCCTGCGGCAAGCCCGCTGAAAAGGCCGAGGAAGCCTCCGCCGACGCCTCGGCCGCCGCGGCTGACGCCACCGCCGCCGCCGCGACCGCGACCGACGCCGCCGCTGCTGCGACCGACGCCGCCGCGACCGCCGCCGCCGACGCCGCCGCTGCTCCGGCTGACGCCGCCGCTCCGGCCGCCGACGCCGCTGCCGCCCCGGCCGCCCCCGTCGCGCACTAAGCGTCTCCTCGCGAGACAGGTTATGGGAAGGGCCGCCCTCACCGGGCGGCCCTTTTCATTTGGACGCCGATGACCGAGACGCCGAGCCACCCCGCTGATCCAGGTCTCGTCTGGGACGAGGACGGACTGCCGCGGTCAGGCCTGTACGGCGACGTCTACTTCTCCGCCGAAGACGGGCTCGCCGAGACGCAGGCGGTCTTCCTGGCGGGCGGCGGCCTGCCGAAGGCCTGGGCGGGGCGATCGCGCTTCACCGTGGCCGAGCTGGGGTTCGGCACCGGCCTGAACATCGCCGCCCTGCTTGACCTGTGGACGCGTGAGCGCCCGCCCGGCGGCCATCTGCACATCTTCTCCGTCGAGGGCCATCCGCTCGACCGCCAGGACGCTGTCCGCGCCCTGTCGCGCTGGCCGCAGCTGGCGGCGGTCACCGCCCCCCTGCTGGCGGCCTGGCCGCGCCGGGCCTCCGGCTTCCACCGCCTCGACCTGCCCGGGTTGGGCGTTACCTTCGACCTGGCGGTCATGGAGGCGGCGCAGGCCCTGTCCGCCTGGTCCGGACGGGCCGACCTGTGGTTCCTCGACGGCTTTTCGCCGGCGACCAACCCGGCCATGTGGCGCCAGGAGGTTCTGGACCTGGTCGCCGCCCGCAGCGCGCCGGGGGCGCGGGTGGCCACCTTCACCGTGGCCGGCGCCGTGCGGCGAGGCCTGGCTGCCGCCGGCTTCATGGTCGACAAACGTCCGGGCTTCGGCCGCAAGCGGGAGCGGCTCGAGGCCCTGCTGCCGGGCGCCGCCCCTGACCCGTCCCCGGCGCCCTCGGTGGCGATCCTCGGGGCCGGCGTCGCGGGCGCGGCCCTGGCGCGGGCCTTCGCCGCCCAGGGGCTGCAGACGAGCCTCTTCGATCCGGGCGGGGCCGGGGCGGGCGCCTCGGGCAATGCCGCGGCGCTGGTCACCCCGAGGCTGGACGCCGGACTCGGCGCGGCGGCGAAGCTCTATGCCCAGGCCTTCGCCCGGGCCGTCGACCTCTACGGGACCGAGGGGCCGGCCGTGGTCCTGTCCCACGGCGCCCTGCTGCTGGAGCAGGGCGCGCGCGACGCAGGTCGCTTCGGCCGGATCGCCGCCAGCGACCTCTACGAGCCCGGCGCCCTGACACTGGAGGACCCTGCCGGCGTCGGCGCCCTGCTGGGCGAACCCGCGCCGGGGGGCGTGCGGTTCCGTGATGGTCTGGTCATCGAGCCGCGCGCGGTGCTGGCGCGCTGGGCGCCGTCGGCGCGGTCCGACGCCGTGGTCGCCCTGCGCCGCGACGAGGCAGGCTGGATCCTGCTGGACGGGGAGGGGGCCGCGATCGCCCGGGCCGATATCGTCTGCCTCGCCGCCGGTCACCAGGCGGGGCTGCTGTGGGACCGCGTAACGGTCCAGCCGGTCCGGGGGCAGGTCTCGCTGGCCGACGGGGCGAGGGTCCCGTTCGCCGTGTCCTGGGGCGGCTACGCCGTGCCCACCCGGCAGGGTCTGCTGTTCGGCGCCACCTTCGACCGGGATCGGGACGACGCCGAGGTCGATCCCGCCGACCACGACCGCAACCGGGCCCAGCTGGCGGACGGCCTGCCGGAGCTGGCCGGGCGGCTGGCGACGGCGGCGGTGCAGGGCCGGGCGGCGGTGCGGGCGACGACGCCCGATCACCTGCCGCTGGCGGGTCCGGCCCCGGGCGCCCCACCGGGCCTGTTCGTGCTGGGCGGGCTCGGCTCGCGGGGGTTCTGCACCGCGCCGCTCATGGCCGAGCATGTCGCCGCCCTGGCGCTCGGCCTGCCCTCGCCGCTGCCGGCCGATCTCGCCGCCGCCGTCGACCCGGCGCGATTCGAGGCCCGGGCGGCGCGACGCGCCTCGTCGTGAGGCCGCCGCTGCGCTATGGTCCCGACCTGGGACGGGGACCGCACAGTGGAGCGCCCGAAATGATCAAACGCCTTGCCATCGCCGCCGCTGTCGCCGGACTGGGGCTCGCCGCCGCCGGCGCTGCGGCGGTCGCCGCCCCGGAGCCCGTCGCCACGGCCCCCGCCGGCCGGGCCTGCTTCTTCGCCAGCCAGGTCAACGGCTGGCGCACGGACGGGGACGACGTCGTCTATCTCGAGGTCGGCGTCCGGGACGTCTACCGTGCGGAACTGTTCTCCTTCTGCCCGGACCTCGACCGCGCCATCTCGATCGGCGTGCGGACCCGCGGCGGCGGCATCAGCATCTGCGACGGTCTCGACGTCGAGCTGGTGACGCCTTCGCCGATGGGGCCCCAGACCTGCCATGTGACGCGGCTGCGCAAGCTGACGGTCGAGGAGGTCGCCGCGCTCAAGGCCGCCCGCAAGGCGAAGTAGGCGCCAGCCGTCCGCTGGACACAATGCCGCACCCCCGCAGCCGGAACCGCATCCCGTCCGCGACATTACGCGCGGTAGTCGGGAGTGGGTGTGGTGGCGATAATGGGTCGCACAACGCTGGTCCATGATTGCGGCGAAGGGGTCCGGGGTGGACGGCGAGAACTTCCAGCAGACGCGACCGTTTCGCCCTGAAGTTTTCTTCCTCGGCCGCACGGAGGGCTGGGGCGTCACGCGCGGCCCGACCGGCAGGGTCCAGCGCCGGTGCCGCATCATCACGGAAGGACGTCTCGAGGAGGCCTACCAGGCCATCCACTTCGAGGAGGTCTTCACCTGGCATGACGGCGAGCGCGACGAGTGGCGCTGGGCCATGACCCGCGGACTCAACGGCGACTATGTCGCCGCCGAGTCACAGGCCGGGGTGGGGATCCAGGGCCGATATGACGGCGAGGACTATCTGCTGTCTTTCCGCCGCGCGCTGAAGCCGGGCGGGCCCCGGCCCCGGTTCACCACGCGCTTCACGCCCATCTCTGCCGACGTGGCCCTCAAGACGGTGCGGATCACCGTCCTGGGCCTCCCCCTGGCGTCGATGTCGGCCTTCCATCGCCGGGCGGACTGAACCCGCCGCCGGCCATGGCTCAGTGCTCGCGGCCCGAGCGCCAGAAGGTCTGCAGTAGCGGTTCGACCAGATAGTCCAGCGCCGACCGCTTGCGCAGCGGCACCAGAACCTCCACCGGCAGACCGGCCTGCAGCCCGGTGCGCGGGCCGCGGGACTTGCGGATCCGTTCCATCTCGGCCGGCGGCACCGACACCTCGGCGCGGAAGAACCGCTGGCCCGTGGCCTCGTCCAGGAAGCTGTCGGCCGACAGCTTGGTCAGACGGCCCTTGAGGATCGGCAGGTCGCGCTCGTGGAGCGAGGTGAAGCGGATCTGGGTGGTCTGACCCACCCGCAGGTCGTCGGCGTCGGCCGGCGAGACATTGGCCTGGATCACCAGGGCGCGGTCCTGGGGCACGATCTCCATCAGGGTCGACCCGGGGGCGGCCACGCCGCCGATGGTGAAGGTGGTCAGACCCACGACCTTGCCGCCCTCCGGCGCCCTGACCGTCGAACGGCCGAGCTGTTCGCGCAGGGCGACGAGCTTGGGCTGCAGTTCATCCAGACGCACCTGCACGTCGCGCAGCTGGCCGGTGACCTCTTCCATCATCCGCTGGTCCAGCGACATCAGCTGCATGCGGGTCTCCCCGATCGCCTCGCCCGAGCGGGCGATCTGGGCGCGATAGGAGCCCTCCTCCCCGGTCAGCGCCGCCTCGCTCCGCTCCAGGGCCCGGACGCGGTTCATCGGGGCATAGCCCTGGGCCGCCAGCTTGCGCAGGCCTTCCAGCTCCTCGCCGATCAACCGCTTCTGTTCGGTGTTGGACTCCAGCTGGCGCTCGTAGCCGATGCTCTGTTCGGCCAGCTGGTTGACGCGCTGGCCCAGCACGCCCCGCTGGGCGGACAGGGACTGCCGGCGGGCGTTGAACTGCAGCCGCTGCAGCAGGAGCGCGTCCTCGGCCAGCAGCCTGTCGTCCCCGGTCAGGCCCGCGAACTCCGGCGGGGTGGCGATGCCGCCGGCCCGCGTCCGCTCCGCCGTCAGGCGGGCGCGCTGCGCCAGCAGGGTGTAGACCTCGCCGGCGGTCGCCCGCTCGGCCGCGCGCAGCTCGCCGGCCGAGATCTCGACCAGGACCTGGCCCTTCGCGACCGTCTGGCCCTCCTGGACGTGGATGGCGCTGATCACGCCGCCGTCACGGACCTGCACGGCCTGGCGGTTGCCCGACACGGCGATGAAGCCGCTGGCATAGGCGCCGGCGTCGAGCGGCGTGATCGCCGCCCAGCCGAGGAAGCCGACGAAGAAGACGCCGGCGATGGCGCCGCCGACCCGCAACTCCTGGCGGGGATTGTCGCTGAGCAGGGGCTCGGGGGTCTCGTCCGGCCGCTCGTCCTGGACGGGGTCGAGGAACAGGCCGCGATCAATGGACGTCATGACTGACCCTTCAGTTCAGGCGCCGCCGCGGCCCGGCCGCGCGGCTTGCTCATCTGCGCCAGGACCTCGGCGCGCGGTCCGACCGCCTCGATGGCCCCGTCGCGCAGGACCAGCAGGCGATCGACCGCCTGCAGCACGCCGGTGCGGTGGGCGACGATGATGACCGCCGCGCCCCGCGCCTTGGCGGCGAGGATGGCCCGGCCCAGCGCCGCTTCGCCGTCGGCGTCGAGGGCCGAGTTGGGCTCGTCGAGCACCAGCAGCGCGGGATCGCCGTAGAGCGCCCGCGCCAGAGCGACCCGCTGCGCCTGGCCGGCGGACAGCCCCCGCCCGCCATGGGCCAGCAGGGTGTCGTAGCCCTTGGGCAGCTTCAGGATCATATCGTGGACGCCGGCCGTGGTGGCGGCGGCCACCGTGGCCGCGTCGACGACCTCGGCCGCCTCGCCCCGCCACAGCGCGAAGCGGGAGATGTTGTCCCGGATGCTGCCGGCGATCAGGGCGCTGTCCTGCGGCAGATAGCCGATATGGCGACCCAGCCGATCGGGATCCCAGTCCGCCATGCTGGCCCCGTCCAGCCGCACCACGCCCATGTCCGGCAGGGAGGCGCCGGCCGCGAGCCGGGCCAGGGTCGTCTTGCCGGCCCCGCTGGGGCCCACGATGCCGAGCACCTCGCCCGGTTCGAGGATGAACCCGACGCCCTTCAGCAGCATCTGGTCCGGCGCGCCGGGGGCCCGGACCACGACCTTGTCGACGGTCAGGCGGCCCCTGGGGTCGGGCAGCTGGGTGCGGGGCGTCTCGGGCTCGGGATCGGCGGCGAACAGCTCCGACAGCGCCCGCAGCGCGGTCCGGGCCTGCAGCACCGTGTTCCAGGAGCCGACGACCTGCTCGACGGGCTGCAGCGCGCGGCTCATCAGGATGGAGGCGGCGATGATTGCGCCGGCCGAGATCTGCCGTTCGACGGCCAGCCAGGCGCCGAGCCCCAGGGCCGCCGACTGCAGGAACAGGCGCATGAACTTGGTCGCGGCGGCGAACTGCCCGCCGGTGAACTGCGCCTGGGCGGAGAGGGCCAGGCCCGTGCGGCGATCCGACAGCTGCCGCTCGCGAAGGGCGCCCCGCATGCCCATGGCGCGGACCACCTCGCTGTTCATGGCGGCGGCCTCCTGGGCCGCGTAGGCGGCGCTGATCGCCTTGTTGGCGTCCTGGGCCCTGGTCTTGGTCGAGCGCTCGTTGAACACGGCCAGCGCGACGAGGATGACCCCGCCCGCCACCGTCAGGGCGCCGAGCGCCGGGTGCAGCATGAAGGCGATGAGGACGTAGAGCGGCGTCCAGGGCGCATCGAGAAAGCCCAGGGCGGCCGGCCCGGAGATGGCGTTCCGCAGGACATCGAACTCCCGCATGCCCTGGACCGGCGCGCCGGGCGCTGTCCGCGCCATCAGCTTCTCCAGCAGCGGGCCCGCGATGAGACGGTCGAGACGCAGGCTCATGCGCACCAGCAGGCGGGTGCGGACCGCGTCGAGCAGCGCCAGGGTGATCAGGGCCAGCGCGACGACCAGGGTGATGTAGAGCAGGGTCATCAGCCCGCTGGTCGGAACGACGCGGTCGTAGACCTGCAACATGTAGATCGAAGGCGCCAGGAACAGCACG
Source organism: Caulobacteraceae bacterium (assembly GCA_027487945.1). GTDB lineage: Bacteria > Pseudomonadota > Alphaproteobacteria > Caulobacterales > Caulobacteraceae > Caulobacter. The sequence continues at coordinate 172,165 of JAIYCQ010000017.1, forward strand.
TTGACGAGGGCGCTGAAGACGAAGATCCCGGCGAGGTGCGGGCGACAGGCGCGGAAGGCGCCCGCCAGGGGCTCCGGCACGTCGATACTCAGCAGTTTCAAAAGGCTATCCCCCGACCGAAGACGCACCCTGTGCGCGGCGAGACCTTATTTCACAAGTGCTTTTCCACAAGTCGGGGACCCGCAAAAAACCGGCGGTGATGCGATCGACTATGGACGGATGCTGAATTGGGGATTTACCTCCCCGTTGATGGGGGATCAATACGACCCGAGCGCGATTGAACGCCTGACGCCGCGCGAGCGTGAATGCCTGCGTCTGGTCGCCGCGCATCTGCATTCCAAGGAGATCGCCCGTCGCCTGAGCATCTCCCAGCACACCGTCGACGGCCATCTCAACGAGGCGCGACGCCGCCTCGGCGTGGCCAGTCGCCGGGACGCGGCGCTGATGTTCCGGGCCTGGGAGTCGGCCGCCGATGACCAGGCCGCCGACCCCCTCAACGCTTTAGGGGGCGGACCAGCGGGTCTGGCCCCGGACCCCGCCGACCGCCCAGGCTTGCCTCGTTCGATGCGAGGGGAGCGTGAGCGGGATGGACGATCTGGACCTGACGCCGACGGGCGTGGAGCTGTGGAACCCGGCGGCGGATATGCCGGTCTGGACCTGGAACCAGCTGGAGGACGCCCTGCGCGACCTGGCGGCCAGCCGCCAGCAGCAGGAGATGGTCGAGAGCCTGGTCTCGGCGACGCGCAAACAGGCGCTGTTTCTGCCGTCGGGGCACGTTCTGAAGGAAATCCTCTGCATCGCCTGGGTGATCGCGGACGAGACGTTTCGCGGTGGGCGAGAGGAGGGTTCGACCATGACCTGACCCTCTTCCAGCGCTTCGCGCTCATCGCGGGGGGCGCGGTCCTGACAGCCCTGCTGCTCAGCGCCGTGGTCGCCGCCAGCCACCAGTTCGCCTTCGCGCTGCAGGAAGCCATCCGCGCCTGGACCTGATCCAGGCCCCTGCGGCCCCGGGCCATCCCGACATCTTCGAGACAAACCGTCGCCCCGAGACCCTCGGCGCGAGCGGGAGGACCTTTGCCATGAAACGCAGACTTGTCGCCCATCAGGTCGCTGACCAGCTGTTCGCCGCCGAGGCCGCCATCGACGGCGCCCTGTCCGCCGTGGCCGCGCTGACCGCGATGCTGCCGACCGCCCGTATCGACGCCAACCTGTCGGCGGTGGTCGGCCAGAACGTCATCGACCGCTCGACCGAGACCATCGCCGCCCTGGCCCAGGCGCGGCGCAGCATCGTCGAGACCCACCGCGAACTGCACGACGTCCAGCACCAGATCGGCCTCGGCGCCGTGGCGCTGGGCGGGATCGACAAGCCCGAGGAGAACGCGCCCCGACCCAGCGGCCGTCTGCGCGTCGCGGCGACCGTTCGCGGGCGCGAGGCGGCGTGACGCCTTCCGCCTGACGCAAAATCACGACCTACTGGCCGGAGTGTCCGAAGGGGGACTCCGGCCTTGTTCGTCACCACCTCCGCCCAGATCGGCGCTGCCCTGATGGCCGCCGTCTGTCTCTATGCCGCCTGGCCGGGCGTCCGCCCGCAGCGGTGGGCGGCGGCGGCCGTATTCGTGGCCTGGATCGGTTCGGCGGCGCTGCAGGACCGCGACGACCTGATCAATCCGCAGTACGCGATCTTCGCGCTCGACGTCGTGGCGGCGGCTGTTTTCGTGACCATGGCGCTGGTCTGGCGCCGGACCTGGCTGATGGCGATGGCCGCCTTCCAGCTGCTGACCACGGCGACCCATGTGGCGGTGATGATCGACCTTCGGATCTGGGTCTATGCCTACCTGACAGCCTACCTCGTCTGGAGCTACGCCTTGCTGGCGGCCCTGGCCTGGGGCGGCGTGCTGGCCTGGCGAAAGCGACGAGGGCGGTAGGGGCCCGTCAGCCCTGCTTCGAATGCTGGCGGTAGGGCTTGCCCTGCGAAGCCCGCAGCGCGAAGCAGGGTGGTGGACACGACTGGGATTGAACCAGTGACCCCCTCGATGTCAACGAGGTGCTCTCCCGCTGAGCTACGCGTCCTTACCTGGGAGGAGCGGCGGTATAGCGAGGCTTACCCGCCGTTGCAACCTGTCTCCGCCGCGAAATTGGCGAGTCTCAGGCGGCGGCCATCATCCGTTCGACTTCCTGGACGATCTCACGCAGGTGAACGGGCTTGGACAGGACCTTGGCGCCGGCCGGGGCGCGCTCGCCGGCGGTCAGGGCCACGGCGGCGAATCCGGTGATGAACATGATGCGCAGGCCGGGGTGGCGGGCGGCGGCGTGGCGGGCGACCTCGATGCCGTCCATGCCGGGCATGACGATGTCGGTCAGCAGCAGGTCCCAGTCCTGGTCGAGGACGGCGGCGGCCTCCTCGCCGTCGGCGCAGGCGGTGACCTCGTAGCCGGCGCGCTCGAGGGCGCGGGCCAGGAAGTTGCGCAGGGAGTCGTCGTCTTCGGCGAGAAGAATGCGCGGCATGTGCGGTCTGTCGGCCCCTGGGGGAAGCGGGAAACGGAGGCGAACCCTAGCGGCTCAGGCGTAAAGGCGCGATGAACCGCGCCGGGCCGGCGCGCGCCGGGCTGGGGATAACCCCGGCGCAAACGGGGATGGAAACACTTTGACCGCGACGGCCTCGCCCCGCCATCATGCCGGCATGGATGCCCGGCCCGACAACGATCCCGACCTGGACGCATCGTCGGCCGAACCCCCTTTCCACCAGATCGCCGACGACCCGCCGCCCACGCCGCTGGTCTTCGCCTCGCCCCACTCCGGGCGGCACTATCCCGCCGCCATGCTGGAGGCTTCGGCGGTGCACACCGACCTGCTGCGCCGGTCGGAGGACGCCCTGGTCGACCGGATCATCGCCCCGGCGGCGGAGGGCGGGGCGGCGCTGCTGCTGGCGCGTCACGGCCGGGCCTGGATGGACCTGAACCGCGCCCCGTGGGAGCTGGACCCCGCGATGTTCTCCGACGACCTGCCGGACTTCGCCCGCGCCCGGTCGGCCCGGGTGGCCGCGGGGCTGGGCGCCATCGCCCGGGTCGCGGCCGAGGGGCGGGAGATCTACGCCCGCAAGCTGACCTTCGCCGAGGCCCGGGCCCGGGTGGAGACCACGCATCAGCCCTATCACGCGGCGCTGTCGGCGCTGCTGGAGCGGGCCCGGGCGACGCACGGGATGGCGGTGCTGGTCGACTGGCATTCCATGCCCGAGGCCGCCGCCCGCACGGCGGTGACGCCCCGCCACGGCAAGGGCTGCGACATCGTGCTGGGCGACCGCTTCGGCGCCGCCTGCACCCGCAAGCTGACCGACCTGGTCGAGCGGGAGCTGGAGGCCCTGGGCTACCGCGTGGCCCGTAACGCCCCCTATGCCGGCGGCTACACCACCGAGCACTACGGCAAGCCCCAGGCGCGCACCCACGCCCTGCAGATCGAGATCAGCCGCGCGCTCTACATGGACGAGAAGACGCTGGAGCCCACTGAAGGCCTGGCGAAGCTGACGGCGGACGTGGCGGCGCTGACCGACGTGCTGGCGCGGGCGTGGCCGGGACTGGCCCCGGCCTGACGCCGCGCCGGCCATCAGGCCAAAAAAAAGCGGCGGCCGAAGCCGCCGCAGTTCATTAGGGAGGAAACGCCCAGGAAGGGCAGAGGCGGCAGAACCGCCTCACAACTCAAACTTAGTGTGCGGCGCACAATCGGGCAAGGGAAAAACATGCGCCGGCGAGCAGAAACTCAGGGAGAACCTTCAGAAATCCTTGTTCCCCAAGGGCGCGCCTTGCCCGGCGGCCATATGGTGCGGCGCACAAGGAATGGGCGCCGACTGCTTTAATTCATGGTTTGACGAATAAATACAGCCGTTTGGCGGCGCCAAAACGGCTGTCACGGGACAAGGGTGGATAAACGTCTCGCACTCGCGTAAAAGCCCGCGCCTCGCTCCCGCCCCCGAAAAGATTTCAATGTCCCTGCGAAATATCGCCATCATCGCGCACGTCGACCACGGCAAGACCACGCTCGTCGACCAGCTTCTCGCCCAGTCCGGCGTCTTCCGCGCCAACGAGGCGCAGACCGAACGCGCCATGGACTCCAACGACCAGGAGAAGGAACGGGGCATCACCATCCTCGCCAAGTGCACCAGCGTGCTCTGGAACGGCAAGGCGGGCGAGACCCGGATCAACATCATCGACACCCCCGGTCACGCCGACTTCGGCGGCGAGGTCGAGCGCATCCTGGGCATGGTCGACGGCTGCGTCATCCTGGTGGACGCCGAAGAGGGCGTCATGCCCCAGACCAAGTTCGTGCTGACCAAGGCGCTGAAGATGGGTCTGCGGCCCATCCTCTGCATCAACAAGGTCGACCGCGCCCACGCCGACCCGGACCGGGTGCACCTCGAGACCATCGAGCTCTTCGAGGCCATCGGCGCCACGCCCGAGCAACTGGACTTCCCGCACATCTACGCCTCGGGCCGCAACGGCTGGGCGACGATGGACCTGAGCCAGCCGAACGACAACCTGGCCCCGCTGTTCGACCTGATCGTCGACCACGTGCCCTCGCCCAAGGTCGAGGCGAACAAGGACAAGCCGTTCCAGATCCTGAACGTGCTGATCGAAAGCGACCCCTTCCTGGGCCGCCTGCTGACCGGCCGCATCGAGAGCGGCAAGGCCGTTCCGGGCATGGCCATCCACGCCCTCGACCGTGAGGGCAAGGAAATCGAGCGCGGCCGCATCACCAAGGTCCTCGCCTTCCGCGGCCTGAAGCGCACCGCCCTGGACGAGGGCTCGGAAGCGGGCGACATCGTCGCCATCGCCGGCATGTCCAAGGCCACCGTGGCCGACACCCTGTGCGCCATGGAGGTCACCGAAGCCCTGCCCGCGCAGCCGATCGATCCCCCGACCATCTCGATGACCGTCTCGGTCAACGACAGCCCCCTGGCCGGTCGCGAAGGCGACAAGGTCCAGTCGCGCGTCATCCGTGACCGTCTCCTCAAGGAAGCCGAGTCCAACGTCGCCATCCGCGTCACCACCACCCAGGGCGGCGACGCCTACGAAGTCGCCGGCCGTGGCGAACTGCAGCTGGGCGTTCTGATCGAGAACATGCGTCGCGAAGGCTTCGAGGTCTCGATCAGCCGTCCGCGCGTGGTCTACCAGACCGGCGAAAACGGCGAGAAGCTCGAGCCGATCGAAGACGTCATGATCGACGTCGACGACGAGTTCTCGGGCATCGTCATCGAAAAGCTGTCGGCCCGTAAGGCCGAGATGACCGACATGGGCCCGTCGGGCGCCGGCAAGACCCGCATCCAGCTGAAATGCCCGTCGCGCTCGCTGATCGGCTACCAGGGCGAGTTCCTGACCGACACCCGCGGCTCGGGCGTGATCAACCGCGTGTTCAGCCACTACGAGCCCTACAAGGGCGAGATCGGCGGCCGCCAGAAGGGCGTGCTGATCTCCAACTCGGACGGCGAAACCGCCGCCTTCGCCCTGTGGAACCTGGAAGACCGCGGCGTCATGTTCGTCGGCGCCGGCACCAAGACCTATGAGGGCATGATCATCGGCGAGAACGCCCGCTGGGACGACCTCGACGTCAACCCGATCAAGGGCAAGCAACTGACCAACGTCCGCGCCTCCGGCAAGGACGAGGCCGTGCGCCTGACCCCGCCGCGCATCATGTCGCTGGAACAGGCCATCGCCTACATCGGCGACGACGAGCTGGTCGAGGTGACGCCCAAGTCGATCCGCCTGCGCAAGCAGATCCTCAACCCGTCGTTCCGCAAGAAGCGCGCCCGTCCGGAGTAGGACGACCGCGCCAGCGGACAGAGACAGAGAGGGGCGCGCGAACCATCGTGCGCCCCTTTGCTTGCTCCGCCGGACGACCCTGGAAGAGGCGATCGCCTGCATCCAGGAAGGCGCGAAGCGCGGACACACACTCATTCTGCGACGTTCTCCGCCGCTTTTGTCGCCCCACACCACCCCCTTCATCTCTTGCCGAGATGATCGCCGGGCGATCCGGTTTCGGCGCGGCGTCGGCCGGTGGCCGCCGCATCCGGCGCGCGAGGGCGCGCCGTCGCTTCTCAACTCAAGGGCGCGCGCGGATCGCCTTCCCCCTGGAGGGGGGAAGGTGGCCCTGCGGAGCAGGGTCGGATGGGGGTGGGAGGCTGTCGGCGGCGTCGGCTGTTCAGGAGCAACCCGGACGCAGCGACGCCGACAGGGCTCCACCCCCAACCCTGCCCTTCCCCCCTCCAGGGGGAAGGGTTCTGCCAAGAGGGGAGACGGGAATTGCGGGACTCCCGGGACCTATACTCCGGAGACAAGGCGAGACATTCCGCCCCAATCAGCCCCTTTCGCGCGCGCCTCGCCCGCGCCTTCCATCCCCCCGCCTGTGAACGGGCGCACAATGGGAGATGAGCGCGCTCGCACCCTCTTCAGATCCCCGCGCCGCAAGGCCCGGGGCGACCCGCCGCCCGGGCGGGGGCGACGCGTCGCGGGGGCTCGCGCCGTCCTGGCCGCGCATCCATCCCCCTGTCGGCGCGCGTGAAGCGGCCGCTCCGGCGTCGGTGAAACCGCGCGCGAGACACCGGGGACGTCAGGGGCAGCTGCCCGCGGGTGTCCGTCCCGAAGCCGCAACGCTGGCTTTTCCACAGGTTTGGCTGTATGAGCCGCGCTCCACTACCTCAGAAGCGCTGATACACGCCCTCGCCAACGCGAGCAGACCGGGCGCCGAACGCGTTTTCGCCCCTGTCAGGAACTATCCAAAAATGGCGTTTCCGCCTCTCAATCCCGCCATCGAGCGGGCCCTTGCCGCGCAAGGCTATGCCGACCCGACCCCCGTTCAGCTCGCCGTGCTCCAGGAGGACGCCGTCGACCGCGACCTGCTGGTCTCGGCCCAGACCGGCTCGGGCAAGACCGTCGCCTTCGGCGTGGCCATGGCCACGACCCTGCTGGGCGAGGAACAGTACCTGGGCGGCGTCAGCGGCGCCCCGATGGCGCTGATCATCGCCCCGACCCGCGAGCTGGCCCTGCAGGTCAGCCGCGAGCTGGAATGGCTCTACAAGGACGCCGGCGGCCGCATCGTCACCTGCGTCGGCGGCATGGACGCCCGGCGCGAGCAGCGCCTGCTCGCCAACGGCTGCCACATCGTGGTCGGCACGCCCGGCCGCCTGCGCGACCACCTGGAGCGCGGCTATCTCGACGTCTCGGCCCTGAAGGTCGCGGTGCTCGACGAGGCCGACGAGATGCTGGACCTGGGCTTCCGCGAGGACCTGGAGTTCATCCTCGAGACCACCCCGGCCGAGCGCCGCACCCTGCTGTTCTCGGCGACCATCGCCAAGGACATCGCGCGCCTGGCCCAGACCTATCAGCGCGACGCGGTGCGGATCGACACCACCACCCGCAACGAGCCGCACGGCGACATCGAGTACAAGGCCATCCGCGTGGCCCCCAACGAGATCGAGCACGCCGTCGTCAACGTGCTGCGCCACTATCACGCCGGCGGCGCGCTGGTGTTCTGCTCGACCCGTGACGCGGTCCGCCACCTGTACGCCAGCCTGCGCGAACGTGGCTTCGAGGTCGTCGGCCTGTCGGGCGAGATGGGCCAGCGGGAGCGCAACGACGCGCTGCAGTCGCTGCGCGACCGCCGGGCCCGCGTCTGCGTCGCCACCGACGTCGCCGCCCGCGGCCTCGACCTGCCGGACCTCGGTCTGGTCATCCACGCCGACCTGCCGGTCAACAAGGCCACCCTGCTGCACCGTTCGGGCCGCACCGGCCGGGCGGGCAAGAAGGGCACCTCGGTGCTGCTCGTCCCCTACACCCGCCGCCGCAAGGCCGAGTCGCTGCTGGCCTCGGCCAGCATCGAGGCCGAATGGGTCGGCCCGCCCAGCGCCGACGAGATCCGCGCCGGCGACCAGCGCCGCATGCTGGAAGACCCGACGCTGACCGAGCCGGCCACCGAAGAGGACCTCGGCCTGGCCCGCATCCTGATGGACCAGAGCCCGGCCGAGGCCATCGCCGTGGCCCTGCTGCGCATGTACCGCGCCCGTCTGCCGGAGCCGGAGGATCTCTATGACGGCGGTCCGTTCAAGGAACATGGCGCCAAGCCGCGCCTCGTCCGCGAGGGCGACAGCGACCGGGGCGGTCTGGCCAATTCGTTCGAGGATCGCGGTCCGCGCGACCACACCGAGTTCGCCGACGCCACCTGGTTCAAGCTGTCGATCGGCCGCGCCAAGAACGCCGACCCCAAGTGGCTGCTGCCGCTGATCTGCCGGCTGGGCGTGGTGACCAAGAAGGACATCGGCCAGATCCGCATCTTCGACAACGAGACCAAGTTCCAGATCTCCGAGGAGATGGCCGGCAAGTTCATGGAGCAGGTCCTCGCCCATCCGGACAAGGACGTGCGGGTCGAGACGACCACCCCGCCGACCTCCAAGGATTTCGCGCCGCGCAAGCCGCGCGCCGCCGGCTATGGCGACCGCGCCGAGCGGACGGAGCGTCCCGACCGCGGCGACCGTCCGCAGCGCGCCGAGCGTCCGGCCTGGAAGGACAAGGCGCCGCGCGCCGATTTCGGCGCCGACCGTCCGGCCCGTCCCGACTGGAAGGACAAGGCTCCGCGCCCCGAACGCAGCGAGCGCCCCGCGCCCCGCGCCGACAGCGCTGACCGTCCGGCCCGCCCGGAGTGGAAGGACAAGCCGCGCGGCGACAAGCCGGCCTGGAAGGACAAGGCTCCCCGCGCCGAGGCCGGCGCCGACCGTCCTGCCCGTCCGGCCTGGAAGGACAAGGCGCCCGCCGCCGAGCGCGCGGATCGTCCCGCTCGCGCCGACAAGCCCGCCAGGGCCGAATGGACGCCGCGTCCCGCCGCCCGCGCCGAGGCCCCGGCCGACCGCAAGCCCGGCCGCGCCCCCCGCGATGTCAGCGCCCGTGAGTCGGTGCCCTACAATCCGGTCGAGGCCGACGCCGGCAAGCCGTTCCGCAAGCCGCGCGCGGCCCCGGGCGGCGGCCCCAGGCCCGCCACCGACTTCAAGGGGCCCAAGCGGGCCGGCGGCGCCTTCAAGCCCGGCGGCGCCTTCAAGTCCGAAGGCGGTCCGAAGAAGCCCTTCAAGGGCAAGCCGCGGAGCTAGGGAGACTGCTCGAGGGTGACGTAGAGCTCGCTCTCGATCACCCACTGGCCGGTGACCTTGCGCCAGACGGCGAGATAGGTCCCGGCCAGGGTGGTGTCGCCGCCGGCGCTCCGCCACAGCGCGGTCCACCGGCCCTGCTCGGCGGCCCGCGCGCCGGCGTGGTCGACCTCCACGTCTCCGGAGGTCCGCAGGTAGTGGACGAAGGTCGGGTCGGCGAACTGGCCGGCGAAGGCCTGGGTGATGGCTTTCGCGCCGACGATCAGGCTGCCGTCGCCGGTGATCATGGTCGCATCGGCGAACAGGAACGGGGCCAGCCGCGCCGCGTCATGGGCGGCGATCAGCCTGTTGGTCAGCTTGCGGCGGGCGCGGATAGCGTCGGCGGGCGCGGTCATGGCGTCGGGCTCGCCGCTCCGTCCAGCGCCAGCGCCGCCTCCATGGCCCCGAACAGCGCCGCCGCGTCGATCGGCTTGGCCACATGCAGGTCCATGCCGCAGGCCAGCAGCTCGCCGACCTGGTGGGTCATGGCGTTGGCGGTCAGGGCGATGACCGGCGTCCGCCGGCGGCCGGTCGCCGCCTCCTCGACCCGGATCTCGCGCACCGCCCCGACCCCGTCGAGCACCGGCATATGGACGTCCATGAGGATCAGGTCCCAGTCCTGCGTCCGCCAGGCGGCGACCGCCTGGGCGCCGTCCTCGACGATCATCGGGGCGACCTCGATCTGGGCGAGGAGCGCCTCCAGGACGATCCGGTTCACGCGGTTGTCCTCCGCCGCCAGGACCCGCAGCGCTCCGCGCCCGGCCGGCGCCTCGGCGACGGTGGGCGCGCCGGGCGCCACATCGCCGACCCGGGTGAGCGGCATGCGGGCGCTGAAGGTCGCGCCCTGGCCGGGTTCGCTGACCGCCGTCAGGTCGCCCCGCATCAGCCGGCAGAGATCGCGCGATATCGCCAGGCCAAGGCCAGTGCCGCCATGCCGGCGGGTGGTCGAGGCGTCGAGCTGGCTGAACTTGCCGAACAGCCGGTCGATCTGGTCGGCCGGCAGGCCCGGACCGGTGTCGATGACCGCCACCCGCAGCGCCCGCGACACCGCCTCGACGCGGAGGGTGACCGAGCCCCTGTCGGTGAACTTGACCGCGTTCGACAGCAGGTTGGCGACCACCTGCCGGACCCGGGCGGCGTCGCCCAGGTACATCCCCTCGACTTCGGGCGCGATCTCCACGGTGAAGGCCAGGCCCTTTTCGTCCGCCAGCGGTTCGAACGCCGCGGCCGTGGCGCGCAGGCAGCCGCCGAGGTCGAAGGGCCGGATCTCCAGCTCCATCTTGCCGGCCTCGATCTTCGAGAAATCGAGAACGTCGTTGAGGATGGTCGTCAGGGACGCGCCGGCATCGCGGATGATGCCGAGGCGCTCGCGCTGGCGATCGCTCAGCCCGTCGGCGGCCATGGCCTGGGCCATGCCCAGAATGCCGTTGAGCGGCGTGCGAATCTCGTGGCTCATGGTCGCCAGGAAGACGCTCTTGGCGGCGTTGGCGGCCTCGGCGGCGGCCACGGCCTCCCGCAGGCTGCGGGCCTCCTGTCGGCGGTGCAGCGCGAACAGCAGGATGCAGCTGAAGAAGCCCAGCACCGCCAGTGTCGCGAACACGATGTGCAGGACAGGTTCGGCGCCGGCCCGCCGGGCGACGATCAGGGCGGCGCCGGCGGCGAGGGCGGTCATAGAGCCCATGCCGATCCGGCGGGAGATCACGAACTCGGCCGTGCTGCTCAGGGCGATGGCGCCGATCATGGCCGCAGCCCCGAGGAGGGCGGTCTGGTGCTCGGTCAGGGTCGCGAGGCCGAACGGCATGACGCAGTAGGCGGCGGTGTAGATGAAGGTGCTGATCGCAACCAGGCCCTCAAGCCGCCGGCCCGGCTGCGGCCGGGTCTCGACAAAGGCGCAGAAGGCCCGATCCACGGCGGCCAGCGCCAGCACCGCGCCGAGCCAGGTGGCGGCGAACAGCCCTCCCAGCCAGACCCAGCCGCCCATGGCCGCGACCACGGTCAGGCCCTGTACGGGCCAGAACTCGCGTCGCCGCAGGGCGAAGAGGTCTGTCCAGCGCTGTGTTGGTGGTGTGGCGGTCAGCGGCCCGGGCTCCCTTGCTCGCGCCGAACGTGAAAGGGAGCGCCTAACCTGAGATTAAGCCTTATGCATAAACACGCGGTCGCCCGCTCGCCGTCCCGATGGCGGGGGACGGCCGCGCGGGTCTCAGCGGCGCTTGGCTTCCCGCTTGGCGCGGGCTTCCGCCTTGGCCTCGGCCTTGCGCGCCTTGCGCTCTTCGCGCTTGAGGGCCAGCTGGGCTTCCTCGTTGTTCAGCAGGGCCAGACGGGCCTCTTCGGCCGCCTTGGCGGCGGCGAGACGCTCGGCTTCGGCCTTGGCCTCGGCGGCCAGCCGGGCCTCTTCCTTGGCCTTCTCCCGGGCCTGCCGAGCCGCTTCCCGCTCTGCGGCCAGCCGCTCCTCGCGCGAGACGAAGGCTGTGGCGGTGATGGTGGGCTTGGGTTTGAACTTGGCCAGCAGGGCCTTCTTGGCTTCGGCCGCCGCCTTCTGGCGTTCAGCAAAGCCCGTGCGCAACGGGTCTTTCATAGAGTCTTTCAGCAAGTCGGAGAGGCTCGCTTAAGACCCAAAAACCCGCGGCAATGCAACCCCTGCACGGCCGTTCGACGGTGATTTTGATCGCCGCGCCGGGACGCCCTACCCGGGCGCGAGGGTCCGCTCCATCCAGACGTCACAGCGGCTGTAGGCCGTCTCCCGGGGCGGAATGTCGGCGAACCCGACGGCCCGGTAGAGGGCGAGCGCCGGGCCGAGCCTCGCGTTGGTCTCAAGGTACAGGCGCGGGGCGCCCAGCGCCCTGGCCCGATCAATACAGGCCTGCATCAACGCCCGGCCAAGGCCGGTTCCCCGCGCGGCCTCGGCCACCGTCATCTTCACGACCTCGAAGCCGCCGTCGTCCATCGCCTTCAGGCCGACGCATCCAACCGGTTCGCCGCCGTCGCTTTCGGCGATGAAGATGTGCCCGCCCGGCGCGATCACCGCGCCGACCGGATCGCCCAGAATCACCTCGTCGGCGGGTTCGATGGCGAAGTGGCGGCCGATCCAGGCTTCATTCAGCGCCTTCCAGGCAGCCGCGTGACGGGGTTCGAAATCGACGATGCGCATGGCATGACTGTGCAAAGCGTGGGCGTTCCGCGCAAGGAGGCCCCGCCTTGGTCCATCCCGTCTACGCCGATCTTCCCACCACGATCTTCGAGGTCATGAGCGGTCTGGCCCGCGAGACCGGCGCCATCAACCTCGGTCAGGGCTTCCCCGAAGAGCCCGGGCCGGAGGCGCTGCGTCGGCGCGCGGCGCTGGAGTCGGTCGACGGCTACAACCAGTATCCGCCGATGCGCGGGCTGCCGGCCCTGCGTCAGGCCGTGGCCGACCACTATGCCGCCTGGCAGGGGCTGGACCTGACGGCCGAGGAGATCACCATCACCTCCGGCGCCACCGAAGCGCTGGCGGCGGCGTTCCTGAGCCTGATCTCGCCGGGCGATGAGGTGGTGCTGTTTCAGCCGCTCTACGACTCCTACCTGCCGATGGTCCGGCGCAGCGGCGGCGTGCCGCGCCTGGCGCGGCTGGACCCGCCGCACTTTCGGATCACGCGGGAGATGCTCGAGGGTCTGTTCACCGCCAACACCCGCGTCGTGGTGCTGAACAACCCGGTGAACCCGGCGGCGGTCGTGTTCAGCGACGAGGAGCTGGCGCTGCTGGCCGAATACTGCGTCCGCCACGATGTCATCGCGATCTGTGACGAGGTCTGGGAGCAGATCGTGTTCGACGGCTGCCGTTTCCGCTCCATGATGAGCGTCCCCGGCATGCGGGAGCGGACGGTGAAGATCGGCTCTGCCGGAAAGATGTTCGCCATGACCGGCTGGAAGGTCGGCTTCCTCTGCGCGGCGCCCGCCCTGACCAAGGCTCTGGCCGGGGCGCACCAGTTCCTGACCTTCACCACCGCGCCCAACCTCCAGGCGGCCTATGCCTGGGGGCTGGCGAACTGCGCCGACTGGTTCGAGGCCATGCCGGCCGATCTGCAGCGGTCCCGCGACCGGATGGCCGGCGCCCTGGAAGCCGCCGGGTTCAGGGTCCTGCCCGCGAGCGGCAGCTACTTCCTGCTCGTCGACCTGGCGGCGTCGGGCGTCAGCGAGGACGACCGTGCCTTCTGCCTGCGCGCGGTCAAGGACCACGGCGTCGCAGCGATCCCGGTCTCGGCCTTCTACGAGCAGGACGCCCCGACCAGCCTCATCCGCCTGTGTTTCGCCAAGCGGGACGAGACGCTGGACGCGGGCGTGGCGCGGCTGGCGGCGGCGCGGGCCGCTAGATCGTAGCCCCGCCATCCACGACCACGGCCTGGCCGGTCATGAAGGTGCCGGCCGCCGAAGCGAGGAACACCGCCGCGCCCGCGATCTCGTCCGGCTCGCCGATCCGGCGCAGCGGCACGGTCTCGGTGGAGCGCTTCAGGGTCTCGGGGTTGTCCCAAAGGGCCTTGGCGAAGTCGGTCTTGATCAGGCCCGGCGCGATGCAGTTCACGCGGATGCCGTGGCGGCCGTACTCGTGGGCCAGGTTGCGGGCCAGCTGGAAGTCGGCGGCCTTGGAGATGTTGTAGGCGCCGATGACGGGCGAGCCGCGCAGGCCGCCGATGGAGCTGACGATGATGACGGCGCCGTCCTTCCGCTCGATCATCTCCGGGATGACCATGTTGATCAGCCAGTGGTTGGAGACGATGTTGTTGTCGAGGATCTTGCGGAACTGGTCGTCCTCGATGCCGGCCATCGGGCCGTAGTAGGGGTTCGAGGCGGCGTTGCAGACGACGATGTCGACCTTGCCGAAAGCCTTGCGGGTTTCGTCGACGACGCGCTGCAGGTCTTCCTTGGAGGAGATGTTGGCCGGGACGGCGATGGCCGTGCCTTCACCCTCGGCGGCGTTGATGGCGGCGGCGACCTCCTCGCAGGGGCCGGCCTTGCGCGAGGAGATCACCACCTTGGCGCCGTGCTGGGCCATGCGCTCGGCGATGGCCTTGCCGATGCCGCGCGAACTGCCGGTGATGATCGCGACCTTTCCGGTCAGATCGAAGAGGGTTCCTTGAGCAGCCGACATGCGCGCCTCCCTTTAAACGCTTGTTTGATTTGCGCGCACCGTGGTGGATGGTCGACGTGGCGTCAAGCGCGACCTCCGGTCGGACCTGTCTTCGATTGCGTTGACTTCCCTGATCAACTGTGGCGCTAATTAACCATGGGTTGATGGGCGGGGGCTTAATGACTCAATCGCGAGTGCTCGCCTGTCTGATCTGCGCCGCCTCGATATCCGCCGGCGGCTGTACCACGATCGAGATTTCGGGCGCGTCTCCGACGATCGAGCGGCGATTCGGCCTGCTGCGCATCGAGCCCGCCGACGCCTCGACGGCGATCGTCATACGCAGTCGCGGGATCGGTCTCATTCCCACGACCGATGGTGTCACGGTCGGCTACGCGTCCCAATCCACGGCCTACTTCTACAGTCTGGAGCAGTGCCGGATCGTCCTCTTTCCGAACACGGTCGCCCAGGCCAACGCCTTCGCGTCCACATTGCGCCTCGCCGGGACCACCCCGGCGGGCGTCTGCGAAATCAGCCCGAAGGAAATGCCATGACCAGACCGGTCCTTTACGTGAGCGTCGTCGCTTTGCTCGGGAGCGCCTGTGCGCCGATGGCGCAGGCTCCGTTGGTCTACAGTTCCAAGACCCAGGCCGGCGTGAACTTCACCACCACCTCCGCCGAGACGCCCGGGATCGAGATCAGCCTCGGCTACAAGACCCTGAACACCGCCTATGTTCCCGTCGCGGTCGCGCGCCCCTGCGACCAGAGCGACACGTCGACCTGCACGACCGGCGCCTACGATATTCTTCCGGTGAGGGGCGGGAACGACGTCACTTTCGGTGTGAAGCCGACCGAGGAGATGCTGACACGGGCGATGAACGCGACCTCCGACGCCAATGTGGCGCTGACCGCCGCGGAGGCGGCGTTGAAGGCCCGGGTCGCCGCTTCCGATACGGCCCAGGCGGCGCTCACGACCGCCCGCGCAGACCGCGAGAGCAAGGCAAAGGCGCTTGCCGAAGTCCCCCCGCCGCCGGAACAGCCGACCGACGGCGCGGCCGTCCCGCAGGACGCGGACGCTCCGGCCCGCGCGGCGGCCAAGAGCGCGTGGGATGCCGCCGAGATCACCTATAAGGAGGCCGAGGACAGCGCCGCAAAGGCGCAGACGGCAAAGACGACCGCCCAGGCGGAACGCGACCGGGCGGCCACCCGGCTTGCCGAGGAGCAGAACAAGGTCGCTCTTCTGCAGCGGGCGATCAGCGAGTCCGGCGCGACCGTCCGGACCGATGCCCTGTCCGTGTACGGGCGCTTCGAAGGGCGGGCTGACGCCAAGAAGACTGGCGGCGACGCCTCAGTGAGCGGCGTCGTCGGCAACGTCTTCTCGACCGGCGTGGCGTCACAGTACCTTGCCGAAGGCATTTCGCGCGGTCTCGGCACGGACGCGGCGACAGAGTGCGTCAGGCAGGGCGTCGAACTCCTGGGCGACGTCAAAGGGGACGCTCGCCCGGCCCGGGTCGATGCGATCCTGGCGCTCTGTCAGTCGACGACCAGCGCTGTCCGCAAGTAGCGCCGCCCCCTCAGCCTAGCCTCTTTCCGATCTCGAGCAACGGCTGCTGCTGCACCTCCGGGATCGAGGCGTCGGCCCTGGGGCCGACGTTGATCAGCAGGTTGCCGCCGCCGGCCGTGACTTCACGGTAGAGCTCGAGCAGCTGGTCGCCGGTCATGTAGTCATCGGTCGCCTCGGCGGCGTTGTAGCCGAAGGCCAGGCCGAGCCCGCGGGTTGATTCCCACTTGCCCCGGCCGACCATGTGCTCGCCGGTGGTGTACTCCACGGTCCGGAAGTCGCAGTGCGGCGGGGTCGAGGTGCTGCCGCCGTGGACGCCGACCTCGGCGATGCGGGCCTTCACCATGGCGTTGAAGCCCGCGCAGTTGGCGGGGTCGCGCAGGCTCTCGAACAGGGGCGCGGAGGCCATCCACCGGTCGTTGATCACCCCGTCCGGGACCGTCGCGTAGTAGTGGGCGAAGAGTCCGGGCAGGTCCTCGACGTTCGGCCAGGCGATGTCGTTCCACAACACGGAAGGCTGGTAGCGGTCGATCAGTTCCCGGCACTGGGCAAGGGCGTAGGCGCGGTAGTCCGGCTCGGTCGGCACGCAGGCGAACATCTCGCCCATGTTGCGGATCAGGCTTGGCCGGAAGGTCCAGTCCAGGCCGCCGGAGTAGTAGAGGCCATAGCGCATGCCGCGCGCGCGGACCGCCTCGCCGAGCTCGCCGACGAAGTCGCGCTCCGAATGCCAGCCGGGCCGGTGCGGGTTCGGAACATCCGTCGGCCACAGGCAGAAGCCGTCGTGGTGCTTGGTGACGAACACGACGTACTTCGCGCCGGCCTTCTGGAACAGGTCCGCCCAGGCGTCGGCGTCGAAGGCCTCGGCCGCCTTTTCGAACGGCTCACGGAAGGCTGCATAGGGCTGATCGCCGAAGTTCCGGCGGTGGTAGGCGGCGGTCGGGCTGGTCGGATCGCGAAGGGCATTGTCGTACCACTCCGCATACGGACCAAGCACGAAGGCGTTGTCATAGTCGCTCAGGAACAGGTCGCTGATCGACACGCCCGCCGGGGCGAAGGCGGGCACGGCCGCCATACCCCAGTGGATGAATATCCCCAGTTGTGGCTCGGCATACCAGTCCGGGACAGGACGTCCCGCGAACGCGCTGAAGTCGGCCATTTGGCGTTTCCCTTGTTATGCCGACAGCGTCTCCCGGCCTCCCTTGGGGAAGGCAACGCGCTCTACGCGCATTTTGCCCGGCCGCCCATGTCCAGGTGGAAATGGTCATGGTGGGCGGCGTTGTAGTCAGGGCTAAGGGTGGTCAGGAACACCTTGCAGGCGCCGTCGCGCACCCTGCGAAGGAAGCGGCCCTTCGGTCCGGCGTCGGCCCAGTCCTTCTGCACGGAGATCACCGTCCCGTCGGCCAGCCGGAAGCCTGCGACGTCCAGGGCGTTGGCCGTGGCGTGCTGGCTGACCGGGGCGTCGTCCTGGCCGTACATGCGGCGACAGGCGTAGCTGCCGTAGTGATCAATGCTGACGACCGCCTGGCCGAACGTATCGAAGGCCGCCTGCTGGACGACCTGCCGCTCCCAGAGGCTGACCGCCAGCGCCTGTTTGCAGGTCATCGGCGCGTCGCGCGGCGACAGCGGGGCCATCCCGGCCTCCATAAGGACCGCGTCATGGACGTCGCAGAAGCCGCTGGTGCGGGCGGCGACCTCCACGAACTCGACGCCGCCCTGCTTCAGAACATCCCGGCAGGCGGCGGGGTCTTCGCCGGTGCGGGCGGCCTTGATCCGCGTCGCTGCCCCGATCGGATCGACAAGGGCGAGCGGCTTCCAGGGCAGATGCTCGCGCGGGATGGCGCGGTCGGCGGCCAGGGCCACCAGGGCTATGATGCCCCACATCAGCACGAGCCCGACCACCCGCGCGGTCTGGGTCTGCCTGTGGGCGATCCGCCGGATCTGCGGTCGCTGGGGATGGGGTGCGCGGTAACCGGCCATGACGTCAGAGCCCCACCCTGGGACCGGGCTGCGTCAGGATGATGGCGACGCTGGACGCCGGCGGCGGCCTCGCCCATCTAGGCGTCATGACCTCCGAGGCCGACACCGACACCGCCACCGGCTGGCGGGCGCTGATGAAGCCCGCGCTGATCTCGCGGTTCGCCTTCCTGTGCCTCGGCATCTGGCTGAACGCCGCCGACGCTCTGGTGACCATCACCCTGACCCCGACCATCGCCGGCGAGATCGGCGGCTTCCAGTTCTTCGGCTGGTCGGTGGCGGCCTTCCTGCTCGGGGCCATCGTGGCGGGCGTCTGTTCGGGGCGGCTGTCGATGGAGCTGGGTCTGCGCCCCTCCATCGCGGTGGCGGGTCTCGCCTACGCCGCCGGCTGCGGGGTCAGCGCCGTGGCGCCGGACTTCCTGGTCTTCATCGCCGGCCGCCTGCTGCAGGGCCTCGGCGCCGGCGCCATCGCCGCCCTCTGCTACGTGGCGATCAACGGCATGTTCCCCGAGCGGCTTTGGGTGCGGGTGCTGGCGGGGCTGGCGGGGGTCTGGGGCGTGGCGACGCTGCTGGGCCCGCTGATCGGCGGCGTCTTCGCCGAGCTGGACTGGTGGCGCGGCGCCTTCTGGTTCTTCGCCATCCAGAGCCTGCTGTTCATCGCCGCCACCTTCGCCCTGGTTCCGGCCGGCGCGAAACGGGACGAGCCCCGGCCGCGAATCCCGCTGCCGCAGCTGTGCGCCCTTGTCGTCGGGGTGACCCTGATCGCGGCCGCGGGAACGACCGGGACAGCCCTGCTGGACGGGGCGCTGGGCGTGGGCGGCCTGGCCGGGATGGCGCTGCTGCTGTGGCTGGACCGGCGGGACGGCGGGGTGCTGCTGCCCCGCTCGGCGGGCGACCTGACCTCTCTCGTCGGCGCCGGCTACTTCACCATCTTCGCGCTTGAGGCGGCGACCATCGGCTTCTCCGTCTACGGACCGGCCTTCCTGCAGGGGCTGCAGGGCGCCTCGCCGCTGGTCGCCGGCTATGTGATCTCGGCCATCGCCGCCGGCTGGACGGTCACGGCGATGCTGGTGGCCGGGGTGCAGAACCGCGACGGCCTGATGATCCGGCTGGGCGCGGTCTGTGTGGTCGCCGGCCTGGCGCTCGGCGCCTGGTCGCTGCCCTACGGGGGGATATGGACGTCGGCGGCGGCCCTCACGCTGGCCGGCCTGGGCTTCGGGCTTTCGTGGGCCTTCCTGTCCAAGGCCATCATCGGCGGCCTGTCGGAGGCGGAGCGGCCGCTGGGCTCCTCGGCGGTGCCCACGGCCCAGATGATCGGCGGCGCGGTCGGGGCGGCGGGGGCCAGCGCCCTGGCCGGCCTGCTGGGCCTCGCCGACGGCGTCGACCCGGCCGCAGGTCCGGCGGCGGGGCTCAAGCTGTTCGGCGCGATGATCCCGGTGGCGCTGCTGGGCCTCTTCGCGGCCTGGCGGGTGGGGCGGAGAGCCTAGGCGGCGGCGATCAGGACGATGACCATGCCGAGCAGGAAGGAGCCGAGGAACAGGGCGCCGGCCGCGCGGGCCAGGCCGTCGATACCCGAGAACAGGCCGCCGGCGGGCGCGTCGGCGGGGTCGAGTCTGAAGGTCTGGCTGTCGGACATGTCGGAGTTCCTTAACGCGGGGCGCCTCCCTAAGGCGCCGCGTCCCGGCTGGCTACCCCTTTCAGCGCCGTGATTGGGGCGCCGCTACGACATCCCTATGCTTCCGCCAGCGCCGATTCCTCCACCACCTTGACCACGTCGGCCATGATCTGGGTGAGTTTGAAGTCCTTGGGGGTGTAGATGCGGCGCACGCCCATCTGCTTCAGGATCAGGGCGTCGTCCGGCGGAATGATGCCGCCGACCACGACCGGGATGTCGCCCAGCCCCTCGGCCCGCATCACGCGGACGACCTCCTGCACCAGGTCCAGGTGCGAGCCCGACAGGATCGACAGGCCCACGACGTGCGCCTTCGTCTCCTTCGCCCGGCGGACGATCTCGTCCGGGGTCGAACGGATGCCGTCGTAGTGGACCTCCATCCCGACGGCGCGGGCGCGGGTGGCGATCTGTTCGGCGCCGTTGGAGTGGCCGTCCAGCCCGGGCTTGCCGATCAGATAGGTCAGGGTGCGGCCGAGCACTTCGGAGACCCGCTCGACGTCCCGCTTCACCGCCTCGATGTCCTCGGCGTCCTCGCCCGTGGCCACCACCACGGCGACACCGGTCGGGCCGCGGTATTCGCCGAACACCTCGCGCAGGGCGAAGGCCCATTCGCCGGTGGTCACGCCCGCCTTGGCCGCGACGATGGAGGGCTCCATGATGTTGCGGCCCTCGCGGGCGGCGGCCTTGAGGTCGGCGATCGCGGCGTCGGCCGCGCCCTGATCCCGCGCCGCGCGCCAGGCCTTCAGCCGTTCGACGACGCCGGCCTCGAGTTTGGGATCAACGGTCTCGATCGAGCCTTCGCCGGCCGACAGGGGCGAGACCTCGGTGTCGGTCCAGCGGTTGACGCCGACCACGGTCAGGTCGCCGGTCTCGACGGCCCGCACCCGGGCGGCGTTGGAGCCGACCAGCGCACCCTTCATGTAGTCGATGGAGGCGGCGGCCCCGCCCAGCGCGTCGATCTTGCCGAGCTCGGCCAGGGCCCCGGCCTTCAGCTCGGCGACCTTGGCCTCGACGACATGGCTGCCGGCGAACAGGTCCTCGTACTCCAGCAGGTCGGTCTCATAGGCCAGCACCTGCTGCATGCGGAGCGACCACTGCTGGTCCCAGGGCCGCGGCAGGCCCAGCGCCTCGTTCCAGGCCGGCAGCTGCAACGCCCGGCAGCGGGCGTCCTTGCTCAGCGTCACCGCCAGGGCTTCCAGCAGGATGCGGTAGGGGTT
Source organism: Caulobacteraceae bacterium (assembly GCA_027487945.1). Lineage (GTDB taxonomy): Bacteria > Pseudomonadota > Alphaproteobacteria > Caulobacterales > Caulobacteraceae > Caulobacter. Next base: position 192,847 of record JAIYCQ010000017.1, read on the forward strand.
GTTCTCCGGCTGCTGCTCGGTCAGGCCCAGGCTGTTGACCTGCACCCCGTAGCGGAAGCGGCGCGCCTTGGCGTCCTGCACGCCGTAGCGCTCGGCGAGGATCTCGTCCCAGAGCACCGTGAAGGTGCGCATCTTGCAGAGCTCGGTCACGAACCGGACGCCGGCGTTCACGAAGAAGCTGATCCGGGAGCAGACGATCTCGAAGTCCTGTTCCGGCACCTGGCCTCCGGCCCGCACGGTGTCGAGCACCGAGATGGCCGTGGCCAGCGCATAGGCCAGCTCCTGCTCCGGCGTCGCCCCGGCTTCCTGCAGATGGTAGCTGCAGACGTTCATCGGGTTCCATTTGGGAACCTCGCGATAGCACCAGGCGATCATGTCGCCGATCAGGGTCAGGCTGGGCTGCGGCGGGAAGATGTAGGTCCCGCGGCTCAGGTATTCCTTGATCAGATCGTTCTGGGTCGTGCCCTGCAGCGCCGAGCGCGGCGCCCCCTGCTCGTCGGCCAGGGCGACGTACATCGCCAGCAGCCAGGCGGCCGGAGCGTTGATCGTCATGGAGGTGTTCATCTTGTCGAGCGGGATGCCGTCGAACAGCGTCCGCATGTCGCCCAGGTGGCTGATCGGCACCCCGACCTTGCCGACCTCGCCCTTGCTCAGGATGTGGTCGGCGTCATAGCCGGTCTGGGTCGGCAGGTCGAAAGCCACCGACAGGCCGGTCTGCCCGGCCGCCAGGTTGCGGCGGTACAGGGCGTTGGACTTCTCGGCGGTGGAGTGGCCCGCATAGGTCCGGAAGATCCAGGGCGCGTCCGGCGCATGCTGGAAAGGCTTGGTGCTCATCGTGGTCTCGCGCGCCCCGGCGTTTCTTGTGCTTTTGCGAGATGATGCGCGCAGACTTGCTGCGGCGCAACATTTCACTTGCAACCATATCGCGGCTGTCACACGATCATGCCCCTGCGGCGGATGAATGACAGTGTCTGAGGGCACAGTCTTGCGCCTGACGCGGGAAAACCACAGGGCTCGCGGCGACGTGCGGTTGTACGTTGCGGAAGGTCCGCCAGACGCCGGAACGCCAACCGGCGCTACTGCATTGCAACAGAAACGCGCCACGGGACTGACGACATGACCACCGCCACGCTCGAGAAGACGCCCGTGAAGGACCTGTACGAGATCGGCGAGATTCCGCCGCCGTACCATGTCCCCAAGAACATGTACGCCTGGTCGATCCGCAAGGAGCGGCACGGCCGCCCGGCGACCGCCATGCAGGTCGAGGTGGTGCCCACCTGGGAGATCGGCGAGGACGAGGTGCTGGTCCTCGTGATGGCCGCCGGCGTCAACTACAACGGCGTCTGGGCCGCGCTCGGCGAGCCGATCAGCCCGCTCGACGGCCACAAGCAACCCTACCACATCGCCGGGTCGGACGCGTCCGGCATCGTCTGGGCCATCGGTTCCAAGGTGAAGCGCTGGAAGCTCGGCGACGAGGTGGTCATCCACTGCAACCAGGATGACGGCGACGACGAGGAGTGCAACGGCGGCGACCCGATGTTCTCCTCCAGCCAGCGCATCTGGGGCTACGAGACGCCGGACGGCAGCTTCGCCCAGTTCTGCCGGGTGCAGTCGCGCCAGCTGCTGCCGCGCCCCAAGCACCTGACCTGGGAAGAGGCGGCCTGCTACACCCTGACCCTCGCCACCGCCTACCGCATGCTGTTCGGCCACAAGCCGCATGAGCTGAAGCCCGGCCAGAACATGCTGGTCTGGGGCGCCTCGGGCGGTCTCGGCGTCTTCGCCACCCAGCTGGCCGCTGTCGTCGGCGCCAACGCCATCGGCGTGGTCAGCGACGAGGACAAGTTCGACTTCGTGCTCAGCCAGGGCGCCAAGGCGGTGCTGAACCGCAAGGACTTCAACTGCTGGGGCCAGCTGCCGACCGTCAACGGGCCGGAATTCTCCGACTACATGAAGGAGTCCCGCAAGTTCGGTAAGGCGATCTGGCAGATCACCGGCAACAAGGACGTCGACATGGTGTTCGAACACCCTGGCGAGCAGACCTTCCCGGTCTCGGTCTTCCTGGTGAAGCGCGGCGGCATGGTCGTCATCTGCGCCGGCACCAGCGGCTTCAACCTGACCATGGACGCCCGCTTCCTGTGGATGCGCCAGAAGCGCGTCCAGGGCAGCCACTTCGCCAACCTGATGCAGGCCAGCGCCGCCAACCAGCTGGTCATCGACCGCCGCGTCGATCCCTGCCTGTCGGAAGTCTTCACCTGGGACGCCATCCCCGACGCCCACGAGAAGATGCTCGATAACAAGCACCTTCCCGGCAACATGGGCGTCCTGGTCTGCGCCCAGCGCCCCGGCCTGCGCACCTTCGAGGAGGTCCAGGAGATCTCGGCGGAGATGGGCTGCTAGGCGGCCCGACCGTCAGACGCGCGTTTCAGGCGGCGGCCTCCGGGAGGGGGCCGCCGTTTGTGCGTTGGGGGGCGAAGGTCGGCTTTTTGACCCATAACGGACTTTCGCCCTGCGAACTTTGATCGGCGGCTTCTGGGCCGTTTGCTGAAACGCCGGTTTTGGCAGGCGAGAGGCGGAAAGCAGCCGTTAAATCAGGCAATCGTCATTGTCAGCTCACGACCAATGTCGGTCGTGCGGGTGATCAGTTGCGACCCGAACCCGCCAATTGCGCCCAGACCAGGGTTCTGGTGTGGTCAATCGTCGCGTCACAATTATGCGCCACTTTAAACTTCACTCAGCAGGTCATTCTGAGCGGCACTTTTTGGTGTTTATGTACTTGATTGGCCCATTGTTAAAATCGCGCAAGTTACCACCGGAATTTTTTGATTTCACTCCGCCGCGACGAGTGTTTCATTTTCCCGCGCCCATTGCGCTTTGATTGAACGCGATGTCTGGCGTGACCCGTCGGGGCTCCATCCGGGCGGGCCGAAGATAAAGCCGACAACGTCGCGGGCCGAACGAGCTCCCGCCACATCCCTGGCAATCGCCGCCCATTCATGCAGCGCAACGCGAAACAAGTTAAAAGTACCCAGATTGGAAACGATGCCATAGCGACACGGCTCGTCATCGCGCTCGGCGGCAAAGGTTCCAAACATGCGGTCCCAGATGATCAGGAACCCGCCATGATTGGAATCAAGATAGCAGGGATTGGTGGCATGATGGACGCGGTGGTGCGACGCGGTATTCAATATCCATTCGAACGGGCCAATCTTCTTTACTGCCTCGGTATGCACCCACAGCTGATAGGCGGCCGTGATCACGATAAACAGAATCACCATTGCAGGCGGGAAGCCGATGAAAAACAATGGCAAGCGCAAGAAAAAGCCGACACCCAACAGGCCGGTCCACGACTGCCGGAGTGCGGTGGAGCCGTTGAAATGCTGCGACGAATGGTGGATCACATGGCTGGCCCACCACACCCGATGCTCGTGACTGAGCCGGTGTCCCCAATAATAGACAAAATCCACAGCGAAAAAGCACAGGATCAGCGCCCACCATGTCCAGCCGATATCAAACAGCCGAGCATCATAAACGAACAAGATGATTGCAAGATGGATACCCGCATAGGCGGCGTCGGTAAGCAGGCTGACAGCGCCCATCACTAACGAAGTGGCTGTGTCCTTGACTTCATAGGCACCATTGTTGCGGCTGCGCGCCCATAGCATCTCCGCGATGATCACGAAGAAAAACAGGGCAATCGAGATACCCAGAATATTGACCGTTGCCCACGCAGGTGTTTCTGGAATCACGATTTATCACCTTTTGTTTGGAGCATCTTAAGCCAAGCGGGTATTGTTCGCATTGTCGTTTCCAACGTCACCGCTGAAAATCCCAAATCCTTGAACTGCATTTTGATCGACAAACGCTCACCCGATGAGGCGTAGGCACATACAAGCGATTCAATAGCCGATTGCGGAAAGATCCGTGTGGCGACCTTATCGCCCACCATTTTTGCAACGAGCAGCTGGCCGTCGTGAAGCAACGCAATGCCGCCTGCCCCGCCAGCGTCCATCAGATGCTCTGTGGCCCCGCCATATGGCGCGCTCAACGCCAGAAACTCATCTTCGCTCTCAAACCGCCGCCCGCCGCGAAACCCCAGAAAATAGGTCAGCCAAATCAGGAAAGCGGTGGCTGTCAGTGACGCAAGCGGGCCAAGAAATGCGGCCGTCATGATAATACCCCGTGGCGGCGCGGCGGCAGTGAACCCGGCACAAAGGCCACGACCAGCACATACCAACCAGCCACCAGTGTATGAAAGATGTGCCAGCCAAGTGCCGGATAATCAGCACGGAACGGCATGCTGGCAAGGCCCGCGAGCAGCAAAAAGGCAAAACTGCCCGCAGCCAGAAATTTCCGGTCCGCTGTGTTGCGATACGCCAAGGCTGCGCAACCCAGGATCAAAGCGGCCAATAGTAACGGATGGGCCTCGGGAAAGGCCATGCCCAGCGCTGCAGCAACCGCACCGAGTACCGGGGGTAGCCATGCTCTCGAGCCCAGCAGCGCCCCAAATATGCAACCAAGGCCAAGCAGCGTGCCATATTGCGATAGAAATTCGTGGAGGATTACGATGTCTCCGGTCATTCGAGCAACAATCCGGATCACCGCAACAAATGCAGCGACAGCGATAGCTACCAGACCAAATGCTAGCCACCGATCCACGCGCCAAGTCTGCGCAACCGCATATATCGCCGCGACGATTATTAGCGCCTCGCTCAACGCGAAGTGTAAGGGCAGATGATTCATAATCTGGCGATAGATTCAGAAAACTGTGTCTGATCCAACATTAACTGACCCGAAATCGCTCTTTTCCGATCCCTCTGAAGGTGCCTGTCGGCAAACCGTCAGCTCTGCCCGCACAATAGCGTGGTATTGCGACAACCTGAACGTCAATCCCTACCGAAGGCGGACGTTCGACAAATACTGGACATGGCAGGAATGGACACGAGGCGGTCGTTCCAAGCTGAAGCTTTGAGCGTCCGCTTCCCACCCATAGCTGCCCTCCCAAATGTCCGCTTTCTGCTCCGGCAGTCCCCGCCCTGATGCCTTGGCGGAGCATTGCGCGGGCGGGCGTCCTGCTCAAGGACCGGCTTCGCCGGCCGCGCAGCGGCGGCCCGCTGGGCCGTCCTTGACCAGGACGACCGCTCGCGCTCCCATTCCATCAAGGCCAAAGGGCAGGTGTGGTCGGGGCTCCCTCATTTTTTCCCCGCTCATCCTCGCTTCCGCAAGGATGATCGGAGTGTTTGGGAGCACAAGGCGAGACTCCCGAGACACATACTCTGGAGACAAGGCGGGACATCCGACCCCTTTGCGGGACATCGCGCCCCGCACCGGGCCGGGATCGACGCACACCCCCTGCCACCGGCGCCATACTGGGCCGATGCGGCGTTCGATCATCTTGGAAGGCGGCCCGCGAGGCCTTGAGCGGCAAGGGGTCGCCGGCTGCCAGCCGCTGTCTGCCGAGAGGCCGCGGCGCACGCCTGACCCCGCCTGGCCGGCCTGCCTGTCCCCCCATTGGCCGCGCGCCGGCGCCGGCGTCCTGAGCCCGAACCCGGTGCGCGAGACACCGGAGACACCTCAGACGCCGCCCGGGCCTCGCCCCGCCGCGTCAGGCCGGCGCGAACCTGGCCTGCAGCTGTTCGACGAGGATCGACCCGGCCCTGACCGGTCCGGAGGGGAATGCGTCCGCCACCGAGACCAGC
>JAIYCQ010000007.1 GCA_027487945.1 Caulobacteraceae bacterium
GCCGCCAAGGCGCGGGAAGTCGCCGCCGAGGCAGAGCGCACCGCTAGCCTGAACCGCGAGGTCGCCGAGCGCGACGCGGCGATCAAGCAGCGCAATGCCGAGATCAAGGCTGCCGACGAGCGCCGCCAGCGGGAGTACCTTGAGGCTCTCGCCGCGCAGAAGGCCGAGGCTGATCGCATCAGGCGCGAAGCGGCCGCGGCCAAGGCCCGGTATGAGGCGGAGATGGCGGCCTGGCGGGCGCGGGTCGCGGCCTGCAACGCCGGCGACTACACCCAGTGTCAGTGACGCCCTACTGCCAGGCGTCGCGGGTGCCGGTCCGGCGCGCGGCCACGGGCGAGGCGGCCGGGGCGGCCGCGGGCGTGCGACGCTCCGGCGCTTCGGGGCGGTCGGAGGGGCGGCCGTAGAACCAGCCCTGGCCGAAGTCGACGCCGGCCGCACGGACCGCGGACTCGACCTCGGGGGTCTCGACCATCTCGGCGACCGTTCTCACCCCCAGCTCCTGGCACAGGTTGACCACGTGCGAGACCACGGCGGCGTCACGGCCGCCGGCCACCAGTTCGCGAACATAGCGACCGTCGATCTTGACGATGTCCACCGAGAGCCGTTGCAGATAGGTCAGCGAGGCGGCGCCCGCGCCGAAGTCGTCGAGGCAGACCAGCGAGCCCAGGGCCCGCAGCCGCTGGATGTGCCGGTCGGCCAGCGACAGGTCGTCGATGGCGGCGCTCTCGGTGATCTCGAACAGCAGCCTGCCGCGCAGCCGCGTGTCGTTGCGGATCAGGCCCTCGACCTCGGTGATGAAGCGCGGGCTGGTGATGGTCAGGCCGGAGACATTGACGGCCAGGCGCTCGCCGCCGCCACGATCGGCCTTCAGCCGGCGGACGGTCTGCTCGAGGATGGCGCGGTCGAGCTCCTCGATCAGGTCGAACTCCTCGGCCATGCGGACGAGCGCGTAGGGGCTGTGGGCGTTCTCGAAACGGACCAGCACCTCGTGGTGGTGCAGGGCCCCGTCGGCCAGGGAGACCACGGGCTGGAAGGCCAGGGTGAAGCGGCGCTGGCTGACGGCCGCGCCCAGCTCGCCCGCGCGGGCCAGGGTGCGACGCACCGACCGGTTCATCGCCTCGGCCAGCGACCCCGGCGCGGTGTCCTTCAGCCCCTCGGCGACGAAGTCGTCCAGGGCCAGGCTGAGCGCCCTTCCCAGGCGCGCCGGCGACGGGCCGTCGAGCGCCACGGTGTGGGCCGCCACCCCGACCTCGCCCCGGTCGCCGTCGCGAACGATGGCCCGGGTCAGCCGGCGGACCAGCGAGGGCGCGTCCTCGCCCTGTCGGCGAAGCAGCGCGAAGCGGTCCGGCGCCAGCCGCGCGGCCGCCGCCCCGCCTTCGGACTCGAGGCGCAGCGCACCGGCCGCCCGACGCGAGAGCTCCGGATCGGCCGCGTCCAGGCCCCCGAGGTCGATCATGGCCAGTTCAAGCTGCGAGCCGGTCGCCCGGGCGGCCTCGGTCAGGTCCCTGGCCAGCTGTTCAAAGTCGGCGCGCGGGTGCAGGCCGTCGGCGGTCGCCGGCACGGGCGGCGCGGGACAGGCGGTGAGCGCGCAGGAGACGCGGCCGGCGTTGTCGGGCAGGCCCCGCGCGCTGAGCGACACGGCGCGGTCGCCGTCCGACAGCCGGACCGGGGCATAGGCACGCCGGACGCCGTCGGCGACGCAGATGATCATGGCCTCGACCAGGGCCTGGTCGTCGAAGTGAAACAGGGTGCGCCAGTCCTGGCCGACCGGGTCGGCCATCTCGGCGCCGAGGACCGACTGGCCCGCGCCGAGCATCAGGGAGATGCGTTCATCGGTGTCGATTTCGACGAGGAGATCGGCGCTCGCGAAGGCCAGGCCCAACAGTCGACGCGGATCGATGGACAAGAGAGATCTCCCTGCAAGGATCGCCAGTGTCGCTCCCTCCGCTTAAGGCGACGTTGCCGGGGGATGCGTCAGAAGGTCGCGATATTTCGGGTAGGGCTCCGGATGCTCCCGTCACGCGAGAAGCCTTGCGCCGACCGGCGGCTTCCGGTCTTGATGCGGCCACAGCGTTAACGGGCAGGTCCGATGCGTCTCGACCTCTTCAAGATCTTCCTGGTTTCCGTCCTGGGCTTCGCCCTGGCGTTCGCGGCGGCGCCGTGGCTGGCCTTCCGCGCCCTGCAGGACGCCACCGCGGCGGAGGACATCCAGGCGACCGCCGACCTCGTCGACTTCCCGGCTGTCCGCAAGAGTCTGTCCAGCCAGCTGGTCGCCCAGGCGCCGGTCTCGGCCGAGGCGCCGTCGATCTGGACAGATCCCATCGGCGCCCTGAAGAAGGCCATCGAGCCGATCGCGCCGCCGCCGCCGAAGGTCGACCGCTACCTGACCCTTCAGGGGCTGTCGGCCCTCAGTCGAGGCTATCGCCCGGGCGCGGCCCCAGGCGTCTCCCGCGTGACCCCGACCTTCAGCGATCGCGTTGAAAAGATCATCGACGGGCCGCATCCGACCTACGCCTATTTCGGCGTCGATCGCACCCGGATCGCGATCAGGCGCGCCGGGCAGCCGGACAAGCGGACGGTCTTCACCTTCGAACGTCAGGCGCTGTTCACCTGGAAACTGACGCACATCCAGCTGCCCCAGGACGAGCGCTAGGACAGCTGCCGCGGTCAGCGTGATCCCGCGCGCGACGGGCCTGACTCATATGTTCTTGAAATGTTCTCATCGTTGACATAGCGTCGGATTCCGAAAGCCGGAGGCCTTCATGGCGGTCAACATCAGCTACGTCACGCTCGGCGCGACCGATTTCGAGGCCGGACTGGCCTTTTACGACCGGGTCATGGCCGCTATCGGCTGGGCCCGGTTCGCGGTGCACGGAACCTTCGCCGGCTATGGGCCGGGCGGTGAGAGCGGCGGCCAGACCGTCTGGGTGTGCCGCCCCTTCGACGGGGGCGAGGCCTCGTTCGGCAACGGAACGATGCTGGCCTTCGGCGCCGATACGCACGCCGAGGTCGACGCGTTTCACGCCGCCGCCATGGCGGCCGGTGGGGCTGACGAAGGCGCCCCGGGCCCGCGCCCGCAGTACACGCCCGACTGGTACGCCGCCTACCTCAGAGACCCTGCCGGCAACAAGCTGGCGATCGTCTGTACCGCCGGCCAGGAGGTTGCCGCATGAAGACCATGGTCAGCTACATCACCATCGGCGCCAACGACATCGACGAGGCGGTCGGCTTCTACGACGCGGTGCTCGGCGCGCTCGGCGCCCGGCGGATCTGGCAGCAGGGGACCTGGGCCGGTTACGGGCCCGAGGGGGACGACCACGGCGTCATCCTGGTCTGTTCGCCGTTCGACGCTGCGCCCGCCCGGCCCGGCAACGGGATCATGGTCGGGCTTCACGCCGAGAGTCCGGCTCAGGTGGACGCGTTCCACGCCGCGGCCCTTGCCCACGGCGGGACCTGCGAGGGGGCGCCGGGGCCGCGCGAGACCTATGGCGAGGGGTACTACCTCGCCTACGTCCGGGATCCGACCGGCAACAAGCTCTCGGCCTTCTACCGGGCGGGGTGAACCGCCGCGCCGGGCCAGCGAGCCCGCGACGCCGGCGGGGCGTCGAGGATCAGCCGGCCAGCAGCGCCCTGATCGCGGCCACGCCCTCGGCGGCCTTGCTGTCGTCGGGCGCGCCGCCCTGGGCGAAGTCCGGCTTGCCGCCCGCGCCCTGGCCGCCCATGGCGATCACGGCGGCCCTGGCCAGCTCGGCGGCGCTGAACCGGCCGGTCATTTCGGGGGAGACGGCGACGGCCACCGCCGCCTTGCCGTCGCTGGTCCCGACCAGGGCGACGACGCCGGCCTGTTTGCGGAACTCCTCGATCAGGCCGCGCAGGTCCTTGCCGCCGACGCCGTCCATGACCCGGCCGATGAAGGCCACGCCGCCGATCTCCTCGGGACCGGCCTGGGCCGCGCCGCCACCGCCGAGGGCGAGCTGCTTCCTGGCCTCGGCCAGCTGCTTCTCAAGCGTCCGGCGCTGGGCGTCGAGCGCCTCGACGCGGGCGGCCACCTCGGCCACCGGAAGCTTGAACCGGTCGGCGAGGTCACGGGCGACCCCGGCCTGGTCGAGCAGGAAGCGGCGGGCCGCCTCGCCGGTCAGGGCCTCGATGCGCCGCACCCCGGCGGCGATGCCGCTCTCGGACACGATCCTGAACAGGGCGATGTCGCCGGTGCGGCCGACATGGGTGCCGCCGCACAGCTCGACCGAATAGGCCTTTCCCTCCTCGGTCAGCGACCGGCCGAGGGTCAGGACCCGGACCTCATCACCGTACTTCTCGCCGAACAGCGCCACGGCCCCGGCCTCGATGGCCTCCTGCGGCTTCATCAGCTTCGTCTCGGCAGGCAGGTTCTGGCGGATCACGGCGTTGACCTCGGCCTCGATGCGCTCGAGCTCGTCGGCGGTCAGCGGACCGCCGTGGCTGAAGTCGAAGCGCATACGCTCGCCGTCGACCATCTGACCCTTCTGGGCGACGTGGGCGCCCAGCACATGGTGCAGGGCGGCGTGCACGAGGTGGGCAGCCGAGTGGTTGGAGCGGGTGGTCAGGCGACGCTCGGGATCGACGTGCAGGGCGGCGCGGTCGCCGACCTTGATTGACCCGGCGAGGATCTCCAGCGTGTGGACCACCAGGTCGCCGGCCTGCTTCTGGGTGTCGAGCACCTTGCCCGAGCCGCCGTCCCACTCCACCACGCCGGTGTCGCCGGCCTGGCCGCCGCTCTCGGCGTAGAAGGGCGTGACGTCGAACACGGCCTGGACGGTCTGCCCGGCCGATGCGGTGGTGACTTCCTCGCCGTCCTTCATCAGCGCCGTCAGGGCGCCGGTCGAGTCGACGGCGTCATAGCCGGTGAAATCGGTGGCGCCGACCCTGTCGCGGACCTTGAACCAGACGGCGGCCGTTGCCTGCTGGCCGCTACCCTTCAGGGCGCCGCCCGACCGGCCGCGCTGTTCCTCCATCGCGGCGTCGAAACCGTCGGTGTCGACGGTCAGGCCCTTGGCCCGCACCGCGTCCTGGGTCAGGTCGAGCGGGAAGCCGTAGGTGTCGTAGAGCTTGAAGGCGACGTCGCCGGGGAGCACCCCGCCCGTCGTCAGGCCGGCCGTGGCGTCTTCGAGGAGCCCCATGCCGCGGCCGAGGGTCTCACGGAAGCGGACCTCCTCCTGGCGTAGGGTCTCAACGATGGTCGCCTGGGCGCGTTTCAGCTCCGGATAGGCGCCGCCCATCTCCGCCACCAGGGTTGGAACCAGGCGGTGCATGAGCGGGTCGGCCGCGCCCAGCAGGTGGGCGTGGCGCATGGCCCGGCGCATGATCCGGCGCAGGACGTAGCCGCGGCCTTCGTTCGAGGGCGTCACGCCGTCGGCGATCAGGAAGGATGAGGTGCGCAGGTGGTCGGCGATGACCCGGTGCGAAGGCGCGCGGTCGCCGGCCGCCTTGACACCCGTCTCGGATTCGCTGGCGGCGATCAGGGTGCGGAACAGGTCGACGTCGTAGTTGTCGTGCTGGCCCTGCAGCACGGCGGCGATCCGCTCCAGCCCCATGCCGGTGTCGATCGAGGGCTTGGGAAGCTCCGTGCGCGTGCCGTCGGCATGCTGCTCGAACTGCATGAAGACCAGGTTCCAGATCTCGATGAACCGGTCGCCGTCCTCCTCCGGGCTGCCCGGAGGGCCGCCGGCGATCTTGTCGCCATGGTCGAAGAAGATCTCCGAGCAGGGGCCGCAGGGGCCGGTGTCGCCCATGGACCAGAAGTTGTCGCTGGTCGGGATGCGGATGATCCGGTCATCGGAGAGGCCGGCGACCTTGCGCCAGAGCGCGGCGGCCTCGTCGTCGGTGTGGTAGACCGTGACCAGCAGCTTCTCCTTCGGCAGGGCGAAGTCGCGGGTCAGCAGGGTCCAGGCGTGTTCGATCGCCTGTTCCTTGAAGTAGTCGCCGAAGCTGAAGTTGCCCAGCATCTCGAAGAAGGTGTGGTGGCGGGCGGTGTAGCCGACGTTGTCCAGATCGTTGTGCTTGCCGCCGGCGCGGACGCACTTCTGCGAGGAGACGGCGCGCGGCGAGGCCGGGGTCTCTGCGCCGGTGAAGGCGTTCTTGAACGGCACCATGCCGGCGTTGACGAACAGCAGGGTCGGATCGTTCTGCGGCACCAGCGGGGCCGAGGGCGTCACCGTGTGGCCGGCCTTGCCGAAGTAGTCGAGGAACGCGCCGCGGATATCGTTGAGGCTCTTCATGGTCCGGTCTGGTCGTCACTGTCAGGGCCGGGCGCAAGGCCCTTTGCCGGTTGATGCTATGATGCCGGTTCCATAGCCGCGCCCCGGCCAAATCCCAAAGGAAAAGGCTCGCCCGCTGCGCGAGAGGCCCCGCCTGCGCTGCCGCCGCACAAGGCCGGGAGGGGGCAGGGCCTGGGCGGTGAGGGGGGTACAGGCGCGGAGGCCGGGGGCGAGGGACGAGTGCGGGCACGGCGGAACGGCGAGGGCGCGTCCAGCGCGACGCAGAAAGGACGCCCCGCTCCGTGGGGGAGCAGAGGCGTCCTTGCCGTCGGGTCGCCGTGCGGGGTTCGCGCGGGCGTCTTGGGCGGGTGGGCCGGCGCGAGGCGACGTCCCGACGGTGTCCTGTGGCGGAGCGGGAGCCCGGGTCGGGGACAGGAACCGCTGCGCGGATCATGTCCCCGGTGACGGCTAGGGTTCGCCCTCGTCGGCCTCGTCACCCTCGGGGCCGCCGACCAGCAGCTCTTCCTCGATCTTCTCGGACTTGGCGCGGACGGCCTTCTCGATGCTGCCGGCGATGTCCGGATTGTTCTTGAGGAACTCGCGGACGTTGTCGCGGCCCTGGCCGATACGTTGGTCGCCCCAGGAGAACCAGGAGCCGGCCTTGTCGATCACCCCGGCCTTGACGCCCAGATCGATGATCTCGCCGAGCTTGGAGATGCCCTCGCCGTACATGATGTCGAACTCGACCTCGCGGAACGGCGGGGCGACCTTGTTCTTGACCACCTTCACCCGGACGTTGTTGCCGAGGATCTCGTCGCGGACCTTGATCGAGCCGGTGCGGCGGATGTCGAGGCGGACGGAGGCGTAGAATTTCAGCGCGTTGCCGCCGGTGGTGGTCTCCGGGCTGCCGTACATCACGCCGATCTTCATGCGGATCTGGTTGATGAAGATCACCAGGGTGCCGGCCTTGGAGATCGAGGCGGTCAGCTTGCGCAGCGCCTGGCTCATCAGGCGGGCCTGCAGGCCGGGCAGGCTGTCGCCCATCTCGCCCTCGATCTCGGCGCGGGGCGTCAGGGCCGCCACGGAGTCGATGACGATGATGTCGACGGCGTTGGAGCGCACCAGGGTGTCGGTGATCTCCAGCGCCTGCTCGCCGGTGTCCGGCTGCGAGACCAGGAGCTCGTCAAGGTTCACGCCCAGCTTGCGGGCGTACTGGGGATCGAGTGCATGTTCGGCGTCGACGAACGCGGCGGTGCCGCCGGCCTTCTGCACCTCGGCCACCACATGCAGGGCGAGGGTCGTCTTGCCCGAGCTTTCCGGCCCGTAGATCTCGACGATCCGCCCCTTGGGCAGGCCGCCGATGCCCAGTGCGATGTCCAGGCCCAGCGACCCGGTCGAGACCGCCTCGACCTCGATCTTGCTCTTGGAGCCGAGCCGCATCACCGAGCCCTTGCCGAAGGCGCGGTCAATCTGGGAGAGCGCCGCTTCAAGAGCGCGCTGCTTGTCACCTTCGTCGCGTGTCACGAGTCTCAAAGCCGCCTGGTTCATGGGAGTGCGCATCCTTATTCCGATTCTGGTCCCGCCCGCGTGCTCCCGCCGGATTGCGGAAGCGGCCCTCGCCGAACGCAGGCATAATGTGCACGGTTTGTTCCAGTTCGCAATATGTTCTCTTTCGCCGATCCGAATTTTTCGCGACCAGGTTGTTTCTGTGGGTGTGATCGCCTTTCCGGGGTCCCGTGTCGCCTCGCTTGCGGCTAGGTAAACAGCAAGGTTTGCGCGCCGTACCGGGCGGGATGTATCCGGTCGGATAGTAACCAAAACAGGTATGTTTGCGGTGCGGTTGAATTCGGGATGCTAATCACCAGGCAGTCGTGAAATATGGCCCATAACGGGTCGGTCGGTTGTCGACGAGTCGATTCGATCCGACATCCAGAGCCACAGAATGCTCAGAGGAAGCCATGTACGGCATGATCCACCGCGCGGCGCGGCAAATGATCCTCAGCAGTGGCGATCCGGCTGTCTGGCCGCAGATACTCGACCGGGCCGGGCTCGAGGAGAGCGACTTCATCACGGGCCAATCCTACCCCGATGAGGTCACCTTTTCCCTTATCGGCGCGGTCGCCGCAGAGCTCGATCTCAGTCTTGAGGAGACCCTGATCCGTTTCGGCCGCTACTGGATCCGCTTCGCCGACGAGAGCGCGTTCGCGCATCTCATGAAGATGGCGGGGCAGACCGTCTCGGAGTTCTGCGAGAACCTGGATCGCCTGCACGCCAACATCAATCTGAGCCTGCCGGGCGTCGATGTGCCGTCGTTCCAGGTCAGATCGAGCGATGAGACAGCCCTGCGCATAACCTACGTCTCGAGCCGCACAGGACTGGAGCCGTTTGTGACGGGTCTGTTCGAGGGGCTGCTGGTTCATTTCGGGCAGACCGGTCAGGTGCGGTGTCTCGGCCCGCACGAGGGCGGTATCGACTTTCTCGTCACCCTCGACGGTTAGGGCGCTGCCGTGGGCGCCAATCTCGACGATCAGCAGCTCGACCTTGTCTTTCCGGCCTACATCCGGATCTCGCCGGACCTGAAGATCATTTCGGTCGGCCGGTCGCTGCGCCGGCTTGCGCCGCAGGCGCAGCCGGGGACGGCCCTGCTCGACAGCTTCAGGGTCGAGCGCCCGACCGGTCCGGTCGACTTCCAGGGCTGGGTGCGTGCCGGCTCGGCCCTTCAGCTGCAGGCCACGACCGGGACCATGGTGCTGAGAGGGCTGGTTCTGGCCGAGGAGGCGGGTTTCCTGCTCTGTGTGAGCCATGCCATCAGCAGCATTGCAGACCTGGAAGCCTCCGGCTTGAGGATGACCGACTTTTCGCAGGCGGACTCATCGCTTACCGCCATTCTGGCAGCCGGCTTCCAGGCCTCCATGCTTTCGGAAACCCGCGAGTTGATGACCGCCCTGGCCGGCGCGCGCGACGAAGCGCTGGCGGCCAGCAAGGCCAAGAGCGCCTTCCTGGCCAATATGAGCCACGAGATCCGGACCCCGCTCAACGGCATCCTGGGGATCATCGGGACCCTTGCGCGCACTCCGCTGACGCCGGCCCAGCAGGAGATGGTTCAGCTGATCATGGGGTCGGGCCTGTCGCTGGAGCGTCTCCTCTCCGACATTCTTGATCTCTCCAAGGTCGAGGCAGGGCAGTTCGGTATCGAGTCCGCCCCCTTCTGCCTGGGCGCTTCGGTCCGGGACGCCGTGCGGCTGATGCAGATCCGGGCCGATGACAAGGGACTGGTCTTCGGGCTCGATCTCGCGCCGGACCCCGAGACCTGGGTGCTGGGCGACAATGTCCGCCTGAAGCAGGTTGTCTCCAACCTCGTGTCCAACGCCATCAAGTTTACCGACCGCGGGCGCGTCGACGTCGTCCTGGGCGTCACCCCCCGGGAAGGCGGGCGGGTCGGGATCAGGATCGATGTCCGCGACACCGGCATCGGCCTCGACGCCGAGTCCCGCGAGCGGGTGTTTCAGCGCTTCGCCCAGGCCGACGGTTCGATCACCAGACGCTTCGGGGGAACCGGTCTGGGACTGGCCATCTCGCGTGGCCTCGCCGAAGCGATGGGAGGGGAGATCCGGCTGGAGTCCCAGCCGGGCGTCGGCAGTTGCTTCACGCTGCTGCTGAGCCTCCCGCGCGCGGAGGCCTTACCGCAGTCTGTCAGCCCGCTCGACGGGGCTTCCAGCGAGGCGGATGAGATCGCGGCGTTCGACAGGCCTCTACGGGTGCTTCTCGTCGAGGACAACGTGACCAATCAGAGGGTTGTCCAGCTCATTCTTGACACGCTGGGCGCCGAGATCACGGTGGCGAACGACGGCCAGGAGGCCGTGGACCTCTACCGGGCGGACGCCTTCGACGTCATTCTGATGGATATGCAGATGCCGGTGATGGATGGACTGACCGCCACCCGTCTGATCCGGGCGCGCGAGCAGGCGGAGGCCTTGCCCCGGACGCCTGTGGCCATGCTGACCGCCAACACCCTGGATGAACACAGGCAGACCGCGAGCAACGCGGGCGCCGACGTTCATATCTCCAAGCCGATCACGCCGGAGTCCCTGATCCTTGGCATCGAGGCGGCGCTCGCTGCGGCGGGAACGGTGACCTGAACGGCGACACCGGAACAGACGCTCCTTGTCGACGCTCGATGGCTCGTGTCGCGACAGGGCCTGACTGTCCCCCTTTTCCCTTTCGCGGGCCCTCTCACGCCGGTTGAAATGCCCCGGCAGGCGCCCTCCGTCCCGGCCGTCCGCGTCGGCCGCAGGCGTCCAGGCGCGAGGCGTGCCAGGGCCGGTCGCCGAGGATCGTGGCCCGGACCATGATCCGGCGGGCCGGCAGGTAGTCGTTCACCGCGTAGTGCTGGGTGATCTGGTTGTCCCAGAAGGCGATGGCGTTCTCGCTCCAGCGCCAGCGGACGATGAACTCCGGCTTCTGGATGTGTTCGAACAGCATCCCCAGCACGGCGTCGCTCTCCTTGCGGGTCAGGTCGACGATGCGGTCGGTGAAGGTGGCGTTGACGAACAGGCCGTCGGCCCCGGTTTCCGGATGGGTGCGGATCACCGGATGGATCACCGGCGGATTGGCCGCAACCGCGCGGGCGTGCTTCTCCGCCCCCGCGCCACGGGCGACTACGCCGTCGGCGGGGAAGCCGCGCGCGAAGTCGTGCACCGCGTCCAGACCGACCAGAAAGTCGCGCAGCGACGGCGACAGAGCCTCGAACGCCGCCTGCATGTCCGACCACAGGGTGTCGCCGCCACAGGCCGGCAGACGGTGGGCATGCAGGATGGCGGCCCTGGGCGGGGTCTGGATGAAGGTGCCATCGGTATGCCAACTGTCGTTGTCCGTCGGATTGTCCCGATGGTTGTCGAGCGTGAACAGCTCCGGCGCCTCGGGAACGCCGGGATAGAGCGGATGGGTATGCAGCGCGCCGAAGCGGGCGGCGAAGTCGCGGTGCTGGACGGGGGTCAGCCGCTGGTTCTCGAAGAAGATCACCTTGTGGCGGAGAAGGCCGGCCTGGATGGCGGCCAGCTGCTCCTCGTCCAGCGGGCGCGACAGGTCGACCTGGCCGACCAGGGCGCCGATCGTCGAGGTCAGCGGGGTGAAGGTGACGCGGGGCATGGCGGCGGTCTCCGGGGGTCAGGCGTGGGTCAGGGCCGGCGCGGTCCGGGCGACCCGGGCGTCAAGCTCGGCGAGGTGGTCCAGCCCCTCGACCCAGGGACCGTGCCCGGAGGCGACGTTGATGTGGCCGGAGTCCCCCAGGTCGACCAGCCGGGCGCCCCAGCCGGCGGCGAAGGCCTCGGCCCGTTCGAACCCGACAAAGGGATCGGTCCGGCTGGCGATCACCGTCGCGGGGAAGGGCAGGCGTTGCCTGGGCATCGGGGCGAAGCCCTGCAGCAGGCGCCCGGCCGGGCCGACGGGGTTGGGGTCTGCGGGCGCGACCAGCAGGGCGCCGCCGATCCCCCGGCCGCCGCTGACCGCGCTCAGATGCGCGACGAGGCTGCAGCCGAGACTGTGGGCCACCAGCAGCGCGCCGGGACTGGCCCGCACGGCCTCCGCCAGCGCCGCGGACCAGTCGCCCAGGCGCGGCTGGTCCCAGTCCAGCTGCTCGACCCGCCCGGCGGTCGGCCGAAGGATCTGCCAATGCGACTGCCAGTGGCCGGCAGGCGAGTTGAACAGGCCGGGCACGATCAGGACAGGCCGGGCGATGTCTGGGATGCATTGGGTCGGCATGGGTCCGGGCCGTCTTGCTGTTGAGGAACGAGACAGCGGCAGACTGGCCCCGGGCGACACGGATTTAAAGTCTACAAATCTTGTAGGGATTGTACTTTTTCTGACGACCGGGCGGCCGGCGGCGCGAGTCGGCAGCCGCCGGGACGATCAGAAATGCAAAAAGGGGACACGCCCACCGGTGCGTGTCCCCTCATTGTCCGCAACGCTGTCGGGGGCATGCACCGCTGCGGGGTGCATGCCCGGTGACCGGTTACGCGCTCATGGCGATCTTCAGGTTCTCGTCGACCTTGTCGAGGAAGCCCTCGGTGGTCAGCCAGCCCTGCTGGTCGCCGACCAGCAGCGCCAGGTCCTTGGTCATGAAGCCGGCCTCGACGGTGTCGATGCAGACCTTTTCCAGGGTGTCGGCGAACTTCGCCAGCTCGGCGTTGTCGTCCAGCTTGGCGCGGTGGGCGAGGCCCCGGGTCCAGGCGAAGATCGAGGCGATCGAGTTGGTCGAGGTCGACTGGCCCTTCTGGTGCTGGCGGTAGTGACGGGTCACGGTGCCGTGGGCGGCCTCGGCCTCGACGATCTTGCCGTCCGGGGTCAGCAGCACCGAGGTCATCAGGCCCAGCGAGCCGAAGCCCTGGGCCACGATGTCCGACTGCACGTCGCCGTCGTAGTTCTTGCAGGCCCAGACGTAGCCGCCCGACCACTTCAGCGCCGAGGCGACCATGTCGTCGATCAGCCGGTGCTCGTAGGTCAGGTCCAGTTCCTTGAACTGCGCGGCGTACTCGGCGTCGAAGATCTCCTGGAAGATGTCCTTGAAGCGGCCGTCATAGGCCTTGAGGATGGTGTTCTTCGTGGAGAGATAGACCGGGTACTGGCGGCTCAGGCCGTAGGCGAACGAGGCGCGGGCGAAGTCGCGGATCGAGTCGTCGAGGTTGTACATGCCCATGGCCACGCCGGCCGACGGGGCGTCGAACACTTCATGTTCGATGACCTTGCCGTCCTCGCCGACGAACTTGATCGACAGCTTGCCCTTGCCCGGGAACAGGAAGTCGGTGGCCTTGTACTGGTCGCCGAAGGCGTGGCGGCCGACGATGATCGGCTGGGTCCAGCCGGGCACCAGGCGGGGCACGTTCTGGCAGATGATCGGCTCACGGAAGATGACGCCGCCCAGGATGTTGCGGATCGTGCCGTTGGGCGACTTCCACATCTTCTTGAGCCCGAACTCCTCGACCCGCTGCTCGTCCGGGGTGATGGTCGCGCATTTGACGGCCACGCCGTGCTTCTTGGTCGCCTCGGCCGCGTCGATCGTCACCTGGTCGTTGGTGGCGTCGCGGTTCTCGACCGACAGGTCGTAGTAGTCCAGTTCGAGGTCGAGGTAGGGGAAGATCAGCTTGTCCTTGATGAGCTTCCAGATGATGCGGGTCATTTCATCGCCGTCCATGTCGACGACGGGATTAGCGACCTTGATCTTGGCCATGGGGGCGAAGTCTCCGTTGGGGCGCGCTCGGGCGTAGGGCGCACAGGGCCATACGGGGCGCGCGGGGGCGACCCGGCTATAGCCGCTGCGGGGCGAAGCGAGAAGACCGATTGTCGCGGCTGAGAATCCATTCGCGAAATCAACGGCCTGTTCAGGGATCAACGCTACGGGTGTCGGGCAAGGGGAGGTTCGCCCGCACTATGACGTCCGTCGACAAGCCGCTGGCGCGCAAGCTGCTGGCCATCGTGGTGGTCCTGTCGATCGCCGTGACGGGCCTTGCCTCCGCGGCCACCTTCGCTTTCGTGCAACGCTCGTCGATGGAGCGGCAGGTGGCCAGCCTGCAGGTCTATGTGCAGGAACGGACCGCGGCCGAGGATCGGCTGTTCTCGGATCTGGTCAAGGTTCACGGCGACGCAACCGACGCCCTGATGCGGCGGATCGAGCGGGTGAAGGGTCCTGATCTCGACGCCCGCTTCGACGCGCTGTTCCCGCTGCAGGCCGACGGTACGCGGCGCTCGGCGCCGGCGCTGTTCGACGGGCGTTCCGACGCTGACGGCGACTATATCTTTGGCATGGGGGCTTTCCTCGCCAACGGCGAGGCGGTCAGCCGGGATCAGAAGGCCTTCTACGTCGCCGCTCTGCAGGTCGCGGCAATGGTCGGGGAGGCGCAACACTCGCGCTACGACAACTTCTACATGTACACGACCGACAACCGGATGGTGATGTTCGGGCCGGACCGCGAGGACCGGCTGGAGTACTACCGCAAGGGTGCGCCCGCCGACTTCTCGTTCCAGCACGAGGAAATGGCCAAGATTGTCCTCCCGGGGGAGAATCCGTCGCGGGTCATGCGCTGCACCAAGCTTCGCAAGCTGCTGAGCGACCCAACGGGCAAGGCCCTAACGACAGGTTGCATGACGCCAATCGACATCGACGGTCGTCATGTCGCGGCGTGGGGAACAACGATCACCCTGGACAGCTACCTTATGGAGGCCGTCGGGGACGCCATTCCCGGCAGTGAAAATGTCATTGTCTCCGGCGACGGGCAGCTGATCGCGGCGCCGGGCATGAGCCTGCGGGGGGTCGTTTCGCCTCAGGAACTGGAGGCCCAGGAGCGCAAACGCGACGTGCCCGGCCTTGTGCGGGAGATTCGCCGCACCGGGGTCAACGCTGGCGCCTTCGAGCGCGACGGCAATGTCATAGCCTTCGGCCATCTCAAGGAGCCGAACTGGTACTTCGTGATGACCATGCCGACATCCGACATCGCCTGGGCGGCGGCGCGGACGGCGTCCTCGGTGCTGCTCTTCGGCCTGCTCGGCATCGTCGTCCAGGCGATGCTGCTCTATCGCCTGGTGCGGCGGGAAGTGGTCGCACCGCTGGAGACCCTCAGCCGGTCGCACACAACGGGCGGCGACGCCGCGGTTTCGCAGGTCGAACTGCGCCGCGACGAGATCGGCGCCCTGGCGCGGATGCTGGTCGGCGAGGGGCGGCGGAACGACGAGCTGCTGCGTTCGCTCGAGGAGCGCGTGGCCGCCCGGACCGCCGAGCTCGAGCGCGCCAACCGCGCCAAGTCGACCTTCCTGGCCAACATGAGCCACGAGCTGCGCACGCCGCTCAACGGTGTGATCGCGCTCGCCGACCAGCTGGCTGACACCGATGACCAGGCCCGGCGGCGTGAGCTGGCCAACCTTGTATCGTCCTCGGGGCGGCTGCTGGAGCAGGTGCTCAGCGACATCCTGGATGTCTCCAAGATCGAGGCCGGCCAGTTCCGCCTGTCGCCTGCGCCCTTTGACCTGACCGAAACGGTGGCGGCCATGGCCGACCTGCACCGCGCCGCCGCCGAGGCCAAGGGGCTGACCCTGACCTGGAGCCTGACCCCGGAGGCGAAGGGCGTCTGGCTGGGCGACGGTGGGCGCATCGCGCAGATCCTCTCCAACCTGCTGGCCAACGCCGTCAAGTTCACCGAGACCGGCGGCGTCACCCTGATGGTTGACCGCGACGAAGAGCAGCTTCGCTTCGTTGTCGCCGACACTGGCGTCGGCTTCGACGAGGCCGCCCACGCCCGGCTGTTCCGGCGGTTCGAGCAGGCTGATGACTCGATCACACGGCGCTTCGGCGGCACGGGTCTGGGCCTGTCGATCTGCGCCGCCCTGACCGCGATGATGGACGGCGAGATCGACGCCGCGGGCCAGCCTGGCGAAGGCGCGGTCTTCACCGTGCGCCTGCCGCTGCCCCGGGCGATCGCCCCGCGCGAGGAGCGGGCCGCTCCCGTCGTCGATACGCGGGTGCTGAAGGGCATGAAGGTCCTTATGGCCGAGGATCATCCGACCAACCAGAAGGTGGTGCAGATCATCCTCGACCCGTTCGGCATCGACCTGACGATCGTCGGCAACGGCGAGGAGGCCGTCGAGGCCTGGCGCGAGGATCGCTTCGAGGCGGTGCTGATGGACATGCAGATGCCGCTCATGGACGGCCTTACCGCCACCCGGGCCATCCGCGCGCTTGAAGTGGCCGAGGGACGGCCCCGGGCCCTGATCGTCATGCTGACGGCCAATGCGATGGACGAGCACATCGAGGCGGCCCATGCCGCCGGCGGCGACCTGCATATCGCCAAGCCCCTCCGCCCGGCCCAGCTGGTGGCCGCCCTGGCCTCGGCCCGGGAGGCCATGACGGACGCTCCCGGCGCGACGTTGGTGAACGGCTAGCCCACGGCCTTGCCGATGGCCCGCATGGCGTCGGCTATGGTCGCCTCGCGGGCCGCTTCATCCTGCGGCGAGGCGGCGAGGAAAACCGCCACGGCATAACGACGGCCGTCCTTCAGCGTCAGAATGCCCACGTCGTTCGTCGCCGCCGTGATCCCCAGATCGGTCGCCGACGTGCCGGTCTTGTGCGCCAGGGTCGCACCGGGGAGCAGGCCGGCCTGGAGCCGGTTCCGGCCTGTCCTGCTGCCGGTCATGATCTTCAGCAGCCGGGCGGTCGAGCGCTGTCCCAGAAGGTCGCCTTTCGCCAGCTTGCCGAGGAAGGTCAGCATGCCGCTCGCGGTCGCCGTGTCGCGCGGATCGGCGAGGTAACGCGCCTGCGCCTGCCGCCGCCGGGCGACCGGCACGGCATCGCGCGCGGCCTTGAACGCTGGCCAGGCTTTCCAGGCAATGCGGAAGGAGTCCATGCCGCTCGCCTCCACCTGCAGCTCGCGCTCGTAGCGGTCGACGCGGAGATCGTTGATGGAGTTGTCACGCAGCCAGGCGGTTACTGCCCCGGGGCCGCCGATCCGTTTCATGAGGACGTCGGCGGCGGTGTTGTCGCTGTGGCCGACCGCCGCCGTCAGCAGGTCGCCGACGCTGTAGATCGCTACACCGGGCCAGGCCGCGCCGATGGCGCTGAGCGGCGGTGAGATATCCTTCTCGGCGAGGGTGATCGTCTCATCCAGGCGCAGACGGCCGCCGTCGACCTCGGAGAGGACCGCCGCACCCAGCGGGGCCTTGAACACGCTCTGCATCGGAAAGCGCCGGGCCCCGTTCCAGGCCCACATCTCGCCGGCCTCCAGATTTTGGACGGCGACTTCCAGCACGCCGGGGCTGGCCCGTTCCGCGATGGCGGAAATCCCGGCGTCGAGGAGGGCTGTATCGATGACCGGGACATCGGCGAACATCGCCGGCTCGTCCCGGCCGCAGGCGGCGAGGGCGGTCAGCGAGGAGCCCCCGAGGACGGCAAGCAGGGTTCTGCGGCGCATGCCGCCCTCATACCGCCCTTTCCCGGCGAGGGGGGAAGGGCTTATCAAGCGCGGATGCAGAGCCCCCCTCCCGTCATTATCCTCAATGAGCCGCAGCTGGCCGAGAACATCGGCGCCGTCGCCCGCGTCATGGCCAACTTCGGCCTGGCGGAACTTCGCCTGGTGCGCCCCCGCGACGGCTGGCCCCAGGACCGCGCCTGGGCCAGCGCGTCCGGCGCCGACTGGCCGCTCGACGGCGCGAGGGTCTACCAGCGGCTCGAGGCGGCGGTCGCCGACCTGCGCCTGGTCTACGCCACCACCGCCCGGCCGCGGGAAACCCAGCTGCCGGTGCTCACCCCCCGGGAGGCCGCCGGAGAATTGCATGCCGCCGTCGCGCGGGGCCACCGCGTCGGCATGCTGTTCGGGGGCGAACGGGCGGGGCTGGAGACCGGGGACATCGCGCTTTGCCATGGCATCGTAACCATCCCGGTGGACGAGCGGTTCCGGTCGCTCAATCTCGCCCAGGCCGTGGCCCTGACCGCCTATGAATGGCGGATGGGCGTCGCCGACCGCCCGCGCGAGGCCTTCGCCCAGAATATCGACGAGCCCGCCGACATGGAGACCGTCGTCGGTCTCTATGAGCAGCTCGAAGCGGAACTGGACGACGCCGGCTTCTTCCACCCGCCGGAAAAGCGGCCCTCGATGGTCCGCAACCTGCGCGTCGCGCTGGGCCGGGCGCGCCTGACCGACCAGGAGGTCCGCACCTGGCGCGGCGTGGTCACTGCCCTGTCGAAGGGGCGCGGCCGGGTGCTGGAAAAGCTTGCGCGGCAGAAGGCTTCAGGCTCAAATGAGACCAAGGGGTAACATTTAGAGTCCCCGGGGAGGTTACGATGAACCGGCGGGAACTGTTCGCGGCCCTGGCGGCCGTCGGCGTCACGGGTCTGGCGATGCGCCCGGACGACGCACGGGCGGACGAGACCGCTGATGCACGCGACCTTTGGCTCTATGGCCTGCCGATCATCGAGATGGCGACGACGCGCGCCCGGCATCTGGGCGAGGGGATGACCCTCAACCGCCTGCGCCATGCGCGGACGCTGTCGGATCATACCGCGCGGTCGGTGACCACGCCCAACAACGACACCCTCTATTCGATGGCCTGGATCGACCTGACCCAAGGCCCGGTTACCCTGACCGTTCCGGCGACCGGCGACCGCTACTGGTCGGCGGCGCTGATGGACATGTACTCCAACAACAACGCCGTCATCGGCCTGCGGACCACAGGCGGCGCGGGCGGGCGCTACAGGATCGTCGGCCCGGGCCAGACGGGCAGCGGACCGGATGTCCTGCGGTGCGAGACGCCGCACGCCTGGCTGCTGGTCCGCACCCTCACCGACGGCGGGGCCGACCTTCCCGCCACCCACGCGGTGCAGGACGGGTTCCGGCTGGAGGGCCCGGCCGGGGTCATGCCGCCGGCCTTTCCCGGCCGGGCCGCCGCCCCGGCGGACTACTTCGCCGGCCTGCGGGCGCTGCTGAAGTCCGATCCTCCGCCGGCCACCGACGGTCGGATGCTGGCCCGGCTGGCGGCGTTCCAGGCCGATGGGCCGGGCGTCGCCGCGGGCGTCCAGCGGGCGCAGCAGATCGCGCGACTGGCCCTCGAGCGCCAGCAGTTCGTCCAGGGCTGGAGCTACACCCGCGCCAACCTCGGCATCTTCGGCCAGGACTATGTCTACCGGGCGCTGGTGGCGCTCAGCGGCCTCGCCGCCCTGCCCGTGGTTGAGGCGATGTACCTGCGCGCCGAGGGCGAGCGGGATGGCGCCTACTGGGGCGACGACCTCTACCGGCTGTCGATCCCGGCCCGGATGCCGGTCGACG
The DNA here is from genome assembly GCA_027487945.1 of Caulobacteraceae bacterium. Taxonomy (GTDB): domain Bacteria; phylum Pseudomonadota; class Alphaproteobacteria; order Caulobacterales; family Caulobacteraceae; genus Caulobacter. Next base: position 19,037 of record JAIYCQ010000007.1, read on the forward strand.
CCTTCTGGTCGCTGTCGATGTACGAAATCACGCCGGACGGTCAGCGCTTCTTCGCGGAAAACCCCTTGGACCGCTACGCTATCGGCGACCGCACGCCGGGCCTGACCCGCAACCCCGACGGCTCGCTCGACGTCTGGATCGGACGGGCCGACCCCGGCGGCGCGCGCTCGGCCAACTGGCTGCCCGCGCCCAGGTCCGGCCCGTTCGGCCTGAACATGCGCCTCTATCTTCCCAAGGCCGAGGTGCTCGACGGCCGCTGGCTGCTGCCCGCCGTTGAGAAGGCCTGACCATGAACGATCTGCGCGCCGCCGCCCGCGAGGCCTGGCTCTACACCCTGCCGCTGATCGAGATCGCGGCCATCCGCAGCGTCGGCCAGGCGGTCGGAACGCCGCTCAACAGCTTCGGCATGATGCGCCGGCTGGCCGACCACAAGGCGCGGGCGGTGACGACGCCCAACAACGACACCCTGTACGCCACCGGCCAGATCGACCTCAGCAACGGCCCGGTCACCCTGACCATTCCGCCGTCCGGCGACCGCTATGTCTCGCTGCAGCTGATGGACGCCTGGTCCAACAGCTTCGCGGTGCTGGGCACGCGCACGACCGGCAACGACGGCGGCGTCTACACCCTCGTCGGGCCGACCGAGGCGGCGGAGGGGCGCAACATCGTCCGCGCCCCGACCCGCCACGTCTGGGCCCTGGCTCGCATCCTTGTCGACGGTCCGCCTGACCTGGACGCCGCCGCCGTGGTCCAGGGCGGCTTCTCGGCCCAGGGGCCACAGGCGACGCCCGCGCCGCAATACGCCAAACGCCGCGACGGCTGGGCCGACTACTTCACAAGCGCCGACGCCCTGATGGCGCTCAACCCGCCGCCGGCCACCGACGGGGCCGTGCTGAAGCGGATCGCGCCGCTGGGCCTGGGGCAGGGGACATTCGATCCGTCCCGCTTCAGCGAGGCGGAGGCCGCCCAGATCGAGGCCGGCGTCGAGGAGGCCCGCAAGGCGGCGCGCGGCGGCGGCGGTCTTTCGGGTTCCAACTTCATCGAGGGCTGGGCCTATCCGGCCAGCAAGCTGGGCGACTTCGGGCAGGACTATCACTTCCGCGCCGTGGTCGCGCTGGGCGGGCTGGCCGCGCTGCCTCTGGCCGAGGCGACCTATCTGCGGGCCGGCGCGCCGGGCGGCGGCGGGGCCTTCGACGGAACGCGCAACTGGCGCCTGCACCTGCCCGCCGACCGCCAGATCCCGGTCGACAGCTTCTGGTCGCTCTCAATGTACGAGATCACGCCCGAGGGGCAGTTCTACTTCACCGACAACCCGCTGGGCCGCTACGCCATCGGCGACCGCACGCCGGGCCTGAAGTGGAACGCCGACGGTTCGCTGGACCTCTGGATCGGCCATGAGGCGCCGCATCCCGACCGCGAGAGCAACTGGCTGCCCGCGCCCGCCGGGCCGTTCGCGCTGTTCATGCGCGGGTATCTGCCGAAGCCCGAGCTGCTCGACGGGCGGTATCGACTGCCGGCGGTGGTGGAGGCTTAGCGGAGGACTGCTTCGCGAAGCGGCGAAGCGAGGGGCCATGTCTCCCTCCCCCTCGTGGGGAGGGTGGATCGGCGAGCGCAGCGAGTCGAGACGGGTGGGGCAAACAGCGATCCTCACCTGACTCCGAAGGCGGCCCTCACTTGCCCCAACCTGACGCGCTTCGCGCGTCTGTCCCTCCCCACAAGGGGGAGGGGGATCATCTCCCACCCCCATGACGCGCCGCCGGGACTCGCTATAGTCGCCGCGCCCAACTCAAGGAGTCGCCCGATGAAGACCCGCGCCGCCGTCGCGTTCGCCGCCAAACAGCCGCTGGAGATCGTCGAGGTCGATCTGGAGGGGCCGCGCGCGGGCGAGGTGCTGGTGGAGATCAAGGCCACGGGCATCTGCCACACCGACGCCTATACGCTGGACGGCCTCGACAGCGAGGGCATCTTCCCCTCGATCCTCGGCCACGAGGGCGCGGGCGTGGTGCTGGAGGTCGGCGCCGGCGTGACCAGCGTGGTCCCCGGCGATCACGTCATCCCCCTCTACACGCCCGAATGCCGGCAGTGCAAAAGCTGCCTCAGCCGCAAGACCAACCTCTGCACGGCCATCCGCGGCACCCAGGGCAAGGGCCAGATGCCGGACGGCACCAGCCGCTTTTCCTACAAGGGCCAGCAGATCGCCCACTACATGGGCTGCTCGACCTTCTCCAACCACACGGTGCTGCCCGAGATCGCGCTGGCGAAGATCCGCAAGGACGCGCCGTTCGACAAGGCCTGCTACATCGGCTGCGGCGTGACCACGGGCGTGGGCGCGGTGACCAACACCGCCAAGGTCGAGCCGGGCGCCAACTGCATCGTCTTCGGCCTCGGCGGCATCGGGCTGAACGTCATCCAGGGCCTGAAGATGGTCGGCGCCGGCATGATCATCGGCGTCGACATCAACCCGGACCGCGAGGAATGGGGCCGCCGCTTCGGCATGACCCACTTCGTCAACCCCAGGGACATCGAGGACGACATCGTCCCGCATCTGGTCGCCCTGACCGACGGCGGCGCCGACTACACCTTCGACGCCACGGGCAATGTCACCGTCATGCGCCAGGCGCTGGAGGCCTGCCATCGCGGCTGGGGCGAGAGCATCATCATCGGCGTGGCCGAGGCCGGCAAGGAGATCGCCACCCGCCCGTTCCAGCTGGTCACCGGCCGGGTCTGGAAGGGCACGGCCTTCGGCGGCGCCCGCGGCCGCACCGACACCCCGAAGATCGTCGACTGGTACATGGACGGCAAGATCGAGATCGACCCGATGATCACCCACACCTTCGGCCTCGAGGACATCAACAAGGCGTTCGACCTGATGCATGCGGGCGAGAGCATCCGCTCGGTGGTGGTGTTCTAGGCGTGTCCGCCCTCGAAATCCTCTCCGAGACCCGCACCTTCGGCGGAACCCTGCGCATCTGCCGGCACGACAGCGCCGCGACGGGCACGCCGATGCGGTTCTCGCTGTTCCTGCCGGACGGGGAGGGGCCGTTTCCGCTGGTCCTCTGGCTGTCGGGCCTGACCTGCACCGAGGACAACTTCACCACCAAGGCCGGCGCCTATGGCCCGGCGTCGGACCTGGGCCTGGCCATCCTGGCGCCGGACACCAGTCCGCGCGGTGAGGGCGTCGCCAATGACGAGGTCTATGACATGGGCCAGGGCGCCGGCTTCTATGTCGACGCCACGCGGAAGCCCTGGGCGCCGCACTTCAACATGGAGACCTATGTTGTCCGCGACCTGCTGGATGTGGTGGGCGCCAACTTCCCGATCGACGCCGGCCGGCGGGGGATCAGCGGCCATTCCATGGGCGGTCACGGCGCCCTGACGCTGGCCCTGCGCCATCCGGACCTGTTCCGCAGCGTCTCCGCCTTCTCGCCGATCTGCTCGCCGACCCGCTGCGACTGGGGCCGCAAGGCTTTCGCCGGCTATCTCGGCGACGACGAGAGCCAGTGGCGCGACCATGACGCCGCCCTGCTGATCGAGGCCGGCGTCGCCCGGAGGCGGTTCGACGACATCCTGGTCGAGCAGGGGCTGGCCGACAGCTTCCTCGAAAACCAGCTCAAGCCCGAGCTTCTGGAGGAGGCGGCCGCCAAGGCGCGCCAGAGGCTTACCGTGCGCCGCCAGCCCGGCTACGACCACAGCTACTTCTTCATCTCAACCTTCATCGCTGACCACCTCGCCTGGCACGCGGCCAAACTGCGGCGGTGATCGGAGCGGGCGGCAAGTTGACTCGCCGCCGCCCCTCCATCATAAGCGCGCCTTCCAAACGCCGCCGGTTCGCCGTCGGCGCGGAAACACATGACGGGTGATGCGTAGCCGCCGTTGAGATCGCACCTCCATCCTGGAGGAGCCGGCCCGCGTCGAATTGAAAGTGACGACATGTCCAAGCGCCATAGCGCCAAGTACAAGATCGACCGCCGGATGGGCGAAAACATCTGGGGTCGTCCGAAGTCCCCGGTGAATTCCCGCTCCTACGGTCCCGGCCAGCACGGCCAGCGCCGCAAGCAGAAGATTTCCGATTTCGGCCTCCAGCTGCGCGCCAAGCAGAAGCTGAAGGGCTACTACGGCAACCTGACTGAAAAGCAGTTCGCCCGCACCTACACCGAGGCCGCGCGCCGCAAGGGCAACACCTCGGAAAACCTGATCGGCCTGCTGGAAGCCCGTCTCGACGCGGTCGTCTACCGCGCCAAGTTCGTGCCGACCGTCTTCGCGGCGCGCCAGTTCGTCAACCACGGCCACGTGCTGGTGAACGGCAAGCGCGTCAACATCGCCTCCTACCGCGTGAAGGCCGGCGACGTGGTCAGCGTCCGTGAAAAGTCCCGCAACATGGCTCTGGTGCTTGAAGCCCTGAGCTCCGGCGAGCGCGACACCCCCGACTACATCACCGTCGACGCCCGGGCCATGTCGGCCACGTTCGTCCGCGCGCCGGAACTGGCCGAAGTGCCGTATCCGGTGAAGATGGAGCCGAACCTCGTGGTCGAATTCTACGCGTCGTAAGACGCCACCGACCTCGAACACATGCGAAGGGCCCGGAGAGCGATCTCCGGGCCCTTCTGCTGTCGGCATGCCCCGACCTTACCGCCAATTCACTTGCCGGTTCGACGCCCGGCGGCGCCTGATGTCCGCGGCTTGGACGGGGGCGGCAATGGATCGGAGGGCGTTTCTGGGTGTGAGCGGCGCGGCGGCGCTGTGGCCGTTGATCGCCGGGGCGGAGACGCCGCCGCCCGCATGGGTCAAGCTGCCGACCGAGCCCTATCGCGGCAAGCAGGATGATGTCGTCTTCATCGACCGCCAGACCGGCTGGTACGGCAATGGTCTCGGTCGCCTGTTCCGCACCGGCGACGGCGGGCAGACTTGGACCAAGCTGCTGGACCGGCCCGGGACCTTTGTCCGCGCCCTCGGCTTCGTGGACGCGAAGCTCGGCTTCATGGGTAACATCGGGCCGGGCTACTTTCCCGATGTGACCGATCCTGTCCCGCTCTATCGCACCCGCGATGGCGGCGAGAGCTGGACGCCTGTGACGATCACCGGGCCTGCGGTCACCGGAATCTGCGCGATTGATGTCTTCCGGGAGCCGTTCATCAACGCCGGGGTCCTTGACCATCGCGTGACCCTGCGAGCGGGCGGACGGGTCGGAGGACCGGCCCTCATGGCGACCTCGCACGACGGTGGCGAGACCTGGACGTCCGAGGACCTGTCGGCCCATACCGCCATGATCCTCGACATCCACTTCGTCAGCCGGAAGGTCGGCTTCATCGCCGGGGCGACGGACACGGACGTCCAGGTCTCAACCGGGGTCATCCTGCGGACCGACGACGGCGGCAGGTCCTGGACCCGGGTCTACCAGGGCGGTCGGCCTTGGGAACTGACCTGGAAGATGGCCTTTCCCAGCCCCGCCGTCGGCTATGTGACGGTCCAGAGCTACAACCCCGACCCGTCGGCCAGCCGGCGGTATGTCGCAAGGACCGCTGACGGCGGCCTCACCTGGACAGAGCTTCCGCTGGTGGACAACGCCGCCGTAAGGGCGTTCGGCGTCGGCTTTGTCGATGAAGACCATGGGTGGATCGGCGCCGTGCCGGGCGGCTTCGAAACCCGCGACGGCGGCAGGACCTGGAGCCCGGCGGAGATGGGCGTCGCCGTCAACAAGATCCGGGTCGTGAGGGACGGCGGTCAGACGAGCCTGTTCGCCATCGGCTCGACCCTGCACCGCCTCGATCTCCAGAGGGCCTCGCCGGCCGCTAGCTGAACATCTCTTCCATCCAGGCCGGCACCCGGGCGGGGCGCTTCGTTGCGGCATCGATCAGCACCCACTCCGATCGGGTCTGGGCGCACATCTCGCCGTCGGGCCCATCGATGCGGACGAAACGGTCAAAGCGCGGGCCGCGTCGCTCGCCGACCCAGGTGCGGGCGTGGGCGGTCTCGCCGAGCAGCAGCGAGCGGCGGTAGTCGACCTCGTGCCGGACGACGATCCAGGCCCACTTCGTCGCCTCCTCGGCCGGGGCGCGGCTGTCCCAGTGGGCTATGGCGATGTCCTGCACCCAGCCCAGATAGACCACGTTGTTCACATGGCCGTTGGCGTCGATGTCGCTGTCAACGGGCGTGAAGTCGCGCGTGAAGACCTGCCGGCCCTCGGGCGGTTCGAGAAGTCTGCTCATGCCCGGGTTCGCAGGCTCAGGCCTGCAGGACGCCCTGTTCCTCGAGGAACGGCTTCAGCTCGCTGGCCTGGAACATCTCGCGGACGATGTCGCAACCGCCCACGAACTCGCCCTTCACATAGAGCTGCGGGATGGTCGGCCAGTCGCTGTAGATCTTGATGCCGTCGCGCAGGGCTTCGCTCTGCAGCACGTCGACACCGACGAAATCGACGCCGAGGTGGTCGAGGATCTGCACCACCTGGGCCGAGAAGCCGCAGCGGGGCTGCTCGGGCTCGCCCTTCATGAACAGCACGACCGGGTGGGTCGCCACGGTGTTGGCGATCCAGTCATGGGCGGGGTTGGCGACGGCGGCGTCGGTCACGGGGAGAGCCTCTGGGCCTTGGGAACAAGCCTATCAGCTAGGGACGCGGGCGGTCCGGGTCAAGCCGATGTGACGGAGAACCGCGCCATCTCGATCTGGGCGGCGACGCCGGTGGGCAGGTCCTTCTCGGCGATGGCGGCCAGACGCTCCAGCCGTTCGGGCCGATCAACCTCGAACAGGACCGTTGTCACCGACGGTTCGGTGAGCACATAGGCGAGGCATAGCTCCTCGGCCGTCCATCCGGGAGTATTGTCCAGGAAGCGGTAGCCGCCGACGCCCGACAGCGGGTTGGCCCGGTTGCGGAACAGCGACTTCTTCAGCACGCCTTCCGGCTTGGGGAGGATGTGCTCGGGGCAGATCGAATGGGCGACCACGGCCATGTCGCGGGCAGCGGCGGCCTTGATGCGGTTCCGCTCCTTCCAGCCCGAGGCCGGGCTGTAGGGCGCCGACAGCGCGTCGAAGTCGCCGCTGGACAGCAGCCGGTCGCTCTCGGCGTCCTCGCCGGCGAGGCCATAGGCGCGCACCCGGCGGGTTCCGCGAAGGGTCTCCAGCGACGGCGGCGGGCCGTCGAAGGCGATCAGATCCAGGTACTGTAGACCCAGCCGCGCGATGAACGCCTCAACCGCATGGGCCGGGTCGGCGGTGAAGCGGGCCGGACGCCAGGTGACGAACAGAAGGTCGCGCTCGACTTCCGACAGGCCCTCTGCCGCGCCCTCCAGCACCGCCGGGCTGTCGCCGGCGATCTCGAACCCGTTGATCCCGCAGTCCAGCGACAGGCGGACCAGGTTGCGCCAGTCCTTCGCCGAGCGACGCGTGCGACCATCCAGAAGGACGGAGACCGCGGAGACCACCTGGCCCGATTTGCCGAAGGAGCGATACCGCATCGAAGATCAGTCGGCCGGGGCCGCGGTTTCCAGCGCCAGGGCGTGCAGCACGCCGCCCAGCACGTCCGCCAGCGCCTTGTTGACCAGCTGGTGCTGACGCACGCGCGTGAGGCCCCTGAAGGCCGGGGAGACGATGCGCGCCTTGTAGTGGTCGCCGTCGCCGGCCAGATCCGTGATCACAATCTCCGAGTCCGGGAAGGCGGTGCGAAGACGACTTTCAAGATCGACGGCTGACATCGGCACGGCGCGGAATCTCCCCCGGTAGCCATCCTGTCTAGGCCCAAAGCCTTAACAACGGCTGCATGTACAAGGCCCGGACGTCGTCGGGGCGGTGACTTCAACCTGTCCTTGTTTCGGCAGCGATTCTGATGGCTTGTCTTCGGGAGTTGCGTTTCGAGTTCCTTGCGCCTGTCGTGATGGGATGACGCATGCTTGGACATGGCTATCGGGGGCGCGCCCTCCTGGACTCGGCGGTACTCTCCGCGGGTATCGTCGTGGCCGCCGTCCTGCTGGATTTCGGCGTCAACACCTGGATCCTGGATGACGTCCAGAGCATCGCGCCGCTGACCACGGCCCTGATCGCGGGGGGCATCGCCTGCCCGATCACCTACATTCTCGTCAGCCAGCGCCGGCGGCTTATGGTGCTTCGCGAGCAGCTGGTTCGCGGGCTGGAGGAGCGTGACGCCGCGGCCCGCGAGGCGGATGCGCGACGGGCCCAGGCGGAGGAGGCCCTGGCCCGGTTCAGCGAGAGCGATCGCCTCTACCGCCTTCTCGCCGAGAATCTGAGCGACAACGTTTCCTACTGGTCGGGCGGCGTGCGACGGTACATCTCGCCGTCGGTCGAACGCCAGACCGGCTACACCGTCGAGGAGTTCGTGGCGCTTCCCCTGGAGGCGACCGTCGATCCCGACACGATCGGCCCGCTGCTTGAGGAAATCAGTCGTCTTCGCCCGGGAGATCCGCCGCTCACCCGCGAGTACCCGGGGCGCCACAAGGACGGCTCCCTGATCTGGTACGAGAGCACCTACTCCCGCGTGGCGGGCGAGATCGATGGCCTGATCGTCGCTTCGCGAGTGGTCACCGAGCGAAAGCTGCTTGAGCTGGACCTGAAGGCTGCGCTCAAGCTGGCCGAATCCTCCGCCCGGGCGAAGACCGACTTCCTCGCCAACATGACCCACGAACTGCGGACGCCGCTGACGGCCATCGTGGGCTTCGCCGAGCTCCTCAAGGCCTCCACGGCGCTCGGAGATCGTGAGCGGCGCCATGTCACCCGGATCCTCGACGCCAGCGACGGCCTGATGTCGATCATCGACGATGTTCTGGATTTCTCGCGGATCGAGGCTCGAGGCCTGGTCCTCGAGCCGGGGCGGATCAATGCGGGCGCCCTTGTGCGCGCCATGATCGACCTGGTGCAGCCGCAGGCGGACTGGAAGACCGTCGATGTGAAGCTTGAGGTGGTCGGGGAGACCGCCGATCTGATCGGCGACGGCCCCCGGCTCGGCCAAGCCATCCTGAACTTCCTGTCCAACGCCGTGAAGTTCACGTCTTCCGAGGGCTCCGTGCGGGTGCGCCTGGAGCAGGAGGCCGGCGAGGCGGCAGATCGGCTGCGGGTGACCGTGACCGACACGGGCGTCGGCATCGAGCCTGACAAGCTGGACTCCGTGTTCGACCGGTTCTCCCAGGCCGACGCGGCGATGTCGCGGCGGTTCGGCGGCGCGGGCCTTGGCCTCGCCATCTGCAAGCGGATTGTCGAGGCGTTCGGCGGCCAGGTCGGGGTGCGCAGCGCACCGGGGACGGGCTCGATCTTCTGGCTGGAGGTGGCGCTGCCCCGGGCGGCCGAGTCGGCGGCTGCGCCCGCCTCGGAGGCTGCGCCCGCGCCGGACGCCCGGCTTCGGCTGCTTCTGGTCGAGGACAACTCCGTCAACCGCGAGCTGGTGCTCGCCATGCTCGAACCGTTCGACATTGTCGTCGACACGGCCGAAGACGGCGCCCAGGGGGTCGAGGCCGCCGGACGCGACGACTACGACCTGATCCTGATGGACGTGCAGATGCCGGTCATGGACGGCCTGACGGCGACCCGTCGCATCCGTGCCAGGGCGGGCGCGGGACGGCGCACGCCGATCGTCGCCCTGACCGCGAATGTGCTGCCCGAACAGGTGTCAGCCTGCCTCGACGCCGGGATGGACTCGCATCTGGGCAAGCCGATCAAGGCCGACCGGTTGCTGGAGACGATCCAGCAGTGGGCCGGGCCCCGCGCGGCGGCAGGCTAGCCGCCGCCGCGCGAAGGTTCAGTCGACGATGGCCGAGTAGACCAGGCTCTTGAGCTGGCCCCGGAAGTCGAAGCTGGCCGAAGGCATCAGCTGGGTCATGAAGACGACCGTCAGGTCCTCGACCGGGTCGACCCAGAAGATGGTCGAGGCCGCCCCGCCCCAGTAGTAGTCGCCGGAGGACAGGCCGCCTGTCGCCGTCTGGTCGATCGTCATCGCGAAGCCCAGGCCAAAGCCGATGCCGGCGTTGGCGGTCTCCGAAAAGCTGCCGATGGCCAGCTCGGTCAGGTCAGCGCCGCCCTTCAGATGGTTCTGGGTCATCAGATCGAGGGTGCGGGGGCCGAGGATCCGGGCGCCGTCGAGCTCGCCGCCGCGGCAGAGCATCTCGGCGAAGCGGACATAGTCGGCCATCGTGCCGACCAGGCCGCCGCCGCCCGATTTGAACACCGGCTCCCGCAGATAGGGACTCTTCGTCGGATCGTCGCTGAGCCGCAGGCTCTTGTCGGGCATCCGCATGTAGTTGGCGGCAAATCGGTCCGTCTTGTCGGCGCTGACCTGGAAGGCGGTGTCGGTCATCCCCAGCGGATCAAAGATGCGGGTCTTCAGGTAGTCCGCCAGCGGCATGCCGCTCACCCGCTCGACGAGGCCGCCGCAGACGTCGGTTGCGAGGCTGTACTGCCAGCGCTCGCCCGGGTGATAGCGAAGCGGCACCTGTCCGAGCTTGGCGAGGAACTGGTCGAGCGTCTCCCCCTCGCCGCGGCGCACGCCGACGGTGTCGTAGGCCTTGTCGACCGGGTGTTCGATCGGCAGGCCGCTCAGCTGGGCCAGCATCGAGCCGTAGGTCAGGCCGGCGGTGTGGCTGAGCACATCGCGGAAGCTGATCGGCCGGCTTGGGGCCTCGGTGACCATGTCGGCGCCGTCGCCGGACACCCAGACGCGGTGGTTCTTCCACTCGGGAATGAAGCGATGCACCGGATCATCGAGCTGGAACCGCCCTTCCTCGAAGAGGGTCATCAGCGCCACCGAGACGATCGGCTTGGTCATCGAATAGATGCGGACGATGGTGTCGTCGGTCCAGGGCGTGGACCGCTCGCGGTCGCGGTGGCCGAAGCTCCGGGCGAAGGCCGTGTGGCCATGGCGCGTCACCTGCACCTGGCAGCCGGCGATCTTGCCGGTGGCGATGTAGTTTCGCTCCAGATGGTCGCCGATCCGCTCCAGGCGGTCGGCGTCCAGTCCCGTCCACTGCGACTGCGCGTCCATGTTTCGCTCCCGTTCTTTTCTCGTTGCCGCCATGATGCGCGGGCAGTCCGGGAAAAGGGAAGTCGAAAAAGCGGTACGGCCTAACGGCGTTCGGCGGGGCGACTCTGCCAGACCTGCCCGGTGATCGCCTCGATCTCGGTCGGCCCCCGCTCGGCCCGCTGGCGGACCAGGGCGCGCAGATCGCTGAAGACCTGGCGCGTGGCCTGGCGCGAGGCGGTGGCGATGCAGACCGTGCGTTCGCCCTCGCGCCCCCAGGTCTGGACGCTGCTGCCGCGGACCAGCCGACGGTGCGAGGCGACATAACGTTGCACGCGTTCGAACGCCCGCTGGTCGATGCCCATGGCGTAGCTGCCGAACCGGACGGTGACCGCGCAGGTCTGCCCCTGGGCGCTGTCGCGCCGCAGCGGTTGCGCGGCGACGGGCGCGGCGATGGACAGGATCAGGGCGGCTGCGAGGGCGATGCGTTTCATGCGCGCACCCTGGGCCTGCGAACCTGAACGCTGCATGACGCGGGTTGCGCGGCGCGCACGGGGGAGGCACTCAGCAGGGGACATGTATCCGGAGGCCCCATGCGCCGACTCCTGCTCGCCCTGTCCGCCGCCGCCCTGCTGGCGTCGCCGGTCGCCGCCGCGCCAGGCGACCGCGCCGTCGAGGATCTCCGCATCCTATCCGCCGACGATATGGAGGGCCGGCTGGTCGGCTCGCCCGGCGGCGCAAAGGCCCGGGCCTACATCTCCGGCCGCCTGCGCGAGATCGGCCTGGAGCCGGTCGAGCAGGCCTTCGTCTTCAAGCGCAAGGACGGGACAGAGATCCGGGGCGTCAATCTGATCGCGAAAATCGAGGGCGCCAATCCGGACGGTCCGGTGATGGTCGTCACCGCCCACTATGACCACCTCGGCGTCCATGACGGGGAAATCTACAACGGTGCGGACGACAACGCCTCGGGCGTCGCCGGCCTGCTGGCCGTCGCCGGGTCCTTCAAGGGCGCGCCGCCGAAGCACACGGTGCTGATCGTTGCGCTCGATGGCGAGGAGGGGGGGCTGCGCGGCGCGAGGGCCTTCCTCGAGACGCCGCCGGTTCCCGCCGACAGGATCGCGCTGAACATCAACTTCGACATGCTGGCGAAGAACGCCAGGGGCGAACTCTACGCCGCCGGCGGCTCGCCCAACCCCTGGGTCAAGGCCCGGCTCGAGTCGTTGGTCCCCACGGCCTCCGTCAGCCTCAAGCTAGGCCACGACACCGGGCCCGACGACAGCTTCGACAACTGGACCTACCAGTCCGACCACGGCGTGTTCGCAAGGGCCGGGATTCCCTGGGTCTATTTCGGCGTCGAGGATCACCCCGAGTACCACAAGCCGACCGACGATTTCGCCACGGTGCCCCAGGCCTTCTTCCTCAAGGCCGTCGACACGGTGATCGCCGCCGCCCGCCTGTTCGACGGTGAGCTGGACACCCTCCCGGCGCGCTAGGGCTTCGGCGTCGTCGTCTCCGCCGGCTCGGCGGGCGCCTCGGTCGACTGGGGGACGTAGAGGTTGGTGATGACCTTGGTCACGAACGAGCCGGCGCGGATGCGCGGGCCGTAGGCGCGGCAGGGGTCCTCTCCGGGCTCGAAGCGGCGCGCGGCCGGCGCCGGCGCGGGAGTCATCACCCGGGCGGCGTCGTCTGCGAAGGGCTCGGCGAACTGCAGGGCGTCTCCGGCCCGGGCCAGCGAAGGCGCGTCTGTGCCGATGGCATTGGCCTGGCGCGCCCAGGCGATGGCCGCGATCTGCCTTCCGTCCGGCGTCGTCATCTCCGCCTCGACGCCGAGCGCGCCGAGCGTTCCGGGCGCGCGCAGGTCCAGCGGGCCGGGGATGAAGAAGGCGGCCGCGGCCGAGGCCGCCGAGGCGGCCCGCCCTGTGGGGACGAACCAGGTCACCGCCGACCGCACCTCGGCATCGGCGACGGCGTCCGGTCCGGCGATGGCGAACCGCTCCGACAGCTCGAAGCACAGCTGGGCGTCGAGCTCGCGAAGCAGGCCGCGCTGCTCTGCCGGGGTCAGGACCTGTGAGCGGTCCGCGCGCGGCAACAGGACCGACGGCGCGATCCGCACCGCCGAGACGGACTTCAGCGCCTCGGCGTCGGCCCATTCACGGACGCTGGCCCGCAGGCCGTCGCCCCGGCCGCCGAGGGTGTCGTAGCGGCTGAGGTACCCCGCGTCCGGCGTCGGCGCCGTGGCGCAGGCGGAGAGGCCGGCAAGCAGGGCGCAGCCGAGGAGGCCGAAGCGAAGGGGCAGGGACATGAAAACTCTCCGTACAGGAGTGGAGCAACGTCCATCTCTACGCAAGGATGCGGGAACTGGATGCTGGACGGGGTCGGCAAACGCCAACAAAAGATGGTGCAGACCCTGGAGACTGGCCCCATGCAGACCCTGATCCCCATCGCCGAGCGCATCGCGGCCCGGCTGGTTGCGCGCGGCGAGAGCGTCGCGGTGTCGGAGTCCTCGTCCGGCGGCCTGGTCTCGGCCGCCCTGCTGGCGGTGCCCAAGGCCAGCGTCTGGTACCAGGGCTCGTCGATCACCTATACGCCCAACGTGGCGCGGGGCCTGCTCGGCATCACCCGCGAGACCATGCCCAAGGGCATCCGCTCCTCGACAGAGCCCTATGCCCTGTTCATGGCCGGGGTGATCCGGGAGAAGCTGCGCGGAACCTGGGGCCTCTGTGAGACCGGTGCGGCCGGGCCGGAGGGCAACCCCTACGGCGACGCCGCCGGTCACACCTGCGTCGGCATCGTCGGGCCGGTCGAGGCGAGCTTCACCCTGGAGACCGGCGACAGCGACCGGGCCGGAAACATGATGCTCTTCGCGAAGTTCGCGCTGGAGCGGTTTGAGGAGGTGCTGGGCTAGCTTGCGTGCTCAAGCACGATGACCCACAGGCCGTCGATCGGCCGCCAGATCTGTGTCGAGACTCCGCCCATCAGGCGTTTGCCGTCGCGGGTGATCGACCAGCGAATGACCATGAGGGCGCTGTCCGCGGAGAGATCCCGGGCCTCCAGCACCTCGGCCTGGTAGTCGCCCAGGTCCGGATTGGTCGCTGCGTCGGTCCGCATCGCCTCGGCGAACGGAGCGAACCCCCGCTCCACGCCCCGACGGCTGACCCAGGTCATTTCCGGTGCGTTCCAGTAGCGGGACAGCGCCCCGTCGAGGTCGTCCCGGTTCCAGGCGTCGATCTGGGCTTCAAGGCCCTTCCGCGCCTCGTCGGCGGGGCCCGCGAGCGCCGGCCCCGTCAATAGCGACAGGGCCAGAACCAGTGCGAGCAGTCGAGCCATCGGAACCTCCGGGTCAGCCCATGAAGGCGGGCATCCAGTCCTCGTGCGCGGCGCGCAGCTTCGCCAGCGGGATGCTGAACAGGTCCCTGGAGGCGAAGGCGTCGCCCCCGGCCCGGCCGACCACGCCGGCGTGCAGCCCGGCGTCGGCGGCGGCCTTGAGCAGGGCCTCCGGCGCATCCGTGGCGATCAGGTAGCGGGCCTGGTCCTCGCCGAAAAGGAACGGGTGGGCGTTGCCGGGGCTGGTGGCGTCGAGGGTGACGCCGACATTGCTGGCAAGCGCCATGTCCGCCGCCGCGACGATCAGGCCGCCGTCGGACAGGTCGTGCACCACCGTCACCGTCCGGGACTGGATCAGGCCGCGCACGAAGTCGCCGGTCTTGCGCTCCAGCGCCAGGTCGACGGGCGGCGGGGCGCCGTCCTCGCGGCCGAGCACTTCGCGCAGGTAGATCGAGGCGCCCAGTTCGCCGGCGTTGGCGCCGATCAGCACCAGGGTGTCGCCCGCCTTCAGGCCCGCGAAGTCGGCCCGGCGGCTGTACTCGGTCAGCAGGCCGACGCCGCCGACGGTCGGGGTCGGCGGGATCGCCGCGCCGTTGGTCTCGTTGTAGAGGCTGACGTTGCCGCTCACGACCGGGAAGTCCAGCGCGCGGCAGGCCTCGGCCATGCCATCGATGGCGCGGACGATTTGGCCCATGATCTCGGGTCGCTCGGGATTGCCGAAGTTGAGGTTGTCGGTGATGGCGATCGGGTCTGCGCCGCCGGCGGTCAGGTTGCGCCAGGCCTCGGCCACGGCCTGCTTGCCGCCCTCGTAGGGATCGTTCTGCACATAGCGCGGCGTGCAGTCGCTGGTCACCGCCAGCGCCTTGCGGGTGCCGTGGACGCGGACGATGCCGGCGTCGGCGCCGGTGGCGCTATCCTCCAGCGTATCAGCCATCACGTGGCGGTCGTACTGCTCCCACAGCCAGCGCTTGGAGGCCATGTCCGGGCAGCCGATGACCTTGAGCACCGCGGCTTCCCAGTCGGTCGGGGCGGGCACCTGGCCGGGGTCGAGTCGCGGGTGCTTCACCGGCTCGGTCCAGGGGCGGTCGTAGAGCGGCGCGTCCTCGGCCAGCGGGGCCAGCGGGATGTCGCAGACCACCTCGCCCTTGTGCTTGAGCACGATGTGGCCGGTGTCGGTGGTCCAGCCGATGACGGCGGCGTCCAGGCCCCACTTCTCGAAGATGGCGTGGCCTTCGTGCTCGCGGCCGGGCTTGAGGATGGCCAACATCCGCTCCTGGCTCTCCGACAGCATCATCTCGTAGGCGGTCATGCCCTCTTCGCGCTGGGGCACCATGTCGAGGTCCAGCTCGATGCCGACTTCGCCCTTGCCGGCCATTTCGACCGAGGAGGAGGTCAGGCCGGCGGCGCCCATGTCCTGGATGGCGGCGACGGCGCCGGTGGCCATGAGCTCGAGCGTCGCCTCGATGAGCAGCTTCTCGGCGAAGGGATCGCCGACCTGGACGGTGGGGCGCTTCTCGTCGCTGTCCTCATCGAACTCCGCGCTGGCCATGGTCGCGCCATGGATGCCGTCGCGGCCGGTCTTGGAGCCGAAGTAGACCACCGCCAGGCCCGCGCCCGGCGCGGCCGAGTAGAAGATCTTGTCCGCGTCGGCCAGGCCCACGCACATGGCGTTGACCAGGATGTTGCCGTCATAGCCACGGTGGAAGTTGGTCTCGCCCGCGACGGTCGGCACGCCGACGCAGTTGCCGTAGCCGGCGATGCCCGCGACCACGCCGCTGACAAGACGCTTCGTCTTGGGATGCGAGGGATCGCCAAAGCGCAGCGCGTTGAGCAGCGCCACCGGGCGCGCGCCCATGGTGAAGACGTCGCGCATGATGCCGCCCACGCCGGTCGCCGCGCCCTGGTAGGGCTCGATGTAGGAGGGGTGGTTGTGGCTCTCCATCTTGAAGATGCAGGCCTGCCCGTCGTCGATGTCGATGACGCCGGCGTTTTCGCCCGGCCCGCAGATCACGCGCGGTCCCTTGGTCGGGAACTTTCCGAGGTGCTTGCGGCTGGATTTGTAGGAGCAGTGCTCGCTCCACATCACCGAAAACACGCCCAGTTCGACGAGGTTGGGCTCGCGATTCAGGCGCTTCAGAATGACGGCGTATTCGTCCGGCTTGAGGCCGAACTCGACGGCCGTTTCGGCCATGGTCTTCGTGGGGGAGACGGTCATGTCGGGCTGTTAGCGGATTCCGCTCGAAATGTCAGGGCGGGCGAGGCAGTCTTCGTCACATGAAACAGCATCGCAGACAGGTTCTGGGCGGGCTCGCGGGCCTTTCGCTGGCCGGCGCCGGCGCTTCGGCGTCCGGGCAGACCCCCGCGACGCCCGTTCCGGCGGCCCCCTTGCCGCGCATCCGCTTCGACACGCCGCTGGGCGCGTTCGTGGTTGAGCTCAACACCGCGAAGGCCCCGATCACCGCCGGCAGCTTCCTGCGCTATGTCGAGGAAAGTCGGCTGGAGGGGGCCAACTTCTACCGGGCGATCCGCTTCGCGGGCATGCCGAGCGTCGGGCTGCTGCAGGGCGGCCTGAACGGGCGCGGCAGGAAGATGCTGCCGCCGATCGCGCACGAGCCGACCAACCAGACCGGCCTGTCGCACAGGAACGGCGCGATCTCCCTGGCCCGGGAAGCGCCGGGATCGGCGACCTGCGAGTTCTTCATCTGCCTTGGCGACATGTCCAACGGTCTGGACGCCGCGCCGGGTCAGCCGGGCGACAACGCCGGCTACGCAGTGTTCGGCCAGGTGGTCGAGGGGCTGGACGTGGTCAAGGCGCTGCACCAGTCGCCGATCTCCCCGACCAAGGGCGCTGAGTACGGCATGCAGGGCCAGATGCTGGACCCCATCGTGCCGATCGCAACCATCACCCGGTCAGGCTGAGGGCGGCTGCCCGACGCCGCGATCCCGCAGCCGTGATCAGGGTTCCCGGAACACCGCCCGGGTGAGCTCGTTCTCTTCCTGCGCCGCCTACGTCCCCCCACCCCGGCGGCGCGCGTAAAGAGGGAGAGCCCCATGGCTGACCAAAACACCCACACCCCCGACAAGACCGCTCCGCAGCAGCAGCCCAGCAATCCGCAGCGCCCGGCTCCGGATCAGCAGCAGAAGCAGGGCGGCGAGCGCGACAAGACCGCGCCGGCGCCGGATCACGCCGACAAGGTTGCGCCGGGCGCCGATCACAAGGGCGCCTGACAGTCCGCAAGGACTGTTCCGCGCGCGGTGGGTGATCTGACCGCGCGCTGAAAAGAACAAGGGGCCGGACGCGCATGCGCCGGCCCCTTCGTCTTGCCCGGTCGCCCGGGCCTCAGGCGCTGGCGAGCGCGCTCTGGAACAGGATAGCGCCGTCCGCCGAGCCGAGGTCGGCTTCGAAGGCGCGGTCCGGGTGGGGCATCATCCCCAGAACGTTGCCGGCGTCATTGATGATGCCGGCGATGTCGGCGACCGAGCCGTTGGGGTTCTCGACATAGCGGAACACCACCTGGCCCTCGCCCTCGATCCGGGCGAGCGTCTCCCTGTCGGCGAAGAAGTTGCCCTCGCCGTTGCCGATCGTCATCGTCACCTCGCGGCGACCCTGGTAGCCGGCGGTGAAGCGGGTCTGGGCGTTGGTCACGTCCAGTGCGATCGGCTTGCAGACGTACTTGAGGCCCTCGTTACGCAGCAGGGCGCCGGGCAGCAGACCCGCCTCGCACAGGATCTGGAAACCGTTGCAGATGCCAACCGTGGCCACGCCCCGGTTCGCCGCCGCGATGACTTCCCTCATCACCGGCGACAGCGCCGCCATGGCGCCGCAGCGCAGGTAGTCGCCATAGGAGAAGCCGCCCGGCAGCACGATCAGGTCCAGCCCGTCGGGCAGGGCCGTGTCCTTGTGCCAGACCATCTCGACCTTGGCGCCGGTCGAGCGCTCGACAGCAACGGCGCAGTCCCGGTCGCAGTTCGATCCGGGGAAGACGATGACGGCGGCTTTCATCTCAGCCGACCTCGATCCGGTAGCTTTCGATGACCGTGTTGGCGAGGAGCTTCTCGCACATGGCCTTCACCTCGGCCTCGGCGGCGGCCTTGTCGGTCGAGGCCAGGTCGAAGGTGATCACCCGGCCGACGCGGACGTCCTTCGCATCGGCCCAACCCAGGCCGTGCAGGGCGCTCTCGACGGCCTTGCCCTGGACGTCGAGGACGCCGGGCTTGAGGAAGACGTGGACGGTGGCTTTCATCGGCAGACTCGAAATCCCTAGTGCAGACCGCCGCGGATGACGGTCGGCATTTCCTTCATGATGCCGAGGCGGCGGGCCACCTCGGTGTAGCTCTCGATCACATCGCCCAGGTCGCGGCGGAAGCGGTCCTTGTCCAGCTTCTCGTTCGTCGTGCTGTCCCAGAGGCGACAGCTGTCGGGGCTGATTTCGTCGGCCAGGATGATGCGGGCGAAGTCGCCCTCCCAGACGCGGCCGAACTCGACCTTGAAGTCGACGAGCGTGATGCCGACTGCGCCGAACATTCCGGTCAGGAAGTCGTTGATGCGCAGGGTCATGGCCATGATGTCGTCGATCTCCTGGGTCGAGGCCCAGTTGAACGCGGTGATATGCTCCTCGGTGACCAGCGGGTCGCCCAGCTTGTCATCCTTGTAGCAGAACTCGATGATCGACCGGGGCAGGGGCGTGCCCTCTTCGAGGCCCAGTCGCGTGGACAGGCTGCCGGCGGCGATGTTGCGGCAGATCACCTCCAGCGGGACGATCTCGACTTCCTTGATCAGCTGCTCGCGCAGGTTCAGGCGGCGGATAAAGTGGTTATGCACGCCGATGGCGCCCAGCCGCAGCATCACGAACTCGCTGATGCGGTTGTTGATGACGCCCTTGCCCTCGAGCACGGCCTTCTTCTGGGCGTTGAAGGCGGTGGCGTCGTCCTTGAAGTACTGGATCAGGGTGCCGGGCTCGGGGCCCTCATAGAGGATCTTGGCCTTGCCTTCGTAGATCTTCTTGCGGCGGGTCGTCATCGTCTCGGGAATCCCCACGGGGGTCGCTGCATCGGGTCCGGTAACGAAAATCGCGCGCCGGCCGGCAAGCCTGCGCGCGCCTGGACGACTCGGAGCCGCTGTCGCTGAATGTCGCGTTGAACCTACCCGAACAGGGGGGCCGGCGCAAACGGAGGCGCTGCGGGCGGTGGTGAAGTGGGGGGCGCGACGGCACGCGCGATTGCGGTGCGGTCCGCAAGGGGATATCAGAACGCCCGTCACCTACCGGAGTTTACATGAGCACGTTCGACGACCGCGAGAAGGGCTTTGAGAAGAAGTTCGCCCTCGACGCCGAGCAGGAATTCAAGGCTGCGGCCCGCCGCAACCGTCTGCTGGGTGAATGGGCGGCCGGCCTGATGGGCCTGGAATCGCCGGACGAGTATGTCCGCGCCGTCGTGAAGTCCGACTTCGAACAGCCGGGCGACGACGATGTCCTGCGCAAGGTTTTCGAGGACCTGAAGGGATCGGGCGTCGGCGTCAGCGAGGGCGACGTGCGGATGAAGATGGACGAGCTGCTGGCCCAGGCCCGCGAGCAGATCAAGACGCAAGCCTGAGCGGCCATCGGCCGACCGCCTGACGGTCGGCCGGTCTAGCCGAGCCGTTGGCGCAGCGCGCGCCAGGCCGCGGCCTTCGCGGCGAACGCTGTGGTCAAGGCGGGACTGGACGAGGGCAGCGGAATCAACGCCAGCCGCCCTTCAAGCCCCGCCAGCAGCCGGCCCCCGTCCTTGGCCGCCTTGCCGCCGTTGAACGCCACGGCGCGGAGGTCGGGCAGGGTCGCGACCAGGGCGGCCAGATCGTTATGCACCACATCGCGAATCGCCGTGTCGAGGCTGCCCGGCCGGGTGGCTTCGCCGACGACGTCCCACAGCCCGACGCGATGGCGCAGCAGGGTCGTCAGTCGATCCTCATAGTCCAGCACGGCCAGGTCTTCGCCGATGACCTCGCCCATCAGCCGCCAGAAGGCATTGCGCGGATGGGCGTAGTAGCGGCCGGCCGCCAGAGAGGCCTCGCCGGGCAGGCTGCCCAGCACCAGCAGCCGCGTGTCGGCCGCGACGATCGGCGGGAAGCTGCGCTTACGCGTTGGCCTGTTCCCCGAACACCCGGGCGAAGATCGTGTCGACGTGCTTGAAATGGTAGCCGTTGTCGAACAGGTCATCGAGCTCGGCGGGCGTCATGTTGGCGCTGACGAACGGGTCCGCCTTCAGGAAGTCGATGAACCTGCCCTCGCCGCGCCAGACCTTCATCGCGTTCGACTGGACGGCCGCATAGGCCTCCTCGCGGCTGACGTCCTTGTGGGTCAGGGCCAGCATGACGCGTTGGCTGTGGACCAGACCGCCGAGGCGGTCGAGGTTCTTCAGCATGTTCTCGGGATAGATCACCAGCCGCTCGACCACGCCGGCGAGGCGGCGCAGCGCGAAGTCCAGGTGGATCGAGGCGTCCGGCGCGATGCCGCGCTCGACCGAGGAGTGGCTGATGTCGCGTTCGTGCCAGAGGGCGACATTCTCCAGCGCCGGCACGACCGCCGAGCGGACGAGCCGGGCCAGACCGGTCAGATTCTCGGTCAGGATCGGGTTGCGCTTGTGCGGCATGGCCGAGCTGCCCTTCTGACCCGGATCGAAAGGCTCCTCGGCCTCGAGGACCTCGGTGCGCTGCAGGTGGCGGATCTCGACGGCGAGGCGCTCGATAGACGAGGCGACCACGGCCAGGGCCGCGAACCAGGCGGCGTGGCGGTCGCGCGGGATGACCTGGGTGGAGACCGGCTCGATCGCCAGGCCCATCTTTTCCGCCACATGGGCTTCAACGCGGGGATCGACGTTGGCGAAGGTGCCGACGGCGCCGGAGATGGCGCAGGTGGCGATCTCGAAGCGGGCCATGGCCAGCCGCTCCTTGGCGCGCTGGAACTCGGCGTAGTGGCCGGCCAGCTTGAGGCCGAAGGTGGTCGGCTCGGCGTGGATGCCGTGGCTGCGGCCGGTGCAGGGGGTCAGTTTGTGCTCGAACGCCCGGCGCTTCAGCGCCGCCAGCACCAGGTCGACGTCCTCGAGCAGCAGGTCGGTGGCGCGGGTCATCTGCACCGACAGGCAGGTGTCCAGCACGTCGCTGCTGGTCATGCCCTGGTGCAGGAAGCGGGCTTCCGGGCCGACGACTTCGGCGACATGCGTCAGGAAGGCGATGACGTCGTGCTTGGTGGTGCGCTCGATCTCGTCGATGCGGTCGCTGTCCCAGACGGCGTCGCGGCCGCCGTCCCAGATGGCCTTGGCGGCCGGCTTCGGAATCACGCCCAGCTCCGCCATGGCGTCGGCGGCGTGGGCCTCGATCTCGAACCAGATCTTGTACTTGGTCTCGTTCGACCAGATGGCGACGGCTTCGGGGCGTGCGTAGCGAGGGATCATGCGCGGCTACCTGCTAGCCGCGCATGCCCGTGTCAACCTTGCGTCAGCCGACCCAGTCCTTGCGGAGCGTCTTCCAGGCGAACAGGAAGTGCGTCCCGGCCCAGAGGTAGCCGAAGAGGCCGATGAAGATCGCCCAGCGAAGGCCGAACTCCTGGCCGACGGCGCAGTTGGCCTTGTTGGCCTCCAGGATGCCGCGGCCGCAGTCGGCGGTGGTCAGTGCGAACTGCTGCAGGCTGGTGTTGGCCAGGAAGTCGCTCAGGGCGCCGATCACGGGCGGGCCGAGGCCGTAACCCAGGATGTTGACGATGAACAGGAGCACGGCGGTCGCCGTGGCCCGCATGCGCGGCGGGGCGACGCCCTGGATCGAGGCGTACATGCAGCCGAGGTAGAAGTAGTGGGTGATGGCCCCCACGACCATGAAGGGGACGCCGATCCACAGGGTCGGGGCCATGTAGCCGACCAGATAGAAGGGCGTGGCGATGAAGAAGCCCAGGGCCGGCAGCCAGGCCAGGGCGTTGGGGTGCCGCTTGACCATCCTGTCGGCCAGCCAGCCGGCGAAGAAGGTCCCGAAGGCCGCCGCCGCGCCCAGAACCACGCCGGTCAGCTGCGACGCTTGCAGGATGTTGAGATCGTGCGAGCGGATGAGGAACGAGTTCAGGTACTGGCCGACGCCGTAGCCGACGAAGGACGCCACGGCCGAGCCGAGCGACACATGCCAGAAGGTCGCCTTCTTCGACAGCACCGCAAAGGCCTCGAGGAAGGTCGGGGTTTCGACCCCGACGACAACGCCGGTGCGCGGCGGCTCCTTGACCGTCAGCTTGACCAGGATCGCGAGCAGAAGTCCCGGGAACCCAAGCAGCCAGAAGGCTTCCCGCCAGCCGAGGTAGGTGGCGATGTAGCCGCCGCCGATGGCCGCCAGCATCGAGCCGATCGGCACGCCCAGGGCGTAGATGGAGATGGCGGTGGCCCGCTTGTCGGCCGGGAAGTAGTCGCTGATCACCGACTGGGCCGGCGGGGTGCACCCCGCCTCGCCGACGCTGACGCCGACGCGGGCCGCGAACAGGGTGAGGAACGAGGTCGCGAAGCCGCACAGGGCGGTCGCCAGGCTCCACAGCGCCACGCAGATCGACAGGATGGTCATCCTGTTCTGCTTCTCGGCCAGCCGCGCGATCGGGATGCCCAGCAGGGTGTAGAGCACGGCGAAGGCCGGTCCGCCGAGCAGGCCGAGCTGGAAGTCGCTGAGCCCGAACTCCAGCTTGATCGGCTCCTGGATGATGGACACCACCACCCGGTCGATGAAGTTGAACGTGTAGACCACCAGCAGGAGGCCCAGGACGTAGGCCCGATAGCGTTTGGTCCCGTAGCCCGGATGCGGCGCGGCGGCGGGCGCCGTTGAATCTGTCATGAACTCGTCCTTCCCCAGATGGTCGGGGCGCAAAGTAGGGCGCCGCCGGCGCAGGACGCCAGCGGCGAGTTTCAAGCCGGGGCTAGCTGACCATTTCCTCGCGGATGGTCTTGCGGGCCATCCAGAAGAGGACGAAGGCCAGCACGTTGAAGCCCATGGACACGATCAGGGCCCAGCGCAGACCTTCGGCCTGGGCCACGCCGCAGGCGGCCTTGTTGACCTCGAGCATCGCCTTGCCGCAGTCGGCGGCGGTCAGGGCGGACTGCTGCAGGATGCCGCCGGCCCAGAGGTCGCTGAGGATGCCGACGAACAGCGGGCCGAGGCCCAGGCCGACCAGGTTGATGATGAATAGCAGCACCGCCGCGCAGGTCGCCCGCATCTGCGGCTGCACGATACTCTGGGCCGTGGCGTAGACCGGGCCGTACCAGAGCGAGCCGATGATGGCCGGGAGGGCCAGCAGGATCAGCGCCACGGTCGCGCTCGGGACCGAGACGGCGGTGATGTAGATCGGGATGGTGATCAGCGAGGCGATGGCCGGCACGACCACATAGGCCCGCAGGTCCCGGGCGCCCAGCTTGTCGGCGATCACGCCACCCAGCCAGACGCCCAGCACCCCGGCCGTGCCGCTGACGACGCTGAGCGCGACGCCGACGGTGCCGATCGGGCCGATGGAGAAGCCGGTGATGCTGGTGATCCAGGCCGACAGCTCGGCGATCTGGCCCGCGTGGCTGCGGAAGAAGAAGCTGGCGGTGAACGGCGCGTGGCCATAGCCGATGAAGGCCTTGATGGCGGCGGCGAAGGCGATCAGCCAGAAGGTCTTCTTGGAGAAGAGGACCTTCATCGCCTCGCGAAGCGGGATGGTCGCGGTGGCCTTGGCCGCCATGACGGCGGTGAGCTTCTTGCGGGGCTCGGGCAGGGTGAAGAAGGTCAGCAGGGCGAAGAGGATTCCCGGCGCGCCGGCCACCATGAAGGCGATCCGCCAGCCGTAGGCGTCGGCGATCAGGCCGCCCATGGCCATGCCGATCAGGCTGCCGAGCGGCGTGCCGATGGAATAGAAGGCGATGGCCGAGGCGCGCTTTTCCTTGGGCACATAGTCGGTGATCAGCGAGTGGGCCGGCGGGGTGCAGCCCGCTTCGCCGATCCCGACCCCGATCCGCGCCAGCACGAGCTGCCAGAAGTTCTGGGCGAAGCCGCAGAGCACGGTGAAGCCGCTCCACAGCGCCAGGGCCGTGCCGATGATCATCGGACGATTGGACGTCTCGGCCTTGCGGGCGATGGGGATGCCCAGCACCGTGTAGAACAGGGCGAAGGCCAGGCCGGTCATCATGCCCAGCTGCCAGTCGGCCAGGTGCAGGTCCTTCTTGATCGGCTCGGCCAGGATGTTGACGATCTGCCGATCGAGGAAGTTCAGCGTGTAGATGATCATCAGGGTCCACAGCGCATAGCGCCGGAAGCCTGTGCTGAGAGGCTCGATCCCGGGGCCGTCGTCGGCGCGATCGGCCAGCCTGGACTCGGGCGGCGCCGGAACTGCGGCGTCGGACATGGCGGTTTCCTCAAACACTTGTTCTGATTAGTTGACCGCACTAGAGCCCGGATCAGAGCCGGCGCCAATAGCCGCTTCGTCCGGGGAGAGAGCAGATGGAAATCGTCGTCGGCACGAAGAAATGGTCCACCTGGTCGCTCCGGCCCTGGCTGGCGCTGAAGCGCACGGGCGCGCCGTTCACCGAGACCCTGGTCCCGCTGCGCGAGGTCGAGACCTCGACGGCGGAGATTCTGAAACACTCGCCCTCGGGCCTCGTGCCGGTCCTCAAGGCCGACGGTCTGGTGATCTGGGACTCGCTGGCCATCTGCGAGTACCTCGCCGACCGCTTTCCGCAGGCCGGGCTCTGGCCTGCGGACCCCCGCGACCGGGCTCTGGCCCGGGCGGTGACGGCCGAGATGCACAGCGGCTTCGGCGACCTGCGCCGCGAGTGTCCGATGGACCTCGGACTGGTCACGACCGCCGAGCTGTCTGAGGGCGTCCAGGCCAACGTGCGCCGCATCGTGAGCGTCTGGACCGAATGCCTCGCCCGCTCGGGCGGGCCCTTCCTCTTCGGGCATTGGACCATCGCCGACGCCTTCTACACCCCGGTCGGAACGCGGTTCCGCAGCTACGGCGTCGACCTCGCTGCGCTGGGCGACGCCGACGGCAAGGCGTCGGCCTATCGCGACGCCCTGCTCTCGACCCCGGAGTTCCTCGAGTGGGAAGCGGCGGCCTGAGGGGTTGCGTGCTTCGACACGCGCCTGCGGCGCTGCTCAGCATGACCTGGGCGTATGGCCTTCTGAATACGTCATCCTGAGCAGCCGCGAAGCGGCGTGTCGAAGGACGCAAGGCCCATCAGCCCGATCACGTCCCGGCGCCGGCCAATTGACTGGCCTGTGATCATGACGGCGTGATCCACAGGTTCCGGCGCGGCGTAGCCGAACGGGGCGCTTTGGAGACGACCATGCTGATCCGACACGGCGGCGACCTGACCGAGAACGACGTCACGCCCAGGGACGTCTACCTGCGCCGCCGCGATTTCATGAGCGGCCTGATCGGCGGCGGGCTGGCCCTGGCCGGTGGCGCGACCGCAGGCGCTGAGGCGGCGACCGGGCTGAAGGGCATCGCCAGCCCCTACTCGACGAAGGAGACCCCCACCGGCCGGGCCGACATCACCGGCTACAACAACTTCTATGAGTTCGGCCTCGACAAGGAGGATCCGGCCCGCAACGCCGGTTCGCTGAAGGCCTCGCCCTGGACCGTGAAGATCGACGGCCACTGCAACAAGCCCGGGACCTACGACATCGGCGACTTCCTGCGCGGCAATCCGCTGCAGCAGCGCATCTACCGCCTGCGCTGTGTGGAGGGCTGGTCGATGGTCATCCCGTGGCTGGGCGTGCCGCTCGCCGATCTGCTGAAGAAGTACGAGCCGACCAGCAAGGCGAAGTTCGTCGCCTTCGAAACCCTCTACCGTCCTTCCGAGATGCCGGGCCAGCGCCGCGCCGTCCTCGACTGGCCCTATCGCGAGGGCCTTCGCATCGACGAGGCCATGCATCCGCTGACCATCATGGCGGTCGGCCTCTATGGCGAGAGCCTGCCCAACCAGAACGGCGCTCCGATGCGGCTGGTCGTGCCCTGGAAGTACGGCTTCAAGAGCATCAAGAGCGTGGTCCGCATCAGCTTCGTCGAGAAGCAGCCGCGCACCGCCTGGAACGACAGCGCCCCGCAGGAGTACGGCTTCTACTCCAACGTCAATCCGACCGTGGACCACCCGCGCTGGTCCCAGGCCAGCGAGCGGCGGATCGGCGAGTTCCGTCGCCGCGAGACCCTGATGTTCAACGGCTACGGCGGCCAGGTGGCCGGCCTCTACAGCGGCATGGACCTGAAGAAGAACTTCTGATGGATCGCAGGGCGCTGGACCGCCTCGTCTACGGCCTCGTCTGGCTGGCCTGTTTCGCGCCGCTGCTCTGGCTGGCGTGGCGCGGGTTCAACAACGACCTGGGCGCCAATCCCATCGACAAACTGATCCGCGAGCTTGGGGTCTGGGGCCTGCGGCTGCTGATCGTCGGCCTCGCCATCACGCCGCTGGCCAGGATCCTGAAGCAGCCCCGGCTGATCCGCTTCCGGCGCACGGTCGGCCTCTTCGCCTTCGCCTACGTTCTGCTGCACCTGACCAACTACGTAGTCACCGACCAGTGGTTCGACTGGGCCGCCATCGGCAAGGACATCCTCAAGCGGCCGTTCATCACGGTCGGCATGGCGGCCTTCGTGTTGCTGGTCCCGCTGGCAGTCACCTCCACCAACTGGGCGTTGCGCAAGCTGGGGCCGGTCCGCTGGCGCAAGCTGCACCGGCTGACCTATCTGATCGTGCCGCTGGGGGTGATCCACTACCTAATGCTGGTGAAGGCCGACCACCAGCCGCCGCTGATCTACGGGGCCATCGTCGCGTTGTTGCTCGGCTGGCGCATGTGGGAGGCGACCCGGAAACGGATCAATCGGCCGGCCCGAGGCTGAACATCAAGGCGAAGAGAACCATCGGGAACGCGAACGGCACGGCCATCGAGCCCCAGAAGCCGAGGGTCCAGGCGCGAACCCGGAAGCGCGAGGCATCCCGAGGCCGCACGATCGTCTCGATGATCGGGCCCGCCAGGTAGGCGACGTTCGCTGCGATCATCGCGATCAGGTAGCCGGTTCCGAGCAGCAGCGTCGTTGAGACGATCTGCCGGGGATTGTCCGGTACGGGATCGCCCATCGCGATGGCGACGCTGATCGCCGTGAAGTAGGCGAGCCAGCCGGCGATCGCCAGGCCGATATTGTAGCGAAGCCGGCGGCCTTCCCACCAGAGCCAGGCGTCGCGGCGGTCGGTCGGGGCGGGTGCGGCTTCGTTCATGATCGGGGCCTCCACGGCGGCAGTCTAGCGCCCGCACCGGCGGGGTCTCGTGGCGATTTGGTGCAGGGCTAGCGGAACAGCCCCAGCGCCTTGAAGCTGGCCACGCCCTCGCGGCCGACCACCAGGTGGTCGTGGACCGAGATCTTCAGCGCCCGGCCGGCGTCGACGACCTCGCGGGTCATGGCGATGTCGGCGCCGCTGGGGGTCGGGTCGCCGCTGGGGTGGTTGTGGACCAGGATCACCGAGCTCGCCGACAGCTCCAGCGCCCGGCGCATCACCTCGCGGGCATAGACCGGGGCATGGTCAACCGTGCCGCGGTTCTGGATCTCGTCGAGGATCAGCTGGTTCTTGCGGTCAAGGAACAGCACCCGGAACTGCTCGCGCGGCTCATTGGCCAGCGCCACCTTCACATAGGCCAGCAGGGCGCTCCAGGAGCCGATCACCGTGCGCTTGCGGATCGTCTCCCGCCCGACCCGCAGCGTCACCTCGCCCAGCAGCTTCAGGTCCAGCGCAGCCTGCTCGCCGACGCCCGGCACGGTGCGCAGGTCCTCGACCGAGGCGGTGGTGATCGCGCCCAGCGACCCGAACCGGGTCAGCAGCGCCTTGGCGATCGGCTTGATGTCGCCGCGCGGGAAGGTGCGGAACAGGAACAGCTCCAGCAGCTCGTAGTCCGGCACGGCGTCCAGACTCTTCAGCGCCCGCTCGCGCAGCCGTTCGCGATGGCCGAGCTGGTGTTGGTGATCCGGCATGACATCCCCGCGCCGTCAGGCGGGCGTCATGATGACCCGCACGCGTGAGTTGTGCAATGCGTGGTTCGACACGGCCCTTCGGGCCTGCTCGCCATGACGTGGCGTCTCGCCTTCAGGCCGCGTCATCCTGACCAGCCTGCGGAGCAGGCGTGTCGAAGGACGCAGGGCCTAAGCCCCCGCGATCGCCGGCTGGAACAGCCCGGCGGGCGAGGCGGTGAACAGCTCCACCCCGTCCGCCGTCACGCCGCAGCTGTGCTCGCACTGGGCCGACAGGGACTTGTCGCGGGTCACCGCCGTCCAGCCGTCGCTGAGCACCTTCACCTGCGGCTTGCCCAGGTTCACCATCGGCTCGACGGTGAAGAACATGCCTTCCTTCAGCACCGGGCCTTCGCCCGGGCGGCCGAAGTGCAGGACGTTGGGGCTGTCGTGGAAGACCTTGCCCAGGCCGTGGCCGCAGAAGTCGCGCACCACGCTGCAGCGCTGGGCCTCGACATACTTCTGGATGGCGTGGCCGATGTCGCCGAAGGTGTTCCCCGGCTTGATGGCGGCCAGACCGCGCGCCATGCCCTCATAGGTCACCTCGACCAGCCGGCGGGCGCGGGGCGAGACCTCGCCGACGCCGTACATGCGGCTGGTGTCGCCGTGCCAGCCGTCGACGATGACGGTGACGTCGATGTTGGCGATGTCGCCCTCGCGCAGCGGCCGGTCGCTCGGGATGCCGTGGCAGACCACATGGTTGGTCGAGATGCAGACGGTGTGGTTGTAGCCCTTGTAGAACAGGCAGGCGGGCAGGGCTCCGTGGTCGAGCACGAACTCGCGGGCCAGCCGGTCCAGATGCTCGGTGGTCACGCCGGGGACGACGTGCGGGATCAGCATGTCCAGGCATTCTGCGGCCAGCCGGCCGGCCCTGCGCATGCCCTCGAAGCCCTCGGCCCCGTGAATCCGGATCGCCCCGGTGCGGTATTCCGCGTCCGAGACGCTGTCCATCGTGCTCATCTGGTCGGTCCTTACCGCCCCGCCGGGGAGGGCGGGGGAAGCGTCTATGTCGCGTCTATAGCACGGAAGTTCAACGGGCTGGCGTGCGGCGCTCGGCCCTTTCCACCGTCATGGCCCGACTTGTTCGGGCCACCCATGCGTGGTGGGGCAAGCGAGACTGGCGCCGACCGCGCCGTCGCGATCCCCCGTCTGTCCGTGTTCATGGGTGGCCCGAACAAGTCGGGCCATGACGGATAAGCTGGATCGGAGGAGCTACCCAGCCTTCCGCCACGCCATGACATGGAACCACGGCGCGCGGCGGTAGCGGTCGACCGTTGCCGGGTCGCCGCCGGTCGGGGCCGGCTCGGCGAACCAGGTCAGGGTCAGGCCGGCGCCGAGCAGCAGCGACATATAGGTCTCCAGCGGCCGGTGGTGGTTGACGATGCGGATGCCCTTCCACGCCGTCCAGTGGGGCCGCTCCTCCAGATAGGCGTCGATGACGTAACGGAAGCGGCCGCCGGCGTCATACGACTTGCCCAGCCCCTCGCCGAGGCCGGCGGTGTTGAAACTCGTCGAGTTGGCGATCAGCAGCGCCCCGCCCGGCTTCAGCACCCGCGCCATCTCCGGGATCGCCGCGCGGATGTCGGGAATGTCGATCAGGCTGAGGTAGCTGACCGCCAGGTCGAATTCGCCGTCGGCGAAGTCCAGCGCCTCGGCCTTGCCGACGCGGTAGTCGCCGTCCGGGTCGCGGGCCCGGGCGTGATCGATCAGCGCCACCGTCGGGTCGATGCCGACCGTCGCCACGCCCATGTCGCGCAGCAGCCGGCAGAACCGGCCCTCACCGCAGCCGACGTCGAGCGCCCTGAGCGGCGTCCCCAGCGCCGCGACGCGCGCCGTCATCGGCCCGTCGAGCACATGCCGCCGGCCGAAGTCGCCCTCGTCGCCCAGACTGGCGATCCAGGCCTGCGCGGACTCGTCCCAGCCGTCGGTCATGGTTCCTGCCCATCGATCAGAATGCGATCTGGCCGTCCGTCCGCTGGCGCGCAGTAGACGCCGCTCGCCCAGTCGGTTCTCCATTCGTAGGCGGCGCCACGCTTGCGAATCTGGCCGACGTCGCAGCGGCTCATGGCGCTCAGTCGCTGGCCGCGTTGGATCCTTGCCTGGGAGTGCCCGGCCTGCGCCAACGCCAGACGCATCTGGCGCAGGTCTTCGCTTTCGCGTCCGTCGTTGATCACGGCATTGGTGATCATTGCTGCCACCACAGCGCAGAAGCCGAGCATCATCACGCTAT
Source organism: Caulobacteraceae bacterium (assembly GCA_027487945.1). Lineage (GTDB taxonomy): Bacteria > Pseudomonadota > Alphaproteobacteria > Caulobacterales > Caulobacteraceae > Caulobacter. The sequence continues at coordinate 49,575 of JAIYCQ010000007.1, forward strand.
GCCGAAGGCGTATCGCCTTCGTCCCAGCTTCCGTGCCGTCTGCCCCGCTCATCGCACCCCCCACTCCGCCGACCAGCAGGCCATAGATGTTCGTATCCCGCCAGCCGTCGCGGACAGCCGCCAGGCGGCTGCCCGCCATCGAGACCACGGCGGATTGATCAGCTCAGCGCCGCGGCGACCGCGCTGGCCATCGATGCGGTCGGGCGTCCAAGCAGGCCGGACAGGGCGCCGCTGGAATCCTTCAGCCAGCCTTCAGCGGCCTTCACATCAACATCAACCAGCATGGCGGCAAAGCCTTCGGGCAGGCCGAAGCTTTCCAGTATGCCTTGGTAAACCTCGGGCGGGAGGTTGTTGTACGGCAAAGGCTTTCCGGCCTGGAGCGCGACTTCGGCAGCCAGTTCGGCCAGCGTAAACGCCTCGTCTCCTGCGAGTTCGTAGATCTTGCCGGCATGAGCGGCATCGGCGGCGACGATAGCGAGCGCTTCGGCATAGTCACGCCGGGTGGCCGGGGTGAACTGCGCCGCTCCGGCCGCCCCGATCAGCGCTCCGGCCGCCAGCGTCGCCCCCAAACCGCCGGTCCAGTTCTCGGTGTACCAGCCGTTGCGCAGCACGCTCGCGCGCAGGCCTGACGCCGTAATGAGGGCTTCTGTCGCGCGGTGATCCCGCGCAATCAGCAGTGGCGACACATCGGCCTTGAGGATCGAGGTGTAGACGATCCGCCCCACGCCCGCGGCGGTGGCGGCCTCGATCACGTTGCGGTGCTGACCGACCCGGTCGTCAAAGTCGCTCGACGATATCAGCACCAGCGTTTCGACCCCGGTCAGCGCGGCGGCCAGCGCCGGGGCGGGATGGGTGTAGTCGAAAGGGCGGGCCTCAACGCCCAGGTCGGCCACCCTCCCGGTGTCGCGGGCGAGGGCAATGACCGGGTTGGAGCCGGCAAGGGCCTTCAGAAAGCCGACGGCGGCGCGGCCAAGCTGACCGCCGGCTCCGGTAATCGCGATAGTCATGGGAACGGATCCATCTGTGATGTTGACGCCCGACAGATAATCCGACACGCACAAAACGTAAGTACCAACATTTTTGTAAGTATCAAACGAGAGGCCCGCGCGGTGGAATTCGTACCCGACGTACTGAATGAGAAATGCGGATCGCGATCGGTTTTGAACCATGTCACCAGCCGATGGGGGGGCTTGGTGCTGATCGCGTTGATGGATGGCACCTTGAGGTTCAGCGCGCTGCGCCGGAGGATCGGAGGCGTCTCCGAACGGATGCTCACCCAATCGCTGCGCCTGCTCGAGGAGGACGGCATGATCGAGCGTATCGCCCATCAGGTCGTGCCGCCGCATGTGGACTACCGGTTGACGCCGATGGGGGCTGAGGTCGCACGGATCGTTCTGGATCTGGCGCAGTGCATCGAGGCCAACCTGGAAGGCATCACCCGGTTTCGGAACAGCAGGGTGGAGGCGCGATCAGGCAACGGGTCCTGATCATCCGGAGCAGGCCCTGGCCCGCGACGCGCGCCCGTCACGGGCCGAACCGGGAGCCGAGCTCATCGCCGCCAGTCGATCCTGTGCGCAATCTGAACCGCACTGGCGTCCATGTGGCAGGCATAGCACAGCACATCGACGCCAGAGCCCGCGGCGCGTTCCAGGGCAGCGGCGAACGCCGGGTCGAGGTCGCCCGCCGCCGAGAACGCGTCGCAGTCGGTGCGCTGGACGACGAACAGCGCCACCGCCCGGTCCCCGGCCCGGACCATGGCCTCCAGTTCGCCGAGATGCTTCGTCGACCGCGCCGCCACGCAGTCGGGGAACTCGGCCAGCGGCGGGGTGCGCGACAGGTGGCAGTTCTTGATCTCCAGCCAGCATCGCTCGCCGGTCCCTTTTTCCAGCAGGAAGTCGACGCGGCTGGCCTCGCCGTACTTCACCTCGCGGCGGTGGACGTCGTAGCCGGTCAGCTCGGGAATGGCGTCGGCGGCCAGGGCCTCGGCGACCAGGCGGTTGGGCAGCATGGTGTTGACGCCGGCCAGCCCCCCGTCGGGAGTCTCGACCATCTCCAGCGTATGGGCCAGCTTGCGTTTGGGGTCGTCGGAGCGTGACAGCCAGACGCCGAGCCCCGGCATGTTCACCCCCAGCATCGCGCCGGGATTGGGGCAGTGGGCGGTGATCTCCTCGCCGCTGTCGAGCGTAACATCGGCGAAGAACCGCTTGTAGCGGCTGACCAGGACGCCGTGGCTGAGCGGGGAGGGGAACTGCATGCCCCGGACTTACCGTCTCCGCTGATCCCCGCGAAGGCGGGTGGCGGGCTTTTTTGTCCTGACAGCGCCGCGCCCTTCGCTAAAACACCCGGGCCGCCGCAGGCGCGGGGCAGATGGAGCTACCCATGAGCCAAGATCGCGTCACCGCGGCCGTCCTGATCATCGGCGACGAGATCCTGTCCGGGCGGACCCAGGACACCAACCTCAACGCCATCGCCCGCTATCTCGGCGTCCATGGCGTCGACGTCGCCGAGGCCCGCGTGGTCGGCGATGTCGAGGACGAGATCGTCGCCACGGTGAACCATCTTAGGGAGCGCTACGACTACCTGATCACCACCGGCGGCATCGGCCCGACCCACGACGACATCACCGCCGACTGCGTGGCGAAGGCGTTCGGCGTGGCGCTTTACGAGCATCCCGAGATCATCGCCATGATGGAAAGCCGCTGGCAGGGCGAGCTCAACGCCGCCCGCCGCCGCATGGCGCGCGTGCCCGAGGGCGGCAGCCTGGTGAAGAACCCGGTGCAGGGCCCGCCGGGCTTCCAGATCGGCAACGTCTTCGTGCTGGCCGGCGTGCCCTCGATCATGCGCGGCATGCTCGAGGACGTCGGCCCGCGGCTGAAGGGCGGGGCGGTGACCATCTCGCGCACGGTGCGGGTCGACGGCTCGGGCGAGGGTGTGATCGCCGCGCCGCTGGAGGCCGTGGCCAGGGCGCACCCGACCCTGTCGCTGGGCAGCTATCCCTTCTTTTCGGGCGAGGGCTACGGCTCAAACCTGGTCGTGCGCGGGCGGGACGCAGACGAACTGGCCGCCACGGTGATCGAACTGGAGGCGGCCCTGCGCGCGGCGGGCGTCGCCAACGTCACCCACCTTGACTCCGTGTGACGGGGAAGGTTTCAACTGTCGCGGTTTCAGTTCCGGTGGTCTTGAGAGGATCCCGTATGCGTCGAGTGATTTTGTCCCTGGCCGTGACCGCCCTGGTTGCTGCCGCCCTTCCCGCCGGTGCGGCGGGCGAGCCCGCTGCCGCCCCGGCCGTCGCGGCCCCCGCCGAGGCCCCGCCGCCGGCTCCCAAGCCCAAGCCCGCCAAGGATGACCCCGACCGGATCGTCTGCGTCCGCCAGCATGTCGTGGGCAGCAACCGCCCGCAGAAGGTCTGCATGACCGTCGCCGAGCGCGACCGCCTGCGTGACGCCACCGCCCGGATGCTTTCCGACCAGCGCGGCGCCTCGGCCCCGCCCGCCGGCCCCGGCGTTCCCTAGCCTGCCCGGGCGCCGCCTGGACCCGTCCCGTTCGCGGCCCCGCCGCCCGCGCCATCGCGCGACAGCGGTGGCGTCCGCCCGCGTGCGACGCTAAGTCGGGTGCGCACGGGGACGTGGCGGAACGGTAGACGCAGCGGACTTAAAATCCGCATCCGCAAGGAGTGTGGGTTCGAGTCCCACCGTCCCTACCAGGGCTGGGCCGCAACGCTGCCGCTCAGGTGCGTGGGTAGAAGACGGTCCGCGCCACCTGCAGGAGGTGGCGGCGCTCCTCAAGCCCGTGACTGCCGCCGTTGACGATCCGCGTCACGGCGACGACCGCGTCACGGTCGGCCGCCGCGTTGATGTCCCGCATTTTCCAGAAGGCCGCCGCGATGCGGGCGGCGATGTCGGGCTCGGCCGCGCGGTCCGGCTCGACGATCAGGTCGACGCCCTTGATCGCGATCCGGTCCGACATGGCCTTGTAATTCGCGCGCCCGGTCAGCTGAATGAAGCCCCGGCCCCGGTACTTATAGCCGTCGCCGGCCTGGGTGTTTCCGAGCGACTTGCGATTGCCGTAGATGTGCTCGGCGAAGGCTTCGCCCGTCTTGTCCTTGGCCAGCAGCTCGGCGGCGTCATTGGCGGTCGCGAACTTCGACGGGAAGATCAGCGCCGCCCGCTCCGGCTTGTAGGCGAAGCTCTCCGTCATCCGGGCGAACCGTCCGCACTCATGCGCCAGCTGGGCAATGAAGTGCGACGCCCTCAGCGGCGTGTTGATCTCCGCCTCGCCCCGATTGGCCTCGAGAGCCGAGGCATAGGCCGCCAGATGGTCGGCCGACACCCGGCTGCTGGCCAGACGCCGCAGCTTTGTGGCGGTGATGGTCGCCAGGGCGTCCAGCTCCGCCGCCGTCGGCGCCCGTGTGATCATCGTCCGCGGCGCCGCGGTCGCGCCGGCCAGCATCTGATCCAGGTAGCCGGGATCGGCCCGGCGGATCGGCGTCAGACGTGAGACCGGCGCCGGCACCGGTCTAGCCGAACACGTAGGTGAAGCCGGACGGACCGGCGTCCACCGCGATGGACTGCACCGCCTCGCCGCCCATCTGGCGGTTGAGCAGCTCGACCGACATCTCCGGAAGCATGGTGTTGGTCAGGATGGCGTCGATGACACGCCCGCCGGACGCCACCTCGTTGCAGCGGGAGACGATCAGGTCGACGACCGCGTCGGTGAAGCTGAAGACCATGCCGTGGTTTTCCGCGACCCGTTTCTTGATCCGGTTCATCTGCAGTCGGACGATGCCCTGCAGCATGGTCGGCGACAGCGGGTAATAGGGCAGCACGACCAGACGGCCGAGCAGGGCGGGCGGGAACACCTTCAGCAGTTCAGGCCGAAGGGTCTGGGCCAGCGCCTCCGGCTCGGGCTTCATCTCCTCGTCTTCCGACAGGCTGGTGATCAGGTCCGTGCCGACATTGGACGTCAGCAGGATCAGCGTGTTCTTGAAGTCGATGTGACGACCTTCGCTGTCGTCCATGTACCCCTTGTCGAACACCTGGAAGAACATCTCGTGGACGTCCGGGTGGGCCTTCTCGACCTCGTCCAGGAGCACGACGCTGTAGGGCCGGCGACGCACTGCCTCGGTCAGCACCCCGCCCTGGCCATAGCCGACATAGCCGGCCGGCGCGCCCTTCAGCGTCGAGACGGTGTGCGCCTCCTGGAACTCGCTCATGTTGATGACGATCAGGCTGTCGTCGCCGGAGTAGAGCAGCTCGGCCAGGGCGTGCGCCGTCTCGGTCTTGCCGACGCCGGACGGTCCGCAGAGCATGAAGACGCCGACCGGCTTGTTCGGGTTGTCCAGCCGGGCCCGGCTGGTCTGGATCCGCTTGGCCAGCGCATCCATGGAGTGATCCTGACCCACGACGCGGGTCTTCAGCTGCTCGGCGATCGCCAGCACCGAAGCGATCTCGTCCTTGACCATCCGGCCGACCGGAATGCCGGTCCAGTCGCCGACCACAGCGGCCACGGCATTGGCGTCGACCTCGGCGAAGACCATCGGCTCGTCCCCGGCCGTGGCGGCCTGGGCGTCGAGCGCGGCCTGGAGACCGGCCTGGTCGGCGCCGGGGTCGCCGGCCAGAGCGGCGCGAGCCTCGATCACGGCCGTCAGCGCCGCCTTCTCGGCCGCCCACTGGGCGTCGACCACCTCGAGCGCCGCCCTGGCCTCCGCCATCTTCACGTTGAGATCGTCGATCCGCGAGGCCGGACCGTAGCGGCCATCCGCCTCACGCTTGGCGATCTCCAGCTCGGTCTCGAGCAGTTCGACGCGGCGGCGGGCGTTCTCGACTGGCGCGGGGGTGGCGTGCTGGGAGACAGCGACGCGGGCGCAGGCCGTGTCGAGCAGGCTGACCGCCTTGTCCGGCAGCTGCCGGGCCGGGACGTAGCGCTGCGACAGCTTCACCGCCGCCTCGACGGCCTCGTCGAGCACCACAACGCCATGGTGCTTCTCCATCATCGGTGCGACCGAGCGGATCATGGCGACGGCGTTGTCCGTCTCCGGCTCACCGACATTGACCGTCTGGAAGCGTCGGGTCAGCGCCGGGTCCTTTTCGAAATACTGGCGATACTCGGCCCAGGTCGTCGCCGCGATGGTCCGCAGCCGCCCCCGCGCCAGCGCCGGCTTCAGCAGGTTGGCCGCATCGCCGGTCCCGGCCTGACCTCCGGCGCCGATCAGGGTGTGGGCCTCGTCAATGAACAGGATGACCGGCGTGGGCGAGGACTCGACCTCGTCGATGACCTGACGCAGCCGCTTCTCGAACTCGCCCTTCACGCTGGCGCCGGCCTGCAGCAGGCCGATGTCCAGCGAGCGGAGGGTCACGTCTTTCAGGCTGGGCGGAACATCGCCGTCCACGATGCGGCGGGCGAAGCCCTCGACCACCGCCGTCTTGCCGACACCGGCCTCGCCGGTGAGGATCGGGTTGTTCTGGCGCCGGCGCAGCAGGATGTCGACGACCTGCCGGATCTCGGCGTCGCGGCCGACGATCCGGTCAATCTCGCCGTTGCGGGCCTTTTCGGTCAGGTCGATCGAGAAGCGGGCGAGGGCCTCGCCCGATCCCGCCGCGCCGGTCGCCGACCCGTCATCGGAGCCGGCCAGGGGCAGGGCGCTCCCGGCCGTGTCTGCGGCGGCCTCGGTCGAGGCGGAGACGATCTGGTCGAAGTTGTCGCCCAGCTTGCCGACTTCGACCTTCCGCCACTCGGCGGACATGGCGACGAGGGCATTGCGCAGGGTCGGGGTCTTCAGCGCCGCATAGAGCAGATGCCCGGAGCGGACCTTGCCGGCCCCGAACTGCAGCGATGCGTAGAGCCAGCCCTTCTCGGCCGCCTCCTCGACGGTCGGCGAAAAGTCGGAGACCGCCGTCGCTCCGCGCGGCAGGCTGTCGAGCGAGGCGACCACGTCCCGGGCCAGCGCCGCGTCGTCGATGCGGAAGTGGCTGCGAATCTGGGCGAGATCGCCGCCCGAGTCCTGCAGCAACACATGGACCCAGTGGGCCAGTTCCACATAGGGATTTCCGCGCATTCGGCAGAAGCCGGTCGCCGTCTCGAGCGCCTTCAGGCACGTCGGATTGAGCCGTCCGAAGAGCGCGCCCCTGCTGATTTCCGCCATGCTATTTCCCCCTGTCCATTCGTCTGTCGTCAGGCTGTCTGCAAGTGTCGGGCAGGGCGGCGCAGCCGGGCGTCGGCCCGCAGTCCGTCCCCGCCGCCCGGGCTGAGCCAGCTGGACCATCCCAGCCGCCCGCCGCCGCCCAGCGTCGCCGGGCGGGCGTCCGCTTCTTCGAGTTCAAGCTCCAGCTCCCAGGATACATGCCCGGGACAGAAGGCGTTGATGGCTTCGGCCGCCAGCACGAAGCGGTCGCCGGACGGTATGAGTGCGTCATAGGCCTGCGGATCGGCGGTCCGTACCGTCAGCCTGACCGTATCGTCGGCGATGCGGACCCGCCGTCCCAGGAGGGCGCCGCGGCCGAGCTCCGCCGCTCCGCTGACGCCGCCCAGCCGGCTCTGGTCCCGGGGGTCAACGTCTTCCCAGCGACCGATGAACTCCCGCACCCGGACCGGCAGCCCCAGCACATGGGAGACGCCATCCTGCAGCACCGCGGCGCTGCGTCGGCTGGCGAACAGGCCCGCGTAGTGGCGGCGCATGTCGTTGGTGAACGCCTCGCGCGTGTCGCTGCCGTCGACGGCGCCGGACAGGGCGTCAAGGTAGGCGCCGAACCGGTCGTCGCCTGGCCGGTCAGCCTGGGCGGCCGGCTGGCTGTCGGCCCAGGCGCGGTAGAAGAACTGCAGCATCCGGTTGCTGATGAGGTCCAGGAAGTCGCCGAAGGGCGAGGACTTGGAGAACCGGCGCTCATAGGCGGCGTACTCGGTGAGATGGATCGGCAGGGGACCCATCGGTCCGGTCAGGCCCAGGAAGTACCCGCGCACGCGGTAGCCCCCGCGCGCCGTGGGCTCGAGCCCCTCGAGCGTCGCGGCGGGGAAATCCATGGTGGGCGCATGGGCGACGCGCAGCACATCATCCGACGGCTGGCGCGCCCGCCCGATCCGCGGCAGACGCCGGGCGCGCGCCTCCGCCCCCCGAGCCAGCGCGAAGAACCCGAACCTGCGGATGCTCGCGGCGGCCGTCTGGAGGAAGCTCAGATGGTCGGACGCTGGCTCAGTCTCGGCGGCCAATGGGCGAACTCTCCCTGTTCCGGGCTCTCGAAGCGGGTTTCCACGAAGCTGTTGACCGAGGCGAACTCCGACAGGAAGCGGTCGAGGATCGCCGAGAAGAGGAACATGCGGCTGTTCTCGAACGCCGCGTCGTCCAGCCGCAGGCGAAGCGTCAGCCCGCGCACGAAGGCGTGCCGGTCCGCACCCGACAGGCGCCGGGTCACCGGGCTGGCGGTCAGGCCCAGCACGCCGTCCAGCTGGCGGCGCATCGCGGGATCGTCTGACCGGGCGTAGAGCGCCAGATGGTCCCGCAGGCTCGCGGCGTTCTGGGTCGGGTCGCCGCCGGTCAGGGCTGTGTAGTTCGGCGTCAGGTGGGCGATCACCCGCCAGGCGGCGTCGGACAGGCCCATCGGGGGCCGGGGGCGCGACGGCGCCCGAACGAAAGCGGCGTCGGACACCGGCGCGTCCGAAACCGTCAGCGCGCCGCCCCGTCCGCCGAGCTGAAGCAGCTCGGGCAGTTCACGGTTGGTCACAAGGGCCCTGATCGCCAGTTCACGGACCTGACCAAGGCGGTTGGGGTCGCCCGGACAGGTCAGGCTGATCCAGGCTTCGCTGCCGAGATACTCATTGCGGCCGCGCAGCCGCTGTTCCTTGGTGGACATCCGGCGCAGTCGCAGGCGACTGGCGTAGAACAGCGCCTGCCGATCGTACAGCAGGCTGCCGAACGCGTAGAGCGGCGCAACGGGCCGCGCCTGGCCGCGATCATCGTGGGCGACCACATCGAGGAGGCGGTAGACCTCGTAGTCCAAAGGCCGGGTCCGGTCCGGCATCACCTGATGCTCGTGCTGATGGGCACTGATCGGGGTGCGGCCGAGCTGCATCTCGAACAGGTTGACCGCCGGGGTGCAGAACAGACGCAGGGCATCGGCAGAGACCGAGCCGACCAGCGGCGGCGCGCTGCGCGAGAACAGCAACACCACCTCGCAACGGCGGTCGCAGCCCGCCATGGCCTGGCGCAGCCCTGACAACTGCACGAACATGAAGCGCTCGGGGCAGGCGAAGTATTCGGTGAGAAGGCGGTAACCCCGGAACGAGCGCCCGTCGGACGGCAGGACCGAGCAGTCGGCGTCGAAACCATACGGCTGGGGCGGGGGCAGTCGGGTGTTCCCGGACCCCTCGCCGACGACGGCCAGGGTGTCGCCGAGCATCTGGCGGTAGAGTTCGCCGGGGATGGTCTCGGGGCCGTGCAGATAGAGCGGCAGCGCATCGACCCGCAGGTCGCCTAGGGCGGCCTCGCCGGTGGCCTCGAAAACGATCTTCAGCGCTGCATCGGCCCGCACCCCGGCCCTCGCGGCATAGGCGGCGGCGGCGGCGCGGGTGGGCAGGTACTCGGCCTGTGCGATCCGGACCGGCCAGAGCTCGACATCCTGGCTGGTCCTGAACCGGCACGGTGTCTCGTGTCCGGGAGCGGAGGCGGACAGTTCGGTGTGGCGCGCCACGCGCGGGCCGGCCGCCAGTCCGGGATCGGCGCCGTTGGGGCTGAAGGCCACGACCCCGATCGAGGGCGTCGGCGCCACATAGCTGGGCTGGATCGCGCTCAGAAGCTGTTGGGTGAACTCGGGAAACTGGTCTTCCAGCTTGAGCTGGACCCGGGCGGACAGGAAGGCGACGCCTTCGAGCAGGCGCTCGACGTAGGGGTCGGGTTCGTCCGGAAACTTCGGGCCCAGGCGGCCGGCGACGCTCTCGTTTTCCTCGCCGAACTCCCGCGCGGTCTCGCGAAGATAGACCAGTTCCTCGCTGTAGGCGGCCAGAAGGCGCGGGTCCATTGCGTCAGTCCCGCACCACGACCGAACCGGTGTCGGCTTCGACGTCGGTCAGGAACCGCACCTCGGCGCTGCCTGCAGAGCCGCGCACCTCGCCCTCGATCAGATAGGTCACGGCATTTTCGCGCTCGCCGGCGGCCCGGGGGGCGACGCTGAGAGACGCAGGGTCCATCCGGGGCTCGAAGACCTCGATGGCTTCGTGGATCTCGCGGGCGCGAGCCTGGATCATCCATTCGGACATGGCCTGACCCGCCAGGTCAGGCACGCCGTAGTTCAGCACCGAGGACGCGACCTGGGGGTAGGGGTCAAGGTCGACCGAGGCGCCGATGTTGGTTGTGTTGAGAAGCCACGCCAGTTCGCGCCTCACTGTGGCGCGCAACGCGCTTTCGCCGAACCGCTCGATGTTGGGGACGGTGTAGAACCGCTGGGCGCTGGGCGCACTGTCGGTGGTTCGCAGACCACGCTCGCCGTCCTCGATGCTGTCCGCGAGGCCGCTCGGGGTCTCGCCGCTGATCAGCTTGTCGAACAGGGTGGGCGTGAAGCGGCGCGCCATCAGCCGCCGTCCAGCATCGTCAGGCGGCGCATCGCCAGGATGGGCAGGTCATCGCCGTCGCTCAGCGAGAACAGGCGCTGACCGGCGCCGACGTCGCCGAGCGGACCCTCTCGCCATTCGGTTCCACGCGCCAGGCGAAGGGGCGCAAGCTCTGACGCCGCGCCGGGATACCGCGTCGGCACGAAGGCGGCTGCGGTCTGGCCGGACCTGAGCTCGAGCTGCACCGGCAGCCAGGCCAGGTCGCGGAGCTCCCTCGCGCCTTCACTGTTGATGGCGGCGATGGCCTCGAACGGAACGAGCCCCCATGCCCCGGCGATGACGACCTCAAGGCAGGGACCGAACCGCGGGTCGGCGTCGGCAATCCAGCCGAACTTGCGACCGTCGCATTCGCCGGGCGTGTCCGGCGCGGCGTCGAAGGCGCTGTCGCGCAGCGCTTCGGCCTTGTCCGTGTCACCGGCCGCCAGGGCGGTGAGGGCGGCGGCGAGGTCGTCCACCCAGGGCGAGGTGGGCACCAGCACCTTGAAGGGCTGACGCCCGGCGAAGGCGTCCTCACGCTGACGCTCGCCGGCGATCAGCTGGTTGCAAAGCACCGACAGCATTTCGGCCTGCGGGCTGAGACTGGTCAGGGCCTTGGCCTGGGCCGCGGCCTTGTCCCACTCACCGCAGACCATCATCAGCTGCAAAAGAAACAGGCGCGCTGACTGGTCGGCGGGGGCGGCGCGAACCGTCTCCACCAGCGCAGCCCGCGCGCCTTCCAGGTCGCCGGCGGCCAGCAGCTCGTCGGCTTTTGACATGGGACGTTTCTCCGAGCCGGTGTTGGCCTAGACCGACTTCCCGGCCGACAGGTCGTAGCCGAACTCCGACGGCGCACCGGCGCCGCCGGTCTTGGTTTGCGGCACGTAGATCACCTTGAACGTCTTGAAGTTCAGCGCGACCTGCTCCATCAGCAACGGCGAGTTGGCATCGCTGTGCGCCTGGATGGAAGACACGAGGATATCACCCAGCTCAAGCTTGAAGTACTCGAGCTGGTCGCCGCCGGCCTTGCGGACAACCAGAGTGCCCTTCTTGATGTGGTCGCCCTTGGTGCAGGACTTCATCAGAACCGGCGTGGCTGTGTCGACCCGCTTGACGATATTGATGTCGCTGACCTGGACCTTGCCGGCGCCCGACCCGCTGCCGTAGTGGGCGGTTCCGGCGTTCTGCATGCCCCAGGACCAGCTAAGGACCTCGATTTCTTCTTTGTGCTTGCTGTCGGTGGATTCGCCTTTGATCCCCTCGAGCTTCAGAAATGCGTCAACCTGAGCCATGCGTCTCTCCGTTGCCGGCGCTGCGGCCGGGCGAGTTTGGGTTTACCGGGTACTGTTACTGACCGGCGCTGCGGAGCTTGGAGACCATGCTCAGCGCAACATCCATGCCTTCGAACTGGTAGTGGGGCACAAGGCGGAAGACCCCGCGGTAGAAGCCCGGATTGTCTTCGTCAGGCACGACTTCGATCGTCGCGTCCTTCAGCGGGCGACGGGCCTTGACCTCCTCGCTGGAGACTTCGGGCTGACCATCGACGTACTGCATGATCCAGCTCTGCAGGTCCTTCTGCAGCTGGGCTTCCTCCCGGGTCGAGCCGACCCAGTCGCGCACGATGCACTTCAGATAGTGGGCGAAGCGGCTGGCGGCGAAGATGTAGGGCAGGCGGGCCGAGAGGTTGGCATTGGCGTTGGCGTCGCTGTCGTCATAGCGGGCCGGGAGGTGAACCGTCTGGGCGCCGACGAAGGTGGCCTGGTCGGTGTTCTTCCGGTGCAGCAGGGCCATGAAGCCGGCCTTCGAGAGCTCGCCCTCGCGACGATCGCTGATCGCGATTTCCGTCGGGCACTTGGCGTCCAGGGAGCCGTCGTCCGTCGGGAACAGGGCGGTGGGCAGGCCCTCGACCGTGCCGCCGGACTCGACGCCGCGGATGCGGGTGCACCAGCCGTAGGTCTTGAAGGCCTCGGTGATGCGCGTCCCGAGCGCGTAGGCCGCGTTGACCCACAGGTGATTGTCGTGCTCGCCGCCGGTCTCTTCCTCGAAAGCGAACTCTTCGACCGGCTCGCCGTTGGCGCCGTAGGTCGGACGCCCCAGGAAGCGCGGCATGGTCAGGGCGAGGTAGCGACTGTCGGTCGACTGCCGGAACGAGTTCCAGTTGCGATAGTCGCTGGCCTCGAACTGTTTGGCGATGTCGCGCGGGTTGGACAGTTCCTGCCAGCTCTCCATCCCCAGGATCGAGGGAGCGGCGGCGGCGATGAACGGCGTGTGGGCCGCGGCGCCGATCTGGGTCAGGCCCTTCATCATCTCGACGTCGGGGCCTGTGTGGTCGAAGTAATAGTCGCAGACGAACGCGCCGTAAGGCTGCCCGCCCAGAACGCCGAACTCCGACTCGTAGATCTTCTTGAAGAGCGGGCTCTGGTCCCAGCCCGCGCCCCGGTACTGCCGGAGCGACTTGCGGGTCTCTTCCTTGGAGATGTTCATCACGCGGATCTTCAGATCCGTGCCGGTCGGGGAGTTGCCGACCATGTACCAGAGGCCGCGCCACGCCGATTCCAGCGCCTGGAAGTCGGGGTGGTGGATGATCTGGTTGACCTGCTCGGTCAGCTTGGCGTCGATGGCCGCCCGGATGGCGTCCACGGTCGCGAACACGTCCTCGCCGATGATCGCCGAGTCGGCGAGCGCCTGCTGGGCCAGCGTCTTGACGGCTTCCTCGATCCGCGCCCGCTTGGTGTCGGTGTTGGGCTTGAACTCCTTCTGGAGGAGCGCAGCGAAATCGTCGGTGGTCGTCGCCTCGGCTGCGGCTGCAGTTCCCTGCTCTAGCTGCTGCGCCATGTTGTTCAGGCCCCTTGGAAAGCGAAACGTCGGTGGTGTGAGGTTACTCGGCCGAATCGTCGGCGGGCGGCTTCGCAGCGGCCAGCGACTTCAGCAGGTCGGGGTCCTTCAGAACCTTGTCGAGCAGGCCCTGGGCGCCGTCCTTGCCGTCCATGTAGAGCATCAGGTCGTTGAGTTGCTGACGAGCCTCGAGAAGCTTGGCCAGGGCCGGGACCTTCTTGGCGACCGCGCCGGGCGAGAAGTCGTCCATCGACGAGAAGGTCATGTCGACGGCCAGCTTGCCGTCGCCCGTAAGGGTGTTGCTGACGTTGAACGCCGCCCGGGGGGCGATGCCGCGCATCTTCTGTTCGAAGTTGTCGATCGAGAAGTCCTCGAACTCGCGCTTGTCGAGCTCCTTCTTCTCGACCTGCGACTTGCCCGACAGATCGCTCATCACGCCCATGACGAAGGGCAGTTCCACCGCCTGACGCGCGTCGCCGGTGGCGACCTCGTATTCGATGTGCACACGTGGCGCGCGATTTTCCTTGATGAAGCGCTGGCCGCTTTTGACCGCCATCATAGTCCCCCTGTGCGCATACCCACGTCGCCTGAACGACGATCCGCGGATACAGTTCATCGACCGTGGATATCAACCGTAGAGCAAGAGTCGCGGTTTCTCAAAGCGTTCAATCGTCGTCGTTACCGGAATCGCGCTCCTCATCGACCTCGCTCCGCATAAGCACGCGACGGGCGTCGGACAGACTGTCGGGGGCGATATCTTGGAGCACCGTAAGGAAATCGAGAGTGACCCACGCCCGCGCCCGCTTCAGGGCCAGCGGCACCGGGCTCGCCGGCTCATGGCGGGCGTAGTAGGCGCAGATCGCGTCCAGCGCCCTTACAACGTCATCCCTGTTGCGGATCGCTCCGGGTGCGCCGGTTACGCCTGAGGGTGCGGGTTCGGACGAGGTGTCCCCGTCCTCTGCGTCGTCGGCCCCCGAGGGGCTGCCAATGAAGGCCCCGATAGCCTTCTGCATGCGCCGCAGGGACTGCATCAGCGGCGTGAAATCCGGCCGATCGGCGGTGGACTGCGCGTTTTCGGTGAAGGCGGCGTCGCACCGCTTGATTGCCTCGGCGATGGTGTCCAGATGGTCGAGACTTGCGGCCAGCTTTTCCTTGCCATCGCCCTGCATGATGCGCGCGAAGCCGACATTGCTGCCCTCGCCCTCACCGGCGAACAGCTCGAGATCGGCCACGGCGAAGGCGCCGTGTCGCGAATCGCTGACCAGCGGAACGGCTTCCAGCGCGGACAGGAAGGCGCGGCGTTGCGCCAACTCGGCGCATCGGGATTTGCGGCCCTGGGCGCCGACGTCGTCGAGGCTGGGATAGACTGTCTCCCAGCTCTGCAGCAGCCCGGCCAGCAACATCGCGCCGCCCGCGACCTGCTCAAGGTCACCGAGCTTCGCGCCCGCTCGACACACATAAACCGCCAGCCAGAGATCCTTCGAACGACGAAGCATCTGGACGACCTCATCGGTGACCGCCCGCCAGTTGGGTTCGTCGCCGTTGAACTCGCTGCGCTGAACGGACTCGAACACGTCATCGAGCGCCAGTCGGTCGTTGTCGTCGCTGAGGTCGATCCCGGCGGGGGCGTCCTCCGAGACAGGCTCAAGCAAGGCGTCGACGTCGATCTGCATGTGGATGCGCTCCCCCCGGACCGGTTCCGCGCAAGGCGCCGCCGAGGGGCGCCGCCGCCAGACGGCCTGCGGTGCAAAGCTTAGGCTGGGGCATGTTTGGCGCGCAATAACAAAGCCCGTGGGTTCCAACGCTTGCTGACCGGCGTTCTGCCGGTGCAAACTCCATCCGGGCCGCCACCGCGGCGAGGGGGCGTATCGGGCGCGATGGCGCAGTCATTCAGCCAAGCAGGACGACTGGCGTCGGTCACCGTCGAGACATTGCGGGACCAGCTCGCGCTGGAGCGGTTCACCGTCGCCAGCCGTCTGAGCGAGCCGTTTACGCTGACGGTCGACGTGATGGCCAAATCGCCCATCGACTTCGGGCCGGTGCTGTACCAGCCGGTCACCATCAGTATGGAGGCCAAGAGCCAGGTCGCCCGGACCTTTCACGGTCTGCTTTACTCGGTCGAGCGCCATGACGATGACCAGACCACCGTCCGCTATCAGCTGACGGTGAAGCCCTGGCTGAGCGCGCTGCATGAACGCAGCGACGTCCGCATCTTCCAGGAGATGACGGCCCGCGAGGTGATCGAATCGGTTTTCGCTGACGCCGGTTTCTCCGACTACGACTTCACCGGCGTGGAGGGGCAGCTGGCCCGCCGGGAGTACTGCGTCCAGTACCGTGAGACCGACTTCTCCTTCGTCGCGCGACTGCTCGAGGACGAGGGCCTCTACTACTACTTCCGCCACGAGCCGGGCCGGCACGTGATGGTTATCGGCGACGGCCCGGCCGGCCATCGACCGCCGGAAAACACGCCGTCCGTCGACTATGTCTCCGGCAGCGGCGACAGGGGGCGGCGCAAACTCAACATCTGGCGCTGGTCCGAACGGCTGACCACGTCGGTCTCCGCCGTCCAGGTTGGCGAGCATCATTTTATCCACCCGCGAGAGCGCAATGCTGGCTCGGCCCAGCCTTCCGACCAGGGACCGACCCGGGCGTCTTCGGCCTTCTATGATTTTCCGGCGGGCGTCGGAGCCCTGGCCGAGTCGGGTGTCATCAAGAGCGGCAAGCTGCCGGCCGAGAGCAAGCGCGAAGCCGAGATCCGTCTGCAGGGCCTGCGCGCCGAGCACCGCCGGTTCGTCGGCGAAGGCGACGCGTTCGAGGTCATCGCCGGCGACAAGCTCACCCTGGCGCGGCACCCGCAGGCGCGACTGAACGGTGACTACCTGCTGATCGGCACGACGCATGTGTTCGCCAGTGAGTCCTATCGCTCAAGCGATACCGAGGACCATGTCCTCGAGGTCCATCTCGAGGCGATTCCCTTCGACCATCGCTGGCGGCCACCGCGGATCACGCCGCGGCCTCTGGTCGGCGGGCCGCAGACGGCGCGGGTGGTCGGGCCGGACGCAGAAACCATCCACACCGACCAGCATGGTCGGGTGAAGGTCCAGTTCTTCTGGGACCGTTCAGGCCGGTGGGACCAGAACAGTTCCTGCTGGGTGCGGGTCTCCCAGGGCTGGGCCGACGGCGGGTTCGGCGCGGTGATGCTGCCGCGCATCGGCCAGGAGGTGATCGTCGACTTCCTGGATGGCGATCCGGACCGGCCGATCATCACCGGCCGCGTCTACAACGCAGACAAGATGCCGCCCTACGCCTTGCCTGACCGCAAGACGGTGTCGACGATCAAGAGCCGCACGGTCGGCGCGGCGGGCAGCTATCCGGAGGCCGAGGAGGCGCCGAAGTCGGGCGAGCCCGGCTTCAACGAACTCCGCTTCGAGGACGCCGGCGGCAAGGAAGAAGTCTTCCTGCACGCCCAGCGGGACCGGAAGACCTGGGTCCGCCTGGACGACGAAGAGAAGATCGGCCGTGACCAGAAGCAGCGCGTCGGCCGCGACCGGTCATCGGTCGTCCGCCGCCACGAGTCCCTGACCGTCGAGGACGGCGACGAGACCCGCAAGCTGAAGAAGGGCTCCCGCAAGACCACGATCAAGGGCGACGACACCCTGAAGATCGAGTCCGGCAACAGCAAGACGACGGTCGACAGCGGCGACTACACCGTCAAGGTTTCCAAGGGAAAGGTGCTGATCGACGCCAAACAGTCGATCGAGCTGAAGGTCGGACAGACGAGTATCAAGCTGACGCCGTCCGGGATCGAGATGACCAGCATGAACGTCAAGATCGACGCCAAGATGTCGCTGGCGGCGAAGGGCGGCCTGACGACCGACCTGAAGGCGGGCATCCTCTTCACGGTCAACGGCGCCGTTGTGATGATCAACTAGGGGCGATGCGTGGCGAGTGACGGCTGGACCAGGGTGAAGTGGACCGAAGCGGGGCAGATCACGGCGATCCTCGGCTGGAAAGCCGCGCCTGAAGATCCGCCGGCCGCCAATCCGCCCCGCGCCTATTTCGACGCGCTGCGGGCCTCCGGCCGCGACGCCGACGCCGTGGAGTTCCTGTCTCAGGCGCTGCCGCGCTGGGAGGCGGTGGCCTGGGCGGCCCGCATGGTCCGGGACCTCGGCGCGCCCGCTGACGAGGCTGACGCCCGCGCCCTGAAGGCCGCGCTGCTCTGGGTTCAGGACCCGACCGAGGACCGGCGGCGCGCCGCTCAGACAGCGGCGGAAGACGCCGAGCCCGACAGTCCCGCTCGTCTCGCCGCGCTGGCCGCCTTCTATTCCGGCGGCTCGATGAGCCCTCCGGAGGCCGAGATCCTGCCGGCCCCGCGGGACGCCGCCGGCCGATTCGCGGCCGGGGCCATCCTGACCGCCGCCGCACGCACTGCGGACATGGACGCGGCGCTGGCGGCCAGTCTTGGCGCCGGCTCGGCCATCGCCGCAGGCCAGGCGACCTGATCGTCATGGCCCTGACCCTGAGCATCACCAACCTCGACAAGCTGGACAACGGCGAGAGCACCCGGCTGGTGCTGGACCGCCATGGCGCGGTGATCGGCCGCTCGCCGCACGCCGACTGGAGCCTGCCCGACCCGCGCAACTACATCTCAAGCACCCACTGCGAGGTGGAGTTCAGGGACGGCGACTACTGGCTCGTCGACCGTTCGACCAACGGCCTGTTCGTCAACGGCGCCAAGGAGCGGCTGGCCGCGCCGCACCGGCTGGCGGACGGGGATGAGCTGGCCATCGGCCACTATCGCGTCTCGACGCGGCTGGACAACGCCGCCGCCCCCCGGGCCGCGCCCCCACCGGAACCGGCGGGGGGCTGGAACGGCTGGGACGCGCCGGCCCCCGCGCCTGCGCCGGCCGTCTCCCCGGGCATGGGATTTGACGCCCCTCCGCCCGCGCCCCAGCCGGTCGCGCCGCCGGTGTCCGACTGGCAGGCGCAGGCGGCCACCCACCGGGACGGCTGGGCGGCTGAACCGGCCGGGACCTGGGGATCGCCCGCCGCGCAGGATGACTGGTCCGCGCCGGCCTCGGCGCTCAGCGGCCGCGGCGCCATGGCCGAGTCCTGGACCCCGCCGCCGCCGGCCCCGGTCGAGGACGTCTGGGGCAAGCTGGAAGAGAGCAACCGCGTCGACTGGGGCCGTGGCGGCTTCGACGGCCGCTGGGGCGCGCCGGCGCCCGCCACCGCGCCGCCGGTCGCCGCCGGAGCCGCCGGAGCCGCCGGCGCCGCTGCGCCTCGGCCTGCGCCGGCCGCTTCGCCGGACGCCGCCGCCTGGGCGGCGCTTTTGGCCAGCACCGGGCTCAAGCCCGCCGACATCGGCCCGCCGGAAAAGGCCGGGGCCACCGCCGGCGCCCTGCTGCACCGTCTGGTTTCCGGCCTCGTGGTGATGCTCGAGGCCCGGGCCCGCGCCAAGGCCCAGCTCGGCGCGCAGGGCACCGCCTTCAACCCCGACGGCAACAACCCGCTGAAGTTCAGCCGCACCCCCGACCAGGCGCTGCTCCAGCTTCTGGGCCCGCCGCAGCGCGGCTACCTCGACGCGGAACGCGCCGTGGACGACGCCTTCAAGGACCTCCAGGCCCACCAGATGGCCACCCTGGCCGCCATGCAGGGCGCGCTGAGGTCGACGCTTGACCGCTTCAGCCCCCAGGCCATCCGCGACCGCGCCGAAAGCCGCGGCCTGCTGTCCAAGATCCTGCCCGGCGCCCGGGAAGCCAACCTCTGGAAAGCCTACGAGCGCGAGTTCGAAGGCGTGGTCGAGGGCTCCGACGAAGCCTTCATGGACGTCTTCGCCAAGGCGTTCCGCGAGGCGTACGAACGGGCGTCGGGCGGGGGGCGGTGGTGACGGACGCGTCAGCGGACGGCGACGACGTCCTGCCCGCGTATCCCGACGATAAGGTTGAAGTCATAGACGTCGCCGTCCGGTTGGCGGACCTTTATCGCCGCGCCGCCGCGCCTCGACAGGCAGTCGGCCAGCCGGCCGCTTGCGCAGATGTCGAGGTCGAGGTCGCGCTCGTCGAACTCGACCTCGCCGACCTCCATGAAGCTGGCGGCCATACGCAAGAAGCTTTCGGCATAGGCGTCGCGCGTTTCCACGCCGTAGGCGGCGACGTACTGGCGGATGTAGGCGTCGAGGTAGAGCAGCAACTGGTCCCAGTCGCGCTCACGCCACAGTCCGGCCAGACGACGCAGCTCGGCGGCGATGCGCGGCGTGGCGCTCGGATCCAGCTGCAACAGCCCTCCCAGATCGGGCGCCGAGCCAACATCCGCGCTGAACGCGCCCAGCCCTGTCTCGCCCTGCTGTCCCGCGGTCACCGTCGCCGAGGTCTCCAGCAGGGTGACGAGACCGGCGAGCGTATCGCCGTCGAACCGGGCCTGTTCGACCTTGAGCGTGACCTCTCCGCCCGCGCTCCAGACGCCGGTCGCGCGAGACGGCCGGATGCTCGCGATGTTTGACCCGCGCAGGGCGTACTCGTTGACCGGCATGCGAACCGCGTGCTGTGCGCCGAGCCGGATAACCGGGATGTCGTTGAGATAAAGATCTGCCTTCCCCGCGGGCGTGGCCAAAGTCATCCAGATCGAGGTTGTCATCATTCGCTTCGTGGTTTGACCTGATCCACCTTATCCGGGATGGTCGATATTGAAAGGGCGGGGCAGGTGGTTCGAGCGGTCGCGATCACGCAGGCGCAGATGCAGGCGCTGGAGCGGATGACGCTTTCGCAGTATTGCGCGCGCGTGTCGCCGCTGGTGTCGCCGAACGGTCGCGTCGACCCGGAAATCCTCGACCACATCGGGGCCGTCGTGACGTTCCTCGCGGCCTTTGGCGTGCGAATGGAAGCGGATGTCGAACCGGTTCTGGTCGCTTGCTGGCCGCGCGGCCGCGCCGCGCTCGAGACGCCCGAGATGCGCGACATCCTCACCGACGATGAACGGCCGGGCTGGTTGAAATCGATGCAGATCCTAAGTCTGCTGGAGGCGGCTCGTGGGTAGTGGCGCTACGGGTCGTCAACAGCCTGCGGGCGGTACGGTGACGGTTTGTCAGGCCGGTACGACGGAGAGGCCCGCAAAGTTCTGTGACGTCGACAGGATCGAGCTGAAGCTCGCGATCAAGGACGGCCCGACGCACACGGTCAGCAACACGGTCAGGAAGGCGGGACAGTCCAAGCCGGCGAACCTGCCCAGAGACCACGAGGCCTGGCCCTTGCTGGACAGGTATTCGGCCGTGATTGCGATCGAGACGGACTACGCGGTGGCGGGGCGCGCCGGAGCCGGCCAGTTCGACGGCGGAAACAAGGCTCAGGAGAAGTTCGCCCGGGCGTCCGTGAAGACCAGCGCGAGCGAACGCTGCGAACTTCACCCGGCAGTCATGCCCTACTCGAAGGACCAGTTCGCGCAGCGTGGTCTTCAGAGCGAGGACATCCTCATGTCTATCGAGACAGAGGATTTCGAGTACACGAAGTTTTTCGCGCAGCTCTGGAAGTGGACAGGGTTTTCGGAACTCGTATCGCCTGCAACCATTGAGCAGGAGTTCACGGTCGCGGGCTGCGCCGCACCATCGTCAGGCGCGGCGAGAGGATCCTTCACAGCCCTCGCCCGGATGACTGCCCGGGACGAATGGCGCTTGGAGTACGCCCTGCCGGCCGGACTAACCCTGAAGTTTGCTCGAAGTGAGACGAGCACGGCCTATCATGGCGGCGCAAGCGAGACCTCGTCGTCCACCAAGCTGGCGGGTCGAGCCGGCGACAACAGCGCCGACTACGAAAGCAGCTCCAACAGCTATCGTTCGGGGGCGTCGAGCAGCTCTTCTTCCTCTGCCACGATCGCAGCGAAGGACAGCACTACAACCCTGTCGGTCGAGCGGAAGACCGCAAGCCTGTCTGCCGTCGGCGAGGTTGATCCGGGGGCCGAACACCGCTTCGGGAAGGCCGTCGATGACATGGACGATGAGGGGCCTGGCAGAGCGAAGGCTCTCGGCGACAAGCTGTCGTCCGCCACGGGTTCGGGGAAGGCTGCGCTTAGGGTCATGCGCAACGGCGCCGACCTCTCGACCGCCGATGTCGCCGGCATGGTCAAGAGGGTCACCGACACCGCTGAGGCCGTAGGTGATGCGATTGATCTTGCTCGACAGATCATCAACGGCGGCCTGAAAGCGGCGGCGCCCGCGTCCGTCACCGCGACGATCGGTTTCGAGTTTTCGCTCTTCGCCGGCACGGCGGGCTTCCGGCACTGGCGCATTCCGACTGCTCCCATCACCGGTCCAGCCTACTACATCGATACCTCGGACTGCCGCTGGACGCTTGGCGTCAGCCTGACCCTCGCCTCCGGCTCACTGAACGTGGGCATTGAGGGGCAAATGAAGTTCATCGCCGCGTGGATCGCCAGTGCGACGCTGTCGGTGGAGGCGAAGTGCACCGGAAGCGCCGAACTCGCCTTCGACATCGGGAAGGGCGACGCGCCGGTCGCGATCAGCGGCAATGGCTGGTATGGCGCGACCGTATCGGCGACGGGGGATATCACGGTGGCCGCTTACTACGGGACGGTGACGGGGCAGGTCGAAGGCGGCGTCCGCTACATCTACGAAGGTAACTTCGACTCCCTGGACCTCAAGCCCAAAAGGTCGAGTTTGCGGTCGGAGCGCACGACCTTCAGCGTCAAGATCATGCGGGGCAACAAGCTGGCCGAGTTCTTTGGCTACAGCGAAAACAAGAAATCCTACAAATGGCCGCCGGACGGGCCGCTCGTCCTGTTCGAGGACGACCAGTTCGTGAAGGACTTCCTCTGATGCCGCCCGCCGCCCGCATCACCGACATGCACACCTGCCCGATGGTCATCCCGGGCACGCCGCCGATTCCGCATGTCGGCGGTCCCATCTCGAAAGGCTCGCCCAATGTCCTGACCGGCAAGCTGCCGCAGGCGCGGGTCGGGGACCAGGCTGTCTGCGTTGGTCCGCCGGACGCAATCGCCAAGGGCTCCAGCGGCGTCTTCGTCAACAAGAAGGCCGCAGCCCGGATCGGCGACCAGACCGCCCACGGCGGAACCGTCGTCGCCGGTCTGCCGACCGTGATCATCGGCGAAACAAAGGCAGGCGGCGGCGGCGGCGGCGCCGCGCTGGCGATGGGCAGCGTCTCCTTCGCCCATACCGAGGTCATCCAGCAGCTGAACGTTCTCATCGACGCCTGGAAGTCCGGCGCGCCGTTCTGCGAGGCCTGCTTCAAGAAGGCGGGCGGGGCGCAGTGACCACCCCCACCCTCTACGCCATCCTCGACCTCGCCGCCGACCCGGGGCTGAACGCCCATGTCCAGCGGCTGGAGCCCGAGGCCGCGGCCTGCCTGTTCGAGGGGAAACTGCATCCGCAACTGAAGGCGGCCTCGCCGCATCTGGTTGAGCTGGCGCCGACTGATCCACTGTCGCGGCTCTGGCGAGGCGAGGGTTGGGGCCGGGCGTGGGGGCTGCTTATCTCGTCTACGGCCTCGCTGCCGGTCGTGCGCCGCCGCCTCCGACATTTCACCCAGGCGCGGCTGCCGGACGGGACCGGCCCGGTGCTGTTCCGTTTCTGGGACCCGCGGGTGTTCCGCACGTACATACCGCTGGTCGAACCCGCCGAGCTGGCGCCGTGGTTCACCGACATCGACCGCTACATCGTCGAGTCGGAGGATGGCGCCGCCAGTCTGCGCTACAGCCTCGCCGCCGGCCGGCTGGTCGTCGAAACCCTGCCCCGCCCAACCGCCTGAGCGATCTGCCGGGGCCCGGAGGCTAGTCGCAGCCCAGCGCAGGGTCGCAGGCGGGCCTGGACGGCGCGGGCTTCGGCGCCGGCGCGGGCGCTGCGCGTTCTACTTTGGGCTTCGGCCTGGGGGCCACGACCTTCGGCGGCGCGGCCTTCGGCTTGGGCGCCGGCGCGGGGGCGGCGACAGCGGGGCGCAGGGGGGCCGGCGGCGGCGCGGCCGCGGCGGCCGGCGCCGGCTCGACGCGATACCAGTCCATCTGCGAGGTCCAGCCCTTGTCCTTCGCATCCTCCGCGAGGCGGTTGGCGATCGGGCCGCCGCCGCCGGTGTCGGCTGTGAACGGTCCGGCGCCGCGCAGCGCCAGCAGGCCGTAGGGGCCCTGCAGGTCGTTGCACAGGCCGATCCGGGTGCGGTTGGTCCCCGACGGGGAGGCGCTCGTGATCAGGCCTGACCCGGCGCGGATCTGCGCCTTGCTGCGGAACACCGCCTGCACCGTGCCACCCGGACGCATCAGGTACAGCGCCATGTCCTCGCCGCTGGCCGTGGCGGTGTCGACGTCGACATAGGCCAGCGCCACGCGCGGATCATCGCCGCACTCGGCCTGGCGGGCGGGGGTGAAGGAGGGACTGGCCGCCTTGACCCATTCGGCGCCCGGCACGGTAGCGGCCTTCAGCGGACGCACCGCCTCGAGCAGCGAACAGGACTGGCCCTGGATGAACATGACGCCCGAGGTGTCGGCCCCCTGAACGCGCTGGCTGGTCGGCCCCTCGAAGCCCGAGCTCGCCGCGCCCTTCAGGCGGGTGCTGTCCGGCCCGCCGTCAGGCTCCAGCCATGAGCAGCTGATCGACTGCAGCTTCTGGTCGACGGTTGCGGCGGCGGTGGTCTCAACGTCGCCGCCGGCGTCGTCGCCGCGGCCCAGCATGAGCGCCAGCGGCAGGCCGATGAGGAGCACCGCCCCGCCCACCGCGATGGCGACCATCGCCGGCATCGGCAACGGCAGACGCCGCTCGCCCCTGTCGACCGGGGCCGGTTTGGGGGCGCGCGGCGGAGGCGGAGCCTTGTCGGCGACCTTCCTGGGCGGCGGCGGCGCGGTCTTGCGGCCGGCCGGGGCGTTGAGGTCGACCGCCGTGATCGCCTGGGTAACCTCCTCCATGGACCGGAAGCGGTCCTTGGGATTGGGCGCCAGCATCTTCCCGAACAACGGCTGCAGCGGGGCGGGCAGGATCGACAGGTCGGGGCCCGCCCGACGCCGGTCGACCGCCTCGACCAGGGTCGAGCCCATGTCGATGGGCTTGCCGTTGAAAACGGCCAGCATCACCAGGCCCAGGCTGTAGATGTCAGTCCACGGCCCGATCTCGCGACCGAAGTCGCCGAACTGCTCGGGCGCCACGAAGGCCAGCTTGCCCGCAAAGCCGTCACCCACGATCGTCGCGTGCGAGGCGTCCAGGTCCTTGGCGATGCCGAAGTCGATGATCGTCGCTGTCGAGATCTTCTCGCCCGGCAGCAGGATGTTGTCCGGCGAGATGTCGCGGTGAATGGCGCCCAGGTCGTGCGCGACCCGCAGGCCGTTGGCCAGCCGCTGGGTGAGGGCGAGCAGATCGGCCGGCGTGACAGTGATCTTGCCGATCAGCTGGTCCAGTCCGACGCCGTCGACAAAGTCGGTGACGATGTAGAGCACGCCCAGCTCGGGCTCGTTGGCCAGCACCCGGTACTGCACAAGCGCCGGATGGCTGAGGCGCGTGAGGGTGCGGGCCTCCTTGCGGAACATCGCCTGGACATTGGGGTCGGCGGCCAGGTGCGGCAGGATGACCTTGATGGCCACCTTTTCGTCGGTGTTGACGTTGACGCCTTCGTAGACCTCGCCCATCCCGCCGCGGGCGATGAAGCGCCGGACCTCGAAGATGTGATTCAGGACCGAGCCGATGCTGACTCGCCCGGCCGGTGTCGCGCCGGGCGCGCTGAACGGGGCGCCGGTCGCCATGGGCGGCGGCGTGGCGGCCGGAGGCGGCGCGCTGGGTTGCAGGATGGTCGACGGCGGCGGCGCGGCCTTGCGTCCCCGACGCCCCCGGGGTGCGGCGGCGGGTTCGTCGCCGTCGCTCGGGACATCCGCCTCCACCGGCGGCGTGACCTCGCCGGAAAACCAGGCGTCCTCGGCCGCGCTCTTGTCCCCGCCGGCCGGGCGGGGCGACGGCTCGAACACCGTCTTGGCGGGGCCGTCTTCGTCTTCAGGGTCCTGAGACATGAACTATACGGCTCCCGGGAGGGTGAGGGCCGTCATCTCTTCGCAGGCCACGGTGATGATGGTGACATTGTCCGGGGCGTTTCGCGACAGGGTCAGCTCGAGCAGTTCTCGCGCCGCCGTCGCCGGATCCGACGCCAGCAGGCGAGCCTCGATCTCCTCCGGGGATACCAGCCCGCTCAGGCCATCGCTGCACAGCAGATAGATGTCGGGCGTGCGCAGTTCGCCGGTGACGACATCGACCCGCAGCTCATCCTCGACGCCGACAGCCCGCGACAGCACGTGCGACATCGGGTGGCCGGCGGCCGTCTCCTCGGTCAACAGGCCGCGATCAATCATGTCCTGGACCTGGGTGTGATCGCGGGTCAGTTGTTCGAGGCGCTTGTCGCGCAGGCGATAGCACCGGCTGTCGCCGACCCAGGCGCAGGCGTAGCTGGCCCCGTCGGCCATCAGCATGACCACGGTCGAACCCATCCGCTTTCCGCGGCCGTCGGCCTCGGTCTGGATGCGGGCGTTGGCGGCCGACAGCGCCTCTCGGGCGTTGGCCAGATCGGTCTCGAAGTCGCCGGTGGCGGTGACGGCGGCCAGGGCCTCCACGATGGCCCGGGACGCCCACTGGCCGTTCTCATGCCCGCCCATGCCGTCGGCGACGGCCCAAAGGCCCATATCGCTACGGACGATCATCGAGTCCTCATTGACCGTTCGAACCCGACCCTCATGGGTCTGGGCCGCGGCGGAAAAGCGAAGGTTTGACCTCATGCTGCCTCCTTCAGCAGGACCGCGATGCGATCGAGCGCGCCGGCGACGAAGCCGGCAACTGGCGCGTTGGACGCCACGGGTTGAATGATGTCGCCGAAAGCCCACCACACGCCCTCGGCCGCCTGGGCGTCGAGAGCCTTGGCCGCGGCAAGGGCGTCGGGCGACGTCGCGGGCTCGCCGATCGCGGCCAGGGCCGCGTCTGCCTCAAGACCCTCGACCAGGATACGGCGAATCGCGGATTCGGCGGCGAGGGCGCCGGTCAGGCCGGCAAAAGCGGCCTCGGCCTGCTCAAGACCATCCTGGCCGGCGATGATCAGGAATCGGCGGCCGGCGGAGTCGATGGAGGCGGCGATCGCCCCCCACCGCCAGCCTTCGCCCAGGGGGCCGGGCCCGCAGACAAAGCCCCAGGGCGGCACGGCGTCGTGCGCCTCGTCGAACCCGTCACCCAGTTGTTCGCGCGCGGAGGCGATCTCGGCGCTCGCCCAGTCGTCCCATACCCGCTCGAACTCCGGTTCAAGACCGCGGGAGACGAAGTCACCGTGGGTGGGCAGCTTGCCGAACAGGAAGGGCGATCCGCTCACGCTACAGCTCCGCAGGACAGCGGAAGCCCCAGGGGCCATCGCGGAAGGGATTGCGCATGGTTCGCGGCAGCACGACCCGGAAGGTCACCGAGGATGAGCCCTTGGCGAAAGTCGTGCGGACGGCGTCGCCGGTGTTGGCCATCTGGGTCGGTGGCCCGAACAGCCGGAACAGTGGCCACTCGCCGCTCTGGTACAGATAGTCAGACGTGCCCTGGAAGGTGATGCTGGCGGTGGCGTTGTCGTTCGGGGTCCAGCGGAAGTCCACCGGCTGGGCGTTGTCGCGCCGGAAGATGTGGCTGGCGCTGCCGATCTTGACTTCGACCGCATCGACTCCGGGACTGAAGCTGACCGCCGTCATCTGCATCTGCAGGCCGTCGGACATCAGCAGCTGCAGGTCGCGAGCCTCCTGGAAGCGCTGCGGACTGGAGACGAAGCGTTGGGCCACCGGGTCGTCAGAACGCCAGCGCCAGAAGGGACCGGTCACATCGATATGCTGCGACAGCTTGCCCTTCACGAACTGGTCGAGGATGCCGCCCGGACCGAAGAACTCGGCGACCTCGCGCCGGCTCGCGTCGGAAGCGGCGCTGCGCACGAACGGATAGGCAAGGCCCGTCACCCGCTGGCAGACGGGCAGGATGGTCTGCTGGTACTCCAGCTTTAGCGCGTCGGCGGACACCGACACGCCGGCCTGGTCGACCTGTCCCGCCGCCCCGGCGACGAAGGGGCGAAGGTCGTCGGAGGGGATGCTCATCGCCATCAGCCGCAGCTTGCTGCTGGCGTCCTGAAGGGCCGGCCCCGCCATCGGGTCCGAAGCGGGCTTGAGCGAGGCTTCCTTCACCTGTTTGACCAGGTTGACGAAGGCGGCGGAGTCGAAGCCCGACAGGGTTGCGAAGTCGGCTGTGATCCGGGCGCCGGCGTCCAGCCCGCCGACGGCGGGGACCTTCTTGCCCGGCAGGGACAGGTTGGTCTCTCGCTTCACCCGGTCGAGGATGGTGGTAAGCGGCGACGGCGGCGCAAACAGGGCCTGGGCCGCGGCGTCGTCCCGCACGTAGTCGGCCGGGGCGAGGGCCGCCAGCACTTCGCGCCAGCGGCGGCTGTAGTCCGCGGCGTAGGCCTGGCCGATCTCGGAGGCGAGGCCGAGTCGAGCGCCCGCCGGGATGCTCGACTGGTCGCCCAGCACCCAGCCCTCGCTGGCCAGTTGCTCGATCACCTTGGGCAGGTTGGCCTGGTACTGCTTGAAGTAGCCTTCGCGGGTGAACAGGTAGGGCACCGACAGGGCCTCGACCTGTCCCGGGTTGGCGAAGGCGCGCAGCTTGTCGGTCGGCACGCCGGTGCGCCAGGGCTGACCATCGGACGGCAGGTCGCGCAGGATCGCGTAGCCGCGCTGTCCGGGCGTGAGCTGGGCCAGCAGCAGGGTCTGGGTGCTGGTCACCAGCGACGGATCAAACGGCGCCTGGCGGCTGCCGCCCCAGACCCGGCCTATTTCCGGATCATCGAGCAGCGCGGTCAGGTGCTTGCCGAGCCCCGCGCGCGCTGTGGTCAGGTCGCCGCCGGCCAGACTGTAGCGGCTCCAGTCGGCCATCACCCAGTCGCCGGCGCCCGCGATATCGCGCTTGTGGATCTTCACCGGCGCGTCGCCCGACACAAGGCGATAGGCGCGCAGGCCGGAGTACAGCTCAACCGGGGCCTGACGGTTCTCGCGCAGGAAGTCCTCCATCCGCAGCATCAGACGGGGCAGCATGATCCGCTGGAGGCCGTCGAGGTATGCCTCTTCGACGTCACGGCTCAGGCCGTTGTCGTGCATGCCGAGTCCGAGCGGGAAGCGCGGGAAGCCCTTGGCCCGGCGTTCGTCGTAGCCCCCCGGCAGGCCGCGCAGACTGTCGAGCATCGGCAGCACGTCGGCGAGACCTGGATCGGCGGCGCTGACCTCACGCATGTCGACGCCGTGCAACGAGGGCTGCAGCGCGGTCGCCACGGCCAGCACCTTCCGCTGGTAGCCGAGGTTGGCCACGAAGCTGGCTGTCCACGCCAGAACGAGCAGGGCGCTGGCCGCAGCGATGCCGGCGTAGGCGGCGGTGACCATCGCGGCGTCGCGCTTGCGGGCCTCAGGGGTCTGACGCGCCAGGCCCGCTTCCTTGAAGATGACTTCGTTCAGAAGGCGGTTGATGAAATAGGCGCGTCCGCGACCGCTGCGGTCGGGTTCGACCTCAGCCAGGGCGGCCGTCGCGCCGAGCAGGGCGTCAAGGGGCGTGCCCTCCTGGACGCCGCTGGTGAAGTAGAAGCCGCGCAGCTCCGCCGCCTGTTCCGCCGCCTCGGCCGGGAAGGCGCCTGCCAGCAGCCGCACCACGCTGTCGCGCAGGCATTCGAGCTGGGCGGGGAATCCGATGATGAGGCCGCGACGACGCGGGTCGAGTTCGGCCTGGATGCGTCCGGAAGCCCGGTCGGCCACAGCCTGCGCCACCTCGTCGAAGGCCAGGGCAAGGTTGGCCGGCTGGCGCGGGCCGTCGACAGGCAGCGTCGCGCCCAGCACGGACCGGCGTCCCTCGACATCAAGGTCGTCATAGAACTCACGGAAGCCGGCGATCAGGTCGGACTTGGTGAAGACCACATAGACGGGGGCGATGGTCTGAAGGCCTTCACGCAGCTCAAGCAGGCGGCGGCGGATGGTGTCGGCGTGGCGGTCCAGCGTCGCGCGGTCGGCGCCGGCCAGGGTGTCCATGCCGATGGCGACCATGACGCCGTTGATCGGCTGCAGTGGCCGGTTGACGCGCAACAGGGACAGGAACCGGTCCCACCCCTCCTTGTCCCGCGCTTCGAACGAGTCCTGGCTGGTGTAACGGCCGGCGGTGTCGACCAGCACAGCCTCGTCCGCGAACCAGAAGTCGAGGTTGCGGGTCCCGCCGACGCCCTTCAGCGCGGTGTCCGAGAACGGGAAGCGCAGACCGGAGTTCAGCAGCGCGGTGGTCTTGCCCGAGCCCGGCGCGCCGATGATCACGTACCAGGGGCGACTGTAGAGGTAGTTGCGCTGGCCGCGCGCGTCAGCCTTGAGCTTGGCGAGGGCGTCCTTCATCCGGCCGGCGAGAACGGCGCTTTCGTCGCCCGCCTTGGCGGATTCGGACTCAAGCGCGCTGGCCAGTTTTGCGGCGGCGCGGCGGGCGGCGAGGAACCGCCACAGGAAGGCCAGACCCCAGATGAGCGCAACCAGGCCCACCAGCGCCAGCCGCCAGGGCAGTGGGCGCAGGCCGTGGACCAGCATCGGCAGAACCAGGGACACGAGCAGCGCGGCTACAACCGCTGCGGTGACCGACAGGACCCACCAGTTGGCGAGCAGCTTCAGGACGCGCTTCATCGACCGCTCCGCTCGATGACCACTTCAACGCGGCGGTTGCCGGCCTTGCCGGCGGGCGAGTCGTTGGGCTTCAACGGCCGGGCGTCGCCAAAGGACTCGGCGGTGACCGGCCGGCCCTTGTCCGTCAGGGCGCCGCGGATGGTCGCGGCGGCCGCGTCGGCCCGCGCCTGAGCCAACTGGCGATTGTCAGTGAACGTCAGGCCGCCGCGCGGGCGGTCGGAGTCGGTATGGCCCTCGACCTTGATCGCGCCCGGCTCGGCGTTGAGCGCCTGTGCAACCTCCTGGAAGAGGCCGTCATAGGCCGGCATCACGCGGTCCGAGCCCGGCGCGAACAGGCCGCCCACCATCGTCCGCACACGGATTGACGTCGGTTCGTCGATGACCTGAACTTGGCCGGCCTGGATCCTCGCGGCCAGCCGCTTGCGGATGCTGTCGCCCTGGCTGCTGGCCTGGGTGGTCACCGGCGGCGCCTGGCGCGACAGGCTCAGCGGATCGTCAGGCACGAGCTTCGCAACCGCTTCGCGAGCATCGCGGCCGGCGAAGCCGATCCAGGTGTGCAACGCCAGGAAGATGACCAGCAGGACCCCGGCCGCCGCCGCGGCGACGATCGCCACGCGGGTCCACGGTCCGACCGAAGTGGCCGCCGCCTCGACGCCGCGCCAGCGGGGCGACAGCTCCGATTTCGAGAGGGTCGGCGGATGGGGCAGGGCGCGAAACACCTGCTGCATCAGCGCTTCCAGCTGCGGGCGGCCGCCGGGCATGACGCGGTAGCGGCCTTCGAAACCGGCGCCCATGCAGGCGTGGTACAGTTCGAGCAGGTTTGCGTATTCGGCCGGCCTCGCGACCATTTCCTCCAGCAGGCGCCAGAAGCGGTCGCCGCCGATCGCTTCGTGGAAGAACCGCACCACCAGGCTGCGCTGGGCCCAGGCGGCGACGTCGGCCTCCTCGAACGGCAGGTTCAACGCGATATCGTCGGCGGTGGCGGCCAGGGCGTAGGTCGCCCGGCGCAGTTCTTCCTCGTTGTAGACGCCGGCCAGATCGCGCCGGAACAGCTCGATATCGGCCGCGGCCTGCTTGTGCAGGTCCGGAAGCTTCATCCGGGCCCGCCCGGACCGCATAGAGGCCAGCAGCGCCAGCAAGGGCGCCGCGCTGGTCATCATCGGGTTTCGCGGCGCAAGTCCCTCGGGGGCCTCGGGAATGTCGTCACGTACGCCCGCCGGGCGGGGCGGCTGATAGCTGGCCTCCGCCGCGGGCGGCGGAGTCGCGGCCTGGCCCCGCATCTGCGACAGCGGGGAGGGCTGGAAGACTGTCCGGTTCGGGCCAGAGCCGTTCGGGTCGCTCATGAGCCGCTCCGCTTGACCCACCAGAGTTCGAGTTCGAGATCGGGCCAGTCTCCGGCCACGTGCAGCCCGATCGCCGGCGCCTTGGTCAACTCCGGCCAGTCGGGCGAGGACCGGTCGAGTTCGAAGTACAGGAAGCCCGGCATGACCCGCACCTGAGGCGGCGGCGTCGGCGTCGGGGTGATCCGCACGCCGGCCTGCAGCGCGCTGGAGACGATCTCCCGCATCCGTGTCACCGGGCCGAGCTTAACCAGCGAGGCGAAGCGCGCGAGCATCGCCTCGGGTGGCGCGGCGGCGCGCGCCGCGAGGTAGAGGCTGCCGTTCTGGAAGATGCCATGGTCCTCGACCCGGGCGGTGTAGGCGCCGGGGCCGACCGGCTCCAGCTTCAGCTGCCCGGCCGACCGGGCGATCTCCATCGAAAGCGCCGCCTGAAGCAGTTCGAACGGCGGCTGGAACACCGCCTGAAGGTTCTCGTGATCGTAGGTCGGGAACACCGGCGGCCGGCGCTGCGGCAGCGCGAGGGTCGCGATCTCTCCGGCCATGCCGACGAAGGTTTCATAGAGCCGCTCGGGGTGGACGGCCGGCAGGGATCGCTGGTGCGCCAGCACGGGGCCCCAGCGATTGAGCGCCTGAAGTAGAAGGAACGAGGCAAAGGTCTCGGCTCCACCGCGCGTGGCCTCCACCGCACGAACCGCCAGTTCGTCAACCCGCTGTTCGGCGCGGCCCGCGATGTCGACGATCATGGCCTTCAGCCGGGCGGAACCCCGGACATCGAGCGTCGGCGCAATGAACTGGTCGTCCAGCACCACGCGGCCACCGTTGACCTCCCGGATCCGGGCCAGCGCCAGGACGACCCGGCCCTCGGTGTGTTCGGCCGTGATCCCGAAGGCCAGGTTCGGCCGGGCGATCTCGATCTCCTCGGACAGGCGCTCGTCGGCGTAGGCGTCGTGGACGGCCTCTTCATCGACCGTGAAGCGGATGGTCGAGCGTCCCTGGCTCGCCGTGGCGAACTCGATCGCGCCCGGTTGCCGAGCCGGCAGAGTCAGGTAGATGACCGCGTCACGGGTCGCGACCGGGATGTCGATGGGATCCGGCGGCGGGGAGTCCGCAGGAATCCGTACCGGCGTACCGTCGGGAAGGATGGCGAGGCACCGTTCGACGCCGAACTTTCCCAGCTGCAGCAGACTTTCGCTGACGACCAGCTCCCGGACGCCCCACGGATAGGGCGTCAACGCCCCGGCGCGAGCCTCGACCAGCGCCTCGACGAAGCGATCCTGCTGCTGGAAATGCTGCGGGCGCAGAAACGCGCCTTCGCGCCAGGCAACACGGCTTTCGCCAGCCATCCACGACCCCCTGCCGTCCGAATCGCCCATCCCACGACGAGATGTGGATTGCGAAGCTTCGAGCTAAACCCTTATTGGTCAGGACGGGAAGGGAGCAAGTGGCGAATGAAGGGTGACCGTGAACCTGCAGGTCCGCCGCCCGTCGATGTCCCGTCGCTGGATCCGCGAACCTGGGTGAAGGCGCCCCCGGCCGGGACGGCCGCCCGCCCCGCCCCTGACGCCCCGGATTCCGGCTCCTTCGACCCGCGCTCCTGGGGCCGTTCGACCCCGGCCGGATCGAGCGAACCGCCTGTGCGGGCCGGGCTCGACCGGCGCCTTCTCCTGCTCGGCGGAGGCGGCGTCCTGACCCTCGCGGCGGGCGGCTTCGGAGTCGCCGCCTTGCGCGGCCGCCAGACGGCGGGCCTGACCTCCAGCGCTTCGCCGCCAGCGCCCGCTCTGCGGGCCGATGACGAGAATTCCTACACCGCGCCGGCCGTTGACGGGTACCGTGGTCTGGAGGAGCGCCTCGCTAACTATCGCGTACCGCCCGAAGAGATCAGCGCCGCGGTGGAGGCGCTGCGCGGCGTGGCCGGCGCCAACCCCGGTCGCATGCATCTGATTCTGCGGCTTCGCAACGCAGCCGGCGATCGACCCGGGCTGATGGCGGCGGAGCTTCGGCGGGCCATCGACGGCACCGGCTACCAGCTCACCCGTCAGGGCGACGGTTTCACGGCCCAGGTGCTGGCCGCCGAGCTGATGCGCCGTCTCGTCGCCCACCCGCGCGGGCAGGTGAACCGCGACGGCCTTTACGCATCGGCAGTCGACAGCCTCAGTTCCGACCTGATGACCCAGTTCGCCGAGGCGCTGGCCTTCGACTTCGACATCGCCCAGGAAGTTCGCGAAGGCGACCAGTTCGAGGTGGTCCACCAGGAACAGCACGACGCGCGCGGCAATGTGGTCGGCACACCCCGGCTGTTGTTCGCCTTCATGAGCGCCGACGGCAAGGATCGCTATCTCTACCGCTTCCGGCCGCCCGGCGCCGACGAGGGCTGGTTCGACGATCGGGGCCGCAACACCAAGCGCGCCTTCATGCGCACCCCTCTGGACGGCGCGCGGATCACCTCGCTGTTCGGCGAGCGCAAACACCCGGTCTTTCACGACATCCGGATGCACAAGGGCGTCGATTTCGGGTGCGGAATCGGGACCCACATCTTCGCCGCCGCCGACGGCGTGGTGGACTATGCCGGCGCTGCGCGGGGCTTTGGCGTCCTGTTGAAGCTCAGGCACGAGGGCGGTCTGGAGACCTGGTACGGCCACCTGAGCGGCTTTCCTCCCGGCATTGAACCGGGCGTCCGCGTCGCACAGGGGCAGCTGGTCGCGCTGTCGGGCAACATCGGCGTCTCCAGCGGCCCCCACCTGCATTACGAAGTCCACAAGGACGGCGTTGCGGTCGATCCAAAGGACTATCTGGATGTCCAGGGCGCCATGGCTGCGGCGGCCTCCCTGCTGCAGGGCGCGGCGCTGTCGGCGTTCATGGCGCTGAAGGACGAGATCGACCTGGCCCGGCGGTCGCAGGCTTGACGCCCAACGCTGCTACGCCAATGGTCGAACGCTGGTGTGGCAAGGACCGACGCCCGTGGCCGGGCGATTCTAGGGGTTGAACATGAGACCAGGAGGCGAGGCGCGTGTGGCCCGCATACTGATCGGACTGGGATTGGCTCTGGGGCTTGGACTGCTTGGCCCGGGCCCGGTGTCCGGGCGCCAGGCCGAGCCGCGCCGGGTGGCGCTGGTGATCACCAACGAAGCCGCGGGCCCCGACGTCGCCGCGGGCGGCGCCGCCATCTCGGCCAAACTCACGAGCCTCGGGTATCAGGTGACACCGGCGTCAAATGCCGGACTACTGGCTCTGGGACGCGCCGAGGTTGGCCTTGAGGGGCAGGTCGACGCCAACACCGTCGTCGCGCTCTACTACTCCGGATACGCGGTGCGCGTGAATAACCGTGACTATCTCCTTGCGGCCGGCGCCACGCCGACCTCCGCGACGGGGATCGGAAACATCGCGCTCGATCTGACCGGACTGGCCCAGCGTTTGCGCGACAAGGGCGCCCTGGTCACCGTGTTCGTGGATGGTTGCCGTCGTTCGGCTGAGCTGGACAATCTCGGCTGGAACTGCGCCGGCGATCAGTCGGCCCGGGAACGGGACATCTACCTGATCTCGGCCGGCTCACGCTTGAAGTCGGGGTTTTTGACCGAGCAGCTAGGGACCGTGCTGCGGCCGGGTCGCTCCATCACAGAGACCTTTGACGATCTGCAGTCCCGGTTCGGTCAGGATGCCGTCATCCAGACGCCCGCCCAGAGCGGTATCCGGGCGGCGTCGACCGGCTTCGGCCGCGGCGCCCTCGCCGCAGCAGCGGCTGTGCCTGCTCCCACCCCCACCCCGCCTCCGGCGCGAGTCGAGGCCCCCCAGCCGCCCCCCCCGCCCAGTCTGCCGAATAACGGGGAACTGCCGCCGGACTACCTGCAGCGCATCATTGAGATGGCGGACTTCGGTGATTTGAAACAGGCCCAGATCCTTGCCGACGAGTTCGAGCCTCGCTACCGGACCGAGTTCAAGAGTTTCGACGAGCGGGGCCGCCTCGTCACCGAGGCGGTCCTCGCCTACGTCAATGGCGAGTACGAGACGGCTGTGCAGAATGTCGTGCGGTCCCGCAAGGTCGAGGAGACCGGCGACTACGGTCCGTTCAGCGCTGAAGGTCGGCGTAGCCGCGTTGAGGGCGCCGCAAACCTCCGGCTCGGACGTCTGCCTGAGGCGATATCGGCGCTGGAGCGTTCGCGCGACAGGTACGACGACGTCTTGAAGCGCGGTTCAGTGGAAACCCTGTTGGGCGAGGCCTATCGGCGGGCAGGACGCCGGGCCGACGCCCGCGTCACGCTGGAGAGGGCTGCACAGATCCAGACCCGCGCTGGCAAGGGCGCCGCCCATCTGCAGCTGGCGCTGCTGGCCTACGACGAAGGTGACGCCGACGGCTCCGAAAGGAACGCCCAAACCGCGATCCAGATCCTCAAAGGCCCGCCGCCGAGCACCCTGCTGGCCGACGCCTACGTCGCGGTGGGGCGGGCCCGGCTGAAGCTTCGTCCGACAGGCGAAGGCGAGGCCTGGCGCTATCTCGACATGGCCAAGGAGGTGAACAGCCGCTCCCTCGCCGTAGCCGCCTTCGAGCGGGAGCTGCCGCCCCGCCTGGCCAGTCCCTCATTCACCTCGATGCGGCCGCGCTTCCCCTTCGCTCGCGATCTCGAACGCCGGGCGATGACCTGCTACGAAACCGCGGGCGAGCGGGATGCCTACCTGGCTCTGATAAATCGCGAAGTCGATGCGTTGGGCGCCTACATCAACCGCCTCGACGCCTATGACGGCGAACTGACGCAACGGATCGTCCAGTACGAAAGCCGCGGCTACCTTGCGGACTATCAGGGCTTCGTCCAGGGACGCGGCTACCGCTTCCGACAGGTCATTACCGAAGAGCAGAGCGCGGTTGGCGCCTGGAGGGAGCGCTTCATCGTCGGGCGGTCGAACGCGCTGCGGGCATGGTTTGACATCGCCAAGCGCGTCGACGTGCCCTGCAACGGCCAGTCGCCTGTGTCGATGACGTGGCCGGCAGGGTACGATCCCCGCCTGCCGCCCGGAGACGTCTTTGTCGGCGCGGTGGTGGAGCCAGAACGCACCGCCCCGGCGCTGGCGGCGTCGCCCCCGCCTCCGCGCCGGCCTGAAGCTGTAGCGTCGATCGTTACGGCGGCGATGCCGACGGCTCCGGTCGCCGCCCCGCCGTCCGCCCCCGCTCCTCAGGCCGTTACAACCGCTCTTCCGCCGGCGCCACGACCTGCCGCGATCGCTGTTTCGCCGCCGGTTGTGACCACACCGCCGGCCGAACCGCCGCGCGCGGTGGCAGCCCTCAGTCCCCCGCCGGCTCCTGCCGTGCGGACGCCGCCCCCCGCATCGGCGGCGCCGGCCCCCGCCAAGCCGATCACGCCGCCGCCCGAAACCCGGACGGCGGCGTTACCATCCGCGCCGCCGCCAGCCGTGACTCTCCCGCCGGCGCCCAAGCCCGTCGTCACCGCGCCGCCGCCGCCGGCTCCCAAGCCCGTCGTCGCCGCGCCCCCGCCGGCGCCCAGGCCCGTCGTCACCACACCGCCGCCGGCGCCGCAGCCCGCCCCCCAGCCGGTCGCGCCCCCGCCCGCGCAAGGGCTCGTCGTCCCACCCCAGGTTCTCATCGCCGCCGCGCCGACCCCGCCGTCTGCGCCGCCTCCAGCCAAGCCCGCCGGAAAGCCGGCGACCGGGAAGGGGGCCGCGACCGCTTCGAAGCCCCCGGCCGGCGCCACCGCCGCCAAAGCCGCCGCGGACCGTGGCGCCGCTCTCATCGCGCAAGGGCGCTTCGACCTTGCCCAGCGCGAGTACGCGACCGCCGTCGAGGCTGATCCGTCTTCCGCTGATGGTCAGGCCGGTGTTCTGACGGCGCGCGGCCTGGCCAGCCTTCAGGCCGGCAAGGTCGCCGCCGCGATTGACGAACTGACCAACGCCAACGCGATCAAGCCGATGCCCGAAGCGCTGGAGGCCCTGGGTCGCATCTTCGCCGCCAACGGCAACCGGGACGCGGCGATCGACAGGTTTGGCGAGGCCATCAAGCTGCGCCCGAGCTACGCCCAGGCCTATTTCGGTCGCGCCGAGGTTCTCCGGGAGCGGGGGACTCCGCTGAACGACGAGGCGGTGCTCAACCGGGCCGTCGATGATTACCGGATGGCGCTCACCGTTCGTCCGGATCTGCCCGAGGCGCTCCTCGGCCTGGGCATGACCCGCTTCGCCCTCAAGGACTTCCCCGGCGCCATCGCCAGCCTGGACAGCGCGCTCAAGGCCCGCCCGATCTTCCCGGAAGCCAAGTACGCGCGGGCCAGATCACGCTTCGAACTGGGCCAGCACCAGGAAGCCCTGAACGATCTCGTCGATCTGCCGGCGTCATTCGATGTCTACGCTCGGTCCTGCAGCACCGGCCTCGCGTTCTCGGCGCTGGGCTTTTCGGCCTTGACCGCCAGGGACGACCCGCGGGCCATGGAGCTGTATCGTGAGGCGGAGAAGGCCTTCAACGAAGCCCTCAAGGTCCGCCCCGGGGACAAGAGCGCAAAGCTCGGCGCCGACCAATCCCGTCAGAACGCGCTCGACAACTTCATCGGAAGCGGGGTCCGGGAGGCGCTCAGGCGCCTGCCTGCGGGCAGGCAGCGTACGACATCGCCGTCGGCGACCCTCGTTTATGCGGACGCCTGCAAGAAGAGCTGAGGCGCGCTCAGGGCGCCTCTCCCAACGCCAGCCGGGCCGAAGACAAGGCCTCCGCGAACCCCGTCGCGTCTGTCCGGACCCACTCGGGGTCGCAGGCCTTCTCGCCGACGACGGCCTCAACGCCGTCCGGATCGACGCTGGTCATCGCGGCGGCGGGCGGGCGCGAGGCTACCACCCGTCCATCGCGGCCAAAAAGCTGTGCCCCGCCGAACAACTGGTCGCCCGAGCGGCAGTCGACCCGCACCCGCGAAATCTCGTAGGCCGCCGGCGGGTCGCCGGCCTCCCGCGAGGCGGCGTAGATGGTCAGCCGATAGGCTTCGGCAACGCCGTCCGTGAGCGTCAGACGGTCGAGGTCGAGGAATTCCACCTGCCAGCCCGGAACTTCGGCGATGCGCATCATCCGCCCGGGCGGGGCGGTGAAGGCGGCCATGGCGGGCGGGGGCGAAGAGGCCGCCGCCGCCGCCGTCGTCGGCGCTGCCGCAGGGGCGTCCAGCGGCGGATAGCGGAACCGCATGACGAAGGTCAGACGGCTGCCGTCGAGATTGACCTCCCGGGTCCGCGCCAGCCGGTAGAGCGATGCGAGGCGCAGGGCCGAGGCTCCGAATCCGGCGGCGGCCGGGCTCTCGGCCATCACACTGCAGTCCCTCAGCCGTCCTGCGGCGTCGAGCGAGCAATCAAGCGTCGCCCGGCCCGAGGTTCGGGCCCGGACCGCGTCGGGCGGGCCGAGCCGCTCGAAGTCGGCCTGCGAGGGCCGGACCTCCCATTGGGCGCCTTCCGAGACCGTGTCCTGGGCCGATGCGGGTACGCCGATGACGGTGACGACGAGGAGCAGCGCGCCGGGCCTTACC
The DNA here is from genome assembly GCA_027487945.1 of Caulobacteraceae bacterium. Lineage (GTDB taxonomy): Bacteria > Pseudomonadota > Alphaproteobacteria > Caulobacterales > Caulobacteraceae > Caulobacter. Next base: position 88,513 of record JAIYCQ010000007.1, read on the forward strand.
GTCCTGGTCGTCCTCGCCCCTGCCTTGGCCATCGTCCGCCGTCCGCGTCCCTGTCAGTCCAGCTTCCGCCACGCCGGCGTCTTCGACAAGTCACCGGAGGCTGTCAGTGGGTCGCCGACCGGCAGCAAGAAGCCCGCCGCGAGGTTCGCGACGGGCTCCAAAGCTCAAAGAGCCGTATCCAGCCTAGGGCAGGACGGCCTTCAGCGACAGGGTCACGCGGCTGTCGCAGATCGTGCCGCAGCCGAGGTCGTTGTCGTGGTAGCGCAGGTCGGCCGACAGGGTGTCGTTGAAGGCGTAGCCGACGCCGAGGTTCCAGGTCGAGTAGTCGCCGCCGGCGTCGAAGGTCTGGCTGCCGATGGCGCCGCCGATCGTCCACTTCTCGGCGGGCGAAACGCTGCCGTTCACTTCATAGTACACGGCCGAGCCGATGCCGCCGAAGAACTCCGGCGAGTAGTAGACGGCGGCGCCGAGGGTGGCGGGGCCGGCCGGCACGGAGGCGGCGGCCTTGAATTCCCAGAAGGCGTAGTCGGCGGCGCTCGGCTCATTGACGTAGCCGTAGTAGATGGCGCCCAGGTCGAAGGTCACCGGACCGGCGGTCGGCTTGATGCCGGCGTAGACGTCGATCTCGGCGTCGGTGCTGTCATAGAAGTCGACGTTCGACGCCCAGGCGCCGGCGTAGAAGATGCCGCTGCCGAAATCGACGCCGGCGAACAGCTGCGGGCTTTCGTCGGTCTGCGACACGCCGCGGTACACGTAGTCCGAGGCCACGCCGACGTTGAACGAAACGTCCTGGGCGTAGGCCGTGCCGCCGAGCGCGAGAGACGCCGTGGCGGCGCAGATGGCCAGTTTAAGAGCTTTCATCGCTATCCCCTTGTTGTTAGCGCCGGACGGATCGAGGCCGCGCCAGCGTCGCCCCCCGTCGTGCGACATCGGGCGAGTCCGAGAGTGGTCGAAGGCTTCGGTTCACCCTAACGAGAGCACACGCGCGGGCAGGTTGTCCGCCGTGACTGTCGGCATTTTGGGCGTCCCTCCGCCAGTACGCCCGATTATTGGGCGCCAAAAGTATGCTTTTCGTTAAGCATGCTGCGCTGCGGAACCGGTCGCGTCAGGCGGAGCGCTCCGTGAACCGAGGACTCAACGCATCGACAACGAGGCGAACCCCAGGTGCGTTCCGGCGTCCACCAGCAGGGTTTCGCCGGTGACGTGGCGAGAGGCGGGCGAGGCGAGGAACACCGCCGCGCCGGCGATGTCCTCCGCCGTCGAGGCGGCCTTGAGCGGCGTCGAGCGGATCACGCCTTCGCGCATGCGAGAGACAGTGTCGTCGGCCATGGCCTTGCCGAACCACGGGGTGTCGATGAAGCCGGGGCAGATGGCGTTGACGCGGATGTTGGGCGCGAGGCCCCGGGCGAGGGACAGGGTCATGGTGTTCATCGCCCCCTTGGAGGCGGCGTAGGGCACCGACGAGCCGATGCCGGTCACCCCGGCGATCGAGGCGGTGTTCACCACCGCGCCCGGCTGCGGCGCCGCCTCGAGCAGCGCCCGGGCAGCCCGCACCATCTGGAAGGCGCCGACCACATTGACCCTGTAGAGGCGCAGGAAGTCCTCGGCGTCGACCGCGTCGAGATCGGCGTGATTGGGCGCGAACTTGGTCACGCCGGCGTTGTTGAACAGGGCGTCGATGCGGCCGAACGGCTCGGCGGCGGCGGCGATCCTGCGGCAGTCCACGTCCTCGCCGACGTCACCCTGGACCAGCACGGCTTTGGCGCCCTGCGCCTCGCACAGCCGCCCGGTCTCCTCGGCCTCGGCCTGGCTGGAGGCGTAGTTGATCACCACCACGGCCGCGCCGCGCGAGGCGGTCTCCACCGCGATCGCCCGGCCCAGGCCCGTCGAGCCGCCGGTCACCACCACCACGAAGCCGTCGAAATCCTTGCCCGACATCTGTGTCTCTCCCTTGCTTTTCTCCTCCCTACACCGGCGCCGATACGCTTGTCGCGAGGGGGAGGGGGGACTAAATCGCCGCCATGACCGATCACCTGACCCAGCTTGGCCGCCTCGTCGACGCGCCGGCCCGCCCCGAGGACGCCGTTCTCGAGCGCGTGCCCAACCCGCAGGCCGACACCCTGTATCTGGCCCGCTTCACCGCGCCGGAGTTCACCTCCCTCTGCCCGGTCACCGGCCAGCCCGACTTCGCCCAGCTGGTGATCGACTACGCGCCCGGCGACTGGCTGATCGAGTCCAAGTCGCTGAAGCTCTACCTGGGCGCCTTCCGCAACCATGGCGCCTTCCACGAGGACTGCACGGTCTCCATCGGTCGCAAGATCGTGGAGGTGGCGCAGCCCAAATGGCTCCGGATCGGCGGCTACTGGTACCCGCGCGGCGGCATCCCGATCGATGTGTTCTGGCAGAGCGGCCCGGCGCCCGAAGGCCTCTGGCTGCCGGACCAGGGCGTCGCGCCCTATCGCGGGCGGGGCTAACCCTCGAACCGCGTCGTCAGCGCCGCCACGTCAGGGCGGACCCGCTCCTGCGGCGGCTCGGCGGCTGTGCCGATGAAGATAAAGCCGGCGACCTTCTCATTGTCCGCCAGGCCGAGTAGCGCCCGCGCCCCGGCATCATAGGCGTACCAGTCGGTGATCCAGTTGGCGCCGTAGCCCATGGCCAGGGCGGCGTAGGTCAGGGTCGTGCAGACCGCGCCGGCCGAGAGCAGCTGCTCCCACTCCGGAATGTCGCCGGCTGTCGTCCGCGCGATGACCGCGATTCCGAGGGGCGGCGTCCGCAGCTTCGCCAGCTTGGCGGTCAGCTTGACCCCATCGGAGCGCGCGGCGGCGACGGTCTCGAGGCGATCGGCGAAAGCGGTCTTGCCCGCCCCCTCCAGGATGACAAAACGCCAGGGGGCCAGCTTGCCGTGGTCCGGAACCCGGGCGGCCAGGGTCAGCAGGTCGGCCACCTCGTCCTGCGACGGTCCCGGCGCGCGCAGACTCGTCGCCGAGGCCGAGCGCCGTCGCGCCAGGAAGGTCAGAACCTCCGGGGCGGCCGTCAGGGGCAGGGGTTCGCCGAACACGGGGGTCGGGCGCGCGCCTTGTGTCATCCGGGCATCCTGATCAGGTGGTGGTTGGTTCAGGCTTGTCCTCGAACACGCCCCGCAGCTTGACGCGGGCGTCGGGGTCCAGAAGCCGGAAGCGGTGGTCGTATTCAGGGGCGCGCTCGCCATCGAGGGTCGTGGTGGCCGAGATCTCGCCGGTCTTCTCGTCCCGGCTGAAGGCCTCGCAAACCACCTTGCCCTCCAGGTCGGACATGGTCTCACGCATCACCATCATCATGGCGGCGGCCTGCTCCCTCTGCGCCCGCTCGCCGGCGTCGAGGAAGGCGATGTCGATCTCGGCGAAGCGATAGGTCCAGCACAGCCCGTCCCGCTCGATCTTCGCGGTGTTGCGGAGGATGACCTCGAAGTCGGCGCCCTCGTAGATCCGGTAGCGACGGGTCTGGCTGATGACGCCTTTGCCGGCTTCGAGGAAAACAACCTCCTCGCAGCTCTTGTCCGTCTCGCGCCAGCCGGCGCACCAGGTCCGGTCGGATTTGATCGTCGCGACAAGGGCGTCGCGGCTCAGCGGGCGGGCGACCTGCGCCAGCGCAACGGTGGGCGCCGACAGGGCGGCGATCAGGGCGAGGGCGTGAAAGGCGCGCATGGACAACACCTATGGCGGATGGCCGGCCCCGGCAACCGGCCCCTTGGCGAACCGCGTAATCACCCCCATATCGCCGGGCGGTGCGGAATTCTGCGGCGCGGGGCGACCTGTGCTATAGGGCCCGCGCACAACGGGAGGGCGCCCATGCCCAGACAGTTCGAAGTGGTCACCGCCGGTCCGCCGCCCGTCTGGGCCGGACTGCGCAATGAAGCCGAACGCGCCGCGCGGGACGAGCCCACCCTGGCCAGCCTGCTCAACGCCGTGATCCTGTCCCATGACAGCATGGCCGAGGCTCTGTCCTACCAGTTCGCCCGCAAGATCGCCGACCAGGAGCTGCGGGCCATGAGCGCCCGCGAGATCGCGGAGGAAGCCTACGAGGCTGATCCCTCGCTGATCGCCGCCGCCGAGGCTGACCTGAAGGCCGTGTTCGAGCGCGACCCGGCCTGCAAGGGCTATGTGCAGCCCTTCCTCTTCTTCAAGGGTTTCCTGGCGCTGCAGAACCACCGCGTTGCGCACTGGCTCTGGACGCACAGCCGCGACACCCTGGCCTTCTACCTGCAGAGCCGGGGCAGCGAGGTCTACCAGGTCGATATTCACCCCAACGCCCGCATCGGTTCGGGTGTCTTCCTCGATCATGGCACCGGCATCGTCATCGGCGAGACCGCCGTGGTCGGCGACGACGTCTCGATGCTGCACGGCGTCACCCTGGGCGGCACCGGCGCCGAGCGCGGCGACCGCCACCCCAAGATCGGCAAGGGTGTCCTGCTGGGCGCCGGCGCCAAGGTGCTCGGGAACATCGAGATCGGCGACTATGCCAAGGTCGCTTCCGGTTCGGTCGTGCTCAAGCCGGTGCCGGCTCACTGCACGGCGGCGGGCGTCCCCGCGCGTCTGGTGAACTGCCCGACCTGCGAGGAGCCGGCGCGGACGATGGACCACACCCTGGCCGAGGCGGTCTACGACTACGTCATCTAGTTCGCCCGCCATGGCCCGACGCGTTCGGGCCATCCATGCGTGGCGAGCCAGGGCAGAAGGGCGGGGGCAGTCCGGCGCCCCTCCCGAAACTGCCCGTGGTCATGGGTGGCCCGGACAGACCGGGCCATGACGGCGGCAGGTTGACCCCTTTGTGTGCCGCCGATCACACGGCTTTTGTCTTGCCTCGCCGGGCGATGGCAGTAGGTTCGCGCCGATCGCGCCCCGGCGCCCCAGTGACCAGGAGCCACGCCGTGGACGAAAAGCATATCAAGCAGATCGAAGCGCACCTGAAGCGCACCTTCGGCAACCCGCACTTCGCGGTGAAGGCCCGCAAGCAGAAGGATTCGGCCGAGGTCGAGCTGAAGAGCGAGTTCATCGGCGTCATCTACGAAGACGAGGACGAGCCCGGCTCCTTCCTGTTCGAGATGGCCATCCTCGCCGAAGACCTCGAGTAGGCTTCAGATCGCCGCCATGAGGGTTCTAGTCATTGGCGGTTACGGCACGTTCGGCGGCCGCCTGGCGCGGCTGCTGGCGAACGAATGGCGTCTGGTGCTGCTGCTGGCCGGGCGGTCGGAGGCTAAGGCACGCAGGATGGCCGAGTGGACGCGCTCGGACGCCGTGCTGATCCCGTTCCGTTTCGACCGCGATGGCGACCTCGCCGCGCAGCTGGCCGAGGCGAAGGCCGACCTCGTTGTCGACGCCAGCGGGCCCTTCCAGGCCTACGGGCGCGAGCCCTACCGGGTGGCGGAGGCCTGTATCGCCGCCGGCGTGTCCTATATCGATCTGGCGGACGGCTCGGACTTCGTTGCCGGAATCGGCGCGCTGGATGAGCGGGCGAAGGCCGCCGGCGTGTTCGTGCGGTCGGGCGTCAGCACCTGCCCCGCCCTGACCTCAGCGGTGGTCCGCAGGCTGGGGGAGGGCTGGTCGGCCGTACGCTCGGTGTCGGCCGGCATCGCGCCGACGCCCTGGTCGGGGATCGGCCTCAGCGTGGTGCAGGGCATCGCCGGCTACGCGGGAAAGCCCGTGACTCTGGTGCGCGGCGGGAGACGGGCGCAGGCCCCGGCCCTGGTCGAGACCCGCCGGGTGACCATCGCTCCGCCCGGGGTGACGCCCCTGAACAATCTGCACTTCTCGCTGGTCGATACGCCCGACCTGCGGACGCTGCCGGCCATGCTGCCAGGGCTGCGCGACGTCTGGTTCGGCGCCGGGCCGACGCCTGAGCTGCTGCACCGGATGCTGAACGGCATGGCGTGGCTGGTGCGCTGGCGGCTGATTCCGACGCTGGCCCCCCTGTCGCCGCTGTTCCACCAGGCGATCAACCGCCTGCGCTGGGGCGAGCATCGCGGCGGGATGTTCGTGGCCGCCACTGGCGAGGACGCCGATCGCCGCCCGGTCCGCCGGTCCTGGCACCTGGTCGCCGAGGGGGACGATGGTCCCTTCATCCCCTCGATGGCCGCGGAGGCGCTGATCCGGCGGATGATCGACGGCCAACGGCCGGAGGCGGGCGCCCGCCCGTCCGTCGACGACCTGGACCTTTCCGATTTCGAGGCCGCCTTCGCCCGCCGGTCCATCCGCTGCGGCGTCCGCGAGGAGATCGAAGGGTCCGAGCCGGTCTATCGTCAGGTGATGGCCGGCGCCTTCGACGCCATGCCTGACGCCTGGCGGGCGATGCACGACCTGCGGGCCGGAGCGCTGACGGTCGAGGGGCGAGCGTCCGTCCGGCGCGGCAGGGGCATGCTGGCGCGGCTGGCGGGCTGGATGATGCGCTTCCCGCGCTCCGGCGAGGATCAGCCGGTCAAGGTCCGCTTCGAGCGACAGGGAAACACCGAAGTCTGGACCCGCACCATCGGAGGCCGGAGCTTCCGCAGCCTGCAGTCTCCGGGGCAGGGGCGGTCCGTGCGGCTGCTCGTCGAGCGCTTCGGCCCGCTGGCCGTCGCCATGGCGCCGACGACCAACGACGGTCGCATGGGTCTGGCCATCCGTCGCTTCAGCCTGTTCGGCATCCCGCTGCCGCTGTGGCTGGCGCCGACAACGACCGCCCACGAGGAGATCGTGGACGGCCGTTTTCATTTCGACGTCGAGATCGGCCACCCGCTGACCGGCATGATCGTCCTGTACCGCGGGTGGCTTGCACCCAGGCCCTAGAGAACCCCCAGCATCTCCGCCACCAGCGGGTGGCGGACGATGTCCTGCTCGGCCAGCCGGACGACGGCGATGTTGGGCACCGCCTCGAAGCGGTCGGCGACGTCCCCGAGGCCGGACAGCCCCGGCAGCAGGTCCGACTGGTGCGGGTCGCCCGTCACCACCATGGTCGAGTGCCAGCCCAGGCGGGTCAGCAGCATCTTCAGCTGGCCGTAGGTGCAATTCTGGGCCTCGTCGATGACCACGAAGGCGTTGTTCAGCGTGCGGCCGCGCATGTAGCCGACGGGCGCGATCTCGATGGCCCCCTCGGCGATCAGGGCCCGCACCCGCTTCATGGAGAGCCGGTCCGACAGGGCGTCGTAGAGCGGTCGCAGGTAGGGGGCGAGCTTGTCCTCCATGTCGCCGGGCAGGTAGCCGATCGATTCGCCGGCCTCGACGGCGGGGCGGCTGAGCACGATCTTGGCCACCTTGCCGGCCTCGAGCGCCTCGACGGCCTTGGCGATGGCCAGATAGGTCTTGCCGGTGCCTGCCGGGCCGAGCGCCATGACGAGGTTCTTGGCGTCGATGGCCTTGATCAGGTCGGCCTGGCCGTCGGATTTCGGCTTTATGGTCTTCAGATACCCCTGCTCACGATCCTCATCCCGACCGAGTGGCGACCAGCCGTTCCCGACGGGCAGACGGCGCACCTTGCCGCCATCGTCCTGGAACTGGGCGTGGTCGAACGCGCCTTCGCGCACGGTCCGCTTCAGGGCTCGCTTGGTCATCGTGAGGCCTCCAATGGGGCATGAAAAAAGGGCGTCGCCGGAACGGCGCGCCCTTGGGACAGGAAAGCGGAGCGGATGGCGCACAGGCGGCCGGGAGGCTCGCTTGCGCTTCGCGGGACTGGGGACGTCCGTGGACGTCTGGACACCAAACGCGACACCCGGTTCTCCGTCGTCAGGAGACCACGGACGGAAAGTCGCCCGTGCAGGATTTGAGAGAGTCGAGACCCGCTCGAATCGCCTGACAAGATTGATGCTAACGTGGTTTCGAACTCGTTAAGCAAGCCGTCACGACAAATATACAGGGCGAGGCTATGACTGTTTATGCTTTGGGCGCCTTAAGCCCCACGCTGCCTTCGGAAGGTGAATACTGGATCGCGCCCAACGCGGCCGTGATGGGAAGCGTGATTCTGAAGAAGAACGCGAGCATCTGGTGGGGCGCCACGGCCAGAGGCGACACCGATACCATCACCGTCGGCGAGAATAGCAATGTCCAGGACGGATCTGTGCTTCACGCCGACTACGGCAGTCCGCTGCTGATCGGGGCGAACGTGACCGTCGGTCACATGGTTATGCTTCACGGCTGCACCATCGGCGACGGCAGCCTGATCGGCATCGGCTCGATCGTGCTCAACGGTGCGAAGATCGGTCGCGGCTGCCTCATCGGGGCCGGGGCGCTGATTCCCGAGGGCAAGGAGATCCCTGACAACAGCCTGGTCATGGGCGCCCCCGGCAAGGTGGTCCGCGAGCTCGGCGAGGCCCAGGCCGCCGCCCTGATCGGCTCGGCCATGCACTATGTCGAGAACTGGAAGCGCTACCGCCGCGAGATGACGGTGGCGGGGTGAGGCCTTGCGTCCTTCGACACGCCGCTTCGCGGCTGCTCAGGATGACATCGCTTGAAGGCCGCTGACGTACGTCAGGCTGAGCAGCGCTGAAGGCGCGTGTCGAAGCACGCAACGCCGTTGACGTCCCTCGCGTAAGGGCGGCTCCTCTCACGCAAACACGGGAGCAGCGCCAATGGCCTATGAATTCATCACGGTCGACCGCGAGGGGCCGGTCACCATCTTCACCCTGAACCGGCCGGAGGTGATGAACGCCCTCCATTCGCCGATGCACTTCGAGCTGGACGAGGCGTTCAACGCCTTCGCCGCCGATCCGGACCAGTGGGTCGGCATCGTCACCGGGGCCGGCGACCGCGCCTTCTCGGCCGGCAATGACCTCAAGCACCAGGCCATGGGCGGCAAGATGGGCAGCCCGCCGTCGGGCTTCGCCGGCCTGACCAGCCGCTTCGACCTCGACAAGCCGCTGATCGCGGCGGTCAACGGGGTCGCGATGGGCGGCGGCTTCGAGATCGCGCTCGCCTGCGACCTGATCATCGCCTCGGAAGGCGCGGTCTTCGCGCTGCCCGAGCCGAAGGTCGGCCTCGCCGCCCTGGCCGGCGGCCTGCACCGTCTGCCGCGCCAGATCGGCCTGAAACAGGCGATGGGCATGATCCTCACCGCCCGCCGCGTCAGCGCTGCCGAGGGCAAGGAGCTGGGCTTCGTCAACGCCGTGGTTCCGGCCGCCGATCTGATGACGGAGGCCAAGCGGTGGGCCGGCCTGATCGGCGAATGCAGCCCGATGTCGATTCGTGCCTCCAAACAGGCGGTGCTGCAGGGCCTGGAGATGCCGCTCGCCGACGCCATCGGCGGCCAGTTCAAGATGCCGGCCGTCGCCGCGCTGTTCCAGTCCGAGGACTTCCGCGAAGGTCCCATGGCGTTCGCCCAGAAGCGCGCGCCGGAGTGGAAGGGGCGGTAGCACCACAATCCCCGTCATCCTCGCCCTTGTGGCGAGGCCCCCTCTGTCGGCCGCATGTGAAGCGGGTAATCACGCTCTCACGGCGAAGCTTGACGAGGGGGGCCTGGGCACAAGGCCCGGGATGACGATCGGGGTTTGGTCTTCGTGGAAGACAAAGAAAAAGGGCGGCTCCGTTTCCGGGGCCGCCCTTTGTCATTCTAGGTCTGAGCGCTGGCCGTCTGGCCGCCGCCTGCGCCGCCGCCGCGACCGCGGTTGCGACTACGGTTCTTCTTGCGCTTTGGGGCGGCTTCGCCCGCCGCGCCGATCAGGCTGGTGACGCCCGCGAGGGGATCATAGCCGGCCGGACGGTGACGGGCGCGCTGGCCGCGGTCGGGCTGGGTCTTGCCGGCCGCGTCGAGGGCCTGGGGCTTCTTGTTGCGACCGTTGTTCTGGCCGTTGCGGCCGCCGCCGTTGTTGGCCGCGCGCGGATCGCGGTGCGGCTTCTCGGGCTCGATCGAGGCCATGGCCGCCTGGGCCTGACCCAGCACCTTGTCGTTGCGACGGTCCCAGCTGGGGATGGTCTGGCGCGTCACCTTCTGGATGTCGCGCAGCAGGTTGCGCTCGTCGTCGGCGACCAGCGACACGGCCGAGCCGTTGGCGCCCGCGCGAGCCGTGCGGCCGATGCGGTGGACGTAGGCTTCCGGCACGTTGGGCAGTTCGTACTGGACGACGTGGGTCACGCCGTCGACGTCGATGCCGCGGGCGGCGATGTCGGTGGCGACGAGGGCGCGCATCTTGCCGGCCTTGAACTCGGCCAGCGCCCGCTCGCGCTGGCCCTGGCTCTTGTCGCCGTGGATCGAGGCGGCCTCGATGCCGATGGCGGTCAGGCCCTTGGCGACGCGGTCGGCGCCGCGCTTGGTGCGGGTGAAGACCAGCACGCGCTTGAAGGCGGTGTCATCGAACAGCTCGGCCAGCAGGGCGCGCTTGCGGGCGGTCTCGATGAACAGGACCTTCTGGTCGATCTTCTCGACGGTCGTGGCCTGGGGCGTCACCGACACCTTGGACGGGGTCTTCAGGAGCTCGCCGGCCAGCTTCTCGATTTCCGAGGGCATGGTGGCGGAGAAGAACAGGTTCTGACGCTGCTGCGGCAGGCCCTTCACGATGCGGCGGATCGGCACCACGAAGCCCATGTCGAGCATCTGGTCGGCCTCGTCGAGCACGAAGACCTCGACCTCGCCCAGGTTGGCGACCTTCTCGTTGATATGGTCGATCAGGCGGCCCGGCGTGGCGACCAGGATGTCGACGCCGCCGGCCAGGGCGCGGACCTGCGGCCCGTATTTTACGCCGCCGAACACGACGGCGACCGACAGGCCCATGCCGGCGCCGTAGGCGCGGAAGCTGTCGGCGATCTGGGTGGCCAGTTCACGGGTGGGCGACAGGACCAGGCAGCGGCAGCCCCGGCGCGGAGCCGGCTTCTTGTCGGCGGCCAGGCGGTGCAGGATCGGCAGGGCGAAGGCGGCGGTCTTGCCGGTGCCCGTCTGGGCGATGCCGAGCAGGTCCTTGCCGTCCATCACCAGCGGGATGGCCTGGGCCTGGATCGGGGTGGGGGTGGTGTAGCCCTCGGCGGCCAGCGCCGTGAGCAGCGGCTTGGCGAGGCCAAGCGAAGCGAAGTCGGTCATGAATGTCTTTCGTATGCGACCAGAGCCGCGCGGCCTTGCGGGCCGGCGGTCGGAAGCGGGGTCTCGTTGGGAGACGCCCCGCGTAATGGCGTCGCTATGGGGTCGGTCGGCGGAAGGCCCGGGGAGCGCCGAGGTGGCGCCTTACGCGGCCGGGCAGGGCCGATGGCGCGGCGAGATCGCTGCGCAGGAGGCTTTTGTGGCAGTGCAGCATGGGAAAGTCAAGGATGTAGACCTTTGCCGCCACTGTCCTCCCGGACAGCCACAGGCTGATCCGGGATCCAAGGAAGGTTGTCGGCGGCGATGACGCTGGGGAGCGGAAGGGGAGTGAGGTGTCAGATTCCCACGCCGCCCACCGGCGTCATCTCGAACCGCTCCGGCCCGAAGCCGGCGATAATCGGCCGGGCCCTGGCAATGGCGGCCTGGACGGACGGCAGCTTGAGCGAGTCGGCGTGGTGCTGCCTTGTCTCCCAGACTTCGTAGATCCACACCGCGTCGGGTTCGCTCGCCGAGGTGGACAGCACATAGAGAATGTTCCCCGGCATCTGGCCTGTGCCTTCGCCCAGGTAGCCGATGAGTTCATCCCGCTTGCCCGGCGCGGCGATCAGCTTGCCGAACAGGCCGTACCTGTCGTGCGTCTCATCGCTCATGGCGGCTCCCGGAAGGGCGGCGGCCAGCGCCCCGCCGATGACGATCTGGCGTCGGTCGAACATGAGGTGAGTATCTCCCTTCCCCCTGGAGGGGGGAAGGGCCGGCAGTCCCGCCACAATCCCGCCGTCCTTCGGAGAACATGAATATCCGGTAACATCGCGTCTCCACAGCCGTTCAGGAAGCGACGCGCAGTCTCCCTGTCAGCGAAATCCTTCGCGCTGAGGAGACACAAGATGTTCAGGACCACTGTTTCAGTCGCCAGCGTCATCGCCACGGTTTCCATCGCGGCGTCCGCCTTCGCCGGGCCGATCGCGCCCCAGTCGATCAAGCCGCTGCCATACCGCCCGGGCCCCACGCTCCCTGGCCCCGTGCTTCCGGGACCGACGGCGCCGGCCATCTGTGATGTCGATCCTGCCATCGCCAGCATCACCCTGACCAAGGGCGCGCGGGCCGGCGACGTTCGCATCAGCTACGAGATCGTCAATCGCGGTCGCTCCGCCTGGCGCTCCGGCGCCGAACAGCAGCAGGTGAACCTCAAGACCGTCAACGGCAACACCAGCGAGACCTACGATCTCAACCGCGCCCTGACCGCCTCGGCGGCCGGCGGAGCCACCATGCTGCGCGCGTCCACGCCGATGCTGTCCTATCCGTTCGACACCTTCGAGTTCGGCGGCACCGTCGATGTCTCGATCGCCTACGATCCGGACATCCTCATCGACGCCAACAGCTGCAACGACGATCGGCGGAGCGGCAACAACACCGCGTCGATCGACTCAGCCAGCGTCTTCGCCTTCGTCCAGGGATCGGCGACCAGCCGGACCTTCCGCTTCTGACGGCGGACCGTGAGCGTCGTGGGAGGCATGCGCCGCAGGCGGCGCATGCCTCTCGCCGTTTTCAGGCCACGGCGGCGCCTGGGCCTCTTGCCCAAACCTGACGCCCGCGTCACTAATCCCTGAACAACGATAATCTACCGGGAGAGACGGGCCGTGGCCGATCGTTACGACTACATCATCATCGGCGCCGGCTCGGCTGGCTGCGTGCTGGCCAACCGCCTGACCGAGGACGGGACGACGAAGGTCCTGCTGCTGGAGGCCGGCGGCAAGGACAAGTCCATCCTGGTCAAGATGCCGGCCGGGGTCGGCAGCCTGATCAAGGCCAAGGGCGACTACAACTGGGGCTTCTGGACCGAGGAGGAGCCGCACCTCAACGATCGCAAGCTCTGGTGGCCGCGGGGCAAGGGCTGGGGCGGCTCGTCCTCGATCAACGGCATGATCTACATCCGCGGCCACGCCCGCGACTATGACCAGTGGCGCCAGATGGGCCTGGCCGGCTGGGGTTATGCCGACGTGCTGCCCTACTTCAAGCGCTCGGAGGGCCTCGATACTGGCGCCGATCCCTGGCACGGCGGCGATGGGCCGCTGCACGTCAGCCACGCCTCGACCCCCAACCCGATCTACAAGGCCGCCATCGATGCTGGCGCCCAGGCGGGCTACCTCACCACCAAGGATTTCAACGGCTTCCAGCAGGAAGGTTGGGGTCCCTACCAGCTCACCGTCAAGGACGGCGAGCGCTGGAGCGCGGCCAAGGCCTACCTCTATCCGGCCCTCGATCGCCCGAATCTGACCTGCGTCACCGGCGCCCGGACCAGCCGTATCCTGCTCCAGAACAGCAAGGCCATCGGCGTCGAGTACATCGTCGGAACCGAGGTGAAGACGGCCCATGCCGACGGCGAGGTGCTGGTCAGCGCCGGCGCCGTCCAGTCGCCGCAGATCCTGCAGCTGTCGGGCATCGGCGCGCCGGACGACCTGACGCCGCACGGCATCAAGGTGCAGCATGAGCTGAAGGGGGTCGGCGCCAACCTGCAGGACCACCTGGACGTCTGCCTGTCCTGGGAATGCCCGCAGCCGATCACCGCCTATTCGATGACCAAGGGCCTCAAGACCCTGGCCACCGGCCTCAACTACCTGCTGTTCAAGCAGGGCAGTGGTCGGCAGCAGATGCTGGAATCGGGCGCCTTCCTGCGCTCGCGGCCTGACCTGGATCGCCCCGACCTGCAGTTCCACACCGTCCTGGCCATCATGCAGGATCACGGCAAGGTCAGCGTGGGCAAGGACGGCTTCACCTTCCACGTCTGCCAGCTGCGCCCGGAAAGCCGCGGCCGCACGGGGCTCCGCTCCGCTGATCCGACCGATGATCCCACGATCTTCGCCAACTACCTCGCCACCGACGAGGACCGTCGCGCGGTGCGCGAAGGCGTCCGGATCGCCCGCGAGGTCGCCAGCCAGTCGGCGCTCGATCCCTACCGCACCAGCGAGTACTCGCCCGGCAAGGAGGTGCAGACCGACGCCGAGATCGACGCCTGGATCCGCGCCAACGCCGAGACCATCTACCACCCGGTCGGCACCTGCCGCATGGGCGTGGCGGGCGACGCCATGGCCGTGGTCGACGGCGACCTGCGGGTCCAGGGCATCGAGGGGCTGCGCGTTGTCGACGCCTCGGTCATGCCGACCCTGATCGGCGGCAACACCAACGCCCCGACCATGATGATCGCCGAGAAGATCAGCGACCTGCTGCGCGGCAAGCCTTTCCTCGCCCCGCAGGACGCCCCGGTGTTCGACGGCGAGGCGGTGAGGGCGGCTTAGTTTCCTTCTCCCCAAGCGGGAGAAGGTGGCAGCCGGAGGCTGACGGATGAGGGGGGCGCACGGCGGTTGGCCTTGCACTCCCTCAGCCCAACAGTCGAACAGTTCCGGGAGCCCCCTCATCCGACCTGCTTCGCAGGCCACCTTCTCCCGCATGGGGAGAAGGGAAAGGAAGACAACATGACCCACCGCCCCCTCGGCCGCAGCGGCCTGTCGATCGCCCCGCTCATGCTGGGCGGCAATGTGTTCGGCTGGACGGCGGATGAGGCGACCTCGCACGCGATCCTCGAGGCCTTCGTTGCCGGCGGCTTCAACGCCATCGACACGGCCGACGTCTATTCGGGCTGGGTTCCGGGTCACAAGGGCGGCGAGTCCGAGACGGTGATCGGGACCTGGCTCAAGGCGCGAGGCCGGCGCGACGACGTGGTCATCGCCTCCAAGGTCGGGATGTGGCCGGCCCGGCCGGGACTGTCGGCGGCGAACATCGTGGCGGCTTGCGAGGGCTCGCTCAGGCGGCTGCAGACCGACTACATCGACCTCTATCAGTCGCATCGCGACGACGCCGACACGGCGCAGGACGAGACGGCCGAGGCCTTTGGCCGCCTGGTCGCGGCGGGCAAGGTCCGCGCGATCGGGGCCAGCAACTTCGACCTCGACCGGCTGGGCTCGGCGCTGAACATCGCCGATCGTCAGGGCCTGCCGCGTTACGACACCCTGCAGCCCGCCTACAATCTCGTCGACCGCGCCATCGAGGGGCCGCTGCAGCAGCTGTGCGTCGACCATGACGTGGCGATCATAAGCTACTACGGCCTGGCCAACGGGTTCCTGACCGGCAAGTACCGGTCCGTGGCCGACCTCGGGAAAAGCCCCCGCGGGCCGAGGTCAAAGGCGCTGCTGGAGAGCGAGCGGGGCCAGGCCGTACTGCTGGCGCTGGACACGGTCGCCGCCGAGCTGGGCGCGACGCCGGCGCAGGTCGCCCTTGCCTGGGTCATGGCCCGACCGGCCGTCGCAGCTCCGATCGCCAGCGCCACCAGCCTGGAGCAGCTGCAGGAACTGATGGGCGCGGCCCGGCTTTCGTTGGATGCGGCGCAGATGAGCCGGCTGGACGCGGCCAGCGCCTAGGCGATGCGGCGGCCGTCGACGGCGGCCAGCTTCAGCGACGGAGCTTCGCCGCCGTCATCGGATCGGGCGATGGCGGCAATGGCCAGAGCCTGGGCCGGGCGGCCCCGCAGGCGCATCAGCGGCGCGGCAGGCTGCATATGGCCGAGGAACCGGTCGACCTCGCCGGCGACGCCCAGCAGCGGGGCGATGAGGATCTCGAGGGCGAGGGACGGAACCCCGTCAGCCAGCGCCTCGGCGTTGATGATCACGGGCTCGGGGCGGCGTCGGGCGAACTCCAGGGCGGACTTCAGCTGCCAGCGGTCCCCGGCGCGCCACAGCTCCAGCAGACAGCGTCCGCGCAGGTCGCTCTGGTGAAGATCGGCGATCATCCCTCCGACGAGGCGGAACGGATACTGGCCCTGGGCGGTGCGTCCGACGATGAAGGTCTGCGGCAAAAGCTGGTGGAACGCCATCGGGTCGATGTCGGCGCGGGCGGGCAGGGCGGCGTCGCCGCGGCGCGACCGCCAATACTCCGTCAATCGTTCCGTGTTGGGATGGACCATGGTCCTGCCGTCCGTGGCGCGACCCCCGATGGTCGCATAGGGGTTGCAGGGAAGGTTCGGGCCAGGTCCGCAATGTCCCCTTTCGGGACGCCGGAAGCCCGCCTCGGCGTGCTTCTTGCATGTGGGCGCGCACGGCTTTTGTTGAGGATTTTGACCATGGCGCCTCGAAACTGGTGGCTCGGACTGGCCGGGGGCATGGTGCTGTGGCTGGCCTCCTCGGCGATGCCGGGTCAGGACGCTGCGGCCCAGTGCTGCGCGCCGCCGCCGCCGCCGCCGTGCTGCACCCCGCCCTCGCCGCCGCCCTGCTGTACGCCGCCGGCCCCGCCGCCGCGGCCGCCCAGCCCGCCGAGCTGCTGCACGGGTGGCAACCGCACCAACGTCATCGTCAACAGCAGCGCGGTGGCCGTGGCTGTCAGCGGCGCCGGCGCCGGCGCGACCGCCTACTACGGCGGCGGCGGCGGTGGCGGCGGCTACTATGCGCCGCCCAGCGCCACGGGCGTGATCCAGGGCCTGGATGTCCAGGGCGTGCGTCGCACCCGGCAGGTCGCCTATGAGGCCACCCGCACCCGGACCCGCCGCGTCGTCATCCGCGCCTTCTGCCTGGACGACCGCGACGTGCCCCATCCGGCCGCCCAGGTGTCGCCGGACCGTGACATTCACGATGGTTATGAGGGTGAGCTCTACCGCTGCGTCGCCGGGACGCGGATGCAGATCACCATCGCCGAGTTCGCCGAGCGCATCTCCTTCGACGGCGGCCAGACCATGACCTGCGCCAAGGGCGAGGCCCTCTACCGCTCGCGCGGGGCCGAGGGCGCGCAGCTGGTCTGCCGTCCGCAGGCGCCCGCCCGCGACTGCAACGAGCGCAGCCTGCTGCGCCGCTTCGGGGCCGGGATGAAGGTCCTGACCATCGTGACCTTCGAGAAGTACACGGCCTACCGCGAGGAGGTGGTCACCGAATCGACGGCCTCGACCTTCAGCATGAGCCTGGACGGCGGCGTCGGCGGTGTCGTCTACTAGGCCTCAGCCCTTCGGCAGCATATCGGCCCGGACGATGCAGGCTTCCAGGATCGGCGCGTAGAGGTCCAGCGCCTCGCGCGGGGTCCTGCGAGGCCCGTCGGCGGGGGCCATCTGGGCCCGGTACTGGGCGCGGAGCTCTTCGCCGATGGCCTTTGCGATCGCCGGATCGACGCCGGCCGCGACCGTGTCGGCCCGCGCGCGCAGGAGCGGGTCGACCTGCTTCATGCGGTCATACAGCGCCTGGTCGTCCGGCGTCACGGCAACCGGCGTCGGGGCCGGCGGCATGAGCGAGCGGTAGACGCTGGTCGCCAGGGCGCAGCGTCCAAGCATCCGCAACTCGCGCTCAGGGGCGTCCTGCGCGAGAGAAGGCGACGTCGCGGCCAGCGCGAGCGCCGCGATCAGGCCGCGGCGGGCCAGGGTGGCGGGGCTCAAGGCCTTGCCGCCTTCGCGGGGCCGCCCTCGGGCCGGACGACCAGCATCCACGCCCTGTCGGCGGTCAGGTAGCGGCGGGCGGCCGCCTGGATGTCCTGCGGCGTGATCCGCTCGTAGCCGGCCAGGGCGGACCGCGTCGCGGCGATGCGGCGCGGATCGGTCTGGGCTCCGGCCAGCTCCTCGAGCCAGTAGTCGTTGGTCTCCCTCGCCTTGATGAGTCGCTCCAGCCGCGGCTTGCGCGCGCGATCCATCTCATCGGCGGTTGGCGGCCGGTCGCGAAGGTCGGCGGCGATCTGGTTCACATCGCGGTAGAAGCCGTCGATCAGCGCCGGCGGGATCTCCACCCGCGCCGAAAGGTAGCCCCAGCCGGTCCAGACGTCGCTGGCGCTCCAGCCAACTGACGGGGAGTAGGTCGCGCCCTGGTTCTCCCGCAGTTCCTCCGTGAGGCGAAGGTCAATCACATCGCCGAGCAGGGCGGCGTTCCGGGCCTGCTGGACATCGGCATAGAAGTCGTCTGTGCGCCAGGCGATGTAGGCGACCGACTGGTCGTCCCGGCCCTTGTGGGTCAGGACCACGGGCGTGGTCACCGCGGCGGGGAAGCCGACCGATCCCGACGGTGCGATGCGCGGATCGGGTCTGCGGGGCAGGGCGCCGAAGGTCGCGGCGACCGCGTCGACGGCCTTCTCGACCGTGATGTCCCCGACGATCACCACCTCGACGGACCCCGTCGTCAGCGACGGCTCCAGAGCGGCCTTGAGGTCGTCCGGCCGCCCGGCGGCGATGTCATCGGCCGTCGGCCAGGTCCAGCGCCGGTCGCCGTCGTGCAGGAGGCCCGACAGGTCGCGGCTGAAGACGCCGTTGTCCGTCGCCTGCCACTGCTCCGACAGGGTGCCGGCGTAGGTGCGGGCGCGCTGGAAGGCCTCGGGCCGCCATCCGGGCTCGCTGGCGTAGGCCGTCAGGACCTGCATCTGTACGGAGAGGTCCTCCGGCCGGGTCGCGCCGGACAGCACATAGGCGTCGTCCTCGATGGCGAAGCGCGCGCCGTATACGCGCGAGGCCAGGACGCGCTCCATGTCCTCGGCCCCGATCTTCGCAAGGCCGCCCTCGATCACCGCCGAGCCGGCCCAGTACATCGATTGCCGGTCTCCGGGCTGGGCCAGCAGGCCGTCGCCGATCCGGACCTTCACCAGGACCTGGTCGTCGCGGAACCGCGTAGGCTTCACGGTCAGGCGCACGCCGTTCTCGAACCGCACGAAGACGGTGTCGAGATCGGTGACGTCGCGCTGCTCGGCCACCTTTCCAACCGGGCCGAAGGATTCGTACGGCCAGGCCATCTGGCGCGGCGCCTCCGGGGCGCTGACCGCCACCTTGCCGGAGGCCTCGTAGGCCTGCGCCACCGCGCGTTCGCCGCCCTCGATCGGACCCGGCGTCGCTACGAACACCAGCGGACCGCCGCCGGAGAAGGTCGCCTTCAGCCGCTCGGAAACGGCCGGAGCCTTGAGATCCTTCACCAGCGCTTCGAACAGCGCCAGGTCCTGGGCCGGACTGGTGATCACGTCGCGCTCGGTCAGGGTCCCTACCAGCTCGTTCGCAAGCGAGGGCGTGCGGCGGGTTGCGGCGGCGGCTGCCCGGGACTTCAGCGCCTGGCGGTACTCCTCGATCTCCCGGTCGAGCTCGTCCTGGCGCACGCCGTAGAGAACAACGCGGCGTTGCTCCTGTTCGACCGCCGTCAGGGCCTCGCGCCAGGCGCCGGGGCGGGCGGTCACGGCCAGGGTGGTGACCTTGGCGGCCTTGACCTGGTTCCCCGAGAACGCCCCGGCGCTCAGGAACGGCGCCTCGCCGCCACGGGCGAGGGCCTCCAGGCGCCGGTTCAGGACAGCGAACCCGAGTTGTTCGGTCCATTGGCGGCGGCGCTTGGCGAGGCTGTCGGCCGACAGGTCCGGCGCCGTCGTCCAGCCGATCTGCAGCGTCGTGGACGAGCCGGGTTCGACGACGATCATCGTCTCGAGATCCCGCTTCGCGACGGGGCCCATCGCCGGCTCACGCCCGTCGGGATGTGAATTCTTCCAGTCACCGAAGGTCGCCCTGATGCGGGCTTCCATCTGGTCGAGATCGAAGTCTCCGACCGCCACGAAGGTCGCCCGCTCGGGTCGGTAGTAGGCGTCGTAGAAGGCGGCGATCTGCTCGCGGGGCGCGGTCTTCAGCACATCCACGGTCCCGATGGGGAACCGCTCGGGAGGACGCTGGCCCTTGAGGATGAAGCGGAGGCGCGCCTTGAACACCCGCCAGCCCGGGCTGTCGCGGTTGCGCTCCTCGGACAGCACGACGCCCCGCTCCCGGTCTACGGCCGCGGAGTCGATCAGCAGTTCGCTGGCGGTTTCGCGCAGAACCTTGAGGGAAAGCGCGACCGTCGCGTCGTCGGTCTGCGGCAGGTCGAGCTTGTAGATCGTCTCTTCAAAGTCGGTCGAGGCGTTGGTGTCGGCGCCGAAGGCCAGACCCTGGCGCTCGAGCATCTTCACCATCTCCCCTTCGGGGATGCCCCTGGAGCCGTTGAAGGCCATGTGTTCGAGGAAGTGCGCCAGACCCAGCTGTTGCTCGGTCTCCATCAGGGATCCGGCGTCAAAGCGCAGGCGGAAGGCGGCCTGTCCCGGCGGGGTGGCGTTCTTGACCAGCGCATAGCGCATGCCGTTGGGCAGTACGCCGAAGCGGACCGTCGGGTCGGGCTCGATGTCAGACGTCGCCTGCGGCCAGGCTCCGACGGCCAGGGGCGGTGCGGCGATCGCCGCCTGCGGCGTCGCGGGAGCAGCCTTTTCGCCGCCGAAAGAAGGCAGTCGGGGAAGATCAGGAAGGCGATCCTTCAGGCCTGCGCAGGCGGCCAGGGAAAGGACCATCGCGGCCGCGAGCGCCGGCCGGGTGAAAGCGATCATCTGGTGATGGGTCTCGAAAACTCGTCAAGAGCGTTGACCGTCACATTCGCCGGGGGCTGCGGCGAAGGCAAGGCCGGTTCTGGGCGAGCCAGGGACGCCGGGAGCGCTCGCCCTTGCCCCGTTGGCGCCGGCATCGGGGGCTGATAGGTTTCCTGACCGGGGTGAAGCGGTCTCCCGGAGAGGCGCGCGCCCAAGCACCGTCTGAGTTTCCGTGTTTGGAGGCACAGATGGATTCGACGACGACGCAGCCCGCGGCGACGCCCTCGCTGCAAGACCTCTTCCTCACCTCGCTCCGTATCGGATGCCTCGGCTTCGGCGGCCCGGCCGGGCAGATCGCGCTGATGCATAGCGTTTTCGTCGAGGAAAAGCGCTGGATCGACGAGCCGCGGTATCTGCACGCCCTCAGTTTCTGCACCCTTCTGCCGGGGCCGGAGGCGCAGCAGCTGGCGACCTACGTCGGCTGGACGTTGCGTGGGGTGGCCGGCGGGCTGATCACCGGTCTCATGTTCGTGCTGCCGGGCGCGGCGCTCATGCTGGCCCTGTCGTGGCTCTATGCCATGCACGGAGAGGCGCCTCTCGTCGCCGCAGCGCTGACCGGGGTCAAGGCCGCCGTCCTCGCGCTTGTGGTCGAGGCGCTGACACGGGTTGGAAAGCGATCACTCAAGGGGGCAGGGGATCTGCTGGTGGCCCTTGGCGCGTTTTGCGCGCTGGCCCTCTTCGGCGCGCCGTTTCCCCTGGTCATCCTGGCGGCGGCGCTCGTCGGACTGGCGCGGCGCTCGCCCGACAGCAGTGACGACGCGTCGGCCGCGGCGGATTCGCCGCGCAAACGGGACACAGCGGTTACGCTCCTGGTCTGGGGCCTGCTCTGGCTTGCGCCGCTCGCGGCATCAGCCGCCCTGCTCGGGCGCGACCATTGGCTGACCCAGCTGGGACTGGTGTTCGCAGCGCTGGCGACCACCAGCTTCGGCGGCGCCTACGCGCTGCTGGCCTGGCTGCAGCAGCAGGCGGTTGAGTCTCATGGCTGGCTGGAGGCCCGCCAGATGGTCGACGGGCTTGGGTTGGCCGAAACGACGCCGGGCCCGCTTGTTCTGGTCAACCAGTTCGTCGGCTTCATGGCCGGCCTGGGGCGTGGGGGCAGTCCGGGGTGGGCGATGGCCGGCGCGGCAATGGCGCTGTGGCAGACCTTTGCCCCGAGCTTCCTGTTCATCTTCGCCGGCGCGCCTTACTCTGAACGTCTGCGACGCAGTCGCGCCGCCCGCGGCGTGCTGTCGGCCGTGATGGCCGCAGTGCTTGGCGTCATCGCCAGCCTGGCCCTTTGGTTCGCGGTCCATGTCCTGTTCGCCAGGGTCGCAACCGCCGACACGCCCTGGGGATCGCGCGTCACCCTTCCTGACCTGATCAGTTTCGATCTCCCGACCGCCACTCTGGCGATTGCGGCGGCTGTCGCCCTGATGCGGTTCAAGGCCAACGTGGTGCTGGTTATTCTGGCCTGCGCCGCTATGGGCCTGGCCCGGGGACTGCTCAGCTAGTTCCCGGGCCGGGTGACGTAGAAGCTGGCGTTGTTGCCGATGGCCGTCGAGGTGCTGTTGATCAGCCGGGCGGCGCCGTTGATCGTGGTGGTCGAGGTCGCGCCGACATCGGCGTTGTTGGTCTGGGCGTTGCCGACGCTCATGGAGCCGGTACAGCTGGAACAGCTGTAGGCGGTTGCGTCATTGCCGACCGCCGTTGCGCGGCTGTAGCTGTCATAGCCTTCCTCGCCCGTAAAGCTGGCGATGGCCTCGACCCCTCCGCCGGTGTTGAGCTGCACATTGTCCAGGACCACGGCCTCGCCCGTGTTGCCGGCCAGGGTGGAGTTGCCGACCGCATAGGCGGTGGCCGATCCCTCGCCGAACTGCCAGGCGCTGCCCTCGGCCTGGGACCGGACATAGGCTTCATTGTACTGGTTCGCGGCGACGTCGAGCAGCGGTCCCTCGTTCACCGCGCCGACGATGTTGCCGCCGGCGGTCGTCGTGGTCGAGGCGGTCTGGGCGTTGCCGTAGGCCGTGAACTGGCTGGCCTGGACAAGGTCGCCGGTGTTGCTCTGGCTCACGGCGATGCGGGCGGCGGAGGCATCTGTGCCCACCAGCCCGACGTTGTTGCCGACGGCCATGCCGGAGATATCAGCGGCCCCGGAGACGTATTGAACCACCGCGCCGCCGTCGGCCAGGACCTCCGCTGCGCTGGTCTGGTTGACGCGCACCCCGGCCGATCCGTTGGTCAGGCCCAGCGAGACGGTATTGGAGATCGCCGTCGTGGCGACGCCGAGGTCGCCT
Organism: Caulobacteraceae bacterium; assembly: GCA_027487945.1. GTDB lineage: Bacteria > Pseudomonadota > Alphaproteobacteria > Caulobacterales > Caulobacteraceae > Caulobacter. The sequence continues at coordinate 111,165 of JAIYCQ010000007.1, forward strand.
GCCGACGCGGTCTCCGCCTCGACATAGCCCTGCGCCGTAACATTCGGCGAGAAGGTCGCGATCTGGGAGATGACACCGGTCATGGTGGACTGGGTGACCGAGGCGTCGGCGCCGTTCCCCGTGGCGCCGGTGTTGATCTGGGAGGCTTCGCCCAGGGCGCCGGAGGCGTTGACCGTCGTCACCGCCCGGGCCGAGGCCGCCATCGTCTGGTTGGAGGTTATCGCCGAGTCGACGCCGTCGGCTCCGGCCAGCACGCTGTTGCCCGTGGCGGTCGTCTCCGTGCCTACACCTTCGTCCACCTCGACCACGTTGAGGGTCTGGCTCGAGAAGATGTCGCCCAGCTGGACCTGATTGTTGAGGACAGCGGCGTCCTGGGCCCGGCTAGTACCGGCCGCGCAGACCACCAGCATCGGGATCACGGCGATCGCTCCAGCGAGACGGTTCTTCGCGGGTCGAGGCATTGTTGGTCCCCAGATTATTGTACGCCGGCGTGAAGCCGCCGGTCACGCCGAAGGTGCCGCCGCCCAACGGGTCGCTGGTCAGGCAGGATTGCGGGCCGGGCATGCCGTAGAGGTTCGCCGACATCTCCACGACCGCCCGTTCCACCAGGGCGCGGACGCCGAGCTGAAGAGGCTCCAGCGCGCCGGACCCCGCCGAAACGTCAAAGACGTTGCCGTTCAGGAAGTCGAAGAGGCCGACGCCGATCTCGCGACCGACGATCTGCTTCTGGTAGGAGATGACGTCGACGACCTCGAGCGTGCGGCTGTTCACGAGCCGCAGGTCCATCGCGATGTTCATAACGAACACCCGATTGCGGAAGGTGCCCTTGAGGCCGTCGGAGTCGGTGTCGCCGCCCGCGGCGTCCATGCCGGTCGAGCGGATGTTGTAGTTCAGTTCCGTGATGCCGCCGACAACATGGAAGTCGGAGCCGGGCATCTGGCCCGAATAGATCTTGCGCGGCTCGGACGGCCCCTCTGCCGTGGGGGTGGCGCCGTCGCCGATCAGCTTGTTGTTCGTGTACTTCAGCTCAAGCTCGGTGACCGAGGTATCAAAGCGTTCGACCATCGGCATGCCTGCCTTGGCGAAGGCGCTCATGGCCATCAGGGAAGCGCCCTGGGTCAGCTTGCGCCCGGATCCGTCGGCTTCTTCCTTCCCCGTGTAGTCGCCGATGCGGCCGATCGCGATCCGCGGGGCGCGCAGGTTGTACTGGCGCGCGTATTGACCGATGCAGACCAGAGCGAGGGAGTAGGGGGTCGGGTTGGCGGTGACCGGCGCAGTTCCGATCGGCCGGGCATAGACGCCGCTCGGGCCCGCCACCGGCGTGGCGCAGGCTGACAGGGCCAGTGCGCAGGCGGAAAGGGCGGCGCCCGCCCTGGTGCCGGACAGGATGGTCATCAGTTGCCCTCGACGCCGCCGCTTGAGCTCGTGCCCGCGGTGACATTGCCGTTGTTGGTCTGGTTGGAGTTGACGATGACCGTGTTCCAGCTGCCCTGGGTCACGACAACGAGGTTGTTGCCGATCGCCGTCGACGAACCGCCGAGCGCGCCCACGCCGGACATGCTGCCCGAGACGCCGCCGCCGCCGGTGCGGGCGAAGACGCTCTGGTCCTCGCCCGTCTGGATCACGCCGTCGACGATCAGGCGGTTGCCGTTTGCATCCCGGCCGCCGAAATCGGTGAGTCGGTTTTCTTCACCCGGGGCGCGGCCGTAGCCGGCGTTCATCGACGCGGAGCTGGTGGTCATCGTCTGGGCGCAGGCGACCCCGGCCATGGCCAGGCTCGCGCCGAGGGCGACAGCGGCCGTCTTGAGAAGGGGCGCGACCATAGCGGAACTCCAAACGGACAATCAGGCCTGTCGTTCGCCAAGCAACGACCGTGCCAAAACAGGACAGACGGTATCCTGACGCCCAACCTCTCGCGATTTGGTTAAGGAAGCCCGGGAGCCGCGTCGGCGCGTTCCGGGGCGTCTGGAGCCGAGGCGCATTGATTCCCGACCGGTATTGCGAGACGCTTCGGCAAAAGCGGACAGTGAGGGAGGATAAGGCGTGCTCGTTTCACAGATCCTGAAGGGCAAGGGCGACCTGGTCTTTACAGCGGGGCCCGGGGAGACCGTCGGCGCGATCGCGGCCCTGCTTCATTCACGCAAGGTTGGCGCGATGATCGTGGTCGATGGCGAAAGCGTCGCCGGTATCGTTTCCGAGCGCGATATCGTCAGGATGGTCGCCGAGCATGGCGCGGGCGCGCTCGGCATGCCTGTCAGCGTGTGCATGACCCGCGACGTGGTCTTCGCCGTCCCGGACGAGACCGTCGACTCTCTTCTCAGCCGCATGACGGATCGGCGGATCCGGCACCTGCCCGTGCTTCTAGACGGACGCCTCGCCGGGATTGTCTCTATCGGTGACCTTGTAAAACACAAGATCGACGAGGTTGAGGCCGAGGCTGATGGCCTGAAGGCCTACATCGCCGCCGGCTAGCCTGCGGCGGCCGCGGGGATCTCTGCGGCGCCGGCGCGCGCGGCGTCGGCCAGGCTGTATCTGTCCAGAACGTCCGATGTGGCGTCTCTTGCCCGAAGAAGCGCCTCGCGCAGGGAGCAGCTGGCGAGGTCCGGACAGTCGTCGCACTTCCGGAAGGCGGTCCGGCTCACACAGGGCGCCAGGGCCAGCGGGCCGTCGATCACCCGGATGACCTCCGCGAAGGTTATAGAGTCGGCCGCGCGCGCGAGGGCGTAGCCACCGAACTTGCCGCGCCGGCTGCGGACCAGGCCGCGCCGCGACAGTTCAAGCAGAATCGCCTCGAGGAACTTGTGGGGCGCGTCGGCTGCGGTCGACAGGTCGGACGCGGTCATCTGTCCGCCGTCGGTGCGCGCCAGCTCGACGAGCGCGCGAAGCGCATAGCGGGCCTTGTGCGAAAGCATCCTGATCCATGACTCCTTTTCAGTGTCATGGCAGGGCGGGGCGGGGGCGTGCAAGGGTCGCGCGCCGCCGGTCCTGGGCTCCAGCCGACGCTGACTGTATATAATGGGGTCCCGACGCGGCACACGACCTCGCCAAAGGGCAGGCGGCGGCGCCCGCCGAACCACGGTTTTTCAGAAAGCTGCGCCTTCGGGGGTTGCCATCGATGGGAGGCCGCGGATATAGCCGCACCTCGCTCGGGGCCACGGCCAGCCGGCGCGGTTCGGGAACCGAAAGGTTCTTGATCTTCGCAGGGCAGATCGTTAGGCTCCGCAGCCTCAATCGACTCGGTGATGGAACCAAGAGGGAAGCTCCTCAGCGGCCCGTCACCCTGTTTGCGCCCTACGAAAGGCCTCGGCCCCGAGTTGGCGAAAGCAGAAAAAGAGCGGTTGACGGAGGATCGCTGCTTCGACTAGAAGCGCCGCTCCTCGCCAAACCGGAAGTTTTCGGAATGGCGCTTCAAGACGGCGGCCTTACTTTTTAAGTAAAGGCGGTTGACTTGAAAAAGGTGTTTCAGTAGAGACGCCGCTCCCTGGGAAGGCTGAAGAGTTCTTCAGCGGATCGGGGCAAGAAAATCGGTTCTTCCAAAAAGAACTGGTTGACTTGGTTTGGCGGCTTCTTTAGAGACGCCGCTCCCGCTTCTCCGGCTCGCCGGATGGGCGGATCCGAAGAAACCGGAACGCTTCGTAAAGAAGTCGGTTGACACGGAAAACTGGAGCGACTAGATACGCCGCTCCTCGCCGCCACCGGGCGTTAAACGGTGGGGCCGGAGTGATCTGGTCGGGTCTTTGACATCGTTGATTTGGAAAGAGAAACGCAGGCGGCGGCGTGCTGCGGACAGAGCAAGTCTGTCCTCGATACGCTGACAATTGCGGTCTCTTGAAAGACACCATGAATATCGGCTGGACGCTTCGGCGGCCGGCCAATGTGAATGGGAACTCGTCAAGATACTATGCAAACACCAGAACGCGATCCGGGGCTGCCCGCCCTGGATCAAATGATGGGTTAGCGGTCAACTCAACCTGAGAGTTTGATCCTGGCTCAGAGCGAACGCTGGCGGCAGGCCTAACACATGCAAGTCGAACGATCCTTCGGGATAGTGGCGGACGGGTGAGTAACACGTGGGAACGTGCCTTTTGGTTCGGAACAACTCAGGGAAACTTGAGCTAATACCGAATGTGCCCTTCGGGGGAAAGATTTATCGCCATTAGAGCGGCCCGCGTCTGATTAGCTAGTTGGTGAGGTAATGGCTCACCAAGGCGACGA
>JAIYCQ010000018.1 GCA_027487945.1 Caulobacteraceae bacterium
CGGCTGTGGCAGTTGCTGATGAAGGCCTATGAGGAGGTGCGCCGCGCGCCCGATCCCTCGGCCGCCGTCGAGATGGCGCTGATCCGCATCTGCTACGCCGCCGACCTGCCCGGGCCGGAAGAGGCGCTGAAGGCGCTGCGCGACGGCGAACCGATCCCCGGCGGCTCCGGCGGCGGCGGCATGGCCCCGTCGGGCGGCGGCGGAACCTCGGCGACGGGCGGCGGCATGTTCTCCTCGGCCCAGCCGGTGATGGCGACGGCGAGCGCCGCGCCGGCCGTGCAGGCCACGACAGCGCTGGCCACCTTCGACGACGTGCTGCGCCTGATCCAGACCAAGCGCGACATCACCCTCTACATGGACGTCCAGCGCTTCGTGCGGCCGATCAGCTTCCGGGCCGGGGCCATCGAGTTCGAGCCGGCGCCCCGCGCGCCCGCCGACCTGACCAAGCGCCTCGCCCAGCGGCTCAAGGAGTGGACCGGCCAGACCTGGCTGGTCGCCACCCAGGGCGGCGGCGGCGCCGAAAGCGCGTACGAACGCGAGAAGCGCGAGCAGAAGGAGGCCAACGAGGCCATCCTGCTGGACCCGTTCGTCAAGTCCGTCATGGACGCCTTCCCGGGGACGGAACTGCTGGGTGTGAAGCAGCTTGCGATGCCGCAGGGGGAAGCGGTTAGCGTCGATCCCGAGGAGGACGGCGAGGAGGACTGAGGTCCGCTCCGTGCGTCCTTCGACACGCGCTTCGCGCGGCTCAGGATGACGTAAGTTTTTACGTCATCCTGAGCCGCGCGCGCAGCGGGCGTGTCGAACCACGCAATGCCCATCCGCGCCATCAGAGCGCCGAGGGCCTAGGGAGAGAGACCAATGTCCAAGGCCAACGGCCGCAAGGCGATCTTCATCACGGGCGCGGCGAGCGGCATGGGGCTGGAGACGGCCCGGCTGTTCGCGTCCAACGGCTGGTACGTCGGCGGCGTCGACGTGAACACCGACGGTCTGCGGGCGCTGGAGCAGGAGCTCGGCTGGGACAACTGCATGATCCGCGAGCTGGACGTCACCAACCGCGACGCCTACCGCCAGACCCTGGCGGACTTCGCCGAGGCGACGGACGGCAAGCTGGACGTCCTCTTCAACAACGCCGGCATCGGCCGGGGCGGTCCGTTCGCCGACATGTCCTGGGAAGACGCCATGGCGGTGATCAACATCAACCTGGTGGCCGTGCTCAGCGGCATCCACCTGGCCATCCCGCTGCTGAAGGCGACGCCCGGCTCGCTGTGCTTCTCGACCTCGTCGAGCTCGGCGATCTTCGGCATCGCCAACATCGCCGTCTATTCGGCCACCAAACACGCGGTGAAGGGCTTCACCGAGGCGCTGTCGGTCGAGCTGAAAGCCGCCGGCGTGCGGGTCGCCGACACCCTGCCCGGCCTGATCGACACCCCGATCCTGCCCGACGAGGCCAAGGCCAACGCCCCGACCGAGGGCATGTGGCGCCTGACGCCGCCGCGCGAAGTGGCCGAGGCGGTCTGGGGGGCCTACCACACCGACAAGATCCACTGGTATGTCCCGTCTGAACTGGAGGCCTACGACCTCGTCGTCACCCAGCACCCGGAGATGATCCGGGACCAGATGGCGCAGGCCGGCCTCTTCAACCCGCCCCAGGAGTAGGTGCAGCCATGAAGGATCTCGGCGGACTGATGAAGCAGGCCCAGGCCATGCAGCAGAAGCTGGCCGAGGCCCAGGATCGCCTCAAGACCCTCGAGATCGAGGGCACGAGCGGCGGCGGCATGGTCAAGGTCACCCTGTCGGGCGCCGGCGAGCTGAAGGGCGTGGTGCTGGACGAGAGCCTGCTGGCGCCCGGCGAGGGCGAGGTGATCTCCGACCTCCTCGTCGCCGCCCACGCCGACGCCAAGCGCCGGCTCGACGCCCAGCAGGCCGAGCTGATGCGCGAGGCCGCCGGCCCGCTGGCCGGGATGAACATTCCGGGACTGAAGTTTTAGGCCGAGCCCTTCCCCCTGGAGGGGGGAAGGGTTGGGATGGGGGTGCGCCCTGTCCGCGACGTTGTGTTGAGGGGCCGTGCTCAACCACCCACCGCTTTTGTAGCCACTGCTCTCCCACCCCCATCCCCGCCCTTCCCCCCTCCAGGGGGAAGGGAGTAAGCACGGACTCATGGCCGCCGCCGCAGGACCCGAGATCGAGCGACTGATCGCCTTGCTGGGCAAGCTGCCGGGCCTTGGCCCGCGCTCGGCGCGGCGGGCGGCGCTGGCGCTGCTCAAGCGGCGCGAGCAGCTGCTGGATCCGCTGACCGCCGCGATGATCGACGCCCAGGCCAAGGTGCGGACCTGCACCACCTGCGGCTCGCTGGACACCTCCGATCCCTGCGCCATCTGCGCCGACCCGGGTCGTGACCGGGCGCTGATCTGCGTGGTCGAGGAGGTCGGGTCGATCTGGGCCATGGAGCGGGCCAGCGCGTTTCGCGGCCGCTATCATGTGCTGGGCGGCCTGCTGTCGGCGCTGGACGGCATCGGCCCCGAGCGCCTGCGCGCCGCCGAACTGGTCAACCGGGCCAGCGACGGACAGGTGCGCGAGGTGATCCTCGCCCTGCCCGCCACGGTCGATGGCCAGACCACCGCCCACTACCTGGCCGAACGGCTGGCGACGACCGGGGTTCCGGTGACCATGCTGGCGAGAGGCGTCCCGGTCGGCGGCGACCTCGACTGGCTGGACGACGGCACGATCGCCCAGGCGCTGCGAGCACGACGGCCGGCGTAGTCTTCGCCAGTCCTCCCCAGCTTGCTGGGGAGGGGGACCGCCGGGACGGCGGTGGAGGGGAGATGCCGCGTGGTGACTCTGTCTTACGCTGAGAGAAGGAGGCCGTGCACCGACTCCCCTCCACCGCGCTCCGCGCGGTCCCCCTCCCCCTCGCTACGCTCCGGGGAGGATTGCCGCGTAGGGAGAAATGCCGCTAAGAACGGACCATGAACCTTTCCGATCCCGCCGCCCTTATCGCCGCCGTCGCCGGCGCCCTGGCCCTGGCCTTCCTCGGCTGGGCGCTGATGGAACGCCGTCGCGCGGGCGCCGCCGAGCTGCGGGCCTGGGACCTGCGGGAGCGCTACGCCGAGACCGAGGCGCGGATGAAGCTGCTGGAGGACCAGGCCGGGGCGCAGTCGGAGTTCCTGCGCGTCCAGGCGACGCAGTCGGCCGGCGTCGTCGCCGAGGAGATGCTCAAGCGCGCCGACGAGACCTTCCGCAACCGCGACCTGCTGGCCCAGCAGCGGCTGGAGGCCCAGCTCAAGCCCGTCGCCGAGACCCTCGCCAAGTTCGAGGCCCAGGTCACCGCCGTCGAGAAGGCCCGCGCCGAGGAGACCGGCGGCCTGAAGCAGCAGATCGCCGCCCTGATGGAGGCCTCGACCGCCACCCAGGCCGAGGCCCGCAAGCTGTCGGCCGCCCTGCGCCGGGGCGCCGGGGTGCAGGGCCGCTGGGGCGAGCAGACGCTGCGCAACGTCCTCGACGCCGCCGGCCTGACCGCCCATTACGATTTCTCCGAACAGTTCAGCCTCGACACCGAGGAGGGCCGTCGCCGGCCCGACGTGAAGGTGAAGATGCCGGCCGGGGCCGTGTTCGCCATCGACGCCAAATGCTCGCTGAACGCCTTCATGGACGCCCAGGAGGCGGTCGATGACGCCGCGCGCGAGGCCGCCCTGACCCGCCACGCCCAGAGCGTGCGCGCCCACATGCAGGGGCTCTCCGCGAAGGCCTACTGGGACCAGTTCGCGACCGAGCGGTCGCCCGACTTCGTGGCCATGTTCGTACCCGGCGACGGCTTCCTGGCCGCGGCGCTGGACCGGATGCCGGACCTGATGACCGAGGCGATGGACAGGCGCGTCCTGCTGGTCACGCCCACGACCCTCTTCGCGCTGTGCAAGGCCGTGGCCTACGGCTGGCGGGTCGAGGAGCAGGCGGCCAACGCCGACAAGATCGCCGCCCTGGGCCGCGAGCTCTACAAGCGGCTGTCGGTGATGGGCGGCCACGCGGCCAGCGTCGGCAAGGCGCTGGAGGCGGCGGTCAGCCGCTACAACCAGTTCGTCGGCTCGCTGGAGACCCAGGTCCTGACCCAGGCGCGCCGCTTCGAGGACCTCAAGGTCGACCACGAGGGCAAGGAGATCGTGCAGATCGAGCCGGTCGAAACCGCCGTCCGGCCGCTGGCCAAGCTGGCCGGCGAGGAGAGCGCGAAGCTGCGCGCCATCAGCGGCGACGGGGGCTGACGCGGCCCCTCGCCACCTTGACGGCCCGAAAGCGGCCCCCTACCTCGTGAGCCAATGACCCTTCGCCGCATCCTCACCGTCGACAACGCCGCTGATCTGGCCGTTCTCAAGCGCGTCTCCACCCCCGTCGAGGGCGGGGTCACCGACGAGCATCGCGCCCTGATGGACGATATGCTGGAGACGATGTACGCCGCGCCCGGCATCGGCCTTGCCGCCGTGCAGGTCGGCGTCGACAAGCGGATCATCGTCATGGACCTGGGCGACCGGGACGTGGCGCCGCTGAGCGTCAACGACGACACCACCGAGGGCGAAGCCGAGGCCGCTCAGCGCAACCCGCGCTACTTCGTGAACCCGGAGATCACCTGGAAGTCCGAGGAGCTCTTCACCTACGAGGAGGGCTGCCTGTCGGTGCCGGAGATCTTCGACGCCGTCGAACGCCCGGCGCGCGTCAAGCTGCGCTACCTCAACTACCAGGGCGAGCCGGTCGAGGAAGAGGCCGGCGGCATGTACGCGGTCTGCATCCAGCACGAGATGGACCATCTCGAGGGTGTGCTGTTCATCGACCACCTGTCCCGCCTGAAGCGCGACCGCGCCATCAGCAAGGTCAAGAAGGCCGCCCGCGCGGCGTGAGCCGGCTTACGAGCGACTACTGCTTGCGGGTCGTGTCGCCGGCGGCGGCGCGCGCCTCATCAGCGTCCTGCTGGGCCTCGTCCGAGGCGTCCGCAACGCCCGCCTGGACGTCGGCGGCGGCGTCCTTGACCGCGTCGGCGGCTTCCTCGCCGGCGTTGGCGACCGCGGCGCCGGCTTCCTTCACCTCGGGGTTGGCGGCAATGTCGCCGGCGGCATCCTTGATTTCGGCGCCCGTAGCCACCGCGCCTTCCTTGATGTCCGTCCGGTCGTCGCGCGAGCAGGCGGCGGCGGTGAGACCGGCGGCGGTGAGGGCGGCGACGATGATGAGCTTGCGCATGGGACTGGACCCCTTCCATTTCTGTTCGAGCGATCAACGATCTGTGGGCGGCCGGGTTCCCGCAACCCCTCCAGCGCTGTAAACGCCCGCCATGCGCCTCGCCTTCCTGGGAACTCCTGACTTCGCGGTCCACAGCCTCGCCGCCCTCCTCGAGGCGGGGCACGAGATCGCCTGCGTCTATTCCCAGCCGCCCGCGCCGCGCGGCCGGGGCCAGACCCTGCAGCCCTCGCCGGTCCATGCCTTTGCGGAAAGCCGGGGCCTGATGGTCCGCACGCCGGCGTCGATGAAGGCCGAGGACGAGATCGCCGCCTTCGAGGCCCTGGACCTCGACGCCGCCGTTGTCGTCGCCTTCGGCCAGATCCTGGTGCAGCGGGTGCTGGATGCGCCGCGGCTGGGCTGCTTCAACGTCCACGCCTCGCTGCTGCCCCGCTGGCGCGGGGCCGCGCCGATCCAGCGGGCGATCATGGCCGGCGACGCGGTCACCGGCGTGCAGGTCATGCGCATGAGCCTGGGCCTGGACGAGGGGGCGGTCATCGCCACAGAGACCGTCCGCATCGGCCCGCTCGACACCGCCGCCACCCTGAGCGACCGTCTGGCCGAGGCCGGCGCGCGGCTGCTCCCGCCCACCCTGGCGGCGCTGGAGGCGGGCACAGCGGTGGAAACGCCGCAGGCCGCTGAAGGCGTCACCTACGCGAAGAAGATCAAGACCGCCGAGGCCCGCATCGACTGGTCGCGTCCAGCGCGGGAGATCGATCTGCATATCCGTGGCCTGTCGCCCTTCCCGGGCGCCTGGTTCGAGGCGCCGTCAACGAAGGGAGCGGTTCGGGTGAAGGCGCTTCTGTCGGCCGTGGAGGACGTCTCCGGTCCAGCCGGCGAGGTGCTGGACGACGGCCTGCTGATCGCCTGCGGCGAGGGAGCGGTGCGCCTGCTGCGGGCCCAGCGCGAGGGCAAGAGCCCCCAGGAGGCCGGCGAGTTCGTGCGCGGCTTCCCGCTGGCCGCCGGGACGGCGCTGGCCTGATGCCCCGCTATCGCCTGACGATCGAGTATGACGGCGGGCCCTATCGCGGCTTTCAGGCCCAGGCCGATCTGCCCAGTGTGCAGGGCGCGATCGAGGCGGCGGTGTTGGGCTTTTCCGGCGAGACCGTCCGCATCCACGCCGCCGGCCGCACAGACACCGGCGTCCACGCCACCGGCCAGGTGATTCACCTCGACCTGACGCGGGACTGGAAGCCGGAGGTGGTGATGAACGCCCTCAACGCCCACCTGGTCCCGCAGCCGGTGGCGGTGCTGGATGCGCAGGTCGTGGCCGACGACTGGCACGCCCGCTTCTCGGCGAAGGCGCGGCGCTACCAGTACCGGATCCTCAACCGCCCCGCGCCGCCGGCGCTCGACCGGGGCAAGGTCTGGCATGTGAAGAAGCCGCTCGATGCCGCCGCCATGCACGACGCCGCCCAGGCCCTGGTCGGCCACCACGACTTCACGACCTTCCGCGACATGCAGTGCCAGGCTAAGTCGCCGCTGAAGACGCTCGACACCGCCACCGTGCGCCGCGAGGGCGAGATGGTGCTGCTGGAGTTCGCCTCGCGCAGCTTCCTGCACCGCCAGGTCCGCTCGATGGCCGGCTCCATCGTCGAGGTCGGCGTCGGCCGTTGGACGGCGGCCGATCTCGCCGCCGCGCTGGAGGCCAGGGACCGCCGCGCCTGCGGCCCCGTCGCCCCAGCCGACGGCCTCTACTTCACCGGAGTAGGCTACGGGGATTGAGCCGGGAACGGCGTCACGAACTGCTGGCCGCTGGCCTTGGCGACCAGGTCGCCGTCCTCGCGCCGGAACTCGACCTCCACATGAATAAGCGACGTCGACCGGGCCACTACCCGCCCCTCGATGAGCAAGGGATGGGCGCGGCCCAGCCTGAAGAACCTCACCTGCAGATCGGTCGTTCGGTACGCGCGGGCATCCTCGACCACGGTCATCGCCGCGAAGGCCATCATCTGGTCAGCGAGCGCGGCGATATAGCCCCCGAACATCGAGCCGTCGCCGTTCATGATCGCCGGATGGGACTCCCAGCGCTTGCGCGCCCAGCCCTCGCCCCAGGCATCGACAAGGCCCAGTCGCAGAGTGGCGACGACGGGTGGCGGCTCCGCATCGCCGGCGATCAGCGCGTCGAGGCGGTCGGTGGCCCAGGTCATGCGAAGCCCTCTTCGTTTCCGGAGCCGAAAATGTGAGGGTTGCTCGGATCACAGGGGACTCGCTTTGACTCACGCTCGCCGCAGCCCGCGCCAGCAACGGGCGAAGAGCACGGTCGACGCCGTTCTCGAGGCCGCTACTCGCATTCTCGAAGCGGGCCAGCCCTTCACGACCAACCATGTCGCCGAGCGCGCCGGGGTCAGCGTCGGGACCCTCTACCAGTACTTCCCGGACAAGGCCGCGCTCCTGGAAGCGCTGGGCGCGCGCGAGCGGGCGGTCATGGCGGAGGCGACCCGCGAGGCCATCGCGGCCGGCATCGAGCCGGCGCGGGCCGCGATCCGGGCTCAGCTGACGGCCTTCGAGGGACGCTCGAAGGCCCGGCGCGCTGTGCTGGCGGCGATCCTGCGAGATCCACCGAGGCCTGGCATGGCCGACGAAGTCGACGCCGGTGTCGCGCCCTTCGTTCGCGAGGGCGAGCGGCCGATCCATGCCTTCGTTATCTCACGCGCGGTGATGGGCGTGGTCCGGGCGGCGATTCTGGAAGACTCGCCGCTGTTGGGCACACCGGACCTGGAAGAAGCGCTGGTCCGGCTGGTCCGCGGCTACGCCGAGGCGTCGCCAAACCGCTCGAAGTAGCGGCCGATGATGGCGGCGTAGGTCGCCTGCAGCGCCCGCAGCTGGCTGACCGGGACCTGCTCGTCGACGGCGTGCATGGTCTGGCCGACGAGGCCGAACTCCAGCACCGGACAGAGGTCGCGGATGAAGCGGGCATCCGAGGTGCCGCCGGTCGTCGACAGGTCCGGCTCCTCGCCGGTGGTCTCGCGGATGGCCTCCGCCACGACGTCGGTGAACTCGCCCCGGCGGGTCAGGAAGGCCTCGCCGCTGATCAGGGTGGTCACCTCGACCCGACCCGCGAAGCCGGCCCCGGCCTCGGCCGCCTGCCCCTCGATCCAGGCCTGCAGCTCGGCGCCCCTGTGGGCGGGATTGAAGCGGATGTTGATCCGCGCCTTGGCCTCGGCCGGGATGATGTTGGTGGCGGTATTTCCGACGTCGACGGTGGTGACCTCGAGGTTGGACGGCTGGAAGCCCTCGTAGCCGTCGTCCAGCACCCGGGCCTGCAGCCGCGAGAGGATGTCGACCAGCACCGGGATGGGGTTGGCGGCGCGGTGCGGATAGGCGACGTGGCCCTGTTTCCCGCTGACGGTGATCCAGCTGTTGACGCTGCCGCGGCGGCCGATCTTGATCATGTCGCCCAGCCGCTCGGCGCTGCTCGGCTCGCCGACGATGCAGTGGTCGATGATCTCCCCCTCGGCCTGCAGCGCCTCCACAACCTTGCGGGTGCCGTCGAGGGCCACGCCCTCCTCGTCGCCGGTGATCAGGAAACTGAGCGAGCCGGACGTCTCGCCGACCTGGGCCACCGCCGCGACGAAGGCGGCGATCGAGCCCTTCATGTCGACCGCGCCGCGACCGACCAGGACGTCGTCGCTGTTGATGTCGGCCGCGAACGGACCGCTGGTCCAGGCCGCCGCATCGCCCACCGGCACCACGTCCGTGTGCCCCGCGAAGCACAGGTTGGGCCGCGCGGTACCGCGCCGGGCGTAGAGGTTCTCGATCTCGCCGAATTTCATCCGGCGGCAGGTGAAGCCCATGCCCTCCAGCGCGCGGTGGAGCACATCCATGGCGCCCGCGTCGGCCGGGGTGACGGACGGCCGGCGGATCAGGTCGCGGGCGAGGTCGAGGACGTCGAGGGTCATGGCCTAGTCGCGCAGCAGGTCGTTGATCGAGGTCTTGGAGCGGGTCTGTGCGTCCACCGTCTTGACGATGACGGCGCAGTAGAGGCTCGGCCCCACCCCGTGCGGGTCGGGCAGGCTGCCCGGCACCACGACGCTGTAGGGCGGCACCTTGCCGATGTGGACCTGGCCGGTCTTGCGGTCGACGATCTTGGTGGTGGCCGACAGGTAGACGCCCATCGACAGCACCGCGCCCTGGCCGACGATGACGCCCTCGACCACCTCGGAGCGGGCGCCGATAAAGCAGTCGTCCTCGATGATGGTCGGGTTGGCCTGCAGCGGCTCCAGCACGCCGCCGATGCCGACACCGCCCGAGAGGTGCACGCGCTTGCCGATCTGGGCGCAGCTGCCGACCGTGACCCAGGTGTCGACCATCGTGCCTTCGTCGACGTAGCCGCCGATGTTCACGAACGAGGGCATCAGGATGACGTTCTTCGCGACATAGGCGCCGCGCCGGACGATGGCGCCTGGGACGGCGCGGAAGCCGGCCTCCTCGAACTGCGGCGCTTCCCAGCCGTCGAACTTGTTGGCCACCTTGTCCCACCACGGCCCGACGGCGCCGCCCATGGTTCCGGCGCGCATGATGGCGTTGGGGTTGAGGCGGAAGGACAGCAGCACGGCCTTCTTGGCCCACTGGCGGACGACCCATTCGCCTTCGATCTTCTCGGCGACGCGGACCTTGCCGCTGTCGAGCAGGGCGAGGGTTTCCTCGATGGCCGTGCGGACCGGCCCTTGCGTGGCCGGCGAGACGGCGTCGCGCGCCTCCCAGGCGGCTTCGATTTCGAGTTCGAGGTCGGAGAGGCTGACGGTGCTCATGCGGCGATTTCCTGGACCCTCGCGCCGGCCAGGAAGGCGGCGAGGTCATTGGTGCGGTGGTGGACGAAGTCGGCGGTCGAGGCGGCGGCGTGCGGGCCGACCAGAACCGTGGTCATGCCCAGGTCCGCTGCGGGGGCGAGGTTGTGCTCGCTGTCCTCGAAGAAGGCGGAGCCGGCGGCGCTGACCCCGTGGCGGGCCATCATCTTCTCGAAGGTCAGCGGCGAGGGCTTGGGAATGTAGTCGGCGGCCGAGATGTGGAAGATGTCCTCGAAGGCGTCGGCGATCTGCAACCGCGCCAGCACCCGCTCGGCATGGGCCGCCGATCCGTTGGTGAAGACCAGCCGCCGGCCGGGCAGCCGCATCAGCGCCTCGGCCATCTTCACATCCGGCGTCAGGCGATCGAGCGACACGTCATGAACCTCGGTAAGGAAGTCTTCCGGGTCGATGTCGTGGTGCATGATCAGCCCGGCCAGGGTCGTGCCATGGGCGTGGTAGTACTTCTTCTGGATCGCGCGCGCTTCGTCCCGCGGCAGGCCGGTAACCTTCTCCATGAAGTCGGTCATCCGGCCCTCGATCAGGGTCATGAACTCGGTCTCGACCGGGTAGAGGGTGTTGTCGAGGTCGAAGAGCCAGGTGTCGATGTGGACCAGGTCGGTCACGCGCGGATCAGCGTCCCGGCGCCGTGCTCGCTGAACAGCTCGACCAGCATGGCGTGCGGCCTGCGGCCATCGAGAATGACCACGGCCTCGACGCCGGCGTCGATGGCGGCGATGGCCGTCTCCAGCTTGGGGATCATGCCGCCGTTGGCGACGCCGGTGCGGATCAGGTCGAAGGCCTGGGCGACGGTCATCTGGCGGATCAGCTCGCCGTCGGCGCCCTTCACGCCGGCCACATCGGTCAGCAGCAGCATGCGCTTGGCCTTCAGCGCCCCGGCCAGGGCGCCGGCCAC
This sequence comes from Caulobacteraceae bacterium, assembly GCA_027487945.1. GTDB lineage: Bacteria > Pseudomonadota > Alphaproteobacteria > Caulobacterales > Caulobacteraceae > Caulobacter. The sequence goes on from JAIYCQ010000018.1 coordinate 10,960, forward strand.
GGTGTCGGCGTTGATGTTGTAGGTCTGGCCGGACTCGGAAACGCCGATCGGAGCGATGACCGGGATGTAGTCCTGCTCGGCGTGGATCAGGGCCTTGATCAGGGCCGGATCGATCTTCTGCGGCTCGCCGACATAGCCCAGGTCGACCACCTGCTCGATGTTGCTGTCCGGGTCCTTCCGCGTCCGCCGGGCCTTGGTGACCGTGATCAGCCGCGCGTCCTTGCCGGACAGGCCGACGCCCCGCACGTCCGCCTCGCGACCGGCCAGGGTGATCCAGTTGGCGATTTCCTTGTTGATGGCGCCCGACAGCACCATCTCGGCGACTTCCATCGTCGCCTCGTCGGTGACCCGCAGGCCGTCGATGAAGGTCGACTTCACGCCGGCCCTATCCAGCATTGCCGAGATCTGCGGCCCGCCGCCGTGGACCACGACCGGGTGCAGCCCCATCAGCTTCAGCAGCACGGCGTCGGCGGCGAACAGCTTGGCCACCTCGTCCTCGCCCATGGCGTGGCCGCCGTACTTGATGACCACGGTCTCGCGGTCATAGATCTGGATGTAGGGCAGCGCCTCCGCGAGCGTTCTCGCGGTGGCCCAGCCGGCTTCCTCGGTCTTGTCGGTCAAGGCTGGAACTCCGTCGCGCGCGCGAGCAGGCGATAGCGGATGGGGTCCGCCAAGTCCACCGACGGAGGGGGTTGCCGCTGGCGGTCCTCGCGGGCGTGGAAGATGCGGAGGACGGTGACGCTACCGGGCTCGAAGTGATAGATTCCCACATAGCCCGTCCGGTCGAACGGCGCGATCAATCGACGGATGTCTGGTGAGCCGGCCGGCGCTTCCTCGACACCGGGAGGGCGATTGGGTTTGAGCCCTGGCGGCTTCGACCTGCCAGGAGCCTGCACGCCTGAACGCGATCGCGCCATCTCTACCGGAACGGCGGCTCATCGAAGGCCCGCAACTTACGGGAGTGCAGGTTTGGCCCTTCCTCGCGCAGCAGATCCACGGTGGCGATGCCGATCTGAAGGTGCTGGCTGATGGCGCGCTCGTAAAAGGCGTTGGCCTGGCCGGGCAGCTTGATCTCGCCGTGCAACGGCTTGTCCGAAACGCAGAGCAAGGTGCCGTACGGCACCCGGAAGCGGTAGCCCTGGGCGGCGATGGTGGCGCTTTCCATGTCGATGGCCACGGCCCGGCTCTGGTTGAAGCGGATGGCGCTGGAGGTATAGCGAAGCTCCCAGTTCCGGTCGTCGGTGGTCACCACGGTGCCGGTGCGCAGCCGGCGCTTCAGGCTCTCGCCACTCTCGCCGCTGACCAGCTTGGCCGCGTCATAGAGGGCGCGTTGCATCTCGGCGATCGACGGGATCGGGATATCGGGCGGCAGCACCTCGTCCAGCACATGGTCGTCGCGCAAATAAGCGTGAGCGAGAACATAGTCGCCGATGGTCTGGCTGCCACGCAGGCCGCCGCAGTGGCCAATCATGATCCAGGCCTGCGGTCGCAGCACCGCCAGGTGGTCCGTTATGGTCTTGGCGTTGGACGGCCCGACGCCGATGTTGACCAGGGTGATGCCACGACCGCCCGGCGCGACGAGATGGTAGGCCGGCATCTGGTGTCGCCGCCATGGGCCATTGGCGATGACCATCTCCGGCTCGGGCGTCTCGGCCGTGACCACGATATTCCCGGGCGCGGACAGGGCGGTGTAGGGCGAGCCCGCCTTGCCCAGCTGCTCGCAGCCCCAGCGGACGAACTCGTCGACGTAGCGGTGGTAGTTGGTGAACAGGATGTACTGCTGCACATGCTCGGCCGGCGCGCCGGTGTAGTGCTTCAGGCGGGCCAGCGAAAAGTCGGTGCGCAGACCATCGAAGAGCGCCAGCGGACGGTTGTCCTCGAGCGCCTCGCTCCACAGGCCGTCCGCCAGTTCGTCGCCGATATGGGCGAGCTCCGTGGTCGGGAACCAGCGGGCGATCTCGCCGGCGCTGACATCGGCCAGCGTCAGATCGCCGCCGTCCAGCACATAGGGGAAGGGAATCTCCTGCATCGACCGACCGACATCGAGAGTCACGCCGAAGTCCTGGATCATCAGGGCCAGCTGTTCGACCAGATAGTCGCGGAACATGGCCGGGCGGGTCACGGTCGTGGCGTAGCTGCCCGGCAGGCCAATCCGCGCATAGGCGCGGCTGATCCGCGGATAGCCGTTCTCGCCGCTCCAGTGCAGCCGCAGCTCGGGGTAGGCGTAGGTCCCGTTCAGGCGGGCGGCGGGATCGGGACGAAGGCCGTCGCTGAGGAAGGCCTTGAGGTCCGCGCGCAGGGCGGAGACGGACCGGTCGTATTCTTCGATAAGCCGCTCGACGATGGCGGCTGCTTCTTGCTCATGAGTCATGGCTGCTTATAGCGACGTTGCATGAAACTGGCGAGACGCCCGCTTGCGGGCCGCAAAACCGGAACCACATAGGCTGTTATGAACAACTCGCTTCGCACCTTCATGCTCCTGGCCGCGATGACGGCGATCTTCGTCGTGGCCGGGTTCCTCATCGGCGGCGTGACCGGCATGCTGATCGCCCTGGCGCTCGGCGGGGCCATGAACCTGTTCAGTTACTGGAACTCCGACAAGATCGTGCTGCGGATGTACGGCGCGGTCGAGGTCGACGAGAGCCATCCCGATCCGCTGATCCGCACCTACGTCGCCGACACCCTGGCCCTTGCGGACGGCGCCGGCATGCCGCGCCCGAAAGTCTATGTCATCGAGCAGGACCAGCCGAACGCCTTCGCCACGGGCCGCAATCCGGAAAACGCCGCCGTCGCCGCCACCGTCGGCCTGCTGCGCATGCTCGACCGTCGCGAGATCCGCGGCGTGATGGCCCACGAGCTGGCGCATGTGAAGAACCGCGACACCCTGACGATGACGGTCACCGCGACCATCGCCGGCGCGGTCTCCGCCCTGGCCAACATCGCCTTCTTCTTCGGCGGCGACCGCGACCGACCGGCCGGGATGATCGGCACGATCCTGATCGCCGTCCTGGCGCCGATCGCCGCCGCCCTGGTGCAGATGGCGATCAGCCGCGGGCGGGAGTACGAGGCAGACCGGGAGGGTGCGGAGATCAGCGGCGACCCGCAGGCTCTTGCCGACGCCCTGGCGAAGATGGAGGCCTTCAGCCACCGCACGGTCAACGAGACGGCCGAGCGCAACCCGGCCAGCGCCCAGATGTTCATCATCAACCCGCTCAGCGGGCGCGGCGCCGACAACCTGTTCTCCACCCACCCTGCGACGGGCAACCGGATCGAGGCCTTGATGAAGCTGGCCGGCGGCGCGCGGCGCGCGGGCACTTCCGTTCCGAGAACCGCAGCGCGCCAGGGGCCCTGGAGCTGAAATCGCGGCCGGGACAATCGCAATCCAGGCCACAGCTCCTGCGCGTTTCTAAAAAAGACTTGCGTTGTGCGCAGCGCAGCCGTTCATCCTGACAGGGATCCAACAGAGGAGGCCCCGGATGAGCGTCTCGATCTCCCGCGACGGCCCGGTTACCGTCATCGCCATCGACCGGCCAGACCGCCGCAACGCCGTCGACGCCGTCACCGCGCGCGCCCTCTACAACGCCTTCAAGGCCTTCGATGCCGATGACGGCGCCAGCGTCGCGGTGCTGACCGGGACCGGCGGGAACTTCTGCGCCGGGGCCGACCTGAAGGCGGTGGCCACGGGCGCCGGCAACCGGGTCGAGCGAACCGGCGACTATGGCCCCATGGGCCCCACGCGTCTGCGCCTGACCAAGCCGGTGATCGCCGCTGTCGAGGGCTACGCCGTCGCCGGCGGGCTGGAGCTGGCCATCTGGTGCGACCTGCGGGTCGCCGCAAGAAGCGCCGTCTTCGGCGTCTTCTGCCGTCGCTTCGGCGTGCCGCTGATCGACCTGGGCACCGTGCGCCTGCCGCGTCTGATCGGAAGTTCCCGGGCCATGGACATGATCCTGACCGGGCGGGCGGTCGAGGCGGAGGAGGCGCTGGCCATGGGCCTGGCCAATCGCGTGGTGGAGGACGGCGAGGCGCTGGCCGCCGCTGTAGCTCTGGCTCGACAGGTCGCAGCCTTCCCCCAGACCTGCCTGCGCAATGATCGCCGATCAGCCATGGAACAATGGAGTCTGGACTGGGATGCGGCAACGGCCTTCGAGGTCGGCGTCGGTCTGGAAACCCTGAGCTCGGGCGAGGCCGTGGCCGGAGCCGCCCGATTCAGCGGCGGCGAGGGCCGCGGAGGACAATTCTGATGACGACCAACGAACTCGCCCCCCTCTTCGCCGAACGCCAGCAGGGTCACCTTCCGGGCATCCTCGGCATGGAGTGGGAGAGCGTTCAGCATGGACTGGTGCGCGGCCGCTTCACCGTCCAGGCCCATCACATGGCGCCCAACGGCTTCCTGCACGCCGCCAGCGTCATCACCCTCGCCGACAGCGCCTGCGGCTACGGCGCCGTGGCGTCCCTGCCCGAGGGAGCCAGCGGATTCACCACCATAGAGCTCAAGACCAACTTCCTGGGGACCGCCCGCGAAGGCGTCGTGGCCTGTGAGGCGCGCCTGGTCCACGGCGGTCGCACCACCCAGCTCTGGGACGCCGAGGTTCGCCATGTGGACACCGGCCGGGTCATCGCCCTGTTCCGCTGCACCCAGAGCGTTCTCTGGCCCCGGCCATAAGGCGCAACGCGCCTCTTGCGGAAACGGAACCGCATCGCTAGGTTCCGCGCCTTCGCACTCAGGGCCCCTGACCGGGCCCACACCCGGCGTTACGGAGAGGTGGCAGAGTGGTTGAATGTACCGCACTCGAAATGCGGCGTGCCTTCACGGGTACCGTGGGTTCGAATCCCACCCTCTCCGCCATAACCAGTGTCCAAGCGTATCCAGCGCTGGAGGTCTGGCACGTCCGCTAGCCTTCCCCGGTGGAGCGCCGCGCCTTGCGGGCGCGCTGGCTCGCCAGAGCGCGGCAATTCCTCCGGGACGAGGCGACCGTCCGCGGCGAAGCTGCGCCCGTCGTTCAGACGGAAGGGTCGTCGACCGCCACGCTGACATTGGACGCCAGCCTTCCGTCGCTCAGGGTGAGGCGACGGCTGCACCGTGCAGCGACGCCTTCGTCGTGCGTGCAGATGAGGAAGGTCGCGCCGTCTTCCCGGTTCACTTCGCGCATCAGGTCCAGCACGCGGTCGGCGGACTCCCGGTCGAGATTTCCGGTGGGCTCGTCGGCGATGATGAGGTCCGGCCGGTTCATCAGCGCCCGGGCGATCGCGACGCGCTGCTTCTGCCCGCCGGACAGCCGGGCGGCCGGAAAGTCGATCCGGTCCTCCAGACCGACGCGCGTCAGCAGGTCTCGCGCCCGGCTGCGCATGTCCCGCGATATGCCCCCCGCCGGGGCCGCGGCGGGAAAGGCGACGTTCTCCACCGCCGTGAAGTCCGGCAGCAGATGGTGGAACTGGAAGACAAAGCCCAGGCGCCGATTCCGGAAGTCCGCCCGCCTCGCTTCCGACAGTCCGCCCACCGGCTCGCCGCTGATCGTCAGCTCCCCGGCGGTCGGACGGAGCAGCAGGCCGACGATGGACAGAAAGGTCGACTTGCCCGACCCCGAGGCGCCCAGAAGCGCAGCCAGTTCGCCCCTGTCGAGCGTCAGGTCGATGCCGTTCAGCACCCGCGTTTCCTCGTCGCCGTTGTGGAAGACCATTTCGATCCCCCGGGCGTCCAGCACTCGGGTCATTGCTGAATGGCCTCCAGCGGATCCAGCCGGGATGCGGAGCGCGCGGGCAGGATGGAGGCGATCACCGCCCCCAGGGTGGTGAGCAGGAGGGCGGCCACATAGCCGCCCTGCTCGGGCGCGATCGGCAGAGCCTGCACCCCGTCGGGCTTGGTGATCCCGGCAAGCCAGAGGCAGAGGCCGTATCCTGTGGCGCACCCGATCAGGGCGCCGGTCAGACCGATCAACAGACCCTGCAACAGAAAGACCCAGAGGATGAAGCCGCCCGGAACGCCGAAGGCGCGCATGATCCCGATCTCCGGACGACGCCGGTAGGCGGACAGGACCAGGGCGCTCGAGACGCCGATGACGATCGAGATCAGCGAGAAGACCTGGATCAGCGTGCCGGTCTGCGCCTGGGCCTGAAGCGCGTCTTCGAGGCCGAGGTTCTTTTCCTGCCACGGCGTCGCCCGAAGCCCGGTCGCCTCGGCGAGGAACAGGGCCGTGGCCCTGGCGTCCCCGGGATCCCTGAGCTTGACCTCGATGTTGGTCACGCCTTCCGGGAGCAGGAACAGGGGGCGCGCCGTCTGCAGGGACAGGAAGGCGACCCGTTCGTCCAGGCTCTGCAGCCCCGTGCGGAACACACCCCGGACGGTCAACTGGCGCTCCACGCCACGCTCGGTCCGCAGCAGCACCGACTGGCCGGCGCCCAGGCCCAGGTCCTCCGCCAGGCGCACGCCGATCAACAGGCCGTCCGCGCCCAGATCGCCGCCGCCATCGACAATGTTGGGCGTGATCCGCGAGATGGCGTCGATCCCCTGCGGCTCCACGCCGATGATCGACACCGGCGATACGGCCTCGCTCTTCACCAGAAAGGCGCTTCCGGAGATCTGTGCGCTGATCGCCGATACGTCTGTGTCGGCGCGCAACAGGTCGAGAACCATCGGCCAGTCGCGAATCTGCCGACGCTGGAAGGTTGAGATCAGGGCGACGGACTCCACCGGCAGATCCGGCCCCTTGAGAACCCGCGCAAGCCGGGCCGGCGGTTCAAGGCTGACGTGGGCGCTGTTGCCGGTGACCTGTTCTGTCAGACGCACGGCAAGGCCGGCGATCAGGGCGGTGATGAAGATGAAGACCGTCACCCCGAGGGCGACGCCCGCGATCAGCAGCAACGTCTGCGACGGGTTGGACAGCAGATACCGGCGGGCGACCTTGAGGGCGAACATGGCGTCAGTCGGCTGACGGGGGCGTGACCGGCCGCACCCGGGCTCCGGGCTTGGTGGCGCCCGGCTCCAGCACGATCCGGTCCCCCGCCTTCAGTCCGCTTTCGACGATGGCGTTGACCGAAGGCCAGCGCGCCACGGTGATCGGCCGCACCCGAACGACTCCGTCGGAGCCCACGACATAGACCTTGGGGGCGGCGGTCGCGTCGAGCACGGCGGTGCGCGGGACGACGACGGCGTCCCTCCGCTGCGCCACAACGATGGTCACATCGACCGAACGCCCCGGGGACAGGCCCGCCGCCCCCTCCGCGCCCAGGCGCACCGTGCGACCGCCCGTGCTGGAATCAACCCGGGGCGAGACCTCCGTCACCCGGGCCGGAAAGGTCACGCTGGATCCCGACAGCGCGGCCCGGGCGGCCTGCCCCGGCATCAGGCGGTCGGCGTAGGCCTCCTCGACCTCGGCGCGGATCTCGACACCGGTGTTCGAGCCCAGCTCAAAGAGGGTCTCGCCGGCCGCGACCACCTGACCGTTGTCGATCGGCCGAAGCAGGACAATCCCGGCCATCGGGGCCCGGATGGTGAACTCACGCGCGCGCTCCGCCGAGGCGCGCACGGAGGCGGAGGCGGCCGCGACACGGGCATCGGCCGTATCGAGGCCGGCGCGCGCCGCCTCGAGCGCCGCCTTGGCGGCAAAGCCCCGCTCGTAGAGTGTCCGGGTCCTCTGGTAGTCGAGCCGCGCCTCCCTGGCCTCGGCCTGCGCGGCCCGCGCCTGGGCGATATCGACCTCGGCCTGGGCCTGTTCCACGGTCGCCAGAATGACCGCCAGGGGTTCGCCGGCGGCGACCTGGTCGCCGTCGTCGTGCAGCAGGCGTACGACCTGACCGGGATTGGGCGATGACACCTGAACGAGTTGCGTCGGACGGGCGCGGCCGACAACGGAGAGCGCCTCCTCGATGGTCTCGGGCCTGATCTCCATCGCCACGACCGTTGCGGGCCGTCGCAGAAACAGGACTCCTGCCGCCACGGCGACGACCAGCGCCGCCAGCAACAGGAACAGCAAAGGTTTGTTGGAGGCTCGCATACTGTTCCCTGGCGGCGCCGCGGTTCATCGGTCGGACGTATCGCCCGCCCCCTGGCGGTCAAGCCAGCAAGCGGGAGAATAGGCCTTCGAGCGCCCGTTCGTCTTGCTGTCCCGGCGACCCGAGGCATCCACGATCAGGCCGAGCGGCGCCGATCGATCATGTCGCGTCCATCGAGGCCCCCTTGGCGGGCGTCTAACGCACAGGCTTCTGCTCTGGATCCCTCAGCCGGTGGCGCGCCGGAACCAGACCATGGCGCGTCATCTTGTCGTAGAGGGTCTTGCGGGGAATCTGCAGGTCCGCGGTGACGCGCCGGATGTCGCCCTGATGACGGGTCAGGGCCTCGCGGATCAGCTCAGCCTCGTAGGCCTGCACCCGCGGGGCGAGCCCCTCGCCCGGCTCGACCGGGGCCGGCGGCGGCGCGATGCCGACCGCAACCTCGCTGGCGAAGTTGGCCAGCTCCCGCAGGTTGCCCGGCCAGTCATGCTCGAGGAGGTGCCGGAGAACGGCGTGGTCGACCTGCGGGGCCGCGCGGCCCAGGCGACCGGCGGCGCGATTGAGAAAACGGGCGAAGAGCAGCGGCACGTCCTCGCGCCGCTCGCGAAGGGGCGGGGCCCGGAGCCGGATGACGTTCAGACGATAGTAGAGATCCTCGCGCAGGGCGCCGCTGGCGACGGCCTGCGCCGGGTCGCCCTTCGTTGCGGCCAGGACACGAAGGTCCAGGGCCACAGGCTCCATGGCCCCGACCGGCAGCACCTCGCGCTCTTCCAGGACGCGCAGCAGCAGCAGCTGGGCGGCGCGCGGCGCCAGGTCGATCTCGTCGAGGAAGAGCGTGCCACGGCTCGACTGCTCGATCTGCCCCTCGCGACGCCGGAACGGGCCGGTCACGCCGCTCGCGTCCCCGCGCAGAAGGCTCTCCAGCCCGCTCTCGGGCAGCGCCGCGCAGGAGACCGCCACGAACGGGCGCAGACGTCTTCTCCCGGCATTGTGGATCGCGCGGGCCACGGCCTCCTTGCCCGAGCCGGTCTCCCCCTCGATCAGGACGTCGACCTCGGCGTCGGCGAGCCGCTGGATCGCGCCACGCAGCGCCTCCACCGCCCGGCTTCCGCCGCTGAGGGGGATGGAGCCCTCGTCGTTGGCGGCCAGGGCGGCGAGCCGGCGATTGTCCAGCACCAGCGCCCGCTTCTCCAGCGCCCGGCCGAGCGTCTCGATCAACCGCTCCGGCGCGAAGGGCTTGGCCAGAAAGTCATAGGCGCCGCGCTTCATCGCATCGACCGCTTCGGCGATGTCGCCATGGCCGGTCATCATCACGACGGGGATGTCGGGATCGATGGCGTTGAGCCGGGCGACCAGTTGCCGGCCGTCCAGGCCGGGCATCCGCAGGTCGGTGACAACCACGCCCTCGAAGCGCTCGCTGAGGGTCTTCAGGGCCGCTTCCGCAGACGCAAAGGAGGCGACGGTCAGGCCGCCGAGCTCGAGCCGCTCGGCCAGGGCGACGCGGAAGGCGTCGTCGTCGTCGACGAGGGCGACGCGGCTGAGGACCTCGAAGCTCACGACGCCCTGGCCAGGCGGACGGCGAAGCGGGCGCCGCGGGGCGAGGGCTCGAGCGAGAGCTCGCCCCCGAACCCGGCCACGATGTCGCGGCTGATGACCAGGCCGAGGCCCATGCCGTCTCGCTTGCTGGTCGTGAAGGGCGTGAACAGGCGCGCCTGCACGGCCTCCGGCACCCCCGGCCCGTTGTCGGTGATATGGATGCTGACCTGTTTGCCCTTGAGGCTCACCCCGACGGCGATCACCGGGTCGGGCGTTCCGTCCAGCGCCTCGATGGCGTTCTGGAGGATGTTCAGGACAACCTGCTCGAGCCGGTTTCGCTCCGCCAGGACGGCGAGGCCGGCCTGGGCCCGGCGCCGCTCCAGCGTGATCCCGTTCTCCCGAAGCCGGGCGGCGACCAGCAGGATCGCCCCGTCGATGGCCCCGTCGACGCCGACCGCGACCGTCTCCGACCTTGTCTTGCGCGAGAAGGCCCGCAGCTCATCGGTGATGACCCCGACCCGTTCGGTCAGGCGATCGATGCTGGACAGGGAGCGAAGCGCTCCGGCGGGGTCGTCACGCTGCAGCTGCAGGGACGCGCTGTCGGCGTGGGTGCGGATGGCGGCGATGGGCTGGTTGATCTCATGCGCCACCCCGGCAGCGATCTGGCCGAGCGTCGCCAGCTTGTTGGCCTGGATCAGCCCATCCTGAAGGTCCTGCCGGACCGACTCGAGGCGCTGGCGCTCATCGATTTCATGGTTCAGCAGATCGTTGGTCGCGCGAAGTTCGGCGGTGCGCAGGCCGATCTGGCGCTCGAGCTCGATCCGCCCCTGTTCGGCCTCGACGGCCCGCGCCGCGGCGCGCTGGCGGCGCCGCAGCAGGATACCGCTGAGCGCCGCCAGCAAGGCGATGCTAAGCGCGGCCAGCCAGCGGGCGCCGGCCACCGCGCGCGAGACCCCCTCCCCCGCCGGCGCCAGCAGGGTCAGCCGCCAGCCGATCCCCGGGATCGGGTCGGAGGCGATGGCGTAGAGGTCAGGCGCAACAGCCGCCGACAGGCGCACGGTCTCCCCGTCGACCGCGTCGAAAGGCAGGGCGGAGGGCGCGATGGCGCCGGCGGTCTGGGTGGCCGTGAAACGCCGAAGCTGGTCGGAAGACAGGCGGCCGGTGGTGCGGAACCGCCAGGCCGGCACGGTCGTCACCACCACGACGCCGTCGGCGTCGGTGACGTAGGTCGGCTCGCCGGAGGCCCGCCAGTCGGCTTCCAGCGCGTCGAACTCCACCTTGGCGACGATGACGCCGAGGGGGCGGCCCGCCTCGTCGTCGACTCTGCGGGACAGGTACAGGCCTGGTCGACCGCTGACGGTTCCCAGTGCGAAGAAGGTCGCCTGCCCGTCCCGCATCGCCTCGAAGTAGTAGGGCCGGAACCGGTAGTCTGAACCGACGAAGCTGGTCGACAGCCGCCAGTTGCTGGCCGCCAGGGTCCGCCCGTCGGCGTCCAGCGCGTAGATGGCCGCGGCGCGAACCTCCCGGGCCAGAGCCTCGAACTTCCGATTGAGGCGGCCGGTCACCACAGGGTCGGGCCGGGACAGCAGTCTGGCCAGGTCCGGATCCTGGGCCAGGACCATCGGCAAAGACCGGTGGCGCTCCAGCTCGCTGCGCAGGACCGCCGCATGAAGGGCGCTGGCGGTGGTCGCCTGCCGGCGGGCGGCCGCCGTCGCATCACGCCGTGCGAAAGCGCCGCTGGCCACGATGGCGGCAATGGCGATCACGGACCAGACCGCCACGAAGAGCCGCCACTGGGCGGGATTGGTTGTCGGCAGACGCATTCGCCGACAATGCGGATTTCCGCACATATGTCCAACGTCTGCGTGCGGATTTTCGCACATTTTCGGAAGGACGTCAGGGAAGATTGGTGAAATCTTTCTGAAAAACAAGGGTTTGCGGATCGCGTAAATCCGCTTTGTCCGCCCCTGTCCGTCGCCCGATAATTGGTGAAATAGCGCCTGCAAGAGCGCCGTCGAGACCGAAGCCGGCCACGGCTTCCGGGGAGGTCAAGTGTCGCATCCAGTCGTCAGCGCGGGCGCGCCCGTCGTCCGCCGTCCGTTCTACCGCAGCCTCTACTTCGTGGTCCTGGTCGCCATCGTGGCCGGCGGGCTGATCGGACACCTCTGGCCGGACTTCGGCGAAAGCCTCAAGCCGCTGGGCGACGGCTTCATCAAGCTGGTCAAGATGATCATCGCTCCGGTGATCTTCCTTACGATCACGACCGGCATCGCCGGCATGCGGGACCTCAAGCAGATCGGCCGGGTCGCCGCCAAGGCGTTCGCCTACTTCCTGGTCTTCTCGACCCTGGCGCTCATCATCGGCCTGATCATCGCCAACGTCGTCCAGCCCGGGCGAGGACTGAACATCGACCCGGCCACGCTGGATGCAGGGGCGATCAGCCAGTATGCCGAGGCGGCGCACGAGACCACGATCATCGGCTTTCTGACCGGGATCATCCCCGGCACCCTGCTCAGCGCCTTCGTCGACGGCAACATCCTGCAGGTCCTGTTCGTCTCGATCCTGTTCGGGGTCGCGCTGGCCATTGTCGGCGACGCCGCCGCGCCGGTGCACCGGGTTCTGGAAGCCCTGAGCCAGGTCGTGTTCAAGCTGGTGGCCATCCTGATGAAGGCCGCGCCGGTCGGGGCGTTCGGCGCCTTCGCCTTCACCATCGGCGCCTACGGCCTGGGAGCCATCGCCAATCTGGCCGCGCTGATCGCCACCTTCTACGTGACCTCGCTGGTCTTTGTGTTCGGCATCCTGGGCCTGGTGGCCTGGGTCAACGGTTTCTCGATTTTCCGGCTCGTCGCCTATCTGAAGGAAGAGCTGCTGCTGGTGCTGGGCACCTCTTCCTCGGAAGCGGCGCTGCCCAGCCTGATGGAGAAGCTGGAGCGGGCCGGCGCGCCCAAGGCCGTGGTCGGGCTGGTGGTGCCGACGGGCTATTCCTTCAATCTGGACGGCACCAACATCTACATGACCATGGCGGCGCTGTTCATCGCCCAGGCCATGAACATCGAGCTCAGCCTGCAGGACCAGGTCCTGCTGCTGCTGGTCGCGATGCTCAGCTCGAAGGGCGCGGCCGGCATCACCGGGGCGGGGTTCATCACCCTGGCCGCGACGCTTGCGGTGGTGCCCAGCGTGCCGGTCGCCGGCATGGCGCTGATCCTCGGTATCGACCGCTTCATGAGCGAGTGCCGGGCCCTGACCAATTTCATCGGAAACGCCGTGGCGACCCTGGTTGTCGCCCGGTGGGAAGGACAGCTGGACCGCGAGATGCTGCAGACCGCGCTCGGGTCCGGACCAAAGGCATTGGCCGCACCGCCGGATCCGGCGGCGGGGCCTGGGGACAAGGACGCCATAACGGCCGACTGAACGGCCGGGGCGAATAGGGAGGACAAAACCATGAGAGACATCCATCGCACCACGCTGCTGGGCGGCGTCGCCTCGCTGGCGATTCTGGCCTCCGCCGGCGCGGCGACCGCGCAGGCCGCCCCGGACGCGGCGGCCGCGCCCACCGACGTCGAGGAGGTGGTCGTCGTCGGCTCGCAGATCCGCGGCGCCTCGACCACAGCGGCCCTGCCGGTCGTGGTCTTCGACCAGGATCAGATCGACGCCGTCGGCGCGGCCTCGGGCGACGACCTGTTCCGCTCCATCCCGCAGATGGGCGACGTCCTGTTCGACCCCGCCAACAACCCGCAGACCAGCAACTCGGCCCGCGGCGACGTGAACTCCGTCAATCTGCGCTCGCTTGGCGTCGGCAACACCCTCGTCCTGCTCAACGGTCGCCGGATGGTGCAGCACCCGACCAGCCAGGGCACCTCCGACACCGGCACGGTGCCGGTGCTGAGCTACAACTCGAACGCCATCCCGGTGTCCGGCCTGGAGCGGCTTGAAGTGCTGCTCGACGGCGCGGCCGCCATCTATGGCGCCGACGCGGTGGCCGGGGTCGTCAACACCGTCCTGCGCAGCGATTTCGACGGCGTGAAGCTGGATGCCGAGTACAGCGGCGCGGAAGGCACCAGCCTGCGCGAGTTCGAGACCAGCCTCTTCGCCGGCAAGAACTTCGACCGCGGGAACATCTCGCTGTTCGCCAGCTACAGCGACCGGACCGCGCTGAAGGCCGAGGACCAGGACTTCACCCGCAGCGACGACCTGCGTCCCTTCTTCGCCAATCAGCCCGGCTTCGAAACCTCCACGGTTCCGGATGGCCGCTCGTCGAACACGCCGTGGGCCCGGCTGAGCACGCCGGGCAGCACGACCGCCCTGCGCCCCCGCGTCGGCACCGCCGTGCTCGCCACGTCGGCGGGCGCTTTCCGCATCCAGCCCCAGGGCTTCGGCTGCGGGTCGACGGTCGCTGTGAACCTCAACAACGGCCTCTGCCTTGTGCAGGGGGCGGGCTCGTTCAACAGCGACATCCGGGAACTGCGGTATGACACCCGCGACGGAACGACCATCCGGTCGGACCTCGAGCGGACCAACATCTACCTGACCGGCCACTACGACCTGACCCCGACGATCACCGCGTTCGGCGAGATCGGCTTCTACGGGGCCGAGAGCCGCGCGGTGCAGCCGCCGGTCGTCAACCTGAACCGGATCTGGATTCCGGCCAGCAACTACTGGAACCCGTTCGGCCCGGTCACCTTCGCCGGCGGGGCAGCCAATCCGAACCGGCTTGCGGGCCTGACCAATGTGTCGACCGCCGGCCTGCCCATCCTGCTCACCAACTACCGGTACGTCGACGCGGGCTTCCAGGAGGTCACCGTCAAGAACTTCCAGTCCCGCTTCCTGGGGGGACTTCGGGGTGAATGGCGCGGGTTCGACTGGGAAACGGCGCTGCTCTACTCGGTGGCCGAGGCCGAGGATCTGTCGCCGAATATCAACATGACCGCGCTTCAGGCCCAGCTCGCGCTGTCGACGCCGGACGCCTACAATCCGTTCAGCGGCGGCTGTATCGCAACCACCAGCGTGGGTGACTGCTCGCCCTCCTCGCAGGCCGCCATCGATGCGATCACCTTCGAGATGAGACGGTTTTCGAAGACCACCCTCGCCCTCGCCGACTTCAAGATGTCGCGCACCGACCTGTTCGAGCTTCCGGCCGGTCCGGTCGGGGTCGCCTTCGGGGCTGAGGTTCGCCGCGAGACCCAGTACGACGACCGCGACGCCAACCTCGACGGCACCTTCACCTTTACCGACGCGGTCACCGGCGACACCAACCTGTCCAACGTGGCGGCGGTCAGTCCCAACCCGGACACCCGCGGCAAGCGCACGGTGGCCGGCGCCTTCCTGGAGTTCGCCGTCCCGGTCGTTTCGCCGGAGATGAACATTCCGCTGGTCCGCAGCTTCGACATGCAGATCGCCGGCCGCTTCGAGGACTATTCGGACTTCGGTTCGGTGGCCAAGCCGAAGATCGCGGTCGCCTGGGACGTGTTCGACGGTCTTCGCTTCCGCGGCTCCTACTCGCAGGGCTTCCGGGCCCCGAACCTCGAGCAGGTCAACGCGACCCAGTACGCCCGCCTCGCCAGCGGCACGGACTACTTCCGCTGCGAACCGGCCCTGCGGGCGGGAACCATCACCTCGATGGCCCAGTGCGCCCAGGGCGCCAGCACCTCGCTGCTGGTGGCCGGCAACCCGGATCTCAAGCCCGAGGAGAGCACCAACCAGTCGATCGGCCTGGTGTTCGAGCCCCGCTTCCTGCCGGAGTCCTGGGGCGACGTCACCTTCACGGTCGACCGCTGGTCCATCGAGCAGGAGCAGATTGTCGGCCTGCTCGGCGCCCAGGCCGCCCTGACGCTGGACTATCTGAACCGCATCCAGGGCGGGTCTAATCCCAATGTCGTGCGCGCCGCGCCCGACGCCGACGACGTGACCCTGTTCGCCGGCAGCGGCCTCGCCCCGGTCGGGGACGTGACGGCGATCAACGACCGCTTCATCAACCTGCTGCCCCAGACGGTGGAGGGCATCGACTTCGGCTTCTCCTGGGAGAAGCGGCGGACGGCCTGGGGAAGCTTCACCTTCCGGGCCAACGCATCCCAGCTGCTGACCTACTCGCGGGAGCCCGGCGACATCATCGACACGCTCTACGCCGCCCGCGAAGCCGGCGTGATCGACCCGCTGACTGCCCTGCCGGACTCCAGCCAGCTGATCGCCCAGAACGGCCGGCCGGAATGGAAGATCAGTACGACCTTCATCTGGCGCAAGGGACCGTGGCGCATGGGCCTGTCCACCCAGTACGTCAGCGAGATCGAGCAGACGAGCCTGCTCAGCGCCCCGGGCTGGGTGATCGGGCCGACGGGCCAGCTCACCGCCACCGCGCCCGAGCCCTGGGTGGTCGAGGCTCAGCTGGTCACAAATCTCTACGGCCAGTACGAGTTCGAGAACGCCGGCCTCGCGTCGGGAACCGCTGTTCGGCTCGGCGTGCGGGATCTGACCGATGAGGGCCCCCCGCTGGCTGACGGCGGCTACCTGGGGTCGATCCACCGTCCCTACGGCCGGTCGTGGTACGTGAACATCTCCAAGACCTTCTGATCCGTTGCGGCGCGGGTTCCCACAGCCCGCGCCGTCGCGTCGCCCCGAGAAGACCATGATGCGTCTGGTTCTGTTGCTGTCGGCCCTGTTGCTGGCTCCGTCGTCGGCGATGGCGGGGCTGTCCGAAGCAGAGCCCCGGCCGATCCCCTGCCCGGCTTCGGTCGGAAAGGGCGTCCGCTGCGTCTCGGGGCAGGACGCCAACGGCGCCTGGTACATCGCGGCCATCCCGCCGAACTGGAACCGACGGCTGATCGTCCATGCCCATGGCGGCCCCCGAACGGGCGCGCCCGAAGCGTCCGATCCGCTCGAGGACCTCGACCGGTTCTCGGTCATGGTGCGTCACGGCTACGCCTGGATCGGATCGACCTACCGCCGCGGCGGTTACGGCGTCCGTATGGCCGCCGAAGACACCGACAACAGCCGGGCGATCTTCTGGTCGCTCTACGGCCGTCCTGAACGCACCCTGCTGCACGGCCAGTCATGGGGCGGCAACGTGGCCGCCAAGGCCGCGGAGCTCTACATCGGCGACGCCGTAGCCGGCTGGAACTACGACGGGGTCCTGATCACCAACGGCATCGTCTCCGGCGGCACGCGGGCCTACGGGTTCCGGGCCGACCTGCGCGCCGTCTACCAGTACTACTGCGCCGACCATCCCTCGCCCGACGAGCCCGCCTATCCGCTGTGGCAGGGCCTGCCGCTGGACAGCCGCATGACCCGGGCCGAGCTGCGCCGGCGGATCGAGACCTGTACCGGCGTAAACCTGGCCCCGGAGCGCCGGACCCCGGAGCAGGCCGCCAGGCTGCGCGACATCCTGGCGGTGACCGGCGTGGCGGAGGCCCAGCTGGTCAGCCACATGACCTGGGCCACCTTCCTGTTCCAGGACCTGGTGCAGCTGAGGCTGGACGGGAAGAACCCCTTCGACAACAGCGCCACCGTCTACAGCGGCTCGGCTGACGACGCCGCCCTCAACGCCGGCGTGGCGCGTTTCAAGGCCGATCCCGAGGGCGTGGCCCTGCTGGCGCACGACGCCGACCTGACCGGCCGCATAGAGCGCCCGGTCCTGACGCTGCACGCGCTGCATGACCCGACGGTCAGCTTCGGCGTCGAGGCGCTCTACGCCGGGACTGTGGCGGCTGCGGGCCGGTCTGGCCTGCTGGTGCAGGCGGCGACCGATGAGGCCGAGCACAGCAAGCTCTCGGACGCCGGCTACATGACCGCGCTGGATGCGCTGGAAGGATGGATCGACCGGGGCGTTGCGCCGGACCCGGCCGGCTTCCAGACCCGCTGCCAGGCCTTCTGGAAAAGCCTGGGCCCCTGCCTGTTCGTCCGATCTGATCAGCGCTGAGGGGGCGTCCCGTCGCCGGCCCGCGCGGCCGCGACCGCGGGGGCGGCGCGGGCGGGGCCCAGACCCAGGGCATGGACGATCACATGGTAGATCAGGTTCTGCTCGATGGTGCCGTTGAACAGGTGTGACCAGGGCCCCGTGGACCGGACGACGACATCCTCGCCGCCGTGGGTCGCGGACTCCGCCGCGACCAGGGCAGGCTGGACGTAGTCGAGCCCCGTCGTGTCGTCGCCGGCCGGATCATGGCGGTCGCCCGCCACCGCGCCCGGACCGTTCGCGTAGGACAGGGTCGTGTAGGGCTTCCCGTCGCCCGCAAGCGTCGGCTTGCCATCAAGGCCAA
Organism: Caulobacteraceae bacterium; assembly: GCA_027487945.1. GTDB lineage: Bacteria > Pseudomonadota > Alphaproteobacteria > Caulobacterales > Caulobacteraceae > Caulobacter. The sequence continues at coordinate 28,731 of JAIYCQ010000018.1, forward strand.
CGACCAGGCCCAGGATCGGATTGCCGCGCCTCGGGTACCCGGCGATGGTCAGATTGTGGCTGTGGTCCGCCGTGACGATGATCAAGGTGTCTTCCGGGTCCACCCGCGCCAGGACCGCCGCAATCGCGCGGTCCAGCTCGACCGTATCGGCCAGCGCCCGCCCGGCCATGCCGAGGTGATGGGCGTGGTCGATGCGGCCGGCCTCGACCATCAGCACGTAGCCCCGGTCGCCGCGCTCCAGAATATCGATCGCCTTCAGCGTCATCTCGGTCAAGGACGGCTCGCCCGCCGCATCCAGCGGGCGGTCGACCTCGAAGTGCATATGGTCCTGCTGGAACAGTCCGAGCAGCGGCCCGTCGCCGGCGACGGCGTCGAACTGCGCGCGGTTCCAGACGTAGCGGCCGCCGGTTCGGCGCGTCAGCCACTCACCGGTCAGATCGCGTCCGTCGGCGCGCAGCCCGACGGACGCGGGCGACTCCGGGTCTGTCGCGGTTGAGGGCATGAACTGGGCGCGGCCGCCGCCGAGGACGACGTCGAGGCCGTCGCCATAGGGCCATTCGACCAGTTGCCGGGCGATGTCGACACAGCCGGCCTTGCGGGCCTCCGGGGTCAGGGCCGTATCGTTTTCCCAGTCCCGGCTGGCCACATGGGCGTAGGCCGCCGCCGGGGTTGCGTGGGTGATGCGGGCGGTCGAGACGATGCCGGTCCGCAGACCCGCGACCTCGGCCTGTTCGAACAGGGTCATCACCTCACGGCCATGGCTGGCCGCGCAGTCGTTCTCGATGGCCCTCTGATCCAGCCCGATGATGCCGTTGCGGGTTTTGACCCCGGTCGTGAGCGCGGTCGCCGTAGGGGCGGAGTCGGGCACCTGGGCATCGTGGGCGTAGGTCTTGACCAGGGCTGCGTACGGGAGCCGGTCCATGGTGGTCCAGGTGGACTCGCCGTCCTGACCGGCCCGCTGCCCCTGATAGATCCTGGCGGCGGTGAGGGTGCTGACCCCCATGCCGTCTCCGACGAACAGGATGACGTTGCGCGCCCGGCCGGTGTTCGGCCGGACCGCGAGTCGCGCTTCCAGATCGGCGGCGGCGTCCACGAAGTAGCTGTCCTTCGCCTGCGGCAGATCCTGCGCGAACACAGCCTGGGGCAGGAGGGCGCAGACAAGCAGCACGCCGACAAAGGGACGGTAGGTCATGGGGGGCTCCGGGAGTTTCGGAGTCCTAGCGCGCCATTGTGACAGCCGATCCGCTCGCCCCGGGATTGTCGCGCCGCCATTAATTTGCAACGGAACTGGCGCAAGACCCGCGAGCTACGAGGATGCCCGTCATGATGCCCCGCGCCGTTACCCTCTCCGCCCTCCGGACCCTGAGCATCGCGCTGATGGCGGGCGTGAGTCTGTCCACGGTCGCCCAGGCCCAGACCGCGCCCCCGGCCGTGGCGCCCACGGGCCAGACCACGCCGACCGTGCGATCGGGCGCCAATACGCCCGTCTTCGTGATCGACGGGACTGGCGGCGGACGGATCGTCGGTAGCGGGGAGCTCGGCGGCCTTGAGGTCTACAACCTCGACGGGGAGCGCACCGGCGCCATCGAGGCGGGCGATGTCGCCGGGGTCGATGTTCGCTATGGCGTCCAGGTCGGCGGACGGTCGACCACCGTGCTCGGGGCGATGGACAGTCGCGGCGGCCGGCTGCGCTTCTTCAGCTTCGACGCCGCCACGGGCGAGGCCGCGGAGATCACTGCGGGCCCGATCAGCGCCGGCCTGTCGGGCGAAAGCCTGTGCCTCTACCGCAGCCCGCTCGATCGCACGCTCTACGCGTTTGCACTGGGCGGCGGCGGCGAGATCGAGCAGTGGTCGATCTTCGACAACGGGGCCGGCAAGCTGGACGGACGGCTCGTCCGCCGGCTGCACATCGCCTCGGAAGCCAGCTACTGCACCGTCGATGACGCGAGCGGCGCGCTTTACGTCAGCGAGCAGTCGATCGGCGTCTGGCGCTTCGACGCCGATCCGGAAGCCGAGACGATCCCGACCCTGATCGACGCGGTTCGGCTGGGTCGCATGACCGAGGAAGTCGGCGGGGTCGGCCTGTATGACGGCGGTCCCGGCGCGCGGTACCTGATCGCCTCGAACGCCTCGGCCAGCACCTTCCACCTCTATGACCGGTCCGCGGACGACGCCTTTGTCGGCAGCTTCGCTGTGACCGGCGTCGACAACGCCGGCGGCCTGTTCGCGACCAGTGCGGCGGGCGGGCTGCTGCTGGCCCAGGACGACGACAACCCGGGGGGTACGAACTACAAGCTCGCCCGCTTCGCGGATGTGGCCACGGCTCTGAAGCTGACCGTCGGAATTCCGCAGGATCCCCGCGTTCCGCCGGCCTCGCCGATGGCGACCGTGCAGGCGGTGGCCGAGACCGATCCCGTCGATCAGGGCGGCGACGCCGCCGATGATCCCGCCATCTGGATCGATCCGGCCAATCCCGCCAACAGCCTGATCATCGGCACCGACAAACAGGCGGGCCTCGGGGTCTATGACCTCAGCGGCAAGCGGGTCCACTTCGCCGCCGACGGCAAGATGAACAACGTCGATCTGCGCGACGGGTTCAGGCTCGGCGGCAAGCTGGTGACCCTCGTGGCCGCGAGCGACCGCACCCACAACGCCATCGCGCTCTACGTCCTCGATCCCGCCACACGGGCGCTCATCCCGGTGTCCGACGGGGTGCAGCCGACCGGCCTGGGCGACCCCTACGGCCTCTGCCTCTACCGCAGCCGGAAGGGTGGGAAGACCTACGTCTTCATCAACGACACGGACGGCAGGATGCGTCAGTGGCGGCTGGTCGAGACCCGGGCCGGCGGAAAGGTCAGGGCCCAGCTGGTTCGCGAGTTCGCTTTCCCCTCGCAGACCGAAGGCTGCGTCGCCGACGACGACACCGGCGTCCTGTATGTCGCCGAGGAGGACGTCGCCCTCTACCGCATGAGCGCAGAACCCAACGGCGGGGTCGCCCGCACGGTGGTCACCTCCGTGGCGACCAATCCGGCGCTTAAGGACGACCTGGAGGGCGTTTCGATCTACCGCCAGCCGGGCGGTCGGGGCTACCTGGTGCTGTCCAGCCAGGGCAACAACAGCTACGCCCTGTTCCGCCGCGAGGGGGACAACGCCTATGTCGGCTCCTTCGCGATCATCGCCGACGGGGCGGCGGGGGTCGACGGGGCCAGCGAGACGGACGGGCTGGACGTGACGAGCGCCCCGATGGGCCCGGCTTTCCCCCAGGGCGCGCTGGTGGTCCAGGACGGCCGCAACGTCAGCCCGCCCCAGACCCAGAACTTCAAGATCGTGCCCTGGGACCGGATCGTCGACAGCCTGAAGCTGAAGGACTGACGCCGGAGGGCTACCGGCGGTCCTCGCGGATCATGCGCGCCGCCTTTTCGGCGATCATCATGGTCGGGGAGTTGGTGTTGCCCGAGGTAATGGCCGGCATCACCGAGGCGTCGGCGACGCGCAGACCCTCGATGCCGAAGACCCGCAGCCGCGCGTCGACCACGGCGCGGGGGTCGTCGGCGAGCCCCATCGCGGCGGTTCCGACGGGGTGGAAGATCGTGGTCCCGAGGTCGCGGGCGGCGCGCAGCAGGCCGTCGTCCTCCTGCACCGCCTGCCCGGGATTCATCTCCTCGGGACGATAGCGGGCCAGGGGAGGCTGTCCGACGATCCGGCGAACCAGGCGAAGGGAGTCGACGGCGACCTGCTCGTCGTGCGGCGTCGCCAGATAGTTGGGCGCGATGCGCGGCGCCGCCCGCGGATCGGGGCTGACCGCGTGGACGGAGCCCCGGCTGGCCGGGCGCAGGTTGCAGACGCTGATCGTGATGGCCGGGAACCGGTGCAGCGGCTCACCGAACCTGTCCAGCGAGAGCGGCTGGACGTGGAACTGCAGGTTGGCGGTGGCCTGGTCAGGCGAGGAGCGGGCGAAGGCGCCCATCTGTGACGGGGCCATGGACATAGGCCCACGCCGGAAGGCGGCGTACTCCAGCGCCATCAGCGGACGACGCCAGAGCGAGGCATAGTGGGCGTTCATCGTCGGCACGCCGTTCACCCGGTAGATCGGCCGGAGCTGCAGATGGTCCTGCAGGTTCTCGCCGACCCCCGGCCGATGGACGACCGGCGCGATCCCCAGCGACTGCAGACGGGAGGCCTCGCCGATGCCGGACAGCTCCAGCAGCTGCGGCGTCGCCACCGCGCCGGCCGACAGCACCACTTCACCCGCTGCGCGGGCCGAGGCGGCCTGCCCATTGGCCGTCCATTCGACGCCGATCGCCCGCCCTCCCTCGATGACAATCCGCGTGACATGGGCGCCGGTCACCAGCTTCAGGTTCGGCCGGCGCAGGACCGGCTTGAGGAAGCCCCGCGCCGCGCTCCACCGCAGGCCGGCGCGCTGGTTGACCTGGAAGTAGCCGGCGCCGTGGTTGTCGCCACCGTTGAAGTCGGGGACCGTCGGGATGCCCTCCAGGGCCGCGGCCTCTGCGAAGGCGTCGAGCACCCGCCAGCGCATGCGGGGGTGTTCGACCCGCCACTCGCCGCCGGAACGATGGAGCGGGCCCGGCGGCGCGATATGGTCTTCCTGGTCCAGGAACAGCGGCAGGACGTCATCCCAGCCCCAACCGGCCAGACCCCGCGCCCGCCAGCCGTCATAGTCCGCAGCCTGGCCGCGCATGTAGATCATGGCGTTGATGGCCGAGGAGCCGCCGATAACCTTGCCACGCGGGTACTTGAGGCTGCGGCCGTTCAGACCGGGCGAGGCATCGGTCTCGAACATCCAGTCGGCGCGCGGATTGCCGATCGAGAACAGATAGCCCACCGGGATGTGGAACCAGATCCAGTCGTCCTGGCCGCCGGCTTCGAGCACCAGAACCCGGTTCCGGGGATCGGCGGACAGCCGGTTGGCCAGCACGCAGCCGGCCGAGCCGGCGCCGACCACGATGTAGTCGAAGGTCTCGGTCATCCATCCCCTGTAGCCCGCCGGTCGCACCACGCAAGCGAACGGCGAGCCGCGACGCTTCATCGCGGGGATGGTGACGATCCGTGAACGACTCTTCGGGCAGGGTTCCCGGACGCGCCAACGCACAGCCACGGTCCGGACCCAGGATGTCTTCCAGCTCGCCGAAGCCCCCGTGGGCGAAGGTCAACTTCGAGGATCTGTCGATTGTCGCCGTGGACGACAACCAGCAGGCGCTCGACATCCTCATCCAGGTGATCAGCGGCTTCGGCGCCAAGAAGGTCAGCCGCTGCCTGTCGGCGGAAGAGGCGCGCAAGGTGCTGACCGACAACCAGATCGACATGGTGGTCACCGACGCGATGATGCCGAGCATCGACGGCTATGACCTGACCCGGTGGATCCGGCGCGAGGCGCCCGAGCAGAACCGGTTCATCCCGGTCATCGTGGTGACCGGCCACACCCCGCGGCGCGACGTCGTGAAGGCGCGCGATTGCGGCGCCAACTACATTATCGCCAAGCCCATCACGCCCAAGACCATCATGGACCGGATCCTGTGGGTGGCGCGTGAGGACCGGATGGGCATCGACTGCGACAGCTACGTCGGTCCCGACCGCCGGTTCCGCAGACTGGGCCCGCCGGCGGGCATGGCCGGTCGCCGCTCCGGCGACCTGAACGATGAGATCGGCGCCGCCGTCGAACCCAACATGTCGCAGGACGAGATCGATTCCGTGATGAAGCCCCAGAAGGTGACCGTATGAGCGTCGTCCGGAAGTTCAAGATTCCCAACCGCCTGCGCGCGGCGCTGTTCACCGGCGAGGGCAAGCGCATCGACGAGGCCGTCGCCGATGCGGAGATCGGTCTGGCCTCGCTGGCGGAGGCCTGCCTCGCGGCCGTCGCCGAGAGCATCTCGCGGATCGAGGGCGAGTTCGGCGCTCAGGTCGCCGGTCGCGAGAAACGTGAGATGATGGACCTCTACCGGCTCTCCACCTCGATCATCGACGCCTGCGCGCCGATCGAGCCCAAGGCCCTGGCCGACGCGGCCCGCAGCCTTTGCGATGTGCTGGACTACGCGATGGACGCCGGCCGTTGGGACTGGCCGGCCGTCGACGTGCACATCGACGCCCTCAAGCTGCTCGGCAGCGGCATCGCCCTGGGCGAAGAGGGCGAGCGGCAGCTGATCCGCAGCCTGGAAAAGCTGCGCCAGCACCGCGAAGCCATCGCGGGCTGATCGCCGCCGGCGCACGTCACCAGACGGTCGCGACCTTCAGATCGGGCGAACAGTTGGACACGGCGGCGACCACCAGGCCCTGCCTTATCCGCTCGAGGGTGATGTCGATCCGACATGCGCCGACCTCCAGCCCCGACAGGGTCAGAAGGTTCACCCCCGCCGGCAGGCGCGGACGCACGATCGTCACGCTCTTCTCCAGGGCGTCGACATTGATCCCGAGCAGGGACTGCAGCACGAGGAAGGCCGAGCCGGCCGCCCAGGCCTGGGGCGAGCAGCTGACCGGGTAGGGCACCGGCGGCTCGCCCGGACGCCGGGGGAAGCCGCAGAACAGCTCGGGCAGCCGCATCCGCATCTGCTGGGCGGACCCGAACAGATCGCGCAGCAGCTCTGCGACGCGGTCCCGGTCGCCGTAGCGCGCCATGCCGGCGACGCAGATGGCGCTGTCATGCGGCCAGACAGAACCGTTGTGATAGGACATCGGGTTGTAGCGGGGCTGCCCCTCGGCCAGGGTCCGCACGCCCCAGCCGGTGCTGAACATGGGCCCGGCCAGCCGCGCGCTGACCTGCTCGGCCCGTTCAGGGGACGGCAGGCCGCAGAACAGCAGATGCCCCGCATTGGAGGTCAGGGACCGGCATAGCCGTCCCTCCCCGTCGACGGCGATGCCGTAGTAGCCCTCGTCCTCCATCCAGAACCGCTCTTCCACACGGGCGCGGATCGCCTCGGCGCGCTGGGCGAAATCGGCGGCGCCGGCTTCTTCAAGGCAGGACGCCATATCCGCCATCGCCCGCCAGGCGGAGAAGGCGTAGCCTTGCACCTCGACCAGGGCGATCGGCCCGGACGGGAAGCTGCCGTCAGCGTGAAAGACCGAGTCGTAGCTGTCCTTCCAGCCCTGGTTGGCGAGCCCGGTCTCGGCCGCGCGGGCGTAGTCGATCAATCCGTCGCCGTTGGAGTCGCCGTGGTTCCTGAGCCAGGCCTCCGCCTTCGTCAGGGCGGGCCAGAGCGACCGCAGGAACGCAAGGTCGCCGGTCCGGCGGACGTAGGCGCCGGCCAGGGCGATGAACAGCGGCGTGGTGTCGACCCCGCCGTAGTAGAGGCCGTAGGGCACCTCGCCCAAAGCCGCCATCTCGCCCTGCCGGGTCTCGTGCATGATCTTGCCGGGCTGGGAGTCGCGGAAGGCCGAGGCCTCGGTCGCCTGGCGCGATCCCAGGTAGGCCAGCACGCCCCGGGCCAGACCGGGATCAAACAGCAGCATCTGCCAGGCGCTGATGATCCCGTCGCGGCCGAACGGCGTCGAGAACCACGGAATTCCGGCGAAGGGATAGCGGCCCGTCGGCAGGTCGGAGACCAGCAGCGCCAGGTCGGCGCGTGACTGGTCGATCCACTGGTTGAAGGCGGGACTGTCGGTGCGCGGGCGCGCGCCGTGCCGGGCCTTCACCCGCATCGCGCGGCGGGCCTCGGCGGCGGCGGTCCGGAATCGGCGCTCGTCAGGCGGGTCGCCCGGCGTCTCCGCCACCTCGACGAACAGCTCGAAACGTCCGCCCGGACTGAACCAGGCCATGAAGTCCGCACGGCCTGCCGTCAGACGCTGCGGCGGCTCGGAGAAGGCGACCACGCTGGTGCGCCGCACGCCGTCGAGACCCTTGTAGTGAAAGGTGGCGCTGCGACCGTCGAGGGACGGTTCGCCCAGCACGCCGCGACGGGCCCTGACATCGCCGCGCACCTCGAACATGTCGCGAAAATCGGCGCCGAACTCGATGGAGACCGGGGCCAGTATCTCGTCGAGGCCATGGTTGGTCAGGCTGATGTGCTCATAGAGCCTTCGCCTCCAGACGAGACGACGGCGCTCGACATGCAGGACGCCGGGCGGCGCCACGCTGCCCCCGGCCGGAGGCAGGGGCCGGTTGGCGCCGTGAAAGGTGAAGACGACATTGTCCGACGTCACGCCGGAGCTCAGCATCGTCGGCCGCCGTTCGCCGACCAACAGTCGCAGGCGCGACAACAGGCGGGTGTCCGCGTCGAACAGGCCATCGGGCCCGCCGGTGATGTCACCGTGAGGATCAGACACGACGAAACAGTCGCCGTCCTTCAGCGCCCAGAAGTGGAGGGCGCCCTCGCCATGGGGGTCGCCGTCGGCGGACAGGAGGGCCGCGCCGGAGTCATCCATTCTGCCGGCCGTCAGCTGGCGACGGCGAGGGTCGTCGCCGTCGCCAGCCCCGGCCCCGGCAGGGGCGTCACCTCAGCATACTCGCACTCCGCCAGTCGGTCAGCGTAGAGGGCGACATAGCGCCGACCCATCGCCTGGGCCGAGAAGCGGAGCTCGAAGCAGGCGCGTATCGCCGCGCGATCCAGGCTCATGACCTCGCGCACCGCCGCCACGGCCTCGTCCATCGTCTCGACGATCCGCCCGGTCTTGCCGGGCTCGATGATCTCGCTGGTCGAGCCGCAGCGCCAGGCGACCACGGGCGTCCCGCAGGCCATGGCCTCGATCATCACCAGGCCGAAGGGTTCGGGCCAGTCGATCGGGAACAGCAGCGCCGCGGCGCCGCCCAGGAACTCCGACTTGGCGTCATCTCCGATCTCGCCCACGAACTCGATCAGCGGATCGTCGAGCATGGGTTCGATCACCTCCTGGAAGTAGCGGGTATCGGCGGCGTCGACCTTCGCGGCGATCTTCAGCGGCATGCCGAGCGCGCGCGCGATCTCGATGGCCCGGTCAGGCCGCTTTTCCGGCGAAATGCGCCCCAGAAACGCCAGGTATCCGCGCGGCCTGGGCGAGAAGGCGTAGAGGCGGGTCGGCAGCCCGTGATGAACCGTGGCCGCCCAGTTGGCCATCGGCAGGCCGCGGCGCTGGTCGTCGGAGATCGAGACGAGCGGATAGTCGGGCCAGCGCCCATAGACAGACGGCAGATCCTTCAGATCCAGCCGCCCGTGCAGGGTGGTCACCGTCCGCCCGGCGATCTCCTCGAACATCGGGAAGTGGATCATGTCGACATGGAAGTGCAGCAGGTCGAATTCGTGGGCGCGGCGTCGCACCTCCCACAGCATCGACAGGTGGGCGGCCAGGTCGGACTTCAGCGGCGAGGGATCCAGCCGGATGGCCTGATCCCGCACCGGGGCCAGGGTGGCGAGCGTCCTGGCCTCGGCGCTCGAGAACAGCGTGACGTCGTGGCCAAGCTCGACGAGCGCGTCACAGAGGTGGGCGACGACCCGCTCCGTGCCCCCGTAGAGCCTCGGGGGGACGGCTTCGTACAGCGGCGGGATCTGGGCGATGCGCACGGGCTTGCTCCTGGGCCCGGCAAACACAGCCGCTGGGCTCTGAAGGAAGTCGCCTCGCAGGCTTTGGTTCCGACCGGCGTCAGGCGGCCCTGGCGACCGCCGGAGCCGGATTGGTGAACTTCATGATGCCGTCGTCGACCCCGCCGTAGCGCAGCGCCATGAGGTCCAGGGCGTAGTTTTGGTGCTGCTTCCAGGGCTTCTTGGCGCCCTGCTTGGGGAACCGGTCGATGGCCCTCTGGACGTAGCCGGAGGAGAAGTCCAGCCACGGCTCCTCGCCGAGATCAGGGTCGGTGTTGCGCGGGGTGCACTGCCGCGTGCCGGTCCGGTCCATGTGGTTCAGCAGCCGGGTTACATACTCGCAGGTCAGGTCACACTTCAGCGTCCATGAGGCGTTGGTGTAGCCGAACGACGAGGCCATGTTCGGCATGTCGCTGTACATCATGCCCTTGTAGCTGAGGGTTTTCGCCGGATCGATCGCCGCGCCGTCGACGGTGAAGGCGATGCCGTTGAAGACCTGCATGTTGAGCCCGGTCGCCGTGACGATGACATCGGCTTCCAGGGTGGCGCCCGACTTCAGCGTCAGGCCGGTGGGGGTGAAGGTCTCGATCTGGTCTGTGACGACCGACGCGCCGCCGGCCTTGATCGCGTCGAACAGATCATTGTCCGGCACCAGGCACAGCCGCTGATCCCAGGGATTGTAGCGCGGGGTGAAGTGGGTCGCGACGTCGTAGTCGGAACCGAGGTTCTCGCGGACCATGCCGATGATCCGCTCCTTGGTCTTCTCCGGGTTCTTTCGGGCCATGTTGTAGAACAGCATGCCCAGCAGGACGTTCTTCCAGCGGGTGATGCGGTAGGCCGTCATCGGCTTGAACTTGCTGCGCAGCCAGTTGGCGGCGGCATCCTCGGCGGGGCGCGAGACGACATAGGTCGGCGAGCGCTGCAGCATGGTCACATGGGCGGCGGCCTTGGCCATCTCGGGAACCAGGGTCACGGCCGTCGCGCCGCTTCCGATGACGACGACCTTCTTTCCGCTGTAGTCGAGATCCTCGGGCCAGTGCTGCGGGTGAACGATGCGGCCCTTGAAGGACTCCGTTCCCTCCCACTGCGGCGTGTAGCCGGCCTCGTAGTTGTAGTAGCCGCCGCACAGGAAGAGGAAGTTGCATGTGAAGCGGACCGTCTCGCCGTCACGCACCGTCTCGACGGTCCAGGCCGCGTCCTCGGTCGACCAGGAGGCCGCCTTGACCCAGTGGCCGTAGCGGATGTGGCGGTCGATGCCGTGGTCGGCGGCGGTTTCGCGGACATAGTTGAGGATCGACGGGCCGTCGGCGATGGCCTTGGCCTCCCGCCACGGCCTGAACACGTACCCGAGGGTGTACATGTCCGAGTCGGAGCGGATGCCGGGATAGCGGAAGAGGTCCCAGGTGCCGCCCATGGCCGCGCGGCCCTCGAGAATGACGTAGGACTTGCCGGGGCTCTTGTCCTGCAGGTGATAGCCCGCGCCGATGCCCGACAGGCCCGCGCCCACGATCACCACGTCGAAATGCTCTGTCGGCTGCGCCTTGCCCATGTCCCCGTCCCTCCGGCCTTCTTGTAACTTTACACTGTTAATATAACGGCCGGAGAGATTTGAACAGGCGTTTGGACGCTACGTCACCCGGTTGCCCCCGCGGCGGCGGGGCTCTAAGCGGATGGCCTGATGGACTTCCGAAGGCGGAGACGACCGGAATGGCCGGACCCTATGCGGACGACGACTGGATTGTCGGCCAGATGGACGACGAAGAGGACGGCGGCCTGATCGTCAGATGCCGCGCGCGCCTGCCCGCGCCGGCGTCGCGAAAGGCGTGGCAGCACCTCGTCCTGATCGGCTGGACCTACGAGGTCTCCGACGACACCGGACTGCCGTCCAAGGCCGTCGACCGTCAGATGGAGGCCTTCGAACAGGCCGTGACGGCGTCTGTGCAGAACTCCGGCGCAGGCGTGCTGGCCGCCTCCCTCACAGGCGCAGGCGTCCGCGAATGGCGGTTCTACAGCCTCGGCCCGGACGCCTTCATGGACGCGCTCAATGCGGCGCTCGAGGGCCACCCCGAGTACCCGCTGGAGTTCGACGCCTTCGAGGACCCCGAGTGGAACGCCCTCGCCGAGCTGTTGCCCGAGTAGCGATCAGGTCCCAATCCCCGGCCGACGTCACAGGGAGCGGCTCCGGCGCCCGCGCCTGCCCGGCTAGTAGGCGACCTTCAGCGCAGCGAGGCAGCCGGCGGCCGTCACGAACGCGAGGATTGCGAGGATCTCGTAGCGCTTGAACAGCGGACCGTTTGGCGAACGCATGGCCTTCTCCCTTGTGCCGTTTTGGTTCAGTCGGGAGGATGGTCGGCAAGGCGTGCGCCAGCGCAGGAGGCAAGGATGAGGGTGATCGACAGACGCGCGCTGATCCTGAACGCCGGCGCGATGACGGTCGGCGGTCGCGCGGTCGCGGCGGGTGGGCCGGTAACCGTCTTCGCCGCAGCTTCGCTTCAGGAATCCCTGACCGAGGCCGGTAAGCTGTGGAGCCGGAGCTCGGGGTCGCCGGTGCGATTCAGCTTCGGCGCCTCATCCGCCATCGCCCGGCAGATCGCCCGGGGCGCGCCGGCCGACCTCTTCCTGTCGGCGGATGTGGAGTGGATGGACTGGCTGGCGCAGCGCGGGCTGATCGTCGGAGCCTCCCGCCGCAACCTGCTGTCCAACAGGCTGGTGCTGATCGCCCCTTCGCCCTCGACGGTCAGGCTGGCGATGGGCAGGGGCATGCCGCTGGCCAGGATGCTCGGCGGCGGTCGGCTTGCCCTGGCCGACCCCGGCGCCGTTCCGGCCGGGAAGTACGCGAGGGCGGCCCTGACGGCGCTGGGCGTCTGGTCATCAGTCGAGAACCGGCTGCTGCCGGCCGAAAGCGTCCGCGCGGCCCTGGCCTATGTTTCGCGGGGCGAGGCGCCGCTGGGCATCGTCTACGCCACCGACGCCAGGGCCGATCCGAAGGTCAGGGTCATCGGAACCTTTCCGCCGACCAGCCACCCGCCGATACTCTATCCGGGCGCGGTGCTCGCCGCCTCGCGCCACAGCGCAGCGGCGAGCCTGCTGGGCTTTCTGCAGGGCGAACGCGCCGCGACCGTGTTCCGGCGCTTCGGCTTCGGCGTCCTGGCAAGGCCCGACTAGTAGGCCACCTTGCCGGGCCAGGTCAGCGCTCCGTCCCGCGTGATGCCGGCCAGTTGACCGGTCGGGCGGTGGGGAGGATGAGCGGTCGCCGGCGGCGGGCCATAGCGGCTTTCGCGACCCGACGCAGCGGACGCGCCGCCATAGGCGTAGCCGGCGCCCGGGGCCGCAACCGCGCCGCGCGAGCCAAACCGCTCCTCGGACTCGCTGTAGCGGTAGCCGGCGCTGGATGAAGCGCTCTCGGTCACGACCACGGACGATCCGGCGTACCGGACGCCATAAGCCCCGCCATAGGCGCCGCCCCTGGGCCCTTCCGGGACATAGACGTCACGGGCGACGCGGCCTGTCCCTGTGAGGCCCCGAGGCTGGTCGGAGACACGGTGAACGCGCGGGGGAGCGGGCCTGGCCCGGGGCCGGGCCGCCGGCGCGGACGCCCCGGCCTCCGCCAGGCATCGGGCCTGGCAGACCGCGGCCTTGTCCGCGACGGGCGTCTTGTCGGCCACGGCGACCGGTTTGGCCTGCGGGGTGCAGGCCATGACGAGGGTCGCGACGAAGACGGACAGGGGCAGGCGGATCAGCATGAAAGTCTCGCAGGACGCCGTTGAGGCGCAGACGTTACCGCCGGCCCGCGCCACCCCCGGGCTCATTCACCCCGCGCGGGAGACTTAACCATGAGCCGTTCCCCAACGAGGCGCGCCAGGCCGAGGCCGAGCGCGATGCCGAGGCTGTTGGCCAGCACATCCAGCACGTCGCCCTGACGCCCCCAGCCCATGGCGGACTGGGCGATCTCGAGCCCGACGCCGAGCGCGACCAGCCCCGCGGCGACGGGCCAGGGCCCCGTCCGGTGCGCCCAGGCCCCGAGCAGCGCCAGCGCCGCGTAGGCGCCGGCATGTTCGACCTTGTCCCACTGACTCACGCTCGGCAGCGCATCGGTCGGTGCGAGCGACAGCCAGACAATGATCCCGCACGCAACGCAGAAGACGATGACGCGGATCGGGCGAGGGATCATGCCGTCACGGGTTGCACCGCCCGGCCGTGCTGTCTAGCGTCCGCGCCGAAAATCAGGGGGACGATCAGTGGCGGTAGCGGCGGTAATCTGGGACTTCGGCGGGGTCATCACCTCCTCGCCGTTCGAGGCGTTCAACCGCTACGAGGCAGAGACCGGCCTGCCCCGTGACTTCATCCGCGGCGTGAACGCCACCAACCCGCTGGATAACGCCTGGGCCCTGTTCGAACGCAACGAGATCGACGCCGCGACCTTCGACGTGAAATTCCTCGAGGAAGCCACGGCGCTGGGCCACCCCGTGCGCGGGGCCGACATCCTGCCGCGCCTGTCGGGCGACGTCCGGCCGCGGATGGTGGCGGCGCTGAAGCAGTGCAAGCAGAGCTTCAAGGTCGGCTGCATCACCAACAACGTCCAGACCGGCCACGGCGCCGGGATGGCCGGAACCAGCGACAAGGCCCGGCAGGTGGCGGAGGTCATGGCCCTGTTCGAGGTGGTGATCGAAAGCTCGAAGGCCGGCGTCCGCAAGCCCGATCCGCGCATCTACCAGATGATGTGCGAGCAGCTGTCGGTCGATCCGGCCGACTGCGTCTACCTCGACGACCTTGGCATCAACTGCAAGCCGGCTGCGATGCTGGGCATGCGGGCGATCAAGGTCGGCGGCGTCGACCAGGCCCTGGCGGAACTGTCCGCCGCGACGGACCTGATCTTCGAGTAGGGACCGGCGGAGCTTCGGTCAGTTGATCAGGATGGTTCCGACCAGGAACTTGCCGCCGGTCTTGCCGAGCACCCGGTCCGTGGCCTTCTGCATCTCACCCGCCAGATAGTCGGCGTTGGGCACCGTCGCCTTGGGCAGGCCGCCCGCGTAGGCTTGCAGCACGCTGGCGTAGGCATCGCGCAGGCGGGGCTGAAGGTCGTTGGCCCGGGCCCGCAGCGCCTCGTTGGCGATATCCACGCCGCATTCCATGGTGATCACCCCGCGGCTGCCGTCGCGGCGGATGATGGTGGCGGGCACGGCCTTGATCTGGATGAAGGTGACCCCGCCGCCCTTCTTCTTCTCACCGCCGGACGCCGAGGCGATGGCGGGGACGAGACTGAGTGCGGCGGCGAGGGCGAGGCGGCGATCCATACGTTGTCTCATGCGCCTGACCGGGTTGACGGTCCGTTTACCGCGACATCCGCCTGCGACGCGGCGAGGCGTGACCGGCGGGCCGACTCAACAGAGAATCAGCCGCAACCAACGCAAGGAGTCCGCATGGGCCGTTTCGCGCCCGGGAGCCTCGACCTCGACGGCAAGGTGATCCTGATCACCGGCGGCACCGGCTCGTTCGGCCGCCGTTTCATCGAGACCGTGCTGACCCGCTACGCCCTTCGCAAGGTCATCGTCTATTCGCGCGACGAGCTGAAGCAGAGCGAGATGCAGCAGGAGCTGCGCGAGCGTTTCGACGCCGAACAGATGTCCCGCATGCGCTTCTTCCTGGGCGATGTCCGGGACCGCGCCCGGCTGACCCTCGCGCTGCGCGGGGTCGACATCGTCATCCACGCCGCCGCCCTGAAGCAGGTGCCGGCCGCCGAGTACAATCCGTCCGAGTGTATCCAGACCAACATCATCGGCGCCGAGAACGTGGTCTGGGCCAGCTTGACCAACCGGGTGCAGCAGGTGGTCGCGCTGTCAACCGACAAGGCCTGCAACCCGGTCAACCTGTACGGGGCGACGAAGCTGGCCTCGGACAAGACCTTCGTCGCCGCCAACAACCTGTCGGGGGATATCGGCACCAAGTTCTCGGTCGTGCGCTACGGCAACGTGGTCGGCTCGCGCGGCAGCGTCGTGCCGCTGTTCCGACGTCTGCTGGCCCAGGGCGCGACCGAACTGCCGATCACGGATCCGCGGATGACCCGCTTCTGGATCACGCTGAACGAAGGCGTGGAGTTCGTGCTGTCGTCGCTGGAGATCATGCGCGGTGGCGAAATCTTCGTGCCGAAGATCCCGTCGATGTCGATGCCGGACCTGGTCGAGGCCATGGCCCCCGGCGCGGGCGTGAAGGTGGTCGGCATCCGCCCCGGCGAGAAGCTGCACGAGATCATGGTCGGCGCGGACGACGCCCGCCAGACCGTGGAGCTGCCCGACCGCTACGTTATCGAGCCCGCTTTCGTCGAATACACGCGCGAGCCGTTCGGCGCGAAAGACGGCGCCGTTCCGGTCGATGAAAGCTTCGCCTACTCCAGCGACAACAACAGCGACTGGCTGACGGCCGAACGCCTGACAGCGATGCTCGAGGAGACGGGCGTGTGACGCAGGGGTTCCTCCCCTACGGCCGCCAGACCATCGAGGACGACGACGTCGAGGCGGTCGCGCAGGCCCTGCGCGCCGACTATCTGACCACCGGCCCGACGGTCGCCGCGTTCGAGACTCTGTTCGCCGAAGCGGTCGGGGCCGCCCATGCCGTGGCCTGCAGCAACGGCACCGCCACCCTGCATCTCGCCATGATGGCCCTGGATGTGGGACCGGGCGATGTCTGCATCGCCCCGTCGATCACCTTCCTCGCAACGGCCAGCTGCGCCGCCTATGTCGGCGCCGAGGTGGTGTTCGCGGACGTCGACCCTGACACCGGGCTGATGACGGCGGCGACCCTGTCGGAGGCTCTCGACCGTGCGGCCGGGCGCCGTGTGCGGGCGGTGCTGCCGGTCCATCTGCGTGGAGACGTCTGCAACCTGCCGGCGCTGAAGGCGGTCGCCGACCGCGTCGGCGCCGTTCTGGTCGAGGACGCGCCCCATGCCCTGGGAAGCGGCTACCGGTTCGATGACGCGGCCGGCGTCGTGGGCGATGGTCGTTACAGCGCCATGGCCAGCTTTTCGTTTCACCCTGTGAAGACCATCGCCACCGGCGAGGGCGGGATGGTGACAACCAACGACGCGGCGCTGGCCGAACGGCTGAGACGTTTCCGCAGCCACGGCATGTCGCGACCCGACGGCGCCGATCCCTGGATCTACGAGATGGTCCAGCCCGGCTTCAACTACCGCCTGCCGGACGTGGCCTGCGCGCTGGGCATCACGCAGCTGGGCAAGCTGCCGCGCTTCGCGGCGCGGCGGCGGCGGCTGGCGGAGCTGTACCGCGAGGCGCTGGCCCCGCTCGCGCCGCTGGTCACCCTGCCCCCGCCGATGCCCTGGTCGGACCCGGTGCTGCATCTTCTGTGCGCCTTGATCGACTTCGACGCGGTCGGGATGTCGCGGCGGGCGGTGATGGACGGCCTGACCGCACGCGGGATCGGCTCGCAGGTCCACTACATCCCGGTCCACAGCCAGCCCTACTGGCAGGCGCGCAACGGCACCCTGTCGCTCCCCGGCGCGGACGCCTGGTATGGGCGGTGCCTGAGCCTGCCGCTGTTTCCGGGCATGGATGACGGCGACGTGGACCGTGTCGTGACCGCGCTGCGCGAGGTTTTGGGACTCTAGGCGGCCAGTCCGCAGGCCTGGGCGAGACCCCGGACCCTGTCCAGGGCCTCGGGTGATTTCACCAGTTCGTCCCGGGTCTCGGGCGCGCGCATCAGCTTGGCGGCCTCGACACGGGCGCGCTCGCTGACCGGACCGGTTGGACCGGCGTCGCCGATCGCCAGTTTCAGCAGCAGGTGCAGGCGATGCACCGCCGGCGCGGGCGCCCTGGCCACCGTCGCCACAAGCTTTGAGTCCGCTTCGATCAGGCCGCCGACCTCGCCGACCTTGGCAAGGATCGGCCCGGCTTCCTCGACAACCAGGCCCGCCCGCTGGATCGACTTCTGGATCGCGGCGAGGTTGGCCAGCTTCTGGGCCGGCGAGTCGGGTCCGAAGCGCATCTCCTTCTCGAAGCGCAGGGCGGAGACATTGGCGTTCAGCCAGCGCGCCGCCTGCCGCTTGTTGGCGCCGCCGGTCACATTCTCGGCCAGGCGGATCAGAAGCTCGATCTCTTCACGGGCGCCCTTGTCCTTGCCCAGCAGCGAGTCAACGAAGTCGCCGGTCACCATGGCCTTGGACCGCGCGGTGAAGGCGCCGTGAATGTCCTCGATCGCCAGCACCCGGCCGCCGGCCGCGGTCAGGGCCATGGCCAGCCCGCGGAGAAGATCGATCTCGTCCTCGGCCAGATTGGGCCGGAGGCGGCGCGGACCGGTCAGCTCGCGCAACACCCGCTGGGCGATCGCGGCGCGGCAGGCCTCGAAATGGGGGCCGCCGAGCCAGTTGGCCAGGCGCGCGGCCGGTCCTTCGAGCGGCGGCATGACGCGGGCGACCGACGGCTCGATCGCGATCAGCGCCTCGACCGCGTCGGCGCCGGCCAGGCGGGTCATGGCCGCCAGCTGGCCGCCGAGGTCGAGATCGGGGCCGAGAAGCTCGGCCAGGCCGGCCCGCGAGCCGAGGATCTCGGTCAGCGGCTGCTCAAGCACCTGCAGCGCGTGATCACGGGCCTGCGGATGGACCGGCGCCGCATCGGCGAGGTCGAGCAGGAGGCTGACCTTTTCGGCCCAGCCCGTGGCCGGCGAGATGGCGGCGGCCACACCGGCGCCGAGCAGGTAGGCCCGCTCGGGTTCGGAGACGAGACGCTCGGCGGCCGCGGCGAAGCCTTCCTTGTCCAGATTGGGCAGCTGCCCGCGCTTCTGGTCCTTCAGGATGCGCTCGATGGCCCGCTCGGCCAGCTTCTGGAACGACCGGATGATCTCGTGAACGCCGATCCCCCGGGCCTGGGCCTCGGGGATGGCGACCTTCTGGATGGCATGCTGCAGCTCGACGCCCGAAGCTTCGAGCTTCTGGACCAGGTCGGGCCGGTGCAGCAGCTCGAATGGGGTAGCCCTTTGCCGTGTCAGCCAGTTGTCGAGCAGGCGACCGATCCGCTCCCGCGCATGGCCGGTGTAGAGGTCGGAGGGGCTGACGCAGAGCGGAGCGGTGTCCTCGCGGACCTTCCTGGGCTTGCTGCGTTCGGGCGCGCCCTTGTTCAGGATGGTGACGGAGGTGAACTCGCGGGTCTCTTCGTCAAGGACCTCCTTGGACACCCGAACGGCGGCGACGCGGCCTTCGGCCAGCTGCTCCTCGGCCGCCTCCAGCGCCCGCGCACGATCCTCGGTCGCCATGTCGAGCGTCCAGCCGGACCCCGGCTGACGCCGCACGAACAGCTCGTAGTGAACCTTTCCCCGCATGAACAGCGTTATGCCGGAAACACCCTAAGACCGCGTTTACGATGCCTCCGCCCCATTGACGCCATGCTGTCGGAGGAATTCCCTGCAACAGGAAGCGGCGCGTCAGGTATGGATCGCCGCGGCGGCCAGTCATTCAGAAGGATACCCATGGCGAAGATCACCCTGGTGGACGACGACGAGAACATCGTCGCTTCGATCTCGCTGGCGCTTGAAAGCCATGGCCATGTCGTGACCGCCTGCCATGACGGCGTGGCCGGGCTGGAGTCGCTGACCACCAGTCCGCCGGACCTGGCCATCCTCGACGTGAAGATGCCCCGCATGGACGGCATGGAACTGCTGCGGCGGCTTCGGCAGACCTCGAACATGCCGGTGATCATGCTGACCTCGAAGGACGAGGAAATCGACGAGATCCTCGGCTTCAACCTCGGGGCCGACGACTACATGCACAAGCCGTTCAGCCAGCGACTGCTGCTGGAGCGGGTCAAGGCGGTGTTGCGGCGCGCGGACGTGCCGGACGACAGCGGGGCGCCGGTCGTACCCGCTGACCCGGGCGCCAAGGCCCTGCGGCGCGGCAAGCTCACCCTCGACCCTGAACGCCACGACAGCCTCTGGGACGGCAAGCCGGTCCGCCTGACCGTGACCGAGTTCCTGCTCCTGCAGTCGCTGGCCCAGCGCCCCGGGTTCGTGAAGAGCCGCGACAATCTGATGGATGCCGCCTACGACGATCAGGTCTACGTCGACGACCGGACGATCGACAGCCACATCAAGCGGATGCGCAAGAAGTTCCGCCAGGTCGACCCCAGCTTCGATGCGATCGAGACCCTGTATGGCGTCGGGTACCGCTATCGCGAGTCCTGATCCCGGCAGGCCGGCGAAGCGGCGATTCTGGCCCCGGGGCTCGCGCCTCGGGCGGCTGATCATCGCCCTCAACCTGCTCAGCCTGGCGATCCTGATCGGCGGGGCCCTGACGCTCAACGAGATGCGGCGCGGGCTGGTCAATGCCCGTATCGACAGCCTGATCGCCCAGGGCGAATGGATCGCCCGCATCATCGACGACGCCGCCACGGTCGGCGAGCCGGAGCCGGCGCTGCAGCCGGAACGGGCCGCCCAGCTGCTGCAGCTGCTGCACCTGCCGCGCGACGCGCGGGTGCGGCTGTTCGACCGCAGCGGGCGAAAGATCACCGACTCCTACGTGGTCGCCGACCGGGTGGAGTGGAAGCCCCTGCCGCCGGTCCGCCGGTCCGATCCCGCGCGAAAGGGCGGCGGTCCAAGCCCGATCGAGCAGCGCGCCGCCAGGGCCCTTCAGGCGGAGCTGGCCCAGGCCCGCACCGGCGAGATCGTCAAGGGCCGCCGGATCACCGAGAACGGCGAGCAGGTCATCTCCGTCTCCCTGCCCATACGACGGGTCCGGGCCGTGGTCGGGGTACTGACCCTCGAGGCCGGCGACGTCGACGAGATCATCGCCCGCGAGCGGGCCAACCTGATCCCCTTCATCCTGATCGCGGTCGGGGTGACGCTGCTGTCCTCGGTGCTGCTGACGGTGCTGGTGGCCCGGCCTGTTCTGCGGCTGGCCCGCGCGGCGGACCGGGTGAAGGCGGCGCGGGCGCGGTCGATCTCCTTGCCGGACCTGTCCCGTCGCGACGACGAGATCGGCGACCTGTCCCGCTCGCTCGAGGACATGACAGACACACTGTCCGAGCGGATGGACGCCATCGAGCGCTTCGCCGCCGACGTGGCCCATGAGATCCGCAACCCGCTGACCTCCATCCGCTCGGCCATCGAGACGCTCGACCTGGTCACGGACGCGAAGCCGCGCGAGCGGCTGATGGCGATCCTCAAACAGGATGTCGGGCGGCTGGACCGGCTGGTCACGGACATCTCCAACGCCTCGCGGCTGGACGCGGAGCTGTCGCGCGACGCGCCGAAGGTCATCGACCTCGGAAGACTGCTCGCCGATATCGTTCAGGTCTACGACGCCTCCCTCCGTCCGGGCGAGGCCGGCGTCGTCCTCTCTGTCCCCCCTGGCGAGGCGGCTGCCGTGTCCGGGCGCGAGGGACCGCTGGGCCAGGTGTTCCGCAACCTGATCGACAACGGCCGCTCGTTCAGCCCGGCCGGCGGCGAGGTCCGGGTCGCCCTGACCCGTGACAGGGGCCAGGTCCGGGTTGTGGTCGAGGACGACGGGCCGGGCATCCCGCAGGACAATCTCGAGACCGTGTTCGAGCGGTTCTACACCTCCAGGCCCAAGGGCGCGGCCTTCGGCGGAAACTCGGGCCTCGGCCTTTCCATCGCCCGCCAGATCGTTCAGGCGCACGGCGGCGAGATCCATGCCGAGAACCGCGCCGGGCCCGGCGAGGCGTCCGGTGGACCCGTCCTCGGGGCGCGGTTCGTAGTCACCCTGCCCGAGCGGCGGTCGTGATTCTTCATGCCGGGCTGATCGCCCTGCGGTTCGGCCGCGACTGGCGGGGCGTGCTGATCGAGGGCGCTTCTGGCTCGGGCAAGAGCGATCTGGCGCTGCGGGCGATGCAGGAAGGCTTCCGGATCGTGGCCGATGACCGCGTTCTGGTCTGGGCCTCGGGCGGCCGCACCTTCGGCCGCGCGCCGGATGCGCTCCATGGCCTGATGGAGACGCGGGGCGCCGGGGTGCTGCCGGTGGGGGCCCTGCCCTTCTGCCCCATCCTGCTGGCGGTGCGCTGTGAGCCCTCGCCGGACGCCGTCGAACGGATGCCCGATGGCGGCACGCTGGACCTGCCCGCCGGGCCGGTCCCTATCCGTTCCCTGTGGCCTTTTGACCGCGCGGCGCCGGCGAAGTTACGTCGCCTCATAGAGCATCTTGGACACGGACATTAACGAGCGTATCTAGGCGCCTTCGCGGCCTCCTCCCGGGACGCGAGGCTGACGGGCAGGGGATACCCGGTTTGATCATGACAAGGCGTTGGGCCCTCTGATGATTGGGCTCGTGATCGTTACACACGGTCGGCTGGCGGAAGAGTTCATCTTCGCCATGGAGCATGTTGTCGGCCCGCAGGACGCGGTGCAGGCCATCTGCATCGGTCCCGACGATGATATGGAAAAGCGCCGCAAGGACATCCTGAAGGCGTGCTCCGCCGTGGACAGCGGGGCGGGAGTCATCCTGCTGACCGACATGTTCGGCGGCACGCCCAGCAACCTGGCGATCAGCGTCATGGAACAGACCCGGGCCGAGGTCATCGCCGGCCTGAACCTGCCGATGCTGATCAAGCTGGCCAGCCTGCGCACCCGAATGAGCCTGGAAGAGTGCGTGCATCACGCCCAGGAGGCGGGACGCAAGTACATCTCCGTGGCCTCCTACGTGTTGGCCGGCGAGAAATGAGCCTGCGGCGCACGGTCGAGATTGTGAATGAGCGGGGGCTGCACGCCCGCGCCTCGGCGAAGTTCGTCAAGCTGGCCGCCGGCTTCGATGCCGAGATTCAGGTCAGCCGCGACGGCTCGACGGTCGACGCCCGCTCGATAATGGGCCTGATGATGCTGGCCGCCGGCATCGGCTCGACCATCGAGATCAGCGCCGAGGGCGCGGAGGCGCCTGCGGCGCTGGAGGCGCTCTGCGAGCTGGTGGCGAACCGGTTCGACGAGGAGCGGTAGGGACGGCCGGCTCAGCCGGTCGGCCACTGCGACAGGATGGTCGCCGCGTCGAAGTAGTCGCGCCAGTAGAGGATCAGCCCGCCCTGCACCTCGAACACCCCGGTGACCGGCAGCTCGACCCATTTGTCGGCCAGTCGATGGCGGTCGAGGCGCTCGAGGATCACCACCGCCCCGTCCGAGGCCTCGCGCAGGATCTGGAAGTCGTTCGCCAGGGTCGGGGCGAAGAAGGGCTCCAGCACCGCGCGGATGCCGGCCGGGCCGTACACCGTGCCCAGCGGCGGCGGGTTGATGTAGGCGCAGTCGGCGGCGACCAGCTTGAGGCCGGCGTCATAGTCCAGCGCCTCCATGGCCTTGAGGAACTGGCGAACGGTTTCGGCGGGGGTCATGGGGCGCTCCGGTTTCGGGGAGGCCGCAGGGTCGGGCGTCGGCCGCGCTGTCGCAATTACCTGGAGGGTCATGAGGCGTGAGGCCGCCCGCGCCTTGCGTCCTTCGACACGGCCCTTCGGGCCTGCTCAGGATGACGTTGATTTCAGGCTATCCACCTACGTCATGCTGAGCAGCGGCCGCAGGCCGCGTGTCGAAGCACGCGGGGACTCCACAAAGAAAAAGCCCCGGACCTTTCGATCCGGGGCTCTTCAAACGTCTGACCCGAAGGATCACTCGCCGGCGGCGGTGTCTTCCTTGGGGCCGCGGGCCATCTGGCGTTCGGCGATCCGGGCCGACTTACCGCGACGGTCGCGCAGGTAGTAGAGCTTGGCGCGACGGACGACGCCGCGACGCTTCACTTCGATGCTCTCGATCATCGGCGACATGATCGGGAAGACCCGCTCGACGCCTTCGCCGAAGCTGATCTTGCGGACGGTGAAGTTCTCGTGGAGGCCCGAGCCCGAGCGGGCGATGCAGACGCCCTCGTAGGCCTGAACGCGTTCGCGCTCGCCTTCCTTGATCTTCACATTGACGCGGACGGTGTCGCCCGGCTGGAAATCGGGGGTGGTGCGGAGGGCGGCGAGACGCTCGGTCTCGGCCTTCTCAAGTTCCTTGATGATGTTCGCGGCCATCGTGTCGTTCCTGTTGTCGTCGGGCTTAAGCGCCCTTTGGTTGTCGGTTGGCGAGGTGGCGGTCCCAGAGATCGGGCCGTTGCTCGCGGGTCGTCGTCTCACGCATCTGTCGCCGCCATTCCGCGACCTTCTTGTGGTCGCCGCTCAGCAGCACCTCGGGAATGTCGTGGCCCTCGAACGTCCGCGGCCGTGTGTACTGCGGATGCTCGAGGAGACCGTCCTCGAAGCTTTCTTCACTCAATGAGTCCGGCTGTCCGAGCACTCCCGGCACCAGACGGACGCACGCCTCGATCGCCACCATCGACGCCGCCTCGCCACCGGCCAGGACCGCGTCTCCGACGGAGACCTCCTCGAACCCCCGGGCGTCGAGCACCCGCTGGTCCACCCCCTCGAACCGGCCGCAGAGGACAATGATCCCCGGCGTCGCGGCCCACTGCTTCACACGCGCCTGGGTCAGGGGCCGACCCCGGGCGCTCATGTACAAAAGCGGCCGCCCCGCAACGTCCACGCTGTCGAGCGCCGCCGCGATCACGTCCGCCTTCATCACCTGTCCAGGACCGCCACCCGCAGGGGTGTCGTCGAGGAAGCCGCGCTTATCCTTGGAAAAGGCGCGAATGTCCACTGTTTCAAGGCGCCACAGGTCCTGCTCCCGCCAGGCCGTGCCGATCAGCGACACGCCGAGCGGGCCGGGGAAGGCCTCGGGGAACATGGTCAGGACGGTGGCGGTGAACGGCATGGGCGGGGCTTGTAGCGGATTTTCGCC
The DNA here is from genome assembly GCA_027487945.1 of Caulobacteraceae bacterium. Classification (GTDB taxonomy): domain Bacteria; phylum Pseudomonadota; class Alphaproteobacteria; order Caulobacterales; family Caulobacteraceae; genus Caulobacter. The sequence goes on from JAIYCQ010000018.1 coordinate 52,997, forward strand.
CCGCGCTCATCCGTGATCACAGGGCGATCAGCGGCAGCCCCGACACCGCCTGCCAGAACACCGCCGCCGTCAGGGCCACATAGCCGAGGATCGACAGCGTGGTCAGCCACCCCGCCTGCCTGGGCGTAACGGCCAGCAGCGCCAGCGCCACGACCGGCAGGATCTGGGCCGCATGGATGCCCAGAAAGTGCGGTGGGCGCAGATCCCCGGCCGTGGTCGACCAGCCCAGCAACGGCAGGCCGCCGGCGTCGCTGGCCGGGCCGCCGACCCAGTGGCCACCCATCTGGCCGCTCATATAGGCCCCGGTCGCCGTGCCCAGCACGAAGGTCAGGACGAGGCCCCAGCCCAGGGCCCGACGGAAGGTCGGCGCATCACCTGCGTCGTGGCGCAGCACGCCGATCCCCTGGACCAGCGCCGTCGAGGTCAGGATGACCGCCCCCGCGCCCATCAGGCTGTACATGGCGATGGTGAAACCGCTGGAGAAGTTGAAGTGCGAGGCCTGCCCCCGGCTGGCCTGGAAGGCGATGTAGCCGACCTCGAACAGGGTCGCGACGATGCCCGCCCAGATGACGTAGCGACCGGCCCAGCTGTGACGCCACCCGGAGGGCAGCCGGGTGAAGGTCCAGGACGCCATCAGCAGGAACATCGCCGTCGACAGCTGGAACTTCAGCGGCTTGTCCCAGACGCCCACGTCGTAGAGCGTGCGGTCGTCCGCCATCGCCAGCCAGCCGGTCGGGATCATCGCCGCCAGCATGGCCAGGCCAACGATCGCCAGCGCCGGCTCCCAGCCCCGGAGGGCCGACGCCTGATCGCGCTCGAAGGTCGCGGCGGTCATGACGCCACCTTCGGGCGGATCGCCAGCCTGAGCAGCGCATAGGCCAGGTAGCCGACCGGGCCGGCCATGAAGGTGGCCAGGAGGATCGGCGTCAGCAGGAAGGGGCTGATCCCCGCGTCCGAGCCCGTGCGGGCGATCCAGCCGCCGACGAACAGGTCGAAGGCCAGGTAGTGGATCCAGCCGGCCAGCAGCACCTCGGGCACGGCGAACAGCGCCGCCACGGAGGCCAGGGACGAGAACCCGCCGCCCTCGCTCTGGCCCCAGTAGCCGAACAGGAGGACGCCGTAGGCGACCGACAGCAGGGCCGGCACGACATAGCCGGCGGCCGGGTCGACCCAGCGGCGGAGCGCCGGCACGAACCGGGCCGCGATCAGCGCGACCCAGGCGACCATCGCCGTGGTGCTGGTGATCGAGAAGACAGTCTCAACGGGCATCGGCCGCTCTCCATTGCTTGACAGTGTCAAGCTCTGTAGATTGCCGACTTGACAGTGTCAAGGTGGAGTAACGACGTTGGCTGACAGCGAGGCAGGCGGGGAGCGGCGGTCGCGACCGGCCGATGTGCGCGCGGCCCTGGTCGCGGCGGCGGCGGAACTGATCGAGGCCCTGCCGGAGTCAGAGGTCAGCCTGCGGGCCGTCGCCCGCCGGGCGGGCGTCTCCCACGCCGCGCCGGCCCACTACTTCCCGTCCCGCGCCGACCTGATGGCCGCAGGCCTGGCGGAGGGATTCGACGCCCTGACCGCCCGGATGCTGGCCCGGCGCGATGCGGCCGGCGACGATCCCTGGGAGCAGCTTAAGGCCATCGGCCTGGGCTACATCGCCTTCGCGCTGGAGCGACCGCGGACCTACGCCATGATGTTCCAGCCCGGCTACATTACCGGCCCCGACAGCGACATGGCCCGGGCCGGCGAGCGCTGCCGCGCCGTCCTGACCGATGCCGTCGCGAAGACCCGCAGACCGGAGGGCGTAGACCAGGATCTGGGGGTCGCCTTGGCCTGGATGAACGTCCACGGCTTCGTCTCGCTGATCACCAGCGGCATGCTCAAGTGCGGACCCACGGAAGGCGCGAACCCGACCCCGGCGATGGCCGACCGCCTGCTGTCGCTGACGCGGCCAGCTTTCACCAAATAGCCTCTCCCGGGTGGGAGAGGCGTTCTACTCACCCATCTTCAGGTGGATTTCCTCGGCGAAGTCCGGGAACGGCGGCGGGGCATACTTCAGGTTTCCCATCCGGGCGGCCACGCACTGGGCGATCGGATGGTCACTGGTGTGGCGGACGGCGTCGAAGGCGCCGGCCTTGAAGCTGAGCACGACGGTGAAGGTCGGCCGGCCGGTTGTGGTCGCGCCCGGCGCGCAGGCCTCGAAGATCGGCGGCATGGCCTTGGCCAGCGGCGGGTACAGCCGGTTAAGGCGGTACATCTGCGCCTGGGGATCCTTCTCGTACTTCTCCGCCCGGGCCACGGCCTCGGCATAGGCCAGCGCGGTGTCGGGCGCGGCGGCCAGCACGCTGACGGCGATGAGGGCGGGCAGGATCAAGGGACGGTCTCCAGAGAATGCCCCACCTCTACCGCGACAGATGGCGACAGCAAGGCCGCTTGCCCCCTCCGTCACACGGGCCTAATGCGATCCCCATGCAAGAGAGCGAAAACCTCATCGAGACCCTGTCCCTCGAGCCGATCGAGATGAACCTGTTCCGGGGCGTCTCGCCGAACGACGGCTTCCCGAGGATCTTCGGCGGCCTGGTGATCGCCCAGGCGCTGCTGGCGGCCTACGAGACCGTTCAGGACCGCGTCTGCCACTCGCTCCATGCCTACTTCATCCGGCCGGGCGACGTGCGCATCCCGGTGCTTTACCAGGTCGACCGCGCCCGCGACGGCGGCAGCTTCACCACCCGCCGGGTGGTGGCGATCCAGAACGGCGAGCAGATCTTCAACCTGGCAGCCTCGTTCCAGGTGCCGGAAGAGGGCTACGAGCACCAGTCGGCCATGCCGCCCCATGCCTCGCCGGAATCGGTGGCGACGGAGATGGAGCAGGCGCTGGCCGAGAACCGGGACATGCCGCCGGCGATGATCGAGCATATGAAGCGCCGCCCGGTGGAGGTGCGCTGGCCCGATCCGCAGAACATGTTCAAGCCGGTGGCCAAACCGCCCCGCAAGCAGGTCTGGATGCGGGCAAAGGCCCCGATCGGCGACTCCGTGAAGCTGCAGCAGGCGGCGCTGGCCTACGCCTCGGACATGGCCTTCATGGAGACCGCCCTGCGCGTCCACGGCCTGACCTGGCGGACCAGGGGCATGCAGTCGGCCAGCCTGGACCACGCCATGTGGTTCCATCGCCCGACCGACTTCAACGAGTGGATGCTGTTCGACCAGGACTGCCCGTCGACCTCGCAGGGTCGCGGCTTCATCCGCGGCGAGATGTACACCCGCGACGGCGTGCTGGCCGCCTCCGTGGCGCAGGAATGCCTGATGCGGGTGAAGACCTAGTCGGCGCTACGCCACCCGCACGTCCACCCGGTCGGGATAGAAGGCGAGGTAGCCGCCGATCGCCGCCACCGCCTCGAACGGCGCCTCGTAGGTCCAGACGGCGGCCTCGCCGCGCGCGCCGGCTTCAGGGATCGAGAAGTAGGCGCAGTCACCCTTGTAGGGGCAGTATGTCGACTGGGGCCCGCGCTCCAGCCGGGCCATGTCGACGTCCTTGCGCGGCACATACTGCACCGGCGGATAGCCGGCCTCGCGCAGGGTCAGGGCGTCGCCGGTGTCTGCCAGCACCCGGCCGCCGACCGAGACGACGACCCGTCCGGCCGTCGGGGTGATGGTGATCGGATGGTCCGGCCCCGGAACCTTGATCGGCCGCTCGGTCATGGCTGTCTCCCGCTGACCCCGGGAGATGGGGCCGCGGGAGACGATTGCCAGAGGCAAACCGGTCAGGCGGTCTCCAGCGTCCGCACGGGCGCTGCGCCGGCGACCTTGCCGTCATAGACGAACTCCGGCGCATCGAGGTCGACCTTGGGCAGGACGTCCTTCTCCATCCAGTAGTCCTGGCTGTGCTGCCATTCGGGCTTGTCGCCGCGACGGGGCAGCAGATGCATGCCGCGCAGCAGGTAGCCGGGGTTGAAGTTCTCGGTGTCGATCCAGTCGAGCAGCGGCATGTCCCTGTCTTCCGGCCGCAGGGCGACCTCGACCCGTTTGGCGCCCGTCTCGTCCATGTGGGCCAGCAGGCGGCAGACGAAATCTCCGAGCAGGTCGGCGCGCAGGGTCCAGCTGGCGCGGAAGTAGCCGAACACCCAGACCATGTTGGGTACGCCGGTGAACATCATGCCGCGGTAGGTGACCGTCTTGCCGAACTCGAGCGGCTTGCCGTCGATCTCGAAGTCGATGTCGCCCAGGACGTTGAGGTTGAAGCCGGTGGCGGTGACGATGATGTCGGCCTCCAGCTCCTGTCCGGACTTCAGCAGGATGCCCTTCTCGGTGAAGCGGTCGATATGGTCGGTGACCACCGAGGCCTTGCCCTCGCGGACGCCGGCGAACAGGTCGCCGTCGGGCACGAAGGCGATGCGCTGGCGCCAGGGCCGGTAGCTGGGCGTGAAATGCTTCTGCAGCGTCTCCTCGTCGCCGCCCAGGCACATGCGGACGCCCTCCAGCAGCTCGGCCTTGACCGTCTCGGCCTCCTCGAAGGAGCGCCTGGTGAACTGCGCCTGATCGTGCAGCAGCTTGCGGCGGACGATCTCGTGGGTCCAGGCCGGGTCGACGTCCAGTTCGCGCAGGATGTCGGCCAGCTCGTTGGCGTTGCGGCCGGGGATGAAATAGGTCGGCGACCGCTGCAGCAGGGTGACATGGGCGCAGTCGGCGGCGATGGCCGGCACGACCGTGGCCGCCGTGGCGCCCGAGCCGATGACCAGCACCTTCTTGTTCCTGTAGTCGAGGTCTTCCGGCCAGGTCTGCGGATGGATGATCTGGCCCTTGAAGTCGCCCATGCCCTCCCACTCGGGCGTATAGCCCTCACCTTGGCGGTAGTAGCCCTGGCACATCCACAGGAAGCCGGCGGTGAAGGTCACCGTCTCACCGGTGTCGGCGCGGGTCGCCTCGATGGTCCACAGGTTGTCGGCGCTGGACCAGCGCGCCTTTCCGATGCGGTGGCCGTAGCGGATGTGTTGCGCCAGATCGTCTTCCTCGATCACCTCGCCCATGTAGCGGAGGATCTCCTCGGCCGTGGCGATCGGCGTGCCGGTCCAGGGCTTGAAGCGGTAGCCGAAGGTGTAGAGGTCGCTGTCGGACCGGATGCCGGGATACTTGTGGGTCAGCCAGGTGCCGCCGAAATCCTCCAGCGCCTCGAGCACGACATAGCTCTTGCCCGGCTGCTGATGCTTCAGGTGCCAGGCGGCGCCGACGCCGGAAATACCCGCCCCCACGATGAGGACGTCGAAGTGGTTGTTTGTCTGTGTGGCGCTCATGGCGTGCTCCGATCCCGGTCCCTCGGGAACGTCGCCTCAGACCACGCGACTGGGCCTGATGGGTCGAGGGCCGCGTGCACACGGCTCCTTCCGGCGTTCCTCAGTCAGCAGCCTAACCCAGGAAGACCGGGTTTCGTTGATCGAAATCAACGAAAGTGATCGTTGTTCATAAATGTAGACGACTACTCGACCTCGACCGGTCGCACCGCAACGATGAGACCGTCGGCGATCTTCACCTCGGGCACGGCCTCACGGGTGAAGGGCAGGTACCAGGTGGCGCCGCCCTCCTCCGGAATGATCTCCAGGATGTCGCCGGCCCCGAAGTCCTGGACCGACTTGACCTTGCCGACCGGCGCACCGGCGGGATCGACGACCTTCAGGCTGATGAGGTCGGCGAGATAGAACTCGTCCTCGTCGGGCTCGGGCAGGGCGTCACGCGGAATGAACAGGCGCAGGCCGCGCAGGGCGTCGGCCTGTTCCTTGGTCTCCACCCCTTCACAGCGGCAGATCAGGCCGCCCTTGGCCTCGCGCGCGGTGGTGATGACCAGGGCGGGCGAACCGTCCTGGCGCTTGAGCGCGCGAAAGCGGGCCAGCGCCAGGGGCTCTTCGGTGAAGGCGGCGATGCGCACCTCGCCGCGGACGCCGAAGGCGCCCGCGACACGGCCGACAGCAAGGAGGCGGTCGGCCGGCATGCGAGGTTAGGCCTGCTCTTCGGTCGCTTCGGCGGCCGGAGCCTCTTCAGCGGCGGCTTCGGGAGCAGCAGCTTCCTCGGCGGCGACTTCGGCCGGGGCTTCCACTTCGGGTTCCGGTTCCGGAGCCGGCGGGTTGGCGGCCAGTTCAGCGGCGGCGGCGGCGCGGTCAGCTTCACGCTGGGCGCGTTCGGCGGCGCGTTCCTCGGACTTCTTGCCCGGCTTGCCCTTGGTCGGGTTGTTGCCGTGCGTCCACTGGCCAACGCCCTCGGCGGCGAGGAAGCGGGCGACGCGGTCGGTCGGCTGGGCGCCCTTGGCGATCCAGGCCTGGATCGACTCGAGCTTCAGCACCACGCGCGGCGTCGGGCCGTCCTTGGGCAGCAGCGGGTTGTAGGTGCCGACCTTCTCGATGAAGCGGCCGTCGCGGGGCGAGTGGCTGTCGGCGACGACGATCGAGTAGTAGGGGCGCTTCTTGGCGCCGCCACGGGCGAGACGGATCTTCAGCATTTCGGGCAGTCCTCTGGTCTAAAGTCTATTTCTTGAAGGGGTTGAAGCCGGGAGGCAGCGCGGGGCCGCCGAGGCCCGGAAGCCCTCCCGGGGTGGGTGCGCCGCCGCCCAGGCCCTGAAGCCTCTGCTGCAGCTGTTCGAGTTCCTTGGGGTCCGGAGCGGCCTGCTTGCCGCCCCCGAGGTTTTTCAGCCGGTCCATGCCGCCGCCGCCGCCCAGCATCGAGGCCATGCGGGCGAGGCCCGCGCCGCCGTTGCGGGTCATCATCTTCATGGCGTCGGCCATCTGACGGTGCTGCTTGAGCAGGCGGTTGACCTCGCTGACCTCGACCCCGGCGCCGGCCGCGATACGGCGCTTGCGCGAGGCGGCGAGGATGTCGGGCTTGCGCCGCTCCTGCTTCGTCATCGAGCCGATGATGGCCCGCTGGCGCTTGATCATCCGGTCGTCCATCCCGGACTCGGCGATCTGCTTCTTCATCTTCTGGACGCCGGGCAGCATGCCCATCAGGCCTTCCATGCCGCCCATCTTCTCCATCTGGGCCAGCTGGTCGGACATCATCTCCAGGTCGAACTGGCCCTTGGCCAGCTTGCGGGCCATGGCCTCGGTCTTGGCCTGGTCCAGGTCCTGGGCGGCCTTCTCGACCAGGGCGACGACGTCGCCCTGGCCCAGGATGCGGCCGGCCACGCGGCGGGCGTCGAAGACGTCGAGGGCCTCGACCTTCTCGCCGGCGCCGAGGAACTTGATCGGCAGGCCAGTGACGGCCCGCATGGACAGGGCCGCGCCGCCGCGCCCGTCGCCGTCGGCGCGGGTCAGGACCAGGCCGGTGAGCGGCAGCCGCTCGTGGAACGCCCTGGCGGTGCGCACCGCGTCCTGGCCGGTCAGGCTGTCGGCGACCAGCAGGGTCTCGGTGGGCGAGGCAATCTGCGCGATCTGCGCCGCCTCGCTCATCATCTGCTCGTCCAGCGTGGTCCGGCCGGCGGTGTCGAGGATCAGGACGTCGTAGCCCGACAGCTTCGCCGCCTGCAGGGCCCGGCGGGCGATGTCGACGGCGCTCTGGCCGGCGACGATCGGGAGGGTCTCGACCCCGATCTGGGTCCCCAGGGTGGCCAGCTGCTCCATGGCCGCCGGGCGGCGGGTGTCGAGCGACGCCATCAGGACCTTCTTGCGGTCCATCTTCGTCAGCCGCAGCGCCAGCTTGGCGGCGGTGGTGGTCTTGCCCGAACCCTGAAGGCCGGCCATCAGGATGACCGAGGGCGGGTTGAGGGCCAGCTGCAGGCCGGTCGGCTCCTCGCCGCCGAGCATCTCGACCAGACCATCGTAGACGATCTTCACCACCTGGTCGGCGGGGCGGATCGACCGGATCACCGCCTCGCCCAGCGCGCTCTCGCGGGCCTTGGCGATGAAGTCCTTGACCACCGGCAGGGCGACGTCGGCCTCGAGCAGCGCGACGCGGACCTCGCGCAGCGCTTCGTCGATATCCTTCTCGCCGAGCACGCCGCGCCCGGAGAGCCGGTCGAACACGCCGCCAAGTCGTTCTGTAAGGCCTTCGAACATTCGCGTTCTGAACCGTCATCCCAGGTCGGATGGCCCAAACGCAATTCGCCCCCGTGGACGATCACGTCGACGGGGGGCCTCGCCGTCCTCGTCCTGCCATGAAGTCCGGCCGGGGTCGTGACGGTAGAGGGCGCTGAACTGCATCTGCGCCGGAAGGCGGGCCTTATGCGCGGAAAGGGCCGGGAAATCAACCTCGGCCCATACTGATCGACCCGGTGAAGCCCAGGGGCCGTTACTCTAGGCCTCGGGCCATGGTTCCCAGCCCCCGCGGAGCGGGTCGACGTCGGTGGTCCTGGGCATGTCCGGCAGATGACGACCTGGCCCCGCGCGACAGAAGATATCGCCTCAGCCCGATGACCAAAGTTACGCGAGTTGACGCTGACCTGTCGCAGCGGACAATGTGACGCTGGCCCGGTCGCCTGTGAGGACTGACCGTCCCACCCTCCATGGAACCGGCAGAATCGATGGCGCAGGACGCACAGGACGAGGAGCCCACCGGGGGGATGCTGAAGTCGTCGCCGGCTGACGGGGCCGCCACGCCGGATGTAACGCTCCTTTACCCTGCGGGGGCAGCTCAGGCGGAGACGCCTTCGCCGTCCACTGACGCGCCAATAGCTTCGCCAGGCGGCGCGGGGTCGGGCCGCATCGCCATCGGCTCGATGCTCAACCACATCTATGAAGTTCGCCGCTTCATCGCTCGCGGCGGCATGGGCGAGGTCTACGAGGGCGTCAACGTCAACACAGACGAGCGGGTAGCGATCAAGGTGGTGCTTTCGCACATGGCGGAGGACGCCAACGTCCGCGCCATGTTCCGAAAGGAAGCCCGAGTGCTGACGCGCCTCAGCCACCCGGCGTTGGTTCAGTATCGGGTGCTGGCCAATGAGCCGGTTCTGGGAGTGCTGTACATTGTCACAGACTACCTGGACGGCGTGGGTCTGGACCAGTTCATCGGCAAGCTGAAACTCTCGCCGGCGGACGTTCTGTCGCTGATGAAGCGGCTGGCCGAAGGCCTGAAAGTCGCCCATGACTTGGGCGCCATTCACCGCGACATTTCCCCGGATAACATCCTGCTGCCGGGCGAGCGGATCGAGTCGGCGACGATCATCGATTTTGGAATCGCCAAGGACCTGGAGTCCTCCCACGCCACCATCGTAGGCCACGGCTTCGCCGGGAAGCTCGCCTTCGTGGCGCCCGAGCAGTTCGGTGACTTTGACCGCGCAATCGGTCCCTGGACGGACATCTACAGCCTCGGCCTGGTCATGCTCGCCGTTGCCGCCGGCAAGAATGCCGATATGGGCTCGACCCTCGTCGAAGCCATCGACCGTCGCCGGGCCGGTCCCGACCTGTCGATCCTGGATCTCGCCCTGCAACCGCTGTTCAGCCGCATGCTGGCAGCGAACCCGAAAGACCGCTTCCCGTCCATGGCCGAGTTGCTCGAAGCCATTGCGAAGACGGATCTCAACGGGCCGCCGCCTGAATCGGTGCGGGAGGAAAGGGCGGGGAAGCCGCCGAAACCCCCAAAGCCACAGACGTCATCGAGGCAGGTCCGTTCGGCGAGGGCAGAGCTGTTCGCGAACGACCTGGAGCTGGTTGAGCCACCCCCGCCCTCGCCACCCCAGCCGTCCCCGCCACCAGAGTCAGAGAAGCCGCCAGGGCCTCCCGAACCTGTCCCCGAGCCGGAGCCCGCGAAGCCGCCGGAAGCCGAGCCCGTCATGGGCGCCTCCGCCCCGTCGACCGAACCCGCGCCCGAGGATGGCGTCAGCCGGTTCGATCTGCAGGCGAGAAGCCGCAAGCGAGAGGGCGCCGGGCCGATGCTGCCGCTCGTCGCCAGTGTCGCGGTGCTGGCCCTGGCCGCGGGGGGCTGGTTTTTCCTTCGGGAGCCTGCCGCCTCGCCGACTGAGAGAGAGGCAGCCAGGGCGGTCGATCCGGCCACACCCATGACCATGACCCGCGGCCAGGCTATGGCCCGGATCAGCGTCCGCATTCCCGGCGTCACCCTCGACGACTGGGTTGGCGCCGGCAAAGACGCCAGCGGCTACGGCTGCGACCGCCTGCGCCGCGAGACCGAGCAGTGGAACGTCTGCGGACCCGACGAAAAGACCCTCGGCAAGATTGCCTACGAAGTCCTCGGGACGCGGCCGCGGACGGACGCGCCGGAAGCCGCGCGAGTGGCCGAAATCCTGCTCTGGATCGTGGCTCCGCAGGCAGGACCCGAGGAAAAGGCGGCTATCGGCAAGGCCTTGCGCGCCCCGCGCAAGGCCGGCCGGCGGGTCAGCGTCGACCAGGGTGATGCGCGTATCCATCTGCTCACCGACCGTCGCGGCGCGCTGGCCTTCGCCACCATCCTGCCCATCGAGGCGGCGTCCGTCCCGGCTCGCTGATCTGCCGACGGCGCCGCCGGCGAGGCTCTGCATACGTCCGGCATCGCTCTGCCTCCGCCACCATCCCGGTCCGCCCTCCATCGAGGCGGAACAGAGAAGCGCCCAGGCCCCTGCGACCGGGAACCGGCGATCGCGCAGCAGGGCGCCGATGTTCACGTCGCGGCCGCGGAAGTTGCGGAACGCCACCGCCGCCGGGACGGTTTTGCCGACGCTCATGATGGTGTCGTTCAGCCGCTTGCCGACCACCGGGCCATAGGGCCCGCCAGCGCGCGGGAGGCGGAGGCGACGGCGGCAAGGGCGGCCCCCGAGGCGAGGAAGCCGCGACGGTCCATGAAGTCCCCCACGGGATGAGAAGGAAAAAGGGCCGCGGCTCGTTCGAACCGCGGCCCCTGGATCGGCTCTAGTTGGTCGGGAAGCCCCGGACCTTGAGCAGCGCCTTCACGTCCGGGTCACGGCCGCGGAACCGGCGGTAGGCGTCGGCCCGGTCGGTCGTGTTGCCCTCGGCCAGGATGATCGCCTTGTAGCGTTTGGCGATGTCCGGATTGAACACGTCGCCGGACTCCTCGAAGTAGGCCCAGGTGTCGGCGTCCATCACTTCCGACCACAGGTAGGAATAGTAGCCGGCCGAGTAGGCGTCGGAGGTGAACAGGTGATTGAACTGCGGCAGGCGGTGCCGCATCACGATCTCCTTCGGCATTCCCAGACGCGCCAGGCTCTCGCGCTCGAAGGCGTCGATGTCGGTCGGCGGGGTGGCCTGGGTGTGGAGGTCCATGTCGACCAGCGCCGAGGACAGGTAGCTGACCGTGGCGTAGCCCTGGTTGAAGGTGCCCGACGCCTCGATCTTGTCGACCAGCGACTGCGGCATCGGCTGGCCCGTTTCGACATGCTTCATGAAGCCGTCGAGGATCGGCCGGCTCAGCACCCAGTGCTCATGGACCTGCGAGGGGTACTCGACATAGTCCCGCGGCGTGTTGCCCAGCGCCGGGTAGGTCACCGTCGAGGACAGGTAGTGCAGGGCGTGGCCGAACTCGTGGAACAGGGTCTCGGCGTCGTCCAGCGAGATCAGCAGCGGCTGGCCGGCCTCCGCCTTGATGAAGTTGTTGTTGTTCGAGGCCAGGACGTTCTCGGCGCCGTCGTAGGTCGAGTGCGCGCGGTAGGTCGTCATCCAGGCGCCCGAGCGCTTGCCCGGACGGGCGAAGTCGTCGGAGTAGAACAGCCCGATGTGGCGGCCGCTGGCCTTGTCCTTGACCTCGAACACCTCGACGTCGGGATGGAAGCCGGGAACGGTTCCCGCGGCCAGAGGGATGAAGTCAAAGCCATACAGGCGCTGGGCCATGTAGAAGGCGCCGCGCTTGACGTTGTTGAGCTCGAAGTAGGGCTTCATCTCGTTGGCGTCGAGGTCGTACTTCGCCTTCCGGACCTTCTCGGCGTAGTAGAGATAGTCCCAGGGCTCGATGTCATGGCCGGCGATCTGGCGCATGTCGGCCACTTCCTCGGCGACGCGCGCCTTGGCCGGGGCCCAGACGCGGTTCATCAGGTCCATCGCCGCGGCCGGGGTCCTGGCCATGGTGTCCTGCATCCGCCAGTCGGCGTGGTGGGCGAAGCCCAGCAGCTTGGCCCGCTCGGCCCGCAGCTTCACGATCTGGGCGATGGTGGCGTTGGTGTCGTTGGCGTCGCCGTTGTCGCCCCGGTTCACGAACTTGCGCCAGACCTGCTCGCGCAGACCGCGGTCGCTGGCGAAGGTCAGGAACGGATCGACGCTGGACCGGGTGTTGACGATAGCCCAGCCCTGGACGTTGCGCGCCTTGGCGGCGGCGGCGGCGGCGGCCTTGTTGGACGCCGGCATGCCGGCCGTGCCCGCTTCGGTCGGAATGACCGTCCAGGTCTTTTCGTCAGCGACGACCTTCTGGCCGAAGCTGGTGAAGGCGTTGGAGAGGGCGGTGTTGATGCGGCCCAGCTCGGCCTTGCCGGCCGCGTCGAGCGCCGCGCCGTTGCGGATGAAGCCGTCGCGGCTGCGCTCGGCCAGCCGGGTCTGCTCGGCGGTCAGACCCGCCGCCACCGCGCCTTCGGCCACGGACTTCACGCGCCGGAACAGCGCCTCATTGAAGGTAATCTCGTCGCCGGCGGCCGACAGAAGGGGCGAGACCTCGGTGTCGATCGCCTCGTACTCGCTCGAGCCGATGTTGCTGGTCATCACGCCGAAGATCGACAGCGCGCGGTCGAGCGGGGCGCCGGCCATCTGCATGGCCACCAGGGTGTTGGCGAAGGTCGGCGGCTCGGGATTGTTGGCGATCGCCAGGATCTCGGCGCGCTGCAGATCGATGCCTTCGAGGATGGCTTCGCGCAGCTTGGGCCCCGTGACCTTGTCCCAGGGGGGCACGCCGCCGTAGGGGCCGGTCCAGGTCTGCAGAAGTTCGGCCCTGGGCGTCAGTTTCGGCAGGACCGCGCGGGCGACGGCGGCGTCCTGGGCCAGGGTGCCGGGCGCGGCGCCGCCGCCGACGAGACCGCCGGCCGAGGCGCAGCCGGAAACGGCGAAGAGGCTCGCGGCCCCGACGATGAGTTGGCGTCGATGCATGATCGCTCCGTGATCAAAAACTTTGGGCAGGACCGTAGGCCCATTCCGCCTGACGGTCACATGAACGGACTGTAATGACCGTCATACGCTTCCGTTGGGCGAAGCGGACCTCTAAAGCGAAATGCATGTCCATCGGCGTCTTCGATTCCGGCGTGGGCGGCCTGACCGTCCACAGAGCGCTTGTCGAGCGCTTCCCTTCGGCTGACTTCATCTATCTCGCCGACCAGGCCAACGCCCCCTATGGCGGGCGCCCGGGCGAGGAGGTTGTCGACCTGACCCGGGCCGGCTGCGTCCGCCTGTTCGAGGCCGGCGCCAGCGTGGTGGTCCTGGCCTGCAACACAGCCTCGGCCATCGCGCTGCGGCGCCTGCAGCAGACCTGGCTGCCGGGCTACCGGCGCGAGACAGGCCGGGCGCTGAATGTGCTCGGGATTATCGTCCCGACCATAGAGGCGGCCACCGGCCTGCCCTGGGAGCACGAGGCCGACCGGCGCGGGGAGCAGGTGCAGAAGGTCGATGTGCTGGGCGTCTTCTCGACCCCGGGCACGGCCGGCAGCCGGGTGTTCGAGATCGAGATCGACAAGCGCAAGCAGGACCTGGCCGTCTTCTCCGAGCCCTGCCCCAACCTGGCCCGGCTTATAGAGCAGGACGCCGCGCGCAAGGTGCTTGCGGGCGAGATCGCCGGCCATGTCGAGGCCCTGCGCCGCCGGATCGGTCGTCATCCGGATCGCGCGGTCCTGGGCTGCACCCACTACGAGATCGTGGCCGACCTGTTCCGCGAGGCCCTGCCGCCAGGCACGCCGCTGATCCACCAGCCGGACTCCACAGCGACTGCCCTCGCCCGCTACTTTGAGCGCCACCCCGAGTATGACCTGGGAACCTCCGGCGGGCGCCGCTTTCTGACCACCGGGACGCCCGGCCCCCAGAACGGCCTGGTCGCTGCCTTCTGGGGCGGGCCGCTGGCCTTCGAGGCGGCTTAGCGCGCGGTCAGGCCCGCCTTGAACGCCCCCTCAACTCATGGTCCCCTGACCGACTGACACAGGGAGGCGCCGTGATGAGGCTTGCTGTTCTGGCCGTCGCGGCGGCGCTGTGTGGCGTCTGCCCGGCACATGCCGAAGTGAAATCGATCTGGGAAGCCGGGGTCAGGCTTGAGAACAGGGTCACCATCGCCGCGCCGCCGGACGAGGTCTATGCGGCGCTGGGCGACATCGGGAAGTGGTGGGAGAGCGCGCACACCTACAGCGGCGATGCAGCCAACATGACCATGGCGCTGCAGCCCGGCGCCTGCTTCTGCGAGACGCTCCCCGGCGGCGGCGTCAAACATGGCGAGGTGGTGCTGGCCTGGCCCGGGCGGTTGCTGCGTATCCACGGGGCCTTCGGGCCGCTGCAGGATGAGGGCCCCTCCGGCGCCCTGACCTTCACCTTGAAGGCCGTGGAGGGCGGGACCGAGGTGGTCCAGACCTATAACCTCGGCGGCCTGCGCCCCGAGATGGTCGCGATCGCGCCGGTGTTCGATCGCGTGATGGGCGGCCAGCTGTCGCGGTTCAAACGATACGTTGAGACCGGCGCGCCGCAGTAGGGCGGCTAGGCGTCGGGTGTCGGCGGCGGAGTCGGAGCCCGGGCGGTGCGCAGTTGCTGTGCTTCCGGGAAGAAGAAGGTCACCACCGGGATCAGCAGCGCGGCGACGACGAGGCAGGCGAGGGAAATTCCGAAGGTCCAGATCACGGTGGGCAGGTCTCGGGGGGCGCCAGGCCGGAGTGGTTCGACCGCCGGGGCGGTTCACTCTCGACGGCGGCCTTCACTAGGCCGCTCATATGGGGTGTCCGCGCCTGATTGCGAGGAGGGCCGGGAGCCCCTCGCCCCGGCGGAGGGGGGAGATGGGCCGAGGAGCTCCCGGGTCACGCGACCCCGGGGGGCGTGGGTCGCGCGCTGGTCTCGGTCGGCGTCATGTCAGCACGCCGGACAGTCAGAGCGTTAGGCGGACGCTGAATATAAATCCAATCGATCTTTCTTTCCGGCTCGATAGATCGGATCATTGCCCGGCCCGCTGGCGAGGTCTATCCTGGCCCGATGCTCCCCACCCTGCGCCAGCTCCAGTACCTGAAGCTCCTTGCCGACCACGGCTCGTTCAGCCGCGCGGCAGAGGCGGCGCACGTCACCCAGCCGACGCTGTCGGCGGGCATCGCCGAACTGGAGAAGATCCTCGGCGCGCCGGTCGTCGACCGCGCCCGCTCCGGCGTAATCCTCACGGCCGCCGGCCAGGAAGCGGTGCGTCGCGCGCGGGTCATCCTCGACCAGGCCGAGGATCTGGTGCAGGCCGCCCAGGGCGCCGGACAGCCGCTGAGCGGCCGCTTCCGGCTGGGCGTCATCCCGACCATCGCCCCCTTCCTGCTGCCCCGGGCCCTGCCGGTGCTGCGCGCGACCTTTCCCAAGCTGCGGCTGTTCCTGCGCGAGGACCTGACGCACCGGCTGATCACCAGCCTGCGGGCCGGAGCCCTGGACGCGGCGCTGATCGCCCTGCCCTACGACATGGCGGGCCTGAACTGGGCCCATGTGGCGGACGACGAACTGCTGGCCGCCGTGCCCGACGGGCATCCGATCCTGGGCAAGTCGAACAGGATCAATCCCGAGAGCCTGGCCCCCAAGGACCTGATCCTGCTGGAGGACGGCCACTGCCTGCGCGACCACGCCCTGGCCGCCTGTGGGCTCGAGCCGCCGCGCTCGACCGACGAGGAGACCTTCGCGGCCACCTCCCTGCCGACCCTGGTGCAGATGGTCGGCTCGGGCCTGGGCGTCTCGTTCCTGCCGGCCATGGCGGTCAACGCCGGCCTGACCGAGCACGTCAACGTCACCACCCGCCCCCTCCAGGCCGACCACCCCAGCCGCGAGATCGTCGTGGCCTGGCGCGCCGGGTCGAGCCGCGCGGCCGAGGGGCGGCTGCTGGCCGAGGTGCTGCAGGGCCTCCAGGCCTAGAGCAGCTTCTGGCCAACCAGGCTGCGGGCGGTATCGACGATCATCGCGTCATTGCTGCGCGGCGCCCAGCCCAGGGTCTCAATCGCCTTCGCCGATGAGCACGGCCGGTGCTTGTCGAGTTCGAAGAGGCGATCACGGACGAGGGGGTCGAAGGCCGCGGCCAGGCGGATGACCCAGTTGGGGACGCCGCGGGTCGGGACCTTGCGCGAGTCCGAGGGCATCTGCGCGCGCAGCACCGCGGCGATATCCTTCATCCAGTAGAACGCCCCGGCGCCGAGAAACCGCTCGCCGGCGGCTGCCGGATGGGTCATGGCGCGCACATGGAGGTCGGCGATGTCCCGCACATCGACCAGGGGCCAGCCGAAGCGCGGCAGGCCCGGCAGGTCGCCCTGCATCAGTTTCCGGACGATCTCGATCGAGGCCGAGAAGTCGCTGCCCAGCACCGGGCCGAGCACCGCGCCCGGGCAGACCGTGGTCAACTCCAGCGCACCGCCCTCCGCCTTGTGCCAGGCCCAGGCGGCCCGTTCGGCGATGGTCTTGGAACGCTCATAGGCCGAGGTGTCCTTGCGGTTGGTCTCGTCGGACCAGTCGGCCTCGGTGAAGGGGACGTCGCGGCTGCCCCGACCGTAACAGATGGCGGCCGTCGAAGCGGTCATCACCACCCGCTTCACGCCGGCCTCGCGGGCCGCCTTCAGGACCCGCAGGGCGCCGTCGCGGGCCGGGCGGACCAGCTCGTCGTCATCCTTGGGGTTGGAGGTCGGCAGCGGCGAGGCGACATGGAGCACGTAGTCGCAGCCCGCGACCGCGTCCGGCCAGCCGTCGTCGGCGTTGAGGTCGGCCGCCACGAAGGACAGCTGGTCGCCCAGGTCGATCAGCTGCGACAAGGACGCGCGGACCTCGGCCTCGCGCGACAGCGACCGCACCGTTGTGCGGACGCGCCAGCCCTCGCTGATCAGCTGGGCAATACAGAAGCCCGCGATGTAGCCTGAGCCCCCGGTAACCAGCACCGTGCCGCGTTCGATCATGACGAGCCTCCTATCGTGATGCCGCAGGGTATGACATAATACGCATCAAATGTCTAATTCGTCAGATCATAACCGGCGACGGGCGCTGGAGGCGGCGCGCGAGGTGTTCGCCCGCTACGGCTTCCAGCGAGCCGGCATGGCCGACATCGCCCGCGAGGCCGGCGTGTCGCGCCCCGCCCTCTATGTCTGGTTCGAGAACAAGGCCGCGCTGTTCCGGGCCCTCGCCGAGCATCTCAAGGACGAAGCCCTGAGCGGCGCGCGCGCGGCCTGGCGGGAGGATGCGGGCTTTGCGGCCAATCTCGAGGCCACGATCCTGGCCAAGGACCTCACCTTCTTCCGTCTGCTGCACGCTTCGCCGCACGGCGCGGAGTTGATGGCGGTGGACGCGACCGTGACCGCGACCATCGCCGGCGCGCTGGATACCGGCTTCGCGGCCATCCTCACCGAGCGTGCAGCGGACCTGTCCGATGCCGGTCTTGTTGACCTCGATGCTTTCGGCGACGCGCCGGCCTTTGGGCGGACCGTCGCCCTGCTGGCCAGCGGTGTGAAGCACGAGGTGCGGGACGAGGCGACCTATCTGGCGGGCCTGCGGGCCCTTTGCCGGCTCGTGGCCCACGCAACGGCCCCGCGCTGATCAAGGCATAGCCTCGCCGCGATCGGACGAGCCAGCGCACACAATCCGATATATCGATCTTGACAGGCCGCCAATCCGATATATCTATGTTTTCGATATATCTAGAAAGGCTCTAAAACATGCATCGCCATTTCGGCTTTCACAAAGACCATCACCACCGCTTCGGCCGCCACGGCTTCGGCGGACATCACCACCACCTGCGCGGCGGGCGCGGCCGGATGGGCCGGTTCTTCGACCACGGGGACCTCAAGCTGGTCATCCTGCGGCTCATCGCCGACACACCGCGCCACGGCTACGAACTGATCAAGCAGATCGAGGAACAGGCCGGCGGCGCCTATTCGCCCAGTCCCGGCGTGGTCTATCCCACCCTGACCTGGCTGGAGGAGATGGGCTTCGTCTCCGCCGCCGACGCGGCAGGCGGTCGCAAGCTCTACACTGTCACCGCCCAGGGCGAGGCGCACCTGACGGCCAACGAGCCTCAGACGGCCGGCATCTTCCAGCGCATGACCGAGGCCGCCGCCGCCAGCGCCGCCTTCTCGCCGCAGATCCTGCGGGCCCGCGAGAATCTGCGCACCGCGCTCAAGCTGAAGCTCACGGGCGGGGCGCTGAGCAAGGAACAGATCGCCGCCATCTGCGACGCCCTCGATGCCGCCGCCGCCGCCGTGGAGCGCGCCTGATGCAGAGTCTGGCCTCCGTCCCCACCGCCCACGCCGCCCGCTATCTGACCCAGCTCTGCAAACACTGGTCGCACCGGTTCACCGTCGCCTTCGACGACGCCAGCGGGCGGATCGACCTGCCGGCCGGGGTCTGTCATCTGACGGCCGGTCCCGGCGTGCTCGGCCTCGTCATAGAAGCTGCGGACGCCCGGACGCTGGAACGGCTGGAGGGCGTGGTCGCTGAGCATCTGAACCGCTTCGCCTTCCGCGAGGGCCCGCTGCCCTTCGCCTGGATCCGACCCGCGGCCTGATCCTCCGCACACGCCGTGACTGACACGAATCCGTCATGGAACCATCACCCGCGCGTCTCACCCTTTGGTTACAGCGACCGGCGATTTGCAACGCGCGCCGAGACCCCGAACCGGGCGGGTGCGCCCACGGGGGATATCCGATGAAGAAGTCCGCGCTGTTCGCGCTGGCGGCGCTCGCGCCGCTCGCGCTCGCCACCCAGGCCATGGCCGCCGACGAGGCGATCACCACCAATGATCCGACCACCGTCGAAGAGCTGATCGTCAACGGTCAGATCGTCTACCGCAACCGCACCGACGACGCCGCGCAGGTCCTGTCCTACGACCAGGGCTACTTCCAGCGCTTCGAACCGGTCTCCGCCGGCGACGCCCTGAAGCGCGTGCCCAGCGTCACCTTCCTCTCGGACGTGCTGGAATCGGACGGCGCCCGCCTGCGCGGCCTCGACCCCGGCTACACCCAGATCCTGATCAACGGCGAGCGCGTCCCCGGCGCCTCGGCCGACCGCTCCTTCTTCGTCGACCGGATCCCGGCCGAACTGCTGGAGCGGATCGAAATCATCCGCGCCCCTTCGGCCAACCGTAGCGGCGACGCCATGGCCGGCTCGCTGAACATCGTGCTGCGCGACTCCGCCAGCCTCGACGGCGGCTACGTCCGCGGCGGCGTGACCTACTACGACGACGAGGAGTTCGCCGAGAACTACGGCTTCTACTGGGGCGGCGCCCTGGGTGAAGGCCGGCTGCTGATCGGCGCCAACGTCCAGGGCCGTCGCGCGCCGAAGCTGAAGACCAGCTACCGCTACGACGCGCCGGGCGGCACGCTGCAGAACATCGAAGACCAGACCGATGTCCGCGACGGCACCGACTACTCGTTCAACGCCAACTACGTCACGCCGTTCGCCGGCGGCGAGCTGACGCTTGACGGCTACTTCGTGCGCACCGACCGCCTGCAGGACGAGGACTCCATCGAGTACCGCAGCGGCCTGCGCGACAACGCCAACCTGCTGACCGTCAACGACAACGACCTGGATATCCTCACCGACAGCTGGTCGCTGCGCGGCAAGTTCGTCGTCGAGATGCTGGGCGGCGAAAGCAAGTTCAAGCTCGGCTACGCGGCCGTGACCGACGAGCAGTTCGAGTTCGAGAAGGAACTCGAGTTCCTGCGCGACGTGACCCCGAGCCCGGACGCCGACCGCTTCACGCACGACGAGATCGACACCAATCTCGAGGACACCGAACTCTCCGCCGAGTTCGAGCACGAGCGTGATCTGGGCGGCGCCAAGCTGACCTTCGGCCTGCAATACAACGGCAAGGAACGCGACCTCGGCATGCTGGAAGTGCGTTCGCGCTTCAACATCGCCAACGGCGTCAACAGCGGCTCGACCTTCCCGGCTCCGCAAGTGTTCGCCGTCCGCAGCGACATCGACGTCAACATCGAGGAAACCCGCCTCGATCCGTTCGTCATGCTTTCGGGCAAAAACGAAGGCTTCCGCTGGGAAGTCGGCCTGCGCTACGAGACGACCGAAACCACGATCACCGACGACAGCCTGGGCGTCGCCCCGGCCGACCGCATCACCGAAAACGACTACACGGTGCTGCTGCCGTCCGCGAACCTGCGGATCAACGTCGGCGAAGGCGGCCGGATCAACCTGTCGGCCGGCCGCACCGTGCGTCGCCCGAACTTCGACAAGCTTCAACCGGTCCTTCTGGTCGAGGAATACGGTGACGACGACTTCATTGGTAACCCGAACCTGAAGCCGGAAACGGCCTGGGGCTTCGACATCGGCTATGAGCGTCGCCTCGGCGCCCGCGGCATCGTCGGCGTCAACTTCTTCTACCGCGACGTTTCCGACCTCATCGAGGACGTGAACACCGGCCTGGAAGGCGACGGCGGCCCGGGCACCTTCATCTACTCGGTCGACAACGTCGGCGACGGCACGGTGATGGGCCTTGAGTTCGACCTCTCCACGCCGCTGACCGTCATCGGTCTCGACAACACCGGCGTGTTCTTCAACTACAGCTGGCTCGACAGCGAGGTGAACGACTTCGCCGGGACGCGCCTGTTCAACGGCCAGTCCGACTACGTCTACAACATCGGCTTCATCCAGGACATTCCGAGCTGGGCGGCCGCCTTCGGCGTCACCTACCGCAAGCAGGGCGACGCCTTCGACCGCTACGCCCTCGAGGAAATCGCCACCAGCTACGGCGCCGACCTGGAGGCCTTCGTCGAGAAGCGCTTCGGCGAGAGCTTCGTGGTCCGCCTGACCGGCCAGAACCTGCTGGACAGCTCCAAGGACGAAGTCTTCGACAAGTTCGGCACCCTGTCCGACCAGGCCGCCCGTTCGTACGACGAGTACGAGCTGGAGACCGAGAAGGCCGGCCCGGTGTTCCAGCTGACCGCCCGCTGGGCGTTCTAGGACGACACCGTCATGGCCCGGCCTGTCCGGGCCAGGTCTGACGACACTGTGGAAGGGGCGCGGAGTAATCCGCGCCCCTTCTTCGTGCGCGATACCTGTGCGTCGAGCGCTGGTCGGGGCAGCCCAGGAGTTGCCGGACGCACGGGCGTGAAAAAAGGCCCCCGTCTCATGACGGGGGCCTTTTCTGTTTCGCCGGAAAGACGCCGGTCAGTCCATCAGCTGCTGGCTGAGATAGGTGAACTCCAGCGCATAGCGGGTGGCGCTTTCCTCGAGGTTGGCGGCGGCGGAGTGACCGCCGTCGATGTTCTCGTAGTAGACGTAGTCGTAGCCGAGCTCCTTGAGCCGCGCCGCCAGCTTGCGGGCGTGGCCCGGGTGGACGCGGTCATCCTTGGTCGAGGTCTCGATGAAGGCCTTCGGGTACTTCCGGCCCGCCTTCAGGTTCGAATAGGGATCGTAGGCCGCGATCCAGGCCCGCTCCTCGGGCCTGGCCGGATCGCCATACTCGCCGACCCAGGAGGCGCCGGCGCCCATCCGGGTGTAGTTGAGCATGTCCAGCAGCGGCACCTGGATGACGATGGCGTTGTAGAGGTCCGGCCGCTGGGTCAGGGCCACGCCCATCAAGAGGCCGCCGTTGCTGCCGCCCATCACGCCGAGGCGCCGGGGGCTGGTGATCTTGCGGTCGATCAGGTCCTGCGACACCGCGAAGAAGTCGTCGTAGACCTTCTGGCGGTTGGCCTTCAGGCCCGCCTGGTGCCAGGCCGGGCCGTATTCGCCGCCGCCGCGGATGTTGGCCACGACATAGACGCCGCCGCGCTCGAGCCAAAGCTTGCCGACCGTCGCCGAGTAGCCGGGCGTCATCGACACCTGGAAGCCGCCATAGGCGTAGAGCAGGGTCGGGGCCTGGCCGTCGTACTTCAGGTCTTTCGGGCGGACGACGAAGTAGGGAACCTTGGTCCCGTCCTTCGAGGTGGCGAAGAACTGCTCGACCACGTGGCCGTCGGCATTGAACCGGGCGGGCGAGGCCTTGATTGTCTCGACCTTGCCGCTCGCCGCGTCGGCCAGCCAGTAGGTGGTCGGGGTCAGGTAGTTGGTGACGCTGACGAACAAACGGTCATCGGTGTCGGAGGCTGAGCCCAGCCCGATGGTCGCATTGCCGGGCAGGTCCAGGGCCCTGCTGCTCCAGCCGTCGGCGGCGGGGGTGAAGACCAGCGCCTTGCCCTTCACGTCCTCGAACAGGGCGATGATCAGCCGGTTGCGGCTGATGGTGACGCCCTCGATCGACTGACGCGCGGTCGGACGCAGGATCAGGGTCGGGTGCGCCTTGTCGGGAGCGGCCTTCAGCGCGACCAGGTCGAAGGCGGCGAGATCGCCCTGCTTGAGACCGTGGGCGTCCCAGTCCTGCTCGAGGCTGAAGACCAGCCGGCCCTGCACCAGCCCCTGGATGGAACTCTTCAGAGGGAAGGGCAGCTTCACCGGGCCCTTGTCGGTGACCAGATAGGTCTCGCTCTCGAAGAAGCTGACCGCGCGATTGATCATCGTCGCCTGGGCCTTGCCGTCGGCGTCGCGCAGGACATAGCCGGAGACCGAGACATCCTCGTCGGTGCCGCGGAACAGCTCGGTGGCCTCGGCCAGGGGCGTGCCGCGCTTCCAGGCCTTGAGAACGAACGGATAGCTGGACCGGGTCATCGTGCCCGGGCCCCAGTCGCGGGCGATGAGCAGGGTGTCCTTGTCGAGCCAGCCGACGTTCTGCTTGCCTTCCGGCGCCTCGAAGCCGCCGGTGACGAAGGTCTTCGTCACGGTGTCGAACTCGCGATAGACGACCGCGTCCTTGCCGCCGTCCGACAGGCTGACGAGGCAGTACCGGTCCTCCGGAGCCAGGCAGCTGGCGCCCTTGTAGACCCAGTTCTTGCCCTCGGACTTCGCCAGGGCGTCGATGTCGAGCACCGTCTCCCAGACCGGCTCTGCGGTGCGGTAGCTGTCGAGCGTCGTCTTGCGCCAGATGCCACGCACATGGGTCGCATCCTGCCAGAAGTTGCTCAGTTTGCCGTCACCGGAGAAGCTGACGCCGGCGATGCGGTCCCTGGCCTGCAGGATGGTCAGCGCCTCGGCGCGCATGCCGGCATAGCGGGGATCGGACTGCAGGGTGGGCAGGGAGGCGGCGTTCTCGGCCCGGGCCCAGGCCATGGCCCGGTCGCCCTCGATCTCCTCCATCCAGGTGTAGGGATCCTCAGCGGTCGGCGGCGGTACGGGCGGGGCGGCGAAAGCGGTCAAGGCGGTCAGACTCATGGCGGCGGCTAGAAGGTACGATCGCATTCTCAATCCATCAGCTGACGTGAAAGGTAGGTGTAGTGCATCGCCCATCGGCGGGCGTTGGCGGCGGGATCCGCGGCGTTGGCATGGCCGCCGTCGGTGTTCTCGAAGTAGAGGTAGGGCGCGCCGACCTCGCCCAGCCGCGCGGCGAACTTGCGGGCATGGCCGGGGTGAACCCGGTCGTCCTTGGTCGAGGTTGTGATGTAGGCCAGCGGGTACTTCACGCCGGGCCGGATGGCCTGGAAGGGGCTGTAGGCCGCGATCCACGCCGCCTCGTCGGGCTTCGTCGGGTCGCCGTACTCGCCGATCCACGAGGCTCCGGCCGGCAGAAGGTGATACCGCATCATGTCGAGCAGCGGGCTTTCGACCACTACCGCGTTCCAGAGGTCCGGCCGCTGGGTCATCGCCACGCCCATCAGCAGCCCGCCGTTGGAACGGCCATAGGCGCCCAGCCTGCGCGGGCTGGTGATCCCGCGACGGATCAGGTCTTCGGCCACCGCGAAGTAGTCGTCATAGGCCCGCTGGCGGTTGGCCTTCAGCGCCGCCTCGTGCCAGGCCGGGCCGAATTCGCCGCCGCCCCGGATGTTGGCCACGACGTAGGTCCCGCCGCGCTCGAGCCAGAGCTTGCCGATGACCGGGTCGTAGAGCGGCGTCTTGCTGATCTGGAAGCCGCCGTAGGCATGCAGCAGCGTGGGGTCCTGGCCATCGTGCCGGTGCCCCCGGGGATGGACGATGAAGTAGGGAATCTTCGTGCCGTCCTTCGAGACGGCTTCCTTCTGCTCCACCACATGGGTCGAGGCGTCGAAGCGGGCCGGCAGGGTCTTCACCACGGTCGCCTTGGCGGCTTTCAGCGGCGCGTAGCGCAGCCGCGTCGGGGTGAGGAAGCCCTCCTCGGTGAAGAACAGGCCGTTGCCGGAGTCGGCCGTGGCCACGATGGAGATCGCCGCATTGTCGAGGCCCTCCATGGTCTCGGCCCGCCAGCCGAACTCGCCGCGATCCTCGAAGCTCATCAATCGGCCGCGGACATTGTCATAGACGACGGCGGCGACGCGGCCGTCCGTGACCGCCACCTGGTCGATCGACTGGCGCTCCGTCGGCACGAAGAGGGTGCAGGGATCGCAGTTGTTGCTGATGACGACATCGCCCTTCGGGGCGGCCAGGTGCTTGCCGAGGGCCTTGTCCACCGTGATCGACATCAGGGTCCCGGCCGGGAAGAGGCGCGGCGCGCTGTCGCCGGCGAAGCGCGGGAAGGCCCAGGACTCCTCCAGCGTCACGATCACGTCGCCGCCCACGAAGCCCTGGATGGTGGAGCGCTGCGGAAGCTGCGTCTTCACCACGCCGCCATCGGTGAGGACGGCGTACTCGGTATGAAAGAAGTCGACGGCCCGCTGCAGGACGACGACGCGCCCGCCCTGGCTGTCGCGGTAGACGGCGGGGGTTACGCTGACGTCCTTGACGCCGCCGCGATAGACCTCGACCGCCGCCGACAGCGGCTGGCCGCGCTTCAGGGTCTTCACGACGAAGCCGTAGCCGGACTCGGTGGTCGTGCGGGGCCCCCAGTCGCGGGTCAGGATCAGGGTATCGGCATCCAGCCACTCCACCGTCTGCTTGCTCTCCGGCAGGCGGAAGCCGCCCTCGACGAAGGTCCGGGTCTTCAGATCGAACTCGCGGATCTCGACAGCGTCCTTGCCGCCGTTGCTGAGGCTGACCAGACACCGGTCGTGGGTGGTCGGCCGGCAGTCGGCGCCCTTCCAGATCCAGTTGGCGTTCTCGGCCTTCGCCAGCGCGTCGATGTCCAGCACCGTCTCCCAGACCGGGGCGTCGGTGCGGTAACTGTCCAGCGTCGTGCGCCGCCAGACCCCTCGGACGTTCGTGGCGTCCTGCCAGAAGTTGTAGATGTCCGCGCCGTGGAAGGTCGGCATCGGGATGCGATCCTTGGCCGACAGGATCTTCAGCGCCTCCGCCTCGAGCCCCGGATAGCGCGCATCCCCGGTCAGCACCGGCAGCACCTTGCCGTTCTCGGCCCGGACCCAGTCCATGGCCTTGTCGCCATCGACGGACTCCAGCCATTCGAACGGCGTCACCGCCGCCATGGCTGGCGTGGCGGCGAGCAGCGCGGCGGCGAAGAACGCTTTGAATTTCATCGGGGTGTGTCCAGGTTCGACTGTCGGCGGGGGAGCATAGGGGCGCGCGAGGACCGGGCAAGACCCGGAGTCACCCCGCCGCCGATCATCGGATCGAAAGCTGTGTTGTGCGTTTGCGAGGCCGATCGCCTATATCTCCGGAATGAGCCGTCCATTCCTCAAGATGAACGGCCTGGGCAACGCATTCGTCGTTGTCGAGGCGCGTGACCAGCCCTTCGACCCCTCGCCGGACGAGGTGCGGGCCATCGCAGCCCGCCACCCGCATGACCAGCTGATCTCCATCGAGCCCTCGCGGTCGCCGGAGACGGCGGCCTATGTCCGGTTCTGGAATTCCACCGGCGAGGAGGTCGGCGCCTGCGGCAACGGCACGCGGGCGGTGGCGTGGCTGCTGATGGAGGCGGCCGGCACGGATGCGGTGACCTTCGACACCGATGGCGGTCCGCTGAGCGGCAAGCGCGCCGGCGACCATGTGGTCACGGTCGACATGGGCGAGCCGCGCCTGGGCTGGGACCAGATCCCTCTGGCCGAGGAGATGGACACTCGCGGCATCGAACTGCAGGTCGGGCCGATCGACGCGCCGCACCTGCATACGCCCGGCGCCGTCAGCATGGGCAATCCGCACGTCGTGTTCTTCGTCGACCGCGAGCCCGACGACGCCCTGGTGCGCGGCTCCGGCAGCCTGATCGAGCACCACCCGCTGTTCCCGGAGGGCGTCAACGTCGGCTTCGCCTTCGTCAAGGCGCGCGACCGCATCCGCCTGCGGGTCTGGGAGCGCGGCGCGGGCCTGACGAAGGCCTGCGGCACCGGCGCCTGCGCCGCCCTGGTCGCCTGCGCCCGCCGGGGCCTGACCGACCGCAAGGCCACGCTGGAACTGGACGGCGGCGAGCTGACCATCGCGTGGCGGGAGACCGACGGCCACGTGATCATGACCGGCCCGGTGGAGCTGGAGTTCTCGGGGCGGCTTTGACCGGGGACAGCCATTGAAGTGCATGTCCCAGCCTACAGCCGGTACTCCGCCTCCAGCACATACCGCGACCCCTCCGAGGTCTGGTGGCTTGAGTAGAGCCCGAACCGGTCGACCGCGAAGGTCGGCGACTTCAGCAGGCTGTTGGCCTCCAGCCAGGACGCGACGGCGCCGGGATCCGGCCGGCTCAGATAGGCCATGGTGACGTGCGGGCGATAGGCCCGGGCCTCGCCCTTGAGGCCGGCGCGCCGGGCGGCGGCCTCGCACTTGCCGGCGAGGCCATGCAGCGGATCGCTCTTGCCCACCCCCGCCCAGACAGCGTGAATGTCCCGCCCCTCGCCGAAGGCGCCGACGCTGTCGAGCTCAAGCCCGAAGGCCGGTTTCGCGATCGTCGCCAGCTCGGTGTCCAGATCCTCGGCCACCCGTGGCCGCACGTCGCCGAAGAAGCGCAGCGTGATGTGCAGCGCCTCCAGCGGCCGCCAGCGCGCGCCGTCCAGCCCGCGCATGCGGCTGGTCAGAGGCTGGCCGATGTCCTCGGGGACGGCGATGGCGGCGAAGAGGCGGATCATTGGGGGCAACCTACCCCGTCATCCTCGGGCTTGTCCCGAGGATGACGGAGGAGGATCTAGGGACAGGGGTTCGGTCGCCGCACGTGGATGGCGTCGACGGCCTTCTCCAGTTCGGCGGTCCACTCCAGGTCAAACGCATCGATGTTGGTCTTCAGCTGCTCCATGCTGGTCGCGCCGATGATGGTCGAGGCGACAAAGGGGCGGGTGTCGCAGAACTTCAGCGCGAGGTGCGCCGGGTCGATGCCGTGGTCGCGGGCGAGCGTGATATAGGCGGTGAAGGCTTCCTCCGCCCCCGGACCCTCGTAGCGCTGCATGCGGTTGTAGAGCGCCTTGCGCGAGCCCTCGGGCAGGGCGCCGTCGAGGTACTTGCCGGTCAGCCAGCCCTGGGCCAGCGGCGAATAGGCCAGCAGGCCGATGTCCTCGCGCATCCCCATCTCCGCCAGGCCGTACTCATAGACCCGGTTGGCGAGGTGATAGGCGTTCTGGATCGAGGCGACGCGCGGCAGGCCGCGCTTTTCCGACTCCTGCAGGAACCGCATCACGCCCCAGGGAAACTCGTTGGACAGGCCGATGGCCCGGATGCGGCCGGCCTTCACATGCACGTCCAGCGCCTCGAGGATCGACTCGAAGGGCTCGTAGTCGTCGTCATAGTCCTTGAACGTCATCCCGCCAAAGGTGCGCACCGCCCGGTCGGGCCAGTGCAGCTGGTAGAGGTCGAGGTAGTCGGTGCGCAGGCGCCTGAGCGAGTTCTCGATCGCCTCGTCGATCTGGACCTTCGTCTGGCGGGCGTTGGACTTGTCGGCGCGAATCCAGTCGAGCCCGCCGAACACCGACCCGCGGCCGGCCACCTTCGAGGCCAGCACGATCTGGTCGCGCTTGCCGGACTTCTCCAGCCAGGTCCCGATGTACTGCTCGGTGCGGCCTTGCGTCTCCGGACGCGGCGGGCTGGCGTACATCTCGGCGGTGTCCCAGAAGGTGACCCCGCGCTCGAAGGCATAGTCCATCTGGGCGTGGGCCTCGGCCTCGGTGTTCTGCGAGCCCCAGGTCATGGTGCCAAGGCAGCAGCGGCTGATGTCGATGCCGGTGCGGCCCAGTTTCGAGTACTGCAAGTTCAGATCCCCCTCATTGCGTCTTCACCCGGATCCAGTCCGGGGTCGCTTGACGCTCGCTCCTCAGGATGACGAGGTGAGGGGCGATCCGTGGGGATCGCGTCCCTGACCACGCAAGGCCTCACCGGGTCGCGGCCAGCACCCGGGCCACCACCGGCGCCAGACGGGCAGCGATGATCGCCACGCCCTGGGCGTTGGGGTGGATGCCGTCTCGCTGGTTCAGCCGGCGGTCGCCGGCCACCCCGGCCAGCAGGTTCGGATACAGGGCCAGTCCGTGCTTGCTCGCCAGGTCGGCGTACAGGGCCGCGACGTCGCGGGCGTAGGAGCGGCCCAGCGCGCTGGGCACGACGATTCCGGCCAGCACCACGGTGATTCCCCGCGCCTTCAGCTTCTGGATGATGCGGTCGAGGTTGGCGCGGGTCTGTTTCGGGTCCAGCCCCTGCAGCAGGTCGTTGCCGCCGAGGGCCACCACGCAGACGGCGGTGTCCTTCTGGACGCTGAAGTCGACGCGGGCCAGGCCGCCGGCCGTGGTGTCGCCGCTGACGCCGGCGCCGCGCACCCGCGCGCCGGGCACGGCCTTGGCCAGTTCCTTCTCGAGCCTGGCCGGCAGCGCCTCGCGGGCGGCCAGGCCATAGCCGGCGGTGATCGAGTCCCCGAGCACTGTAACGATGCGCGGACGCGCCTGGGCGAGCGACGGCGAGGCGGCCGCCGCGAGCAGCAGGCCGGCGAAAGCGCGGCGGGTAAACGGACGGTAAGGTGTGCGATCCATGGCTACGTCCTACATAGGGTGTTCAGGCCCACCGGAAAACGCCCCGCGCACATGTTCGACTCCAAGACGACGACGCCGCTCTCCCTCGACGCGGTCACCCTGACGCTGCCCTCGGCCGCGGGACCGGTGGAAATCCTGCGTGGGGTCACCCTGGCGGTCGAGCCTGGCGAACGTGTGGCGGTCGTCGGGCCGTCAGGCTCGGGCAAGTCGTCCCTGATCGCCGTGGCCGCCGGGCTGGAGCAGCCGACCTCGGGAACCGTGCGCCTGTTCGGCCAGGACCTGGCCCGCCTCGGCGAGGACGGACGGGCGAAGCTGCGCCGGGGCAAGGTGTCGCTGGTCTTCCAGTCCTTCCACCTGCTGCCCAACATGACCGCCGAGGAAAACGTCTCCGCGCCGCTGGAGATCGCCGGCCGCGGCGGGGCGGCGAAGACCGCCCGCGAATGGCTGGCCCGCGTCGGCCTGTCGGAGCGGCTGCGCCACTATCCGCATCAGCTGAGCGGCGGGGAGCAGCAGCGGGTCGCCCTCGCTCGCGCCCTGGCCATCAAGCCTGAACTGCTGTTCGCCGACGAGCCGACCGGCAACCTCGACGCCAACAACGCCTCGGGCGTGGCGGAATTGATGTTCGAGCTGATCGCCGAGACCGGCGCGGCCCTGGTGCTGGTCACCCACGATCCCGCCCTGGCGGCGCGCGCCGACCGCCAGATCGTCATGGCGGGCGGGCTGGTGGTGGACCCGGCGTGAGCGCGTTGCCGCTGTCCTTCCGCTTCGCCGGGCGCGAGCTGCGCTCCGGCGTCACGGGCTTCCGCATTTTCCTGGCCTGTCTGGCGCTCGGGGTGGCGGCCATCGCCGCCGCCGGGTCGACGGCCGAGGCCTTCCGGCGCGGCCTGGCCTCGGAGGCGCGGGAGATCCTCGGCGGCGACCTGCGGGTCAGCGTCGAGGGCCGCCGCTTCACCCCCGCCGACCGCGCCCGTTTCGAGGCCCTGGGCGACACCGCCTATTCTGTCGCCTCCATGGCCATGGCCGAGACCGCCGCGGGCGAGCGCCGGCTGGTCGAGCTGCGCGGGGTCTCGGGCAGCTATCCGCTCGCCGGAACCGTGGAGATCAGCGGAGCGGCGTCCCTGGCCGAGGCCTTCCGGTCCGACGGCGACGCGGCCGGCGCGGCGGTCGAGCAGGCGCTGCTCGACCGACTGGGCCTGAAGCTGGGCGACAGGTTCCTGGTCGGCGAGGCGCGTTTCGTCATCCGCGCCGTCCTGCTGGCCGAACCCGACCGGCTGGGCCGGGGCTTCTCGCTGGGTCCGCGCGTCCTCACCACGGTCGAGGCCGTCGAGAAGGGCGGTTTCCTGCAGGAGGGGCTGCCCGACACCGGTGAGACGGTGCGGATCGCGCTGCGGCCAGACCTGGCGTCCAACGCCTCCATCGACCGCCTGGTGAAGGGCTTCGAGGCCCGGGACTTCTCAGCGCGGGGCCGCAACGACGCGGCGACCGGCGTGAAGCGACTGATCGACCAGCTGGAGTATTTCCTCGGCTTCATCGGCCTGGCCTCGCTGGTCGCCGGCGGGCTGGGCGTGGCCGGCGCGGTCAGCGCCTATCTCGAACAGCGCAAGACCTCGATCGCCATCCTCAAGGCCCTGGGCGCCGAGGGCGCGCTGATCCGCAATCTCTATCTGATCCAGATCGGCATCCTGTCGCTGCTTGGCGTGGCCATCGGCCTGGCGCTCGGCGCGGTGGCGCCGCTGGTGCTGGGCCGGCTGGCCGGCGACCAGCTGCCCGTCCCGGCCCTGTTCGCGGTCTATCCCCTGCCGCTGCTCAAGGCGGCGGCGTTCGGACTGCTGGCCGCCGCGGCCTTCAGCCTGGCGCCGCTGGCCCGAGCCCGGACCACGCCGCCGTCCTCGCTGTTCCGGCGGGACCTCGGCGGCCGGCTGACCTTCGGGGCGGAGGTCGTCGTGGCCATCCTGGCGGGCCTGGGTCTGGCGGGTCTGGCTGTCATCACAGCCCCGACGCCGGTCGCGGCCGGCATCATGATCGCCGGGGTGGCGGTCTCCTTCGGCCTGCTCTGGGCCCTGGGACGCGGTGCGGCCTGGCTGGCCGGCAAGGCGCGCGGCCTCACCCGGGGGCCGGTGAAGATCGGCATCGCCAACCTGGCGGGACCGCGCTCGGCGGCCCGTACGGCCGCCCCTGCCATCGGGCTGGGCGTGGCGCTGCTGTCGGCGGTGGTCCTGATCCAGTCGGCCCTGCTCAACCAGATCAGCACCGTGGCCCCCAGGACCGCCCCGGCGATGGTCTTCACCGAGATTCCCGGCGAGCGGGTCCCGGAGTTCGACGCCGTGGTCCGCGAGGCGTTCGGCCGGTCGCTGACCGAGGACAACTGGCTGCGTGCGCCCTACTTCACGGGACGGATCGTGCGGGTGAAGGGCGAGATCGTCGATCGCGAGCGGATCGCCGAGGGCGAGCGCTGGGCCTATGACAACGACATCGGCATGTCGGCGATCGGGGCGGAACCCAACGACGCGGGTATTGTCGCCGGCAGGTGGTGGCCGGACGGCTATGCCGGTCCTCCGCTGGTGGCGCTGGAAGAAGACGCCGCGCGGGGCGGCGGCCTGCAGGTCGGCGACATGGTCACCATCTCGGTCCTCGGCCGGGAGATCGATGCGAAGATCGCCGTTCTCCGCAAGGTGGAGTGGGGCGGATTCGGCCCGGCCTTCGCCGTCATCCTGAGCCCGAACGCCCTGGAGGGCGCCAGCCTGCGGCAGGTCGCCATCGCCAAGGCCGACAAGGCGCAGGAGGAGCGGGCCATCCGGGCGCTCGGCCAGACCTTCCCGATGGTCAATGTCATCAGCGTGCGCGAGCAGCTGGAGGCGGCGACCGGCATGTTCGACCGCCTGGCCCTGGCCGTGCGCGGCGCGGCCGGCGTAGCGGCCCTGGCCGGGCTCCTGGTGCTGGCCGGCGCCATCGCGGCCGGCGCCAGGGCCCGGGCGCGGGAGGCGGCGACGCTGAAGGTCCTGGGCGGCTCGCGGCTACAGATCCTCACCGCCTACGGCGTCGAGTACGGCGCGGTCGGCCTGATCGCCGGGGTGGCGGGGGTGGCGCTGGGCTACGCCGCCGCCTGGCCGGTGGTGGTTCTCGTGTTCGAGGCCGACTGGAGCGTCGACTGGGGCGGGGTCGCGGCCCTGCTCGGCGGCGCCTCGGGCCTGGCCTTCATCGGCGGCCTGCTGGCGGCAATGCAGGCCCTGGCGAAGCGCCCGGCGCCGGTTCTGCGCACGGAATAGTTCGGTTGCACTTGCTTCCGCCGCGCGCACACCCAATATCTGTCAAGCGTCCGCCCTGGGCGCCTTGAAAGGGTTTTACCGATGAGCGACTTCGAACGCGGCGCTACGCGCTCGATCCCGCAAGCGGCCGACATGTCGATGGACGCGGGTCTCCGCGCCTTCATGCTCGGCGTCTACAACAAGATGGCGCTCGGCCTGCTGCTGTCGGCGGCTGTCGCCTACGCCGTGGCCACGGTTCCGGCCATCCGGGACATCCTGTTCCTGGTCTCGGAGACGGGCGCTTTCCGCGGCTATACGCTGCCGGGCATGATCCTGGCCTTCGCGCCGCTGGCCCTGGTCCTGATCGCGGGCTTTGCGATGCGCAATCCCAGCCCGGCCGGATCCGCCGCGCTGTACTGGACGATCGTCAGCGTCATCGGCGCCTCCGGCGCCGTCTGGGTGCTGCGTTACACGGGCGGCTCGATCGCCTCGACCTTCCTGATCACCGCCACCGCTTTCGGCGCGCTGAGCCTGGTGGGCTACACCACCAAGCGTGACCTGACCGGCATGGGCAGCTTCCTGATCATGGGCGTCTGGGGTCTGCTGCTGGCGTCGATCGTCAACATCTTCCTGCAACAACCGGCGCTCTACTGGATCATCAACGCCCTTGGCGTCCTGATCTTCGCGGGCCTGACCGCCTACGATACCCAGCGCCTGAAGATGACCTACTACGCCATCGGCGGCGACCAGACCGCTCTGGGCGTGGCCACCAACTACGGCGCCCTGAGCCTGTACCTGGACTTCATCAACATGTTCCAGTTCCTGCTCGCCTTCCTGGGCGTCCGTCGCGAGTAGTCGTCACAGACGGAAAGAACGAGGGCCCCGACCGGGAAACCGGCGGGGCCTTTTTCTTGTCCGCGACACCGCCCGTCAGGCCCAGCGGTGGTTCTTCGGACGCTGGCCGGCCCTCGGGACCGTTGTGGCGGGCAGCTCGACGATCGGACCGCGCAGCTGTGCAGACGCCGGGCCAAGGCGGGCGTCGACCGTCGCCCGATCCTCCGCCGTGAGGGCCGCATACAGCGTCCGCAGGTCGATCAGGCAGGCGGCGCAGTAGGGCGAAACCGGCGTCGTCCAGCGCGCGCCGCGTAGATCGAACACAGCCTTGTCGCGCCGATCAATCACGGCCTCGAGGTTGGCGACGAGCTCGGTCAGATGCTCATGCGCCGCCAGTCGAAGCAGCGGATCAAGATCGTCGGGGGCCTCGTCCGGACAGGCGGCGGCGGCGGCGGCCTGGGGCGTCAGGGCCCAAAGCCGCGCCACCCAGGCCATGACGTTGGGCGCCGTCTCACGCAGGATCGCCGCCGGCGTCGGGTCGGAGAAGAAGTGCCGGAACATTGGGCCGAACAGGCCGAAGTCCGCCGCCACCGGCCGCTCGCCGAACAGGAACGGACGGCGCGCGAGGATCGGCTCAAGCAGGGCGAGGGTCTCCGAGTACTGGGCCTCGATGAGCGGCGCGGTGTCGCGCGTCACCCCGTCCTCGCGCAGGAAGGTGCGCTGCTGGCGGTGGCGCATGAAGAGGGCGCGCAGCGCCAGGGGACCGGGCAGATCGCCAAGGATGGTGCGGCCGAGCTGGCGGCCCATCAGCCGGGAGTCCTCGTGGAAGGCCCAGCGATAGTAGAGCGCAGGCCGCCAGAGCCACTCGTCGAAGGCGTCCTCGAGGAACAGGCTCAGGAAAGCCGCGGCCGGACCGGTCGGTTGCAGCGCCGGCTCCGGCCGCTCGGCCTCGAACCGGCGCAGGATGGCCGTGGTGTCGGTCAGCCAGGTCCCGTCCGACCCTTCCAGCTGCGGCATCTGATTGACGCCCGTGGCCCGTCCGCAGGCGCGGAAGTCGGCGGTGTCCATCTCCACGAAGTCGAAGGACACGCCCTTGACCCGCAGGTAGCCCTCGAGCTTGCCGGTGAAGTAGGACTGCTTCAGCCCATGGAGACGCCAGCGCCCGGTCACGCCGGCCGCCTGCGCCGCCGGCGCACGAGGGCGACCGTCGCGGCGATCAGGCCGGCGACGAGCCCCGCCAGCACCAGAAGGGCCACAAGGATCTTGTCCAGCTGCTTGCCCATGGCGTTGTCCATGAGCTGCGATTGGGTGGTGTAGCCCTCGGGCAGCGGCTGCACGCCGACGCGCTTTTCGTAGGCGGCATAGTCGGCGAGCAGCTGGCGGAACAGCGCCGGCTGAGCGGCCGCCAGGTCGGTCGTCTCGCCCGGGTCGCGGGCAAGGTCGTAGAGCCGCCACTGCCCGTCGCCGATCGGGGGCATGTCCCGGACGATCTTGTGGCTGCCGCGGAACAGGGCGGCGTTGCCGGACACCTCGATCCCGACCGGCTCGTCCGGACCATAGGTCGCCGCCGCGGCGCCGGTCATCACGGGGCGCAGGCTGCGGCCGTCCATCGACACCGCGTCCGGCTGCGCCCGGGCGCCGACCAGCTCGATCAAGGTCGGGACGACATCGGTGACGAAGGCCGGCGAGGCGACCCGCGTGCCGGCCGGGACGCCGGGTCCGGACAGGATCAGGGGGACCCGGATGCCGCCCTCGGAGGTGTAGAACTTGTAGCGGTTGCCCGGCGCCGACAGGGCGGACGCCCACTCCTTGCCGATGAAGGCCAGGCTGCCCTTCTCGCCGAGGCCCTTGAGCGTCCAGCGGTAGCTGTTCAGCCACATCCACAGGTTCATGCCGCGTACGTTCACCGGATCGCTGGGTTCCGGGCCGTTGTCGGACGTGACCACGAACAGGGTGTTGTCGAGCTCGCCCCTGGCTTCCAGGTGGGCCATCAGGCGACCGATGGCGGCGTCCATGGCCTCCAGCATGCCGGCGTAGACCTCCATGCTGCGGGCGTAGATGGCCTTCTCCTCCGGGGTCAGCTGATCCCAGGGGCGACCGTCTTCGGGCAGGCCGCGAATCGCCGCGTCCGCAGGCATCAGGCCCAGGGCCCTTGCCCGGGCGGCGCGGTCCTCGCGCAGCTTCTCCCAGCCGGCGTCGAAACGGCCCTTGTAGCGGTCGGAGTATTCCTTGGGGGCCTGAACGGGGATGTGGACGGCCTGGAAGGCGAGGTAGGCGTAGAAGGGCTCGGAGCCCGCCGGGCGCTCGTCTATGTAACCCCTCAGCCGGTCGACCATCAGGTCGGAGGAGTAGTAGCTGTCCGGCATCTTCGCCGGCTTGCCGTCCTCGAACCAGGGCGCGGTGTCGTAGTAGGGCATGTAGGGCCGGGGACCCCAGTTGTCAGCGCCCGAGGCGTCCAGCGCCAGGGAGCGGTCAAAGCCGTTCTCGTTGGGCAGGGCGCCGGGGCCGTGGCCCAGGTGCCACTTGCCGACCATCAGGGTGCGATAGCCCTCGGCCTTCAGCCGACGCGCGATGGTCCAGACGCCCGGCGCGAACTGCAGGCCGTAGCCGGGCTTGTCCTTCTGCGAGGGGGGCAGGATCTCCTCGATGGTCGCCACCCCGGCCCGGTGGTTGTCGACCCCGGTCAGCAGCATGGCCCGCGACGGCGAGCACAGCGGCGAGGAATGGTAGGCGGTGAACATCGCGCCCCCCTTCGCCAGCCGGTCGATATTGGGTGTCCTCGCCTCGCCGCCGAAGGCTCCGAAGTCCATCAGGGCGGCGTCATCGACGACGATCATGACGATGTTGGGCCGTTTGCCCGGCGGGGTATCGGCCCGCACCACGGCCAGCGGAGCCAGGGCGACCACGATGGCCATGGTCAGGCTGAGCATGGACCGAAGGGTCCGGGCCGATGTCGCGCGCATGCCGCCTCCCCGAGGCCTGCGGGCGACTGGGCGCGCCCGTCAGTTACTCAAGAGTAACTCAACTGGCGGTGCTGTCAAATCCAAGGCTACTGCGCGAACTGTTCGGCGATCCGGAAGGCCGCGGGCAGGATCAGCACGCCCATCAGGCAGGGGAAGATGAAGAGGATCAGCGGGATCATCAGCTTGGCCGGCAGGGCCATGGCCTTCTCCTCGGCCCGCAGCATGCGCTTGGAGCGCATATCGTCGGAGAAGACGGTCAGGGTCTCGCCGAGGCTGGTGCCCATCTCCTCGGACTGGCGCAGCATCGTGGCCATGGAGCGGGCGTCGTCGATGCCGACCCGCTCGGCGAAAGAGGCCCAGGCGTCCTTACGGGCGCGGCCCGCCCGCAGTTCCAGGGTCAGGAACTTCAGATGCTCGGCCAGGTTCGGGTAGCGGCGCACCATCTCCTCGCCCACCCGGCTGACGGCGGCGTCCAGCGACAGGCCCGCCTCGACCGAGGCGACCAGCAGGTCGAGCAGGTCGGGGAAGCCCTCGATATACTCCAGCTCCAGCTTGCGGCGACGGGCCTTCACCACCTGCTCGGGGCCCATGATGGCCGCCACCGCAAAGACCGCGGCGACGCAGATGGCCAGCATGCCGCCGCCGCCGCTCAGCGCCCAGGGCACGGTGAACAGGGTCGCCACCACGGCCAGGGCCAGGGCCGCCGCCTTGGCGCCCAGATAGAAGGCCACCGCCTCGCGGCTGTACCAGCCTGCGCGCACCAGCATGGCGCGGATGGTTGACAGCTGGGCCGGGTCCTGGATCGCCATGCGGTCGCCGAGGCGTTTCACGCCGCTGACCATCCCGGCCATCGCCGCCGCGCCGGTGTCGGAGCCGCCCTGGACGATGCCGCCGCCGGCCAGCCGCGCGCGACGCCGGGCCCCGATCCGGGCCTCGCGAAAGCCCAGCAGCGCCACGCCGCCGACGCCCAGGGTGATCAGGGCCACGGCCGTCCAGGTGAGCAGGGTCTGGAGCTGAAACGGGTCCATGGCGTCAGATCCGCATGTCGATCATGCGGCGCATGACCATGTTGCCGAGGAACATCCACCCGCCCAGACCCATCAGCCCGTACTGGATGAACTTCTCGTGGATGACGTCGCCGTAGAACTGCGGGCTGGCGAAGGCCAGGATGCCCATGACCGCGAACGGCGCCGAGGTCAGGATGATGGCCGAGGCCCGGCCCTCGCTGGAGGCGGCCTTGATCTTCATGCGCATCTTGCCGCGCTCGCGCACCGCCTTGGCGTTCATCTTCAGCAGGCCCGTCAGGTTCCCGCCGGCCCGCTCCTGCAGGCGGATGGTGGCGGCGAACAGGTCGACGTCCGGATGGCGGCAGCGGTCGGCGAGGCGTCCCACGCCCTGTTCCAGCGTGGCGCCATAGGCGATCTCGTCGGCCAGCATGCCGAACTCGCTGCCGAGCGGATCGGGCATCTCGCGCCCGACGAGGGCCACGGCGGTGGGAACCGGGTGACCGGCCTCGAGGCTGCGGACGATGATCTCCAGCGCATTGGGCAGCTGGGCGCCGATGCCCTTGGCCCGGGCGCCGGCCTTGATGTTTAGCCAGACGAACGGCAGGCCCAGGCCGAGGACGGGCGCGGCGGCGAGGCCGAAGACCCAGCTCTTGGCCAGCAGGAAGACCGCGAAGAAGGCTGCGATGGCGAGGCCGACCGCATAGGCGGCCCAGCGGCGCGGCTGGTAGGTCACGCCCGAACGGATCACCAGGTCGGAGAACCAGCGCACCATGATCCGGCTGTCGCCCTTGTCGTCCAGCCCGCGCTGTTTGCGCAGCTCCAGGATCAGCGCCTCCAGCGACCCGGCCGCCTCGGCCACGGCCAGCCGCCGGTTCACCTTGCGCTTGGCGCCGGCGACCGTGACGAGACCCCAGACCGCCTGGCAGGCCGCGAAGGCCGCCGCGAAGATCAGGATGAGAAAGACGATGCGCGGATCGACGGCGTCCATCGGCGGAGCCTCCTACAGCGCCCGTTGCGGATCGAAGTTGGCGCTGTCGTAGTGGATGCCCCGACGGGTCATCTCCTCGAGGCATTTGGGACGCAGGCCGGTGGCGCGGAACTCGCCATGCACCGTGCCGTCGGGGTCGGTGCGGGTGCGGTGGAAGACGAAGATGTCCTGCATCTGCACGACGTTGCCCTCCATGCCGGTGATCTCGGTGACGTTCATCACCTTCCGCTTGCCATCCGACAGACGCATCACCTGGACCACCATCCCGACCGCCGCCGCGATCTG
Source organism: Caulobacteraceae bacterium (assembly GCA_027487945.1). Taxonomy (GTDB): domain Bacteria; phylum Pseudomonadota; class Alphaproteobacteria; order Caulobacterales; family Caulobacteraceae; genus Caulobacter. The sequence continues at coordinate 91,177 of JAIYCQ010000018.1, forward strand.
GCCGCGGACCGCCTCGTTGCTGAGGTTCATGCCGCCCATGGCCACCATCTGCTCGAGGCGGGTGATCGCCTCACGCGGGTTGTTGGCGTGGATCGTGGCCATCGAGCCTTCGTGGCCAGTGTTCATCGCCTGGAGCATGTCGAAGGACTCCTCGCCCCGGACCTCGCCGAGGATGACGCGGTCCGGCCTCATGCGCAGGGCGTTCTTGACCAGCTCGCGCTGACGGATCTCGCCCTTGCCCTCGATGTTGGGCGGCCGGGTTTCCATGCGCACCACATGCGGCTGCTGCAGCTGGAGCTCGGCGGCGTCCTCGATGGTGATCAGGCGTTCTTTGCTGCTGATCGCCGCCGAACAGGCGTTGAGCAGGGTGGTCTTGCCCGAGCCGGTGCCGCCGGAGATGACCATCGAGACGCGGGAATAGACCGCACCCTGCAGAAACTCGGCGACACAGGCCGGCATGGCGCCGACCTCCACAAGGCGCTCGAAACTGAGCGGCTTCTTGGAGAACTTGCGGATCGAGACACAGGCGCCGTCCAGGGTGATCGGCGCGATCGCCGCATTGACCCGGCTGCCGTCGGCCAGGCGGGCGTCGACCATCGGCGAGCTCTCGTCGATCCGCCGGCCGACGGCGGCGACGATGCGGTTGACGATGCGCAGCAGGTGGTCGTTGTCGCGGAAGCGGACGGGGGTCAGCTCCAGCTCGCCGCGCCGCTCGACATAGACCTGGAACGGGCCGTTGATGAGGATGTCATTGACCGACTCGTCCTTGAGCAGCGGCTCTATGGGGCCGAGGCCGACCATCTCGTCGAAGACCTCGGCGCCCAGCTGGTCCATCTCCGCGCCGTTGAGCGCCAGACGGCCGTCGCGGGCGAAGTCGCCGACCAGCCGCCGGACCTGGCGGCGCATCTCGCCCTCGTCCAGCTCGCCCAGCTTGGAGAGGTCGATCTCCTCGATCAGCTTGCCGTGGAGGCGCAGACGCATGTCGAGCAGGTCGTCGCGGGCCGGGGGCGGCGGGGCCACAGGCTCCGGCGGCGGGGCGACCCTGGCGGGCGCGGCCTGGGCCGGCTGGGCCGGGACGGGGGCGAGGTCAGGGACCGCGGCGCGGCGGAGCGAGAAACGTCCCATCAGGCCACCCGCAGGTCCTGGGGATGGGACCCGGCCGGCGCGGCGATCAGGCGGTCGACCAGATCGCCGACGTCCTTGACGATCCGGGACTTCGGCCGGTGTTCGCTGATCGGGCCGCCGAGGTTGGCCGAGGCCGCGGCCGCCTCCCAGTCGGAGGTAACGCCTCCGGCGGCGCGGCGGCCCATGGCCTTCTCGGCCTCGGCCATTGAGGGCGCGGGCCCGAACACCCGCTTGGCCAGCCGGTTCAGCACGATCCGGGGCGGCGGACCCGCCGGCAGGTCGGCCTCGATCTCGGCGGCCAGGGAGCGGGCGGCGAGCAGGGCGGGGACGGTCAGCTCCGACACGACCAGCAACTCATCCGATCCCGCCAGGACGTCCAGCGTCCAGGACCGCCTGTGGCGGGGGGCGTCGACCACGACCGCGTCGTAGACCTGGCAGGCGACCTCCAGCATCCGGAGCACGGCGTCCGCCGACGTCGTGTCATAGGCGTGAGGGTCGCGGGCCGAGGCCAGCAGGTCGACACCCCCCGGCGCGCCGGACACGAAGGCGTCCAGAAGCTGGGGATCAATCCGGTCCGCGGCCTGGGAGGCGCGGCTCAGCAGCATGTTGGCGGGCGCGCCGAGATAGGCGGCTGCGGCGCCGTCGGCCAGGTTCAGGTCGATGAGACAGACCCGCCGCGGGCCCGGCAACCGCACGGCCAGGGCGCAGGCGGTCTCGATGGCCAGGGTCGTCGCCCCCGCACCGCCGACAGCGCCCATGACGGTCCAGCAGCGCGACGGCGCGTTGGGCGCAGGCGTAATCCCCGGCGCCATCAGCGGCCCGGCGGCGGCGACCAGGTCCGCGGCGGAGAACGGAGCCTGCAGCACGTCCGAGCGCGGCAGACGCATCAGGTTGCGCACCAGCCCGGCCGGCAGATGCCCCCCGGTCAGCAGGGTCGGCGGCGGGCTCGATCCCGCGGCCAGCGCGGCGAGCGCGGCCGACAGGGCGTCCGGATCGAAGGCGCCCGCCTCGATGAGGATCAGGTCGGGCGCCTCGCCGAACGCCCAGCGGGCCTGCAGGCGCTCAAGGCCGGCGATCTGGGGCGTGGCGTCCCGAAAGGCCTGGCCCGCCAGGTCGGCGAGGCCGGTTCCAACGATCAGGATGCGGCGTCCAGCGAAACTCATGTCAACGCCTCAGGGAACAGGGAGATAGGAATCGGCGGGCGCAGGCTTCATCGGGCGATCCAGGGCAATGCCCATCAGGATCAGGTCGATGGCGCTGGGTTCGCCGGAGCCGGTGAAGGGATCGGGGGCGAGAGCGCGGCTCTGGGAGGCCGTGGTCAGCCGCGGCGTGACGAGGATGACCAGCTCGGTCTCGGCCTTTTTCCACCGGGCGGAGCGGAACAACGAGCCGATCACCGGCACGTCCCCGACCCAGGGCAGCTGGCGCATGGTGTTGGCGTAGTCCTGCTGGAACAGGCCGGCGATGGCGAAGGTCTCGGTGTCCTTGAGCTCGACGGTGGTGGCGGCGCGGCGGACCAGCAGGCCGGGCACTTCGACGCCGGCCAGACGCAGGCTGGCGCGGCTGTCCAGCTGGCTGACCTCGGGGGACACCTTCAGCCGGATCAGGCCGCTGTCCTGGACCGTCGGGGTGAACTTCAGGGTCACGCCGAACGGCTTGAACTGGATGGTGATCTCGCCCTGCCCGTTGGGGACGGGATAGGGGAACTCGCCGCCGGCCAGGAAGGTGGCCTCCTCGCCGGAGATGGCCGCAAGGTTCGGTCGCGCCAGGGTGCGGATGACGCCCTTTTCCTCCAGCGCCCGGATCGTCGCCTCGATCGTGGTCGGGCCGACGTTGGTGGTGATCCCCAGCGAGCCCTGGGCCGCATTGACGCCGATCAGGCCCGTCCCGGAGCCGAAGACGATGCCGGAGTTGTTGGCGACGTCGACGTTGATGCCGAAGTCTTTCAGCGAGCTGCGGCTGGCCTCGATGATACGGACCTCCAGCATCACCTGCTGGGCCGCCTCGACGGTCAGTTCGGAGCTGACGCCCCCGGGGGCGTACTTCTCGGCGATGCCCTTGGCGCGGCTGGCGGCGGAGCTGGTCGAGACCTGGCCGGACAGCATGACGCCCCCGGCGAGGGCCGAGACCCGGATCGGTTCGCCCGGCAGGGCGGAGCCGAGGTCGGCCTGCAGCGACTCGATGTCCTGGCCGACCCTCACGTCGATCACCTCGATCAGCCGGTGACTGGCGTCGTAGATCAGGATGTTGGTCGTGCCGAGGGCCTTGCCGCGGACGTAGACGCTGCGGTCGGTATTGGCGACAATCTGGGCGATGTCCGGCTGGGCCACGACGATCTCCCCGGCGCCAGCCGTCAGGCGGAAGGCCGCCGACTTGTCCTTGGGCACGGTGATGGTCCGGCTCGGGGCCATCTCGCCGATCAGGCTGGAGGTGACGAGGCTCTGGGCGAAGGCGGGGACGGCGGGCGCGCAGGCGAGCGCGGCCGCGCAGAGAAGGGCGATGCGGCGCATGGTCAGCTCCCGAGACGTTCGGTGGGGACGGTGACGACGGTCTTGCGGTCGCCCTCGGTCACGGTGAGACCGCGCGCCGTCGGAGCCGCCGGACGCGTGGCCGATCTGGACGCGGGCCGCGAGGCGACCTTGCGGGGCGCTCCGGCGACCGGTGAAAAGCCGCCGGACAGGCCGGTGACCTCGCGGGCCGTGATCGGGCGGGCTTCGACGATCTCGGTGGCGCCGGACCGACGCAGCGCCAGCGACAGGGTTCCGGCCTGGCCGGCCACCGCCAGCTTGCCGGCGTCCTCGACGCTGACCTCGAGGGTGGCCGTGGTCGGCTCGAACTTCTCGACCGAGGCGGGATCGGCGATCATGTCCATGCCGAGCACCCGGACATTCTGCAAGACCAGCGAGGAGATGATCAGCCGGTCGCCCTCCGCTCCCTCGACGCCCGGCGCGGCTATGGCGCGGGCCAGAAGCACATCGACCCGGTCACCGGGCAGCACATGGCCGCCGCCGCCCGCCACCTCGTTGACCTTGATGGTGTAGGCCCGCATCCCCGGATCGATCAGCGCCGCAACGGAGGGCTTCAGGCCGGGGCCGCTGACCTTGGACGGCAGCAGCGCCTCGCGCGGGGCCAGGGCGGCCAGGGTGACCGGCGCCCCGCCGTCGCGGCCGAGCACCTGGTCGATCGAGGTGAACGCACCCTCCGGCACGGAACCGGCCGGGACCTTTATCAGGGTGAGATTCCGCGCCTCCAGCCTTGTCCCGAACGGCACCGCGCCGCTGGCGGCGACGATGGAGGACAGGGCGACCGCCGGCTGGGCCGCTGCCTTGCCCGGCCCCGACTGGGCGTTGGGCAGCCAGACCTTGGCCACGAACAACGCGCCGACGCCCAGAAGGGCTGACGCGCCGAGACTTGCGATAGTGGCGACTCGCATGCTGCGGACCCCGAATATCGGCCGTCGATTTTCGACGCCCTTTCCCCAACTTGAGTTCGAGATTGCGGAGTAAGCACTTGCGATATATTCAACGAATACACTGAACAGTCGTAAACCCTGTGCCGAACCAGAGTATTAGGCTTAACGGCGATCAACCGTGATCCGGCGCGGGTGACGCTGCACGCCCGCGACCCATGTCCCGGCCACCGCCCGGTCGTCGCCCAGGATCATCAGCGCCAGCAGGATGTCCGCCAGGTCGGTCACGCCCTTCAGCCGGCGCGCCAGCAGGGGCGTGGCCGCCAGGTCCAGCGCGACGATGTCCGCCTCGCGCCCGGGCTCGAAGCCGCCGATCCGGTCGGCAAGTCCCAGCGCGCGCGCGCCGCCCAGGGTGGCCAGATAGAAGGCGCGTAGCGGATCGAGCATCCCGCCGCGCAGCTGGGCCACCTGCAGGGCCAGGCCGGCGGTGCGCGGGATCGAGAAGCTGGTGCCCGCCCCGACGTCGCTGCCCAGTGCGGTCCTGACTCCGTGGGCGTCGGCGCGGGCGAGGTCGAACAGGCCGCTGCCAAGGAACAGGTTCGAGCTCGGGCAATGGGCGATGGCCGCCCCCGCCTGCGCCATCCGGTGCAGCGACCGGTCGGTCATGTGGATGCAGTGGGCGAAGATGGACCGGGGCCCGACCAGTCCGAAGCGGTCGTAGACGGCCAGGTAGTCGCGGTCCGGAAACCGCTCGGCGACCAGCGCCAGCTCGCGCGGATTCTCGGCCAGATGGGTCTGCATCCAGACGTGGTCGTGGCGGGCCAGAAGGGCGCCGGCGCCGGCCAGCTGGGCGTCGCTGGAGGACAGGGCGAAGCGTGGCGTCACCGCATAGCCAAGGCGGCCCCGAGATCCCCAGTCGCGGATCAGGGCCTCGGTCTCGGCCTGGCCGGCCTCGCACGACTCGTTCAGCCCCTCGGGCCCGAGGTCCATCATCGACTTGCCGGCGATCAGCCGCATGTCCCGGGCCAGCGCCGCCTCGAACAGCGCGGCGGTGGCTTGACGATGGACGCTGCCGAACACCATCGCTGTCGTCGTGCCGTTGGCCAGCAGTTCGTCGAGGAAGGCCTCGGCGGCTTCCTGCGCATGGCCGAGATCGGCGAAGGCCCGCTCGGCCGGGAAGGTGCTGCGCGCCAGCCAGTCCAGCAGCGGCCCGCCCGGCGCGCCGATCATGTCGGTCTGGGGGAAATGCACATGGGCGTCGACGAAGCCCGGGGTCAGCAGCCGCCCCGGGAGAGGGTCGACGGGGACGTCCGCCGGCAGCGTCGGCGAAAGCGCCGCCCAGTCGCCCGCCGCCGCGACGCGCCCGTCCTCGATCAGCAGCAGGCCATCGGGATGATGGACACAGGCCGCCTCGCCCGCCGTCCGCGGATCATCGACCATCCAGGCGAGGGCGGCGCGAAAGGCGCGAACGTCGGACATGGCGCTATGTGGCGGGTGCCCGGGAGAGGACGCAAGCGCCCGTCCCCTCCCGGGGTCCGGCTAGAAGCGCGCCCGGACGCCGACGAAGGCGCCCTGCCCTGGCGTGCCGTAGCCGCGGGCGGTCTCGTAGGCCTCGTCGAACAGGTTCTCGACCCGGCCGTAGAGCTCGACGGCGTCGGTCAGCCGCCAGGACGCCCGCAGGTCGACGAGGGTGTAGGCGTCCATGACCACAGTGTTGGCGTCATTGTTGAACGCCTCGCCGACATAGCGGACAGCCGCCGTGGTGGTCACCGCGTCCGACCAGCGCCAGCTCGCCGACAGATTGGCCATATGTTCGGGCCGGCGCGGCAGCTGCTTGCCGTCGTTGATCCCCGAGGCGTTCTGCGCCTCCGTCCAGGTGTAGTTGCCGCTCAGGGTGAGCGGTCCCGCCTCGGCCCGGCCGGCCAGTTCCAGACCCTGGGCCTCGGTCTTCTGGATGTTGTCGTAGTAGCCGTAGCGGAAGACGCCGCCCGGGTTGCACAGCGGCTCGGGCGAGCCGAAGGCGCAGCTGTAGAAGCGGATCTCGTTGTCCGCCTCACGCCGGAAGTAGGTCGCCGAGACCACGACGCCCGCCCCCAGTCGCTGTTCGACGCCGGCGTCCCAGCTGTTGAACTCCTCCGGGCTCAGTGCGGTGTTGCCGTACTCGCTGTAGAGCTCGTAGAGCCCCGGCGCACGGAAGCCCTGGCCGAATCCGGCGCGCAGCACCGTGGCTCCGTCGTTCAGGCTCCAGGCGCCGGCCAGAGCGCCGAGGGTGTGGCCGCCGTAGGTGTCATGATCGTCATGGCGCAGGCCGGCGGTAATGGTCAGCCCCGGCAGGATCACGCCCTGGACCTGGCCGTAGAGGCTGTCGACGCCGACCTTGCCGGTGGTGAACGGCGGGTTGGGATCGAAGGTCCACGGCGCCCGCTGGCGCATCTCGGCCCGCTCGCTTTCGAGGCCGAAGGTCGCCGTCCAGTCCTCGGTGACGGCCAGCACGCCCTGGTATTCCCAGCGCCGGATCTCGCCGACGCCCTCGAAGGTGATCGGGGCGACAGGATCGGAGGGCTGGTGGGCCGTGCGGTCGGTCTCGGTGTAGCCGAAGGCCAGCCGGTTCTTCAGCCGTCCATCCAGCAGGGCGACATTGAGGCCGGTGTAGATCACCAGCTCCTCGGTGGTTCCGTAGCTGGCGTCGTCGCCGGCGAAGCCGTCGGTGTCGGCCTCCCCGTCCGACCAGACGGCGCGCACCTCGGCCGAGACGGCGTCGGTCAGCGTCAGGCGCAGACGACCGGACAGGCCGCTGTTCTCGTAGCCGTCGGCTTCCGCCCCGGCCGCGAAGGCCGAGACGCCGTCGGTCTGGTACCGGCTACCGGCGATCCGCCAGCTGAGCCGCTCGGTCGCGCCGCCGAGACCGGCGCGCAGCCAGGCCGTGCCGCGCGAACCGGCCTCGGCGTCCACGGTGGCCTCAAAGCCCTCCGCCGGCTCGCGGGTGACGATGTTGATCACCCCGCCGATGGCCTGGCTGCCCCACAGCGTCGACTGGGCGCCGCGCAGGACCTCGATCCGGGCCACGTCGCCGGTCAGCAGGTTGCCGAAATTGGCGGCGCCCTGCGGGGCGGTGGGGTCATTCATCTTCACGCCGTCGATCAGCAGCACGGTGTGGCTGCTCTCGGCCCCTCGGATGTTGACGCCGGACACGGCGCCGACGCCGCCGTTGCGGGTGTAGCTGACGCCCGGGACATCATTGAGCAGCTCGATGACGTCCGGCGACTGGGCCGCCTCGATGTCGGCGGTCGACAGCACGGTCACAGAGGCGCCGATCCGGTCGGCGGCCTGGGGCGAGCGGGTGGCGGTGACGATCAGTTCGGCGACGGCGGTGGCGCCCTCCAGGCCGGCGACGTCGGGCGTCGGCGCGGTGGGCGCCTCCGCCGCGAAGGCCGGCGCGGCGACGAGCAGGGTGGCGATGGAAACAGAGCACAGGAGCGCTCGGGTCATTGGGTCTTCCTCTTCATTGACGACCCACGCCCACGACCCGGCCCGGGCGCGCGAGCACCCTGACCCCGCCGCGGGCGCGGCTTGGCTGCAGCTGTCGTCTCTCGGGAAAACCCGTCCGTTCGGCGCACCCCGGCCGTACGAAGAACGACGGCGCCGGGCAGGTCTCCTGGCTCACGGGTCATAACCTTGGCGCGTCGCCTTCCCAGACCGGCGGGGCCGGTCCAGTGGCATGTGACGCGCGGGCTCGCCGCTTACAGTTGCGGGGGCAGCCGGGGTTTTGAACCCCGTTCCCTTTTCACCCTCTCTCGCGAGAGGGAACCTGACGCTGGCGTCTGGGTATCCGCTGCGGCGCGGGAGGTCAAATCAGGGAGCGAGGCGGCGGATCAGCGCGCCGCCCTGCGCGCGGTCCACTCGGCGCGGGACTGGCCCCAGATGTCGATGGGAAGGTGCTGGAACGGCGCAGGCATCTGGCCAGGGCCCTGATTGTACGAGCCCAGCCGCTCGGCCACCCGCTGCGAGGGGGTGTTGTCCGGATCGATGCAGTGGATGACCTCGGTCCAGCCCAGCACGTCGAAGGCCCAGTCGATGGACGCCGTGGCGGCCTCGACCGCGTAGCCCTTGCCCATGGCCGACGGGTGCAGACCCCAGCCGACCTCCGTTCCGGGCCAGCCCTCCGGCTGCCAGGGTCCGATCCGACCGACCCATTGGCCGCTCGACTTCTCGATCAGCGAGAACATGCCGAACCCCTTGATCGCCCAGCTGCCGGCCATGGAGGCCATGCCGCGCCAGGCGGCGGCGCGCTCCTGCACCCCGCCGATGAACCGGCTGGCGTCGGGGTCGGCCATCATGCCCGCCCAGCCGTCGAGGTCTTCCTCGGCGGTCGGGCGCAGAATCAGGCGGACGGTTTCGAGGGTGGGGCCGGGGGCGATCATGGGACGGGACGGTACCTGATGGGGCGTGGGCGTCCAGCCTCGTCAGCGGACGCGCGAGCGCGAGCCGATCCTCTCCCACGTGGGAGAGGAAAACATGAAAAAGGGCGGCCCCGTCACCGGAGCCGCCCCTTCAGTTCACAACCGTCGAAATGCCTAGACCAGCGAAGGGTCGATGGCCTTGCAGGCTTCCATCAGGCCCTGGACCGAGGCGACGGAGGCGGCGAACATCGCCTTCTCTTCGTCGTTGGTCTCGAACTCGATGACCTTCTCCGCGCCGCCGGCGCCGATCACGACCGGCACGCCGACGTAGAGGTCCTTCAGGCCATACTGGCCGGTCAGGAAGGTGGCGCAGGGCAGGACGCGCTTCTTGTCCTTCAGGTAGCTGGTGGCCATGGCGATGGCGCTCTCGGCCGGGGCGTAGAAGGCGCTGCCGGTCTTCAGCAGGGCGACGATCTCGCCGCCGCCGCCACGGGTGCGCTTGACGATGCCGTCGAGCTCTTCCTGGGTCATCCAGCCCTGCTTGACCAGTTCCGGCAGCGGCAGGCCGCCGACCGTCGAGTGGCGCACCATCGGCACCATGTCGTCGCCGTGGCCGCCGAGCGTCCAGGCGTGGATGTCCTCGACCGACACGCCGGTCTTCTCGGCCAGGAAGTAGGCGAAGCGGGCCGAGTCGAGCACGCCGGCCATGCCGATGACCTTTTCCTTCGGCAGGCCCGAGAACTGCTGCAGGGCCCAGACCATGGCGTCGAGCGGGTTGGTGATGCAGATGACGAAGGCGTTCGGGGCGTGGGCCTTGATGCCGTCGCCGACGGCCTTCATGACCTTCAGGTTGATGCCCAGCAGGTCGTCGCGGCTCATGCCCGGCTTGCGCGGCACGCCGGCGGTGACGATGCAGACGTCGGCGCCAGCGATGTCGGCGTAGTCGTTGGCGCCCTTCAGCGCGATGTCCTTGCCGAACACGGCCGAAGCCTCGGCGATGTCGAGCGCCTTGCCCTGCGGCGTGCCCTCGGCGATGTCGAACAGGATGATGTCGCCCAGCTCTTCGCGCGCCGCGATGTGAGCCAGGGTGCCGCCGATCATGCCGGCGCCGATGAGGGCGATCTTCGCGCGAGCCATCTTTGGGCGTCTCCGTCTTGTGGATAGGGGTCGGTCGGCGGTCTAGCCCTCGCAAGGCCGCGCCTCAAGCCCTCTTTCGCGGATGCAAAGGGCGAGGCAATAGAGGCCCTGCGTCCTTCGACACGGCCGCTGGCGCGGCTGGCTCAGGATGACGTGTGTTTTGACCCTGCAGATTCAGTCATCCTGAGCAGCGTCCGCGGGACGCCTGTCGAAGGACGCAAAGAGGCCGACGCCATGTCCAAGACCAACCCCGGCAACTATTTCGAAGACTTCCGCCTCGGCCAGGTGCTCAGCCATGCGACGCCGCGCACGGTCACGGCCGGCGATGTGGCGCTGTACAACGCCCTGTACGGGCCGCGGTTCGCCCTGACCTCGAGCGACGAGTTCGCCCGGTCCTGCGGCCTGCCGGCCGCGCCGGTGGATCCGCTGGTCGCCTTCCATATGGTGTTCGGCAAGACGGTGCCGGACATCAGCCTGAACGCCGTGGCCAACCTGGGCTACGCCGAGGGGCTGTTCCTCAAGGCGCTCTATCCGGGCGACACGGTGACCGCGACCAGCGAGGTCATCGGGCTGAAGGAGAACTCCAACCGCAAGACCGGCGTCGTCTATGTCCGCACCACCGGCGAGAACCAGCACGGCGAGACGGTGCTGAGCTACGTGCGCTGGGTCATGGTCCGCAAGCGAGCCGAGGACGCCGAGGTTCCCGAGCAGGCGACGCCGAAGCTGGCGACGGCCGTGGCCGCGAGCGACCTGATCCTGCCGGAAGGCCTCGACTTCTCGAAGTACGACTTCGCCCTGGCCGGGGCGCCGCACGCCTTCGAGGACTACGACATCGGCGAGAAGATCGACCATGTCGACGGCATGGCGGTCGAGGAGGCCGAGCACCAGATGGCGACGCGCCTCTACCAGAACACCGCCAAGGTTCACTTCAACCAGTTTGAGCGCGCCAAGGACCCGACCGGCCGGCGGCTGGTCTACGGCGGGGTGGTGATCTCGACGGCCAAGGCCCTGAGCTTCAACGGGCTGCAGAACGCCGGGCTGATCCTGGCCATCAACGGCGGCCGTCACGTGAACCCCTATTTCGCCGGCGCCACGGTGTTCGCCTGGAGCGAGGTGCTGGACAAGGCCGACCTCGGAGAGGGCGTCGGCGCCCTGCGCCTGCGACTGGTGGCGACCAAGGACCGTCCCTGTGCGGATTTCCCGGACAAGGACGAGGCCGGCGCCTATCCGGCCGAGGTCATCCTCGACTTCGACTACTGGGCCGCGGTTCCGAAGAAGGCAGGTTAGGGGCGTGGCCGAGTTCGCCGTCGATCCCGCCTTCGAAGGCGGCTCGATCGCGGTCGGCGAGCTGCCGCTCTGCCATGTGCGGCTGCAGGCCGACGCCCGCTGGCCCTGGCTGATCCTGATCCCCCGCCTGCCCGGCCTGCGCGAGGTCGAGGACCTGTTGGCGGCCGACCGCGTCCGGCTGATCGAGGAGACGGTGCTGGCGGGACAGGCCGTTCGGGCGCTGGGCGCCGCGACGGGCTTCACCGTCGAGAAGCTCAACATCGGCGCCCTCGGCAATGTGACGCCCCAGCTGCATGTGCATGTAGTCGGACGACGCGCGGGCGACCCCGCCTGGGCCGGGCCGGTGTGGGGTGTCGGGGTCGCGGAGGCGTACGGTCCTGACGCGTTCGAGGCGGCGGTGGCGGCGGTGCGCGGGGGACTGGCGCCCTAGCGCGACCCTTCCCCCTGGAGGGGGGAAGGGCAGGGTTGGGGGTGGCGCCCTGTCGGCGTCGCTGTGTGGGCTGATCGAGCAAGGTCCCGACAGGTTTCTGAGTCTCAACCGCTCCCACCCCCATCCGACCCTGCTCCGCAGGGTCACCTTCCCCCCTCCAGGGGGAAGGATGGAGGCCGCTAGTTCCTTCTCATCGTCACAGCGCGCGTGCCCGTCTCGTCGCTGAGGTCGCCGGCCCAGCCGCCCGGGCCGCTGGCCGAGAGGGTCAGGACCGTCAGCGGGCGACCGTAGCCGCGATTGATCCGCACAATGAGCATGGAGCCGGTGCGCTCGAGGCTTTCGATCAGCCCGACGCGGCCTGACCCGCCCATGGCGCGCCACGCCCCCTCCAGCGTCCCGCCGGATCCCTTGTCGACCAGCTGCAGGCCGTAGAGCGCCACGCCGTCCGGGCCGCGCACGGTCCAGCCGCCGTCCAGTGGCCCGAGCAGGCCCTGGGCGCTGGAGGCCGAGCCGCGGATCCGCGCCTCGTATCCAAGGTCGATCTGGGTCGGCGGCCCGTCGGGCGAGCGACCGAACTCGTCGATCATCACGGGCCGGTCGAGCGTGGGTCGCGCCGGCGCCGGGCGGCGTGGGGCGGCGGTGACGGTCGGCGCGGGAGCGGGCGCCGGGGCAATGGCCTGGGGCGTCTGCGGCAGCAGGACCGGCGCGGCGGGCTGGGCCCCGGGTGTGAAAGGCGCGGCCAGAAGGGCCTCCTGCTCCTGGCGGACGGTGACCTCCTCCTCGGAGTCGGCCGAGTCGGTCGACTGGTCCGGCGGCAGGGCGTCGAGCAGGTCGGCGATGGGATCGCCGGCGGCTTCGGCCGGTTCGGCGGTCTCCGGACTCGGCGTCACCGGCGCCTCGTAGAACACCTGCGCCCCGGCGGGCGTCGCCAGGGTCAGGGTCACGAGCAGCAGGAGGAGGACGCCGGGACGGATCAAGCGGCCTCCGCCTCGCGGATGGCGTCGGCCACGGCCACCAGCCGCCGCGACTGCTCCAGATGCAGCAGCTCGGCCATCTTGCCCTCCACGCGGATGGCGCCCTTGCCCTGGTTCTCCGGCAGGGCGAAGGCGGCGATGACGGCGCGGGCGAACTCGACCTCGGCCGGGGCCGGCGAGAAGACCAGGTTGCAGATGTCGATCTGTTTGGGGTGGATCAGGGTCTTGCCGTCGAAGCCGAACTCGACGCCCTGGCGGCAGACGGCCTCGAGCGAGGCCGGGTCCTCGATGTCGTTGTGCACGCCGTCCAGGATGGTGAGGCCGTGGATCCGCGCGGCCATCACCGCCAGCGACAGGGCGGCGAAGAAAGGCTCGCGGCCGGGCGTGATCCGCGCGCGGGTCTCCTTGGCCAGGTCGTTGGTGCCCATGACGAAGGTGGTCAGCCGGCTGGTCGCCGAGGCGGCGGCGATGCTCTCGACGTTGAAGATCGAGCGGCCGGTCTCGATCATCGCCCAGAGGTCGGTGTCCTCGTGCAGCGGCGCGGAATAGGCGGCGACGTCGGCGGCGCTGTTGACCTTGGGGACCAGGATGGCGTCGGGCCGCGCGGCGGCGGCGGCGCGGATGTCGGCCTCGCCCCAGGGGGTGTCGGCGCCGTTGACGCGGATGACCAGCTCCCGCCGGCCGAAGCCGCCGTCCTTCACCGCCTGGATCGCCTGCTCGCGGGCCATCTCCTTGGCGTCCGGCGCGACGGCGTCCTCGAGGTCGAGGATGACCACGTCACAGGGCAGGCTCCGCGCCTTCTCGATCGCCTTGGCGTTGGAGGCGGGCATGTACAGGGCGCTGCGGCGGGGACGGTCGGTCATGGGAGGCGCGGGGTCTCTGGCGTGTTGTGTTGTTGGAATTGTCTTAGCCGGACTTCGCGGCAGGTGGCTAGCGGGTCGGCGAGCGGTCGGCCCGATGCCTATCCTCTCCAGAACGGGGGAGGATAGGCGATGTTGCGCCCTTCAGCCTTGATGGAATGGGAGCGCGAGCGGTCGGCCTGGTCAAGGACGGGTCCTGCGGACCCGCCGCTCCGCGGCCGGCGAACCCGGTCCTTGAGCAGGACGCCCGCCCGCGCCATGCTCCGCCAAGGCGTCAGGGCGGGGTGTGCTGGCGGTTGACCTCCCCCTGAAGCCTCGAAGGTGCTATATCCCCACCCAAAGGGCGGCCCCATCGGCCGCCCGTCTTCGTTTGAGCCATGTCCTTCACCCTCCCCATCCCCGCCGAGCTCGAGGACGTGCAGGTCGTCACCTTCGGGTGCCGGCTGAACGCCTATGAGAGCGAGGCCATCCGGGCGCGGGCGGCGGCGGACGGCCTGCAGGACGCTGTGGTGTTCAACACCTGCGCGGTGACGAACGAGGCCGTGCGCCAGGCGCGGCAGGCGATCCGCAAGGCGCGGCGCGAGCGGCCGGGGGCCCGGCTGATCGTCACCGGCTGCGCGGCCCAGATCGACCCCGCCGCCTTCGCCGCCATGCCCGAGGTCGACCTGGTGCTCGGCAACGCCGAGAAGGCCGCCCCCGGCGCGCTGGGCGACACCTCGGCCCGGGTGCGGGTCAACGACATCATGAGCGTGCGGGAGACGGCAGGGCATCTGGTCGACGGGCTGAAGGATCGGGCGCGGGCCTATGTCGAGGTCCAGAACGGCTGCGACCACCGCTGCACCTTCTGCATCATCCCCTACGGCCGCGGGAACTCGCGGTCGGCGGCGGCCGGCGAGGTGGTCGAACAGGTCCGCCGGCTGACGGCCGAGGGCTATCGCGAGGTGGTGCTGACGGGAGTCGACATCACCAGCTGGGGCGCCGACCTGCCGGGCCAGCCGACGCTGGGCCAGCTGGTGGCGCGGATCCTGAAGCTGGTTCCGGACCTGCCGCGCCTGCGGCTGTCGTCCATAGACGCCGCGGAGATCGATCCGGACCTGATGCGGTGCCTGGCCGAGGAACCCCGGCTGATGCCCTATCTGCACCTGTCGCTGCAGGCCGGCGACGACCTGATCCTCAAGCGGATGAAGCGCCGCCACCTGCGCGCCGATGCGCTGAAGCTGATCGCCGACGTCCGCGCCGTGCGGCCCGACACCGCCTTCGGCGCCGACCTGATCGCCGGCTTCCCGACCGAGAGCGAGGCGGCGTTCGAGAACACGCTGAAGCTGGTCGAGGAAGCGGGCCTCTCCTTCCTGCACGTCTTCCCCTACAGCGCCCGCCCCGGCACCCCGGCCGCGAAGATGCCGCCGGTGAAGGGCCCGGTGATCAAGGACCGCGCCCGCCGCCTGCGCGAGGCCGGCGACGCCGCCCTGCAACGGCACCTGCAGCGCCAGGTCGGCCGGGTGCTCCACGGCCTGGTCGAGCGCGAGGGCTTCGCCCGGGCCGACGATTTCACCGAGATCGCCTTCAGTGGCGCGGCGCCGATGGGTGATATTGTCCGCATACAGATTACTGGCGTCTCCGGCGGTCAGGCGGTCGGCGAGATCGCGCCGTGACCATCACCGGCGGCTGCCAGTGCGGCGCGGTCCGCTACCGGATAGAGGGCGCGCTCGGCCGTGCCTCGCTCTGCCATTGCCGCATGTGCCAGAAGGCGTTCGGCGGACCGTTCGGGGCGCTGGTCTCGGCGCGGCGGGCCGGACTGATCTGGACGCGCGGCGCGCGGGCGACCTTCGCCAGCTCCAACAAGGTTGAACGCGGCTTTTGCGCCGCCTGCGGCACGCCGCTGACCTTCGAGTACGCCGGCGACTGGATGGACATCGCCATCTTCACCCTCGACGACCCTTCCGTCGCGCCGCCGACCGTGCAGCTGTCGCCGGAGGCCCGCCAGGGCTGGATCGACCATGTCGCCGACATCCCGGTGCGTGATCTGAGCGAAGGCCAGGCGGGGGCGGAGCACTACGCCTCGATCGTGTCGAACCAGCATCCGGATTTCGAGAGGTAGCGCCGTCAGGTCGTGCGTGCTTCGACACGCGCCTGCGGCGCTGCTCAGCATGACTATGCTGGATGGCCTTCACACCGGGTCATCCTGAGCAGCCGCGAAGCGGCGTGTCGAAGGACGCAACGCCTTTCCGCCGCGGCCCCGTCCACGCTAGGCTGAACTCCGGTATCCGGGCGGGGGCGACGTCATGAGTGGCAACAAACGGATCTGGGCGATCCTCACCACCGCCGCCGGCCTCGTCACCCTTGCCGTCACGGCGATGTTCCAGGCCCTGCCAGAGGTCGCCGCCGGGCGCGCGGCGGGCTGTTTCAGCGCCCCGCCGGTCATCGCCTTCGAGTTCGCCCGCACGGTCACCCAGGCTTCGGCGCTGTTCGGGGCGGGCGACTGCCGGGCCATGACCCTCACGGCCATGGACGCGGTCAACCGCCTGGACATGGCCGCCTACATCCCGGCCTACACCCTGTTCGCGGCGGTCGGCGCCGTCTTCGCCGCCCGGGGCGCGCGGCCCCGGCTGGCGCTGCTGGCCATCCTGACGGCGCTCACCGCCCTCGTCGCCGACTATGTCGAGACCCATACCCTCCTGGCCATCACCGCCGACGTCGAGGCCGCGACCGACGCCATGACCTTGCGGGCCTCGACGGCGGCCTGGATCAAGTTCTTCGCGCTGGGCGCTCACGGCCTGCTGGTCGCAATGGTGTGCTTCCGCGCAACGCCGGGGCGCTGGATCGTTGGCGGGGCGCTGGTGCTGCCGATGGTCGGGGTGATCGCGGCGGCGACCGATCCGGGCGGGCGCGCCGGCCTGATGACCCTGGCCCTGACGCTGGGCTGGCTGACCCTGCTGGCCGTTGCGGCGAAGGAGGCCGTCCGGCCGCCCCGCCCGCCGGCCTGAAGGCCCGCTAGGCCCGCCCCTCGCGCTTGATCAGCATCTGCAGCGCCGCCGACTTCTCGGCGTCCTGGCGGGAGCGGCCGACGGCGTCCTCGGCCTCATGTCCCTCGACATGGACGCGAACGGTGAAGGACGGCGCGTGGTCGGGTCCCGTGCGGCCGACGACCTCATAGCGGGGCAGCGGCAGGCCCCGGGCCTGGGCCCACTCCTGCAGCTGGGTCTTGGGATCACGTCCCCGGGCAGGCGAGGGGTCGGCGAACTCCTCGGCCCAGGCCTCGAGAAAGAAGGCGCGGGCGGTGTCGAGCCCGCCGTCGATGTAGAGGGCGGCCATCAGCGCCTCGCAGGCGTCGCCCAGCACGCCGTCGCTCTCCCGCGCGCCGATCTTGCTGGCCGAACCGGACAGGCGCAGCGCCTGGGCCAGACCGATGCGCCGGGCGACGCGGGCGCAGGCCTTGCCGTTGACCAGGGCGGCCAGCCGGGGCGAGAGCACCCCCTCCTTGGCCTCGGGGTCCAGCGCCAGCAGGCGCTCGGCGGCCAGCAGGTTGAGCACCCGGTCGCCGAGGAACTCCAGCCGCTCGTTGTGGCGCACCTTACGGGCCCCGTCGCCGACGCTGGCGTGGGTCAGGGCCCGCTCCAGCAGGTCGCGGTCGGCGAAGCTGTGGCCGATACGTTGCTCGAGCGCTTCCACGGCCGGGAGCCGGGCGTTCATTTCAGGATGTTGAAGAACCGGCTGGGCCGGGCGTCCAGCACCCAGGTCCAGGGCTTGAACAGCGAGGCCTCGCCGTTCCAGGACAGCAGGATGATCTGCGCCTTGCCCACCAGGTTCTCGGCCGGGACGAAGCCGACGTCCGCGCGGCTGTCGGCCGAGTTGTCGCGGTTATCGCCCATGAAGAAGTAGTGGCCGGCCGGCACGAGGAAGACCGGGGTGTCGTCCAGATCGCCCCGCGGGCCGCAGTCGTAGGTCTTGTAGGCGCGGCCTTCCGGGTTGATTTCGCGGAAGCGCTCGACCTGTGCGCCGCTCCAGCAGACGCCGGGATCGCCGGGGCCTTCGGACACGCGGGGCACGGGCTTTTCGTTGATGAAGAGGACGCCGCCCTTCACCTGGATCCGGTCGCCGGGCAGGCCGACCAGGCGCTTGATGTAGTCGGTGCGGTTATCGGAGGGCAGCTTGAAGACGATGATGTCGCCACGCCTGGGCTCGCTGCCGAACACACGCCCCTCGAACAGGGCCGGACTGAACGGCGCGGAGTGACGGCTGTAGCCGTAGCTGAACTTGCTGACGATGATGTAGTCGCCCTTCAGCAGGTTCGGCTCCATCGAGGCGGACGGGATCGTGAACGGCTGGAACAGGAAGACGCGCAGGAACAGCGCGATCAGCAGGGCGTAGACGACGGTCTTGACGATCTCGATCGTCTCCTCGACCGCGGCATTCCTTGCGGAGGGCGGGGTTTCGGCTTCCGTCGGCGTATCGGCGGCGTCGGTCATGTCGGCGCGCGGCCCTCTTCTCGTGGATGACGCAGGTCAGCTATCCTGTGTCTGGTTAGTCCCGCATTACGACACGGGCAAGCGCGACGCCCGCGTGCCCGCGTTCACGGGGTGACGACGGCGGGCTCGGCCCGGGCCTTCAGCGAGTGGAAGGTCCGGTCCCAGCGCAGGTCCAGCCACCGCCACGGCTTGAGCAGCGACGCCCCGACGTTCCACGACAGGAGCACGGTCTCGGCCTTGCCGACCAGGTTCTCGGCCGGGACGAAACCCACCCCGCCGACCTCCGGGATCACCCGGCTGTCGATCGAGTTGTCGCGGTTGTCGCCCATGAAGAAGTAGTGGCCGTCGGGCACCAGGAAGACGTCGGTGTCGTCCAGCCGGCCGTCGCCGCAGTCATAGGTGACGTAGGTACGGCCCACGGTATTGGTCTCCAGCCAGCGGGTCGGCACCGCGCCGTTCGGGCAGGACCGGGTCTCGCCCTCCCCGTCCGCCACGCGCCGGAGCGCCTGGCCGTTGACGTGCAGCGCGCCGTCGATGACCTGGATGCGGTCGCCGGGCAGGCCGACGAGCCGCTTGATCAGATCGGCATGGCCCTCGGCCGGGGTCTTGAAGACGATGACGTCGCCGCGCTTCGGCTCGCCGCCGAAGATCCGGCCCTTGAACAATGGCGGACTGAAGGGGATCGAGTTCCTGCTGTAGCCGTAGCTGAACTTGGACACGATCACATAGTCGCCGATCAGCAGGTTGGGCTTCATCGAGCCGGACGGGATGGTGAAGGGCTGGAACAGGAAGATCCGCACGACCATCGCGATGAGCAGCGCCCAGGCGACCGTCTTTGTGATGTCGACCAGTTCCTTGACGGCCTCACCGCGCTGGGTGTCGGACGGTGCGTCGGCGGCGTCGGTCATGTCGGCGCGCTCTTCTTTCCACATGCGGGCCCCCGCCCGGTAGACGAGTCCTACGATATCCCGAGCGAAGACGCCCGTTAACTCGCTTTCATGGCGAAGGGGTGCGCCGGTCTAGGCGGGCAGCGCCTCGATGATCACGAAGGCCTGGGCGTAGGGGTGATCGTCGGTGAGCGACAGATGGATGACCGGGACCATGCCCTCGGGCGTGATTTCGGCCAGCCGCGCGGCGGCCCCGCCGGTCAGGGCCATGGTGGGCTTGCCGCTGCGCAGGTTGACCACGCCCATGTCGGCCCAGTGGACGCCCCGACGCGGCACGCCGGTGCCCAGCGCCTTGGCGCAGGCCTCCTTGGCGGCGAACCGCTTGGCGTAGCTGGCCGCCCGGCCGCCCTGGGCGTTGACCTTGCGCTCGGAGCGCTCACGCTCGACGGCGGTGAAGGTGCGCTCGATGAAGCGGTCGCCGAAGCGCTCCAGCGTCTTCTCGATGCGGCGGATGTCGGAGAGGTCCGAGCCGATGCCGATGATCACGCGGCGGCTTCCGTTCTCGCCGCGTCCATCAGGGCGCGCATGCGCTGGATGGCGCCGGTGAGGCCGATGAAGATGGCCTCGCCGATCAGGAAGTGGCCGATGTTCAGCTCCGCCAGCTCCGGAATGGCGGCGATGGGCGTGACGGTGGCGTAGTCGATGCCGTGGCCGGCGTGGACCTCCAGCCCCAGCTGTCCGGCGAGGGCGGCGCCGTCGCGCAGGCGGGCGAGGATCGCCTCGGCCCGGTCAGCCTCGCCCGCCCGGAAGGCGTCGCAGTAGGCGCCGGTGTGCAGCTCGACCACCTGGGCCCCGATCTCGGCCGAGGCGCGGATCTGCACCGGGTCGGCGTCGATGAACAGCGACACGCGGCTGCCGGCGTCGCGCAGCTTCTGCACGGCCGGAGCGATGTGGTTGTGGCCGGCGACGATGTTGAGGCCGCCCTCGGTGGTGACCTCCTCGCGCCGCTCGGGCACCAGGCAGGCGGCGCGGGGCCGGTGCGACAGCGCGATGCCGAGCATCTCGTCCGTGACCGCCATCTCGAAGTTCAGCGGCTTGCCACGCTTGAGGCAGAGGGCCGCCAGCACCTCGATGTCCGCGTCGGAGATGTGCCGCCGGTCCTCGCGCAGATGGGCGGTGATGCCGTCGGCGCCGGCCGCGAGCGCCAGTTCAGCGGCGCGTGCGGGCTCGGGATAGCTGGCGCCCCGGGCGTTCCGGATGGTCGCCACATGGTCGATGTTCACGCCGAGGCGGAGGTTGTTCATGGGGGCCCCTGTTCTACCCCGTGCAGATAGGGCTCAGCGCAGCCGTCGGCTACCCGGGTCCTGCACGGGGATCGCCGCCAGTTCCGGCGGAAGCTTGTCGGCCTCGTAGGCGGGGACGTCCAGGGTGGCCAGGGCCACGAGGGGCACGCCGACATCGGCCCGGCCGCCCGAGCGGTCGACGATACAGGCCGCGGCGATCACCTCGCCGCCCGCAGCGCGGATGGCCTCGATGCATTCGCGGGAGCTCAGGCCCGTGGTGACGATGTCCTCAACCATGACGACCTTCGCGCCCGGCTCGATATGGAAGCCCCGGCGCAGCTTGAAGGCGCCGCCCTCGCGCTCGACGTAGAAGGACTGCACGCCCAGATGCCGGGCCGTCTCGTAGCCGGGGATGATGCCGCCGACGGCCGGGCTGATCGCAACGTCCGGCTGGCCGACCTGGGTGACGATCTTCTCCGCCAGCGCCCTGCACAGCCGCTCGCAACGGTCGGGCTGGGCGAAGACCAGGTTCTTCTGCAGGAAGACCGGGCTGTGCAGCCCGCTGGACAGCACGAAATGACCTTCGCGCAGGGCGCCGCAGGCGCGGAATTCATCAAGGACGGCTTCGGTGTTCATGCCGGTTCCATACCACCGTCGGCGAATTCTGGAACCGTGATCGTGAAGGCGGGGCCCCGTCAGGCCGCGCCGTCGTCGCCCTTGCCGAAGGCCGGCAGGCTCCAGCCCCAGCGCAGGGCGGCGCCGCGCAGGCAAAGTCCGGCGGCGAAGCCCGCGCCGCCGGCGACCAGGCGGTCGACGCCGAGACCGGCAAGGCCGACGAACACCGCCGCCGCCAGCAGCGAGGCGGTGACATAGATCTCCCGCCGCAGCAGGACCGAGGGCTCGCCCGCCAGCACATCGCGGATCACCCCTCCGAAACAGGCGGTCAGCACCCCCATGACGGTGGCCGGGATCGGCCCGACCCCCAGGCTCAGCGCCTTGGCCGCCCCGACGACGGCATAGGCGGCCATGCCGACCGCATCGAGCCAAAGCAGCGCCCCCATACGCCAGGGGCGCTCGCCGGCCATCCAGACCGCGACCGCCGCCGCGAGGCAGACGACCAGGTAGCCGGGGCTGGAGATCCAGAACACCGGCGCGTCGATGAGCAGGTCGCGCAGCGTTCCGCCGCCGACGCCGGTAATGGCCGCGAAGAAGGCGAAGGTGACGATGTCATGCCCCTGCCGCGCCGCCGCGAGGGCGCCGGTCGCCGCGAAGACGGCCACGGCGGCGTAGTCGAAGACGACGAAGGCGGTTTCGAGGGCGGTCATGGCGCGTCTTGTAGCCGAGGGCGGAACCGTAGGGGACAGTTTAAGATGTCCCTCGGGACACCTTGAACTGTCCCCGATCCTCGACGCGTGACGCCGCCGCTCGCGCCCGCTAGAAGCCCCGTATGGCTGAACAGAAACAAGGCTGGTTCAAGCGGCTGACCTCCGGGCTGACGCGGACGACCCGCGAGATGACCGAGCAGGTCACCAGCGTGCTGGTGAAGAAGCCGCTCGATCAGGAGCAGCTCGACCAGCTCGAGGAGATGCTGATCGAGGCAGACCTCGGCCCGCAAGCCGCGGCCCGGATCGCGAAGGCGTTCGGCGAGGCGCGCTTCGGCAAGTCGTCGACCGAGGGCGAGGTCAAGGAAGCCCTGGCCCAGGCCGTGGCCGCAGAGCTGATCCCGCGTCAGGGCGTGTTCGACCCTCTGTCGGGTCCCAGGCCCTATGTCGTGCTGTTCGTCGGGGTCAACGGCTCGGGCAAGACCACGACCCTGGGCAAGATCGCCTCGGACCTGACCGGGCGGGGAGCCAGGGTGCTGATCGCCGCCGGCGACACCTTCCGCGCCGCCGCCGTCGGCCAGCTGCAGGTCTGGGCCGAGCGGGCCGGGGCCGACTTCATGTCGCGCGAAATCGGCGCGGATTCCGCGGGCCTCGCCTTCGACGCCGTCGAGCGCGGCCGGGCCGAAGGCTACGACGTGGTTCTGATCGACACCGCCGGCAGGCTGCAGAACAAACAGGACCTCATGAACGAGCTCCTGAAGGTCATCCGGGTGATCAAGAAGGTCGATGCGGAGGCCCCGCACGAGACCCTGCTCGTGCTCGACGCCACGGTGGGCCGCAATGCGCTCGCCCAGGAGAAGATCTTCGGCAACCAGATCGGCGTGTCGGGCATCGTTATGACCAAGCTGGACGGCACCGCCCGCGGCGGGGTGCTGGTGCCGGTGGCCCAGGCCTCGGACTCCCCCATCAAGCTGATCGGCGTCGGTGAAGGCGTCGAGGACCTGCAACCCTTCGACGCGCGCGCGTTCTCGCGGTCGCTGGTCGGACTGGAGACCTGACGGACATGGCCGGATCGAATACGCGCTGGGTGCGCACGGCGGTCGACTACGGCGCGCCGATCGCCTTCGCGGTGACCTTCTTCGGGTTCGGGCGCGACATGCTGCTGGCCACGGGCGTGCTGGTCGCCGCCTCGCTGCTGGCCCTGGCGGTCGGCTGGCTGGTCGAGCGGCGGATCGCACCGCTGCCGCTGATCGCCGGCATCTTCGCGGTGGTGTTCGGCGGGCTGACGCTCATCTTCGACGATCCGACGTTCGTGAAGATGAAGCTGAGCTTCCAGAACGCCGCCTTCGCCGCGGCCCTGCTGGGCGGGGTGGCGCTGGGCAAGAACCCGCTGAAGCTGCTGCTCGGCGACAGCCTGCGGATGAATGACAGCGCCTGGCGCACGCTGACGATCCGCTACGGGCTGTACTTCGTGGCCATCGCCGCGGCCAACGAACTGGTGTGGCGAACCCAGACGGACGATGTCTGGGTCGGCTTCCGCATCGCGGTTCTGCCCCTGGCGATCATCTTCTCCCTGACCCAGGTGCCCTTCATGATGAAGCACCTTCAGCAGCCGGAAGATCAGGCGACGGCGCCCGAACCGCCCGATCCAGGGGTCTGAACAGGCCGGGATCGTCCGTCGTCAAATCGTCGTGTAGGCTCGCTAGGGTCCGCACCGGACAGCCGGAGGGGGACCTGACATGGCGAAAGACAAGTCCGCGAAACGGACCCCGGCCGTCGAGGCCTCGGTCGGACATCTGCTGCATCGCGCCGCACAGCGCGCGCTCGACTTCTACGCCGAGGAGGCTGGCCCGGGGGCCGTGACCCAGCGCCAGCACGCGGTGCTGGCCGCTGTCGCCGTGCGCGAGGGCGCCGCCCAGGCCGACCTCGTGGCCGCCACCGGCGTCGACCGCTCGACCCTGGCGGACATGGTCGCCCGCATGATCGACAAGGGCCTGCTGGCCCGCGAACGCTCGACGCTCGACGCGCGCGCCAATGCCGTCCGACTCACCGACGCCGGCCGCACGGCCCTGGCGGAGACCGGACCCCGGGCCGCCGCCGCCGACGCCCGCCTGCTGGCCCTGCTGTCCAAGGGCCAGCGCGCCGTCATTCTGGAAGCCCTGGCCGCCCTGGCGACCGGCGTCGCCATCGAGAAGAAGCCCAAGGCCGAGAAGGCCCCGAAGGCCGACAAGCCGACCAAGGCGCCGAAGGCCGAGAAGAAGAAAAAGAAGAAGATCAAGCCGATCGAGATCCCCGGCGGTGGCGGGGACTGAGGCCTGACCTCCATCTCCCCCAGGGAGACGGGACCCTAGACCTTGATGTCCAGCAGCGACCCCGGCCGCAGAATCTTCTGCGGCGGCTCCTGGGGCGCGGTGAAGGCGGCCCGCACGCGCTCCGCATGCGGCTGCGCCGTCGTCTCGGCCCGGACGACCGGCGCCTGGACCTGCGGGGCGGCGCCCGCCGCCCGACCCAGAGCCTGCTCGAAGAAGGCCCCGCGCGCACTCTGCCGCGCATCGCCCGCGCCGCCGGCGCCGCCGGCGGCGGGCGGCGAAATGGTCGGCCAGACAGGGGGGCGGACGACGGTCACCGGCGAATCCCGAACGTGGTTAACAGCGTGGAAACTATGATCCGGCCGATGAAGCGGCGGTTAACGCCGGTTGAGGCGCGGGCGGTTCGGGGCGGCGGAGCCGCCAGGCCTTCCGTCTAGCGCGCCCGGGCGAGCAGCGCTTCGGAATCGGCCGGGGTCAGGGGGCCGCTGTGCTTGGCCAGGATCGTGCCATCGGCGGCGACCAGGAAGGTCTCCGGCACGCCGGTGACGCCGAACTCAAGGCCTGCCCGGCCGTCCCGGTCGATGAGCTTTGCGCGGAAGGGATCGCCCAGCTTGGTGATGAAGGCGGTGCTGTTTTCCGGCGCGTCCTTGTAGGCGACTCCGACGATCGGCACGCCCCGGGCGTTCAGCCGCATCAGCTCGGGGTGCTCGATCTCGCAAGGCGCGCACCAGGAGGCGAAGAAGTTGACCAGCACCGGCCCGCGGGCCGCCTCGGCCAGCGCCACGGGCCGGCCGGTGGCGAGGTCCGGCAGGCTGAGCGCCGGCATCGGCTTGCCGACCATGGCGTCGGGCTGGACCTGCGGATTACGCTTGAGGCTGAAACCGATGAACAGCACGGCCAGCGCGGCCAGCGCGGCCAGCGGCAGGAAGGCCAGCCAGCGCTTCATCGGCCCGCCTTGCCGCCCAGACGCTCGACCTCGGCCTTCCAGCGGCGGGCGCGGGCGAGGCTGTCGGCGATCATCCAGGCGAAACCGATCGCGCTGACCGCGAAAGCCGGCCAGACGAACAAGGCGTACTTGCCGGTGTCGAGATCGGGCATCACGCCTCCGCCGCCTTGAGGGCCAGGACCATCGCCCTGCGCCGCCAGACCTCGGCCCGGATGCGGACCAGCCAAAGCGACCCGAAGGCAGCCATGTAGCCGAGCCCCATCAGCAGCAACGGGATCAGGTAGTCGTTGGTCATCGCCGGGCCGTCGGCGCGGAACACCGAGGCGCCCTGGTGCAGGCTGTTCCACCAGTCGACCGAGAACTTGACGATCGGCAGGTTGACCAGACCGACCAGCGCCAGGATGGCGGCGGCCCGACCGCCTCTGGTCTCGTCGTCCATGGCGGCGCGCAGGGCGATGTAGCCGAGGTAGAAGAGGAACAGCACCAGCACCGAGGTCAGCCGCGCGTCCCAGACCCACCAGGTTCCCCACATCGGCTTGCCCCACAGCGACCCGGTGATCAGGGCCAGGGCGGTGAAGACCGCGCCGAGCGGCGCGGCGGCCTTGGCGGCGGCGTCGGCCAGGGCGTGACGGAACACCAGGCTCAGGAAGCTGGCGACGCCGAGGCAGAGGTAGACGAACAGGGCCAGCCAGGACGCCGGCACATGGATGAACATCATCCGCACCGTGTCGCCCTGCTGGTAGTCCTCGGGCGCCGCGAAGCCGAGCCAGAGCCCGACCGCGATCAGCAGGCCGGCCAGCACGCCGAACATCGGCGCGGCCCAGCGCGAGAAGGCCATGAACCGGTCGGGGTTGGCGAGAAAGGACAGCATCCCGCGCGGCTTACGGCGGCGGGATCAATGGCGCAAGTCCGTCGCCGCCGCCCCCTACATCGGGCGGTCGCCGCCCCTGCCGCCCGGGCCGTGCATCTTGCGGGGTCCGTGCATCATCGGCAGGGCGTCGAAGGCCTTCTTCTGCGCCGCGGTGAGCTGGGCGTAGAAGGTCCGGGTGGCCGCCGCGCGGGCCTCGAAAGCCGCCTGATGTCTGGCCATCATCGCCGCCCGCTGATCGAGCCGTTCCGGCGTGGTCAGGGCCGGGAGCTCGCCCCTGTCGCCGTCGGGGCCGGGGTGTTCGGGATGCTCGGGGGGAGTGGTCGCGGCGAGGAAGGCCTGCAGGGCCGGTTCCTGGGCGGCGGTCAGCTGCAGCGCGTCCCGCAAATGTTGCGCGTGTTTGGCCGGGTCGGGATGGCGCATGCGGCCCATGCCGGGGCCTCCGTCCATCCTGTCGCCGGGCCCCTCCCCGCCGCGCAGCATGACCACCCGCTTCTCCGCCCCCGCCTCGGGAGCGGCGGCGGCGATGGTGACCCCGCCCAGCGCCAGGGCGCCGGCGAGCAGTACAGCCTTCGAGAACACAGACGTCATGGGTTTCTCCCTTGTGGTGGTGATGGCCCACCCTGCGACGCGTCTGTGTCTGGCGTTTTGCCGGCCCGCGCCGCTTTGTTGCAGTCCTGACGCGCGGACCCCGCACGGGGGTACGGCCGGTCAGTCGACGGCGTTGCGGCAGGCGGCCGCCATGGCCAGCGGGCTGAGCGCCACGGCCGCCGCCGTCCAGCCCGCCAGCAGCGCCAGGCCGGAGGTCCAGGGCAGTCCGGCCGCCAGCTGGGTCAGGGCTCCGCCGCCGAAGATCACCGGCGGGGCAAACAGCGGAAGTACGATGATGGCGATGAGCAGCCCTCCCCGCCGGCTGCCGAGCGCCAGGGCCGCGCCCAGCCCCCCGACGAAGGCGAAGGCCAGGCCGCCGATCACTGCGCAGAGGAAGACCAGCGGCGCCAGGGCGACCGGCGCGCCCAGCGCCACGGCGGCGAGCGGCGCGGCGAAGGCCAGAGGCAGGCCCGCGGCCAGCCACTGGGCCAGGCACTTGATCGCGCAGACCGCCTCCAGCGGCGCGGCGCCCAGAGCCAGCAGGTCGAGGGTCCCGTCCTCGAAATCCCGTTCGAACAGCCGCTCGAGCGACAGCAGCGAGGCGAGGGCCAGGGCCAGCCAGGCGAAGCCGGGGGCGACGGCCGCCAGCCGCTCGGGCTCGGGCCCGACCGCGAACGGCAACAGGGTGGCCATGCCGGCGTAGAAGGCCAGGGCCGGCAGCGGTCCCCCGCCCCGGCTCCAGGCCAGGGCCAGCTCGCGGCCCAGCAATGTGAGCAGCGGCCTCACGCCCCCACCTCCACGCCGCGTGAGGGCAGCGGCAGCGGGTCGTGGACCGCGGCCAGGATCATGCCGCCGCCGGCCGTATGGGCGGCCATCAGCTCGCCCAGCCGGCCCCGCCAGACCGAGTCGAGCGGGGCGAGCGGCTCGTCCAGCAGCCACAGCGGCCGGGGCGCGGCCAGCAGGCGGGCCAGGGCCAGGCGGCGCCGCTGTCCGGCCGACAGCTTGCGCACTTCCAGGGTCAGCAGACGGTCCAGCTCGAGCGTGGCGGCGGCGGCGCGGGCGGCGTCCTCTGTCCCCCCGCTCCACAGTGCGGCGAATCGCAGCTCCTCCCAGGCGGTGCGGCCGCCCTTGAGCCCGTCGAGATGGCCGAGCAGATGCAGGGCGCCGGGCGCGGCGTCCGGATCTATCCCCTCGAAGGTCACGCGGCCGGCGACCGGTCGCAGCAACCCGGCCACGGCCCGCAGCAGGCTGGTCTTGCCCGCGCCATTCCGGCCGGTCAGGGCGACGACCTCACCCGGCGCGACAGAAAAGGCGAGGTGCTCGAACAGCAGCCGCTCGCCCCGGCGCAGCGCGAGATCTTCGATGACAAGCCGCGAAATCATGCTTCAACCTGCGAGCGGCTCGCAAAGTCCATGACGCCGACATGGACGTTTGGCGCGACGCGGAGTATGCAGCGCGGCAACGGCCCCGCGCGAACGCGCGCGGAGTAACGCCGCGCCGGGCGGGACGCTGTGTGTCCCTTCCGAGCGCGCGATCCCGGAAGTGGTTTTCGGGCGGCCGTGAACAGGAAAGGACTCTCCCCAGATGGCGTCTATCGACAGCCTGCAAACCCGCCGGACCCTCGCGGTCGGCGGCACGTCCTACGTCTACTACAGCCTTCCGGCGGCGGAAGAAGCCGGCCTGACCGGAATTTCGCGGCTTCCGGCCTCGATGAAGGTCCTTCTCGAGAACCTGCTGCGCAACGAGAACGGCGGCGACACCAGCGAACGCGACCTCAAGGCCGTGGCCGCCTGGCTCGAGAACAAGGGCTCCACCGAGCACGAGATCAGCTTCCGCCCGGCCCGGGTCCTGATGCAGGACTTCACCGGCGTCCCCGCCGTCGTCGATCTGGCCGCCATGCGTGACGCCATGAACACCCTCGGCGCCGACCCCTCCAAGATCAACCCGCTGATCCCCGTCGACCTGGTCATCGACCACTCGGTGATGGTCGACTTCTTCGGCACCGCCAAGAGCTACGGCGACAACGTCGACCGTGAGTACGAGCGCAACATCGAGCGCTACCGCTTCCTGCGCTGGGGCAGCTCGGCCTTCAACAACTTCCGCGTCGTGCCCCCGGGCACCGGCATCTGCCACCAGGTGAACCTCGAGTACCTGGCCCAGACCGTCTGGACCGCCACCGACGCCGGCCTCGAGGCCGAGGTCGCCTATCCGGACACCGTGGTCGGCACCGACTCGCACACCACCATGGTCAACGGCCTGTCTGTGCTGGGCTGGGGCGTGGGCGGCATCGAGGCCGAGGCCGCGATGCTGGGCCAGGCCATCCCGATGCTGATCCCGGAAGTCATCGGCTTCCGCCTGACCGGCGCCATGCCGGAAGGCGCGACGGCCACCGACCTGGTGCTCACCGTCACGCAGATGCTGCGCAAGAAGGGCGTCGTCGGCAAGTTCGTCGAGTTCTTCGGTTCGGGCATCGCCAACCTGACGATCGAGGACCAGGCGACCATCGCCAACATGGCCCCCGAGTACGGCGCCACCTGCGGCTTCTTCCCGATCAGCCAGGCCACCGTCGACTACCTGCGCGCGACCAACCGTGACGCCCAGCGCGTCAACCTGGTCGAGGCCTACGCCAAAGCCCAGGGCCTGTGGTTCGACCCCGAAGCGCCGGAGCCGGTGTTCACCGACGTGCTCGAGCTCGACCTCGGCGAGGTCCAGTCCTCGCTGGCCGGCCCCAAGCGTCCGCAGGACCGCGTGCTGCTCAGCGACGCCGCCGCGGCCTTCGAGGTCGCGCTGGCCGACGAGTTCGGCAAGAAGGAGCAGATGGACCGCCGCGAGCCGGTGAAGGGCGAAAGCTTCGACGTCGGGCACGGCGACGTGGTCATCGCCGCCATCACCAGCTGCACCAACACCTCCAACCCCAGCGTCCTGATCGCCGCCGGCCTTCTGGCCAAGAACGCGGTGGCCAAGGGCCTGAAGGTCAAGCCCTGGGTGAAGACCTCGCTGGCCCCCGGGTCGCAGGTGGTCACCGACTATCTGGCCAAGGCCGGCCTGACCAAGTCGCTGGACGCGCTGGGCTTCAACCTGGTCGGCTACGGCTGCACCACCTGCATCGGCAACTCCGGTCCGCTGCCGGAGGCGATCAGCGCCGCCGTCAACGAAGCCGACCTGGTCGCCTGCTCGGTGCTGTCGGGCAACCGCAACTTCGAAGGTCGGGTGAACCCGGACGTCCGCGCCAACTACCTGGCCTCACCGCCGCTGGTGGTGGCCTACGCCCTCGCCGGCTCGATGCGCATCGACCTGGCCACCCAGCCGCTGGGCCAGGACAAGAAGGGCAACGACGTCTTCCTGCGCGATATCTGGCCGACCTCGAAGGACATCGCCGACCTGCAGCGCAAGTCGGTGACCAGCGAGATGTTCGCCAAGCGCTACGGCGATGTCTTCAAGGGCGACAAGCACTGGCAGGCCATCAAGGTCGAAGGCGGCCAGACCTACGCCTGGGACATGGGCTCCACCTACGTCCAGAACCCGCCCTACTTCGAGGGCATGACCATGACCCCCGACGCGGTGAAGGACATCATCGAGGCCCGGGTCCTGGGCGTGTTCGGCGACTCCATCACCACCGACCACATCAGCCCGGCCGGCTCGATCAAGAAGACCTCGCCGGCCGGTGAATACCTGCTGTCGCACCAGGTCCGCTTCGAGGACTTCAACGGCTACGGCTCGCGGCGCGGCAACCACCAGGTCATGATGCGCGGCACCTTCGCCAACATCCGGATCCGCAACAAGATCACCCCGGAAATCGAAGGCGGCGTGACCAAGCACTTCCCGTCGGGCGAGGTGATGTCGATCTACGACGCCGCCATGCGCTACGAGGGCGAGGGCCGTCCGGCCGTCGTCTTCGCCGGCAAGGAATACGGCACCGGCTCCTCGCGTGACTGGGCGGCCAAGGGCGCCAAGCTGCTCGGCGTCCGCGCCGTGATCGCCGAGAGCTTCGAGCGCATCCACCGCTCGAACCTGGTTCAGATGGGCGTGCTGCCGCTGCAGTTCCTGTCGGACGGCTGGCAGCGTCTGGGCCTGACGGGCGAGGAGATCGTCTCGATCCGCGGCCTGCAGGACCTGTCGCCGCGCAAGCAGCTGATCGTCGAGCTCTACCGTCCGTCGGACGGTCGCATCGCGCGGTTCCCGGTCCGTTGCCGCATCGATGGCCCGACCGAGCTGGAGTACTTCACCAGCGGCGGCGTGATGCCCTACGTGCTGCGCAACCTCGCCAAGGGCGAAGCGTAAGGCTCAAGGGGACAGTGACGCCCTGCCGGGCGTCGCTGTCCCCGCTTCACGGGCTCGTGAAACGCGCCCGTGACCCTTCTTCGATTAAGTGCGGTGCAATGCGTCGCCTGCTCCTCGCCCTCCTGCTGATCGCCCTGGTCCCGTCGGTCGCCCCGGCGCGGGCGCGGCCGCCCGTGGTCGTGGAGCTCTTCACGGCCCAGGGCTGCTCGTCCTGCGCCAGGGCCAATGAGCTGGTGTCGGAACTGTCGGAGCGGCCGGACGTCCTGGCCCTGACCTTCGCTGTCGATTACTGGGACTACATGGGCTGGCCGGACACCTTCGCCCAGCCGGCCTTCACCGAGCGCCAGCGCGCCTACGCCCGCAAGCTGGCCCTTCGCGAGGTCTACACCCCGCAGGTGGTCATCGATGGCCAGGTGCAGGCCTCCGGCGTGCGCCCCGAGAAGATCGAGCCCCTGGTCGACCAGGCCGCCCGCGAGCGGCGCAACCCGCCCGACATGATGTTCATGGGCGCCCGCCGCGTCGCGGTGGGGTCCGGCCCCGTGCCGCGCGGCGGCGCGGAGGTCTGGCTGGTTCGCTACGATCCCCGCCCGCAGGAGGTGACGCCCAAACGCGGCGACACCCGTGGGCAGACCCTGGTCCAGCGCAATATGGTCCGCGAGATCGAGCGCCTCGGCGCCTGGCGCGGCAAGCCCACCGCCTACCGCGTCCCCGCCGCCGGGTCCGAGGGCCTTGAGACCGTGGTGCTGGTCCAGGCCAGCAAGGGCGGCAAGATCATCGCGGTGCTGGCGAAGTAGGCTGTGCGGCCTTCGACACGCCGCTGCGCGGCTGCTCAGGATGACGTCTCTGGACGGCTACTCACCCACGTCATGCTGTGCAGCGTCCGCAGGACGCGTGTCGAAGCACGCACGGCCTCACACCCGCAGCATCAGCCCGCCGTCGACCCCCAGCGCCTGGCCGGTCACGAACCCGCCCTCGTCGGAGGCCAGGAACAGCGCCGCCCGGGCGATGTCGATCGGCTGGCCAAGGCGCTTGAGCGCCGCCTTCTTCGCCCACAGGGCGGCGATGTCCTCGCGCTGGAAGCTGCCGGCGGTCATGCCGGTGGCGATGGCGCCGGGCAGGATCGCGTTGCTGGTCACGCCGTGGCGGCCGAGCTCCAGGGCGAAGGTCCGCATCATCCCGACCACACCGGCCTTGGAGGCCGAATAGGCGACGAGGCCGTTGTCGGTATGCCGCGCCATGATCGAGGCCGTGAAGATCAGCCGTCCGACGCCCGACTTGACCAGATGCGGCGTGGCGTCCCGCGCGATGCGGAAGGCGGCGCGCAGGTTGATCCCGTACTGGCGGTCGAACTCCTCGTCGCTGGTCTCGCCGACCGGCGTCGAGCCGGAGACGCCGGCGTTGTTGTAGACGATGTCCAGCTTGCCGAAGGCGGCGATGGCGGCGTCGATGATCTGCCTCGGCGCGCCGTCGCCGGAAATGTCGACGCCCAGGCCCTGGATCCCGGCATGGTCGAAGGTGAGGTCCGTACCGGGGCGGTCCACCGCCAGCACCTGCGCCCCTTCGGCGGCGAAGAGCCCGGCGGCGGCCCGGCCTATGCCGCTCGCCGCGCCCGTGACGATCGCCACCCGTCCCGCCAGTCTGCCCATGTCCGTTTCCCTGTCTGATCTGTTGTGTGGACACAATGAAACCCGCGCTGCCTTTGGGGAAGGCAACGCGGGCTCATGGAGGGGATACAGGGGAAGGTCGTCGGCCGGCCGAAGTCCCGCGATCCGGGACGGGGCTGGGGGGGCTGTTCAGGATCCAGAACCTCAGGACTTCCGACCGGCCGACACTGATAATCTGACGGGTCGATCCGGCGGTCGCGCGTCCGAAATAAGGTCTTTGTGCGTCCCTGTGTGACCGACGGCGCACAATCGGGGCGACCGTGACGAAAACGCGACAACGCTCGCCAAGCGCCGCGATTCAGCGCTAGCCTCCATCAGGCATGGCGTTCGATCCGACATATCCCTCGCCCCGGGCCGCGACGGTCTTCTTCGAGCGGCGCGAGCTGGAGCGGCTTCTGCGTCTGTACGGCCAGCGCGTGGCCGCCGGCGACTGGCGCGACTACGGCATCGGCGGGGGCGCGGAGGCAGCGGTGTTCTCGATCTTCCGCCGCACCGGCGAAGCGCCGCTCTACCGCATCGAGAAACGCCCGGCGCTGGCCCGGCGACAGGGCGCCTGGTCTGTGCTGACCCAGAGCGGCCATGTGCTCAAGCGCGGCCATGAGCTGGATCAGGTTCTGAAGGTGTTCGAGAAGGGCCGCTTCACGGTCGTCGAGTAGGGCGCGGCTTCAGGCCACCACCGGCCGGCCCGCCCGCCAGCTTCGGCTCAGCAGCCGACCGCCCAGCCAGTAGCTGAGCTCCGCCGGGCGTTCGATGTCCCAGCAGGCCATGTCGGCCAGCTTGCCGACCTCCAGGGTCCCGGTCTGGCCGGCAAGGCCCAGCGCCCGGGCGGCGTTGCGGGTGACGCCGGCCAGGGCCTCCTCGGGCGTCAGGCGGAACTGGGCGCAGGCCAGCATCATCGCCGCGCGCAGCGACAGCAGCGGCGAGGTGCCCGGGTTGCAGTCGCTGGCCACCGCCATCGGCACGCCCGCCGCCCGCAGCGCGGCGACCGGCGGCTTCTGCGTCTCGGCCAGCGCCACGAACGCGCCGGGCAGCAGGACGGCTACTGTGCCGGCCTTCGCCATGGCCTCGACTCCAGCCTGCGAGGTGAACTCCAGATGGTCAGCCGACAGCGCGCCGTGGCGCGCCGCCAGCGCGGCGCCAGCGCCGTCGCCGAGCTGGTCGGCGTGCAGCCGGACGGGCAGGCCGAGCGACGTCGCCTTGTCGAACAGCCGCGAGACCTCGGCCGGGGTGAAGGCGATGCCTTCGAGATAGGCGTCGACAATGTCGACCAGCCCCCGCGCATGCGCCGCCGGCAGGGCCTCGTCGACGATCATGTCGATCCAGGCCTCGCGGCCCACGTCTTTCGGCGCGGCGTGGAGGCCGAGAAAGCTGGTCACCACCCGGGCGTCGCCGTCCAGGTAGCGGGCGACGCGCAGCATCTTCAGCTCTGTCTCCAGGTCGAGGCCGTAGCCGGACTTGATCTCGATCGTGGTCACGCCCTCGGCGACGAAGGCCTCCAGCCGCCGTCGCGCGCGGCGGATCAGTTCGGGCTCATCGGCCTCGCGGGTCGCCGCGACGGAGGACCGGATACCGCCCCCGGCGAGGGCGATCTCCTCGTAGGTCGCGCCGCCGAGCCGCGCCTCGAACTCGCCGATGCGGTCGCCGCCGAAGACCAGATGGGTGTGGCAGTCGATCAGCCCGGGCGTCACCCACCGGCCGTCGAGCCGGGTAACCGCGAAGGGGTTGAACGCCGGGGCCTCGGCGCGCGGGCCGATCCAGACGATGCGACCCTTGTCCACCGCGATCAGCGCGTCCTCGACCGCGCCATACGGCGTGTCGCCCGGGACCATGGTCGCCGCGCGGCAGTCGGTGATGATCAGGTCGATCCGCTGCATGTCGCTGTCTTGCCACCCGGAGGGGTTCATGGATAGGGTGGCCCCGATTAGACAGGTTTAGACAAGTGGCCAACACCCTTCATCTCGACCAGGCGCGACTGCCCGGAGGCTGGGCCCGCGACGTGCGGCTGACGGTTCAGGGCGGCGTCGTCATGGGGGTCGAGACCGGCGTGCCCGCCAACGGCGCGCAACGCCTGAAGGGCGCGACCGTCCCGGCGATCACCAACCTGCACAGCCACGCCTTCCAGCGCGCCATGGCGGGCCTGGCCGAGCGGGCCAGGGCGGGGGGGGAGGATTTCTGGGCCTGGCGGGAGGCGATGTACCGCTTCCTGGACCGCATCACGCCGCCGCAGATGGAGGCCATCGCCGCCATGCTCTACGCCGAGCTGGCCGAGGGCGGATACGGCGGCATCGTCGAGTTCCACTACCTGCACAACGACCCGGAGGGCCGCGCCTTTGCCGACCCGGCCGAGACCGCCCAGGCGCACCGGCGGGCGGCCGAGGCGGCCGGCTTCGGCTTCACCCTGGCGCCCGTGCTCTACAGCCATTCCGGCTTCGGCGGCCTGCCGCCCAAACATGGCCAGCGGCGGTTCATCAAGACGACCGACCAGTTCCTGCGCCTCCTGGAGGAGTCCCGCGCCGAGGCCTTCGCCTTTCACAGCCTGCGGGCCGTGACCCCCGCGCAGATCGCCGAGGTGCTGGCCGGCGTCGACCCGGCCCTGCCGGTTCATATCCACGCTGCCGAACAGACCGGCGAGGTCGACGACTGCCTGGCCTGGTCGGGCGCACGGCCGGTCGAGTGGCTGCTCGCCAACACGCCGCTCTCCGGGCGCTGGACCCTGGTCCACGCCACCCACATGACCGACGCGGAGGCGTCCGGGCTGGCGCAAACGGGCGCGACGGTGGCGCTCTGCCCGTCGACGGAGGGCAACCTCGGGGATGGCTTCTTCAACGCCGACGCCTTCCTGGGCGCGGGCGGCCGGTTCGGGATCGGCTCGGACAGCCATGTGACCACCAACGCCGCCGAGGAGCTGCGCTGGTTCGAGTACGGTCGCCGGCTGCGGGCCCGCAAACGCACGATGAGCGGCGGCACGGGGGAGCATGTCGGAGCGGGTCTGTGGTTGTCGGCCGCGCGGGCCGGGACCAACCCCACCGGCCGTCGCACCGGGGAGATCGCCGTCGGGGCGCGATGCGACCTGGTCGTACTGGACATGGATCATCCGACGCTGGCCGGCCGCGACGGCGACCTGATCCTCGACAGCCTGGTGTTCTCCGGCTCCGGCGCCATCGACCAGGTCTGGTCCGGCGGGACCCGAATCGTCGAGGGCGGCCGCCATGTCCATCGCGACGCCATCGCCGCCGCCTACCGCAAGGCCATCGCAGAGCTGACCGCATGACCGCCGCCCGCGCCGCGCGCTACCAGGGCGTCAAGCGCCATGTGCTGGGGGCCATCCGCACCGGCCGCTGGCGGGCCGGCGACCGCATCGCCTCCGAGCACGAGCTGGTCCGCGAACTGGGCGTGGCGCGGATGACCGTTCGCCGGGCGCTGGACGAGCTGACGCAGGAGGGCCTGATCGTCCGCCGCGCCGGGGTCGGCGCCTTCGTGGCGGGCGAGCCGCTGGCCGAAAGCCATCCGCTGGAGATCCGCGACATCGCCGAGGAGGTCGCCGCGCGCGGCCATGTCTGGCGGGCCGAGGTGATCGCGCTGGAGGCCGTCGGCGCCGACGCCGGGCTGGCAAGGGCGTTCGACACCGCGCCGGGCGCGCCGCTGTTCCGCTCCGAGGTCGTCCATTTCGAAGGGGAGGCGCCGATCCAGCTGGAACGCCGCTGGGTCTCGCCCGCGATCTTCCCCGACTACCTGGCCCAGGACTTCACCCGCGCCACCCCCGCCGCCCATCTGCTGGCCGCAGCGCCGATCGCGGCGGGCGAACAGATCGTCCGGGCCGAGGCCGCCGACGCCCGCACGGCCGGCCTGCTGCGCCTCGCCGAACAGGCGCCGGTCCTGACCGTCGCCCGCCGGACCTGGAGCCGGGGGCAGGTCGCCTCCGCCGCCCGCCTGATTCATCCCGGCCACGCCTTCCAGCTGGCCGGACGCTTTGGAGACACCGCCTGATGGCCAGCAACAGCCGCATCGTCCGCGCCGACCACGGCCCGGTGAAGACCGCGAAGTCGTGGCAGACGGAAGCCGCCGTCCGGATGCTGATGAACAACCTCGACCCGGAGGTCGCGGAGCGGCCCGAGGACCTCGTGGTCTACGGCGGCATCGGCAAGGCGGCCCGCGACTGGGACAGCTTCGACCGCATCGTCGCCGCCCTGCGCCGGCTGGAGGACGACCAGACCCTGCTGGTCCAGTCGGGCAAGCCGGTCGGGGTGTTCCGCACCCACGCCGACGCGCCCCGGGTTCTGATCGCCAATTCGAACCTGGTGCCCAGATGGGCGACCTGGGAGCATTTCCACGAGCTCGATAAGAAGGGTCTGGCCATGTACGGCCAGATGACCGCCGGCAGCTGGATCTACATCGGCAGCCAGGGGATCGTGCAGGGCACCTACGAAACCTTCGTCGAGGTCGGCCGCCAGCACTTCGGCGGCGACCTGACCGGCAAATGGATCCTGACCGGGGGCCTGGGCGGCATGGGCGGCGCCCAGCCGCTGGCCGCGACCATGGCCGGCGCGAGCATGCTGGCCGTCGAATGCCAGCGCCGCTGCATCGAGCGCCGGCTGGAGACCCGCTACCTCGACGAGGCGACCGAGGACCTCGACGACGCCCTGGCCCGCATCGACCGGGCGACGAAGGAAGGTCGCGCGATCTCCGTCGGCCTGCTCGGCAACGCCGCCGAGGTGTTCCCCGAGCTGGTCCGCCGCGGCGTTCGGCCCGACGTCGTCACCGACCAGACCAGCGCCCACGACACCGTCAACGGCTACCTGCCGAAGGGCTGGACCGTGGAGCGATGGGAGCAGGCCCGCCTCGCCGATCCGGCCTCCGTCGACCGGGCCGCGCGCGCGTCGATCGTGCCGCATGTGCAGGCCATGCTCGACTTCCACCGCATGGGCGTGCCGACCCTCGACTACGGCAACAACATCCGCCAGGTGGCGCTGGACGAAGGACTGGAGGGCGCCTTCGACTTCCCCGGCTTCGTGCCCGCCTGTATCCGGCCGCTGTTCTGCCGGGGCATCGGCCCGTTCCGCTGGGCGGCGCTGTCGGGCGATCCCGAAGACATCTTCAGGACCGACCAGGCGATGAAGGCGCTCTTCCCCGACAACGTCCACCTGCACCGCTGGCTGGACATGGCGCGGGAGCGGATCGCCTTCCAGGGCCTGCCGGCCCGCATCTGCTGGATCGGTCTGGGCGACCGCCACCGCGCCGGCCTGAAGTTCAACGAGATGGTCGCCAGCGGCGAGCTCAAGGCGCCGGTCGTCATCGGCCGCGACCACCTCGACAGCGGTTCGGTGGCCAGCCCCAACCGCGAGACCGAGGCGATGCTGGACGGCAGCGACGCGGTCAGCGACTGGCCGCTGCTCAACGCCCTGCTCAACACCGCCAGCGGCGCGACCTGGGTGTCGCTGCACCACGGCGGCGGCGTCGGCATGGGCTACAGCCAGCACGCCGGGGTGGTCATTGTCGCCGACGGCACGCCGGAAGCGGCCCGCCGGCTGGAGCGGGTGCTGTGGAATGATCCAGGGACGGGCGTCATGCGCCACGCCGACGCCGGCTACGAGATCGCAGTCGACTGCGCCCGTAAGCAGGGCCTCGACCTGCCGTCGCTGGAGGCGGTGCGATGACGCCGGACCTCGTGCTGGGCGACATGCCCATTGATCTGAGCCATGTGCGGACGGCCCTGGCCGGCCCGGTCCGCACGGCCCTGAACGACGGCGCGCG
The DNA here is from genome assembly GCA_027487945.1 of Caulobacteraceae bacterium. Classification (GTDB taxonomy): domain Bacteria; phylum Pseudomonadota; class Alphaproteobacteria; order Caulobacterales; family Caulobacteraceae; genus Caulobacter. Next base: position 129,167 of record JAIYCQ010000018.1, read on the forward strand.
CCAGGCGGTCGCCCGCTCGGCCGCGACCATCGAGGCGATCCTGGCCGACGGTCGCACCGTCTATGGCGTGAACACCGGCTTCGGCCTGCTGGCCAAACAGACCATCCGCCCGGACCAGCTGGCCGACCTGCAGCGCAACCTGATCCTGTCCCATTGCTGCGGCGTCGGCGATCCTTTGCCTGACGATGTCGTGCGGCTGATCCTGCTGCTCAAGGTCGCCGGTCTGTCGCGCGGCCTGTCGGGCGTGCGACCCGAGCTGATCGCCATGCTGCAACGGCTGCTGGCGGCCGACATCCTGCCGGTGATCCCGGAGAAGGGCTCGGTCGGCGCCTCGGGCGACCTGGCCCCGCTGGCCCATATGTCGGCGGCCCTGCTGGGCGTGGGCGATATGCGGCACGGCGGTGAGACGATCCCCGCCATGGAAGGTCTGAGGCGCGCCGGGCTCGCGCCCATCGCGCTGCGGGCCAAGGAGGGGCTGGCGCTGATCAACGGCACCCAGGCCTCGACCGCGCTGGCCCTCAAGGGGCTGGTGCTGGCGCGAAGGGTGTTCGAGGCGGCGCTGGTCGCCGGGGCGATGAGCGTCGACGCCGCGCTGGGCAGCGACACCCCCTTTGACGCCCGAATCCACGCCGCTCGCGGCCAGCCCGGCCAGATCGCCGTGGCCGCCGCCCTGCGCGGCCTGCTGGACGGCAGCGCCATCCGCCACAGCCACGACGACTGCGACCGGGTGCAGGACCCCTACAGCCTGCGCTGCCAGCCGCAGGTGATGGGCGCCGCGCTGGACCTGCTCGGCCATGCCGAACGCACCCTGCTGATCGAGGCGGGCGCGGTCACCGACAACCCTCTGGTCTTCGCCGAGACGGGCGAGGCGCTGTCGGGGGGCAACTTCCACGCCGAGCCGGTGGCCTTCGCGGCCGACACCCTGGCCCTGGCCATCGCCGAAATCGGCGCCCTGAGCGAGCGGCGCACGGCCCTGCTGGTCGACCCCAACATGAGCGCCCTGCCGGCCTTCCTCGTCGCCGAGCCCGGGGTCAATTCCGGCTTCATGATCGCCCAGGTCACCGCCGCCGCCCTGGCCAGCGAGAACAAGGGCCTGAGCCATCCCTCCAGCACCGACAGCCTGCCGACCAGCGCCAACCAGGAGGACCACGTCTCCATGGCCACCTACGCGGCCCGCCGGCTGACCACTATGGCGCAGAACAGCGCCGCCATCGTCGCCATCGAGCTCCTGGCGGCAGCGCAAGGTCTCGAGTTCCGCCGCCCGCTGCGCTCGTCCCCGCCGCTGGAGAAGGCCCACGCCCTCGTCCGCTCGGTCGCCGCCGCCTACGACCGCGACCGTTACTTCGCCCCCGACATCGCGGCGGTGACGGCGCTGGTGCTGGACGGCGCGTTCGGGGGGATTGTGAAGCTGTGAGGGCTTGCGTGGTTCGCGACGCTCGCCCAAGGCTCCCTCCTCACCATGACGAAGGTGGATGGCGTTCCACCGCGCTCGTCATCCCGAGGAGCGATCCGACGGGATCGCGTCGCGAAGGACGCACTGCATGACCGACGTCCACATCAGCCGCGGGGCCAGCCCGCTGATCGTCAGCTTCCCGCATGTCGGGACCGACGTGCCCGACGACATCGCCAGCCGCATGACCCCGGAGGCCCTGCGGCTGGACGACACCGACTTCGCGCAGCCGGCCCTGTACGACTTTACCGACGAGCTGGAGGCGACGACCGTCACCGCCCGCTGGTCACGGCTGGTCATCGACGTCAATCGGCCCCCGGACGACAAGCCCCTGTATCCGGGGCAATGGGGCGCGGGCCTCGTCCCGACCGAGACCTTCCTGGGCGAGCCGGTCTACAGGGGAAGCGCGCCGGACGCGGCCGAGATCGCCGCCCGGCGCGACCGCTTCTGGCGACCCTATCACGACGCCCTGAAGGCGGCGATCGACGCCGCCGTCGAGGCGCACGGCTTTGCGCTGCTCTGGGACGCCCACTCGATCAGCCCGGTCGTGCCGAGGCTCTTCGACGGCGCCCTGCCCGACCTGAACCTGGGCACGGCCGACGGCGCGGCCTGCGGCGAGGACGCCCGGGCCGCGGCGTTCGGCGTCTGCCGGGCGAGCGGCTTCAGCACCGTGCTCGACGGCCGCTTCAAGGGCGGCTTCATCACGCGGACCTACGGCGCGCCGGCCCGGGGCGTCCACGCCATCCAGATGGAACTGGCCAAGAGCACCCACCTGGGCCCCGACAACCGCATCGACGAGACGCGGGCCGCAGGGCTGCGCCCGGTGCTCGAAAGCGCCATGGAAGCGGCGCTGGATGCGCTGGGGGACGGACTGGACGACTGAGGCCTAGAGCGTCGCCAGGTTGCTCCTCGTGCGGAAGTACAGGAGGTAGGCCGCAAGGCCGATCAGGTTCCAGACCACGAAGACGATCATGGTGAAGGTGCTCAGGCCGGCGAAGAGATAGGCGCAGCCGAGCACGGCGAACGGACCGACCAGCCACCACAGCGGCGTCTTGAACCGGCGGGGCCGGGCCGGCTGCTGGACCCGCAGGATCATCATGGCGATGGCCGTGGCGATGAAGGCGGCCAGGGTGCCGGCGTTGGCGACCGAGACGATGCGGCCCAGCGGCAGGGCCCCGCCCAGCACCGCGGCGATGACGCCGGTCATGAGGGTGACGCCGACCGGGGTGCCGAAGCGGCTGTGGACCTTCGACAGCGCCTTCGGGAGCAGGCCGTCGCGGGCCATGGCGAAGAAGACGCGGGTCTGGCCGTACATGAAGACCATGATCACCGTCGGCATGGCGATGATGGCGGCGAGGCCGATCAGGTCGGCGGCGCGCGGGTGGCCGAGCGAGCGGATGATGTGGGCCAGCGGCTCCTGGCTGGTCGCGAACTCGGCGGGCGGCATGGCGCCGATCGCGGCGGCGGCGACCGCCATATAGATCAGCGTGCAAAGGGCCATCGAGCCGACAATCCCGATGGTCAGGTCGCGTCCCGGGTTCCTGGCCTCCTCCGAGGCGGTCGAGATGGCGTCGAAGCCGTAGAAGGCGAAGAAGATGATCGAGGCGGCGCCCATGACGCCGAACTTCACGCCGTCGACCTCATGCGCCCAGAACCCGTGCGGCATGAAGGGGCTGAAGTTGCCGCTGTTGAACGCCGGCAGGGCCAGGGCGATGAAGCCGGCCAGGGCGACCAGCTTGACAATCACCAGCACGAAGTTGACCCGAGCGCTTTCTCGCGTCCCCAGCGCCAGCAGGGCGGCGACGGCCAAAGCAATGAAGACGGCCGGCAGGTTCACCAGCCCCCCGTCCTCCGGCCCCTTGAGGAATATCACCGGCGCCTCCGGCCACCAGCTGAGGATCAGGCCGCCGGCGTAGCCTGCCCAGCCGACGGAGACGGCGGCGCAGACCACCGTGTACTCGAGGATCAGGCTCCAGCCGACCACCCAGGCCACGGTCTCCCCCATCACCGCGTAGCTGTAGGTGTAGGCGCTGCCGGCCCGGGGCATCATGGTCGCCATCTCGGCGTAGCAGAGGGCGGCGGCGGCGCAGACCGCGCCGGCGATCAGGAAGGACAGCATGGCGCCCGGCCCCGCCAGGCCTGCGGCCTCGCCGGTCAGGGTGTAGATCCCGGTGCCGACGATGGCCCCGACGCCCAGCGCCACCAGATGCGGCCAGCCGAGCGTCGCCTTCAGGCCCGATCCATGGGCGTGGTCGGGATGGCCGTCGATGGCCGTGCGGCGCGTCAGGAAGCTCATGGACTGTCCCTCCCCCGGGGTGTGAGGCGGCAGATTGAACCGCGCCGGGCGGCTTCGCCAAGCCCCGGCTTGCGGTCCCGCGCCTCGCGGGGCAGCCTGCCGCCCGATCCGTGGGGAGAGTACCGATGATCCGTCGCAACACCGCCGTTCTGCTGCTGGCCGCCGGCGCCCTGGCCCTGGGCCCGGCCGCCATGGCCCGGCAGGCTCCGGCCACGCCCACCGCCCTGACCCCGCCGGCCGGCGCCGCGGCCGCGCAGGCGGCGCTCACCGCCCTGATGGTCGACTACGAGGCGTGGCGGATGGCCGAGGATCCGCTCTCGGCCGGGGCAAACGGCGATGTCGCGGCCCTGTCGAAGCTGCCCGACGTCACCCTTGCCGCCGACGCCCGGCGCAAGACGGCGCTGACCGCCTTCCAGGTGCGGCTCACCGCCATCGACCCCCAGGGTCTGGACGAGGACGGCAAGCTCAACCACGCCTTCCTCGGCCGGGTCCTCGATGGACAGCTGCAGGCCATCGCCTTCGACACCGGACGGCTGGCCTTCTCCAGCGACGACTCCTGGGACGGCTACATCGCCTATCTGGCCCAGGTGGCGCCGATGACGGGCAAGGCCGACGCCGAGGCCTGGCTGGCGCGTGTCGCGGCCCTGCCCGGCTGGTACGCCAGCAATACCGAGAACGCCCGTCGCGGGGTGAAGACGAAGTTCACCCAGCCGCGGCCCATCGCCGAGATCGCCCTGGCCCAGGCGCGCAAGGCCGCCGCCGCGCCGGTGGAGGCAGACCCGACCCTCGCGGCGCTGGACCGGCTGCCCGGCACGGTGTCCTACGCCGACAGGGCGGCGCTGAAGGCGCGGGCGACGGCCATGGTCCGCGACGGCCTGCGTCCGGCCCAGGCCCGGTTCGTGACCTTCCTGGAGACGGAATATCTGCCCGCCGCCCGCGCCGGGCTGGGCGTCGCCACCCTGCCGCAGGGCAAGGCCTACTACGCCTGGCTGGCCCGCCGCTTCACCACCACCAGCCTGACGCCGGATGAGATCCACGAGATCGGGCTCAAGGAGGTCGCCCGCATCCGGGCCGAGATGGACGGCATCCGCGCCCAGACCGGCTTCACCGGCACGCATGCCGAGTTCCTCGCCTGGCTGCGCAAGGATCCGAAGTTCTACGCCCAGACGCCGGAGGATCTGCTGGAGAAGGCCAGCGAGATCTCCAAGCGGGTCGACGACCAGCTGCCGCGCTTTTTCGGCACCCTGCCGCGCCTGCCCTACGGCGTGCGGCCGGTGCCGGCCGAGATCGCGCCGACCTACACGACCGGCCGCTATTTCCCGGGCAGCCCGCGCCTGGGCATCGCCGGCGGCTATATGGTCAACACCTATGCGCTGGACCAGCGGGCGCTCTACGAGCTGCCGGCCCTGACGCTGCACGAGGCCGTGCCCGGCCACCATCTGCAGATCGCGCTGTCGCAGGAGCTGGAGGAGGTTCCCGCCTTCCGCCGCGACGCCGACATGACCGCCTTTACCGAGGGCTGGGGCCTGTATTCCGAGAAGCTCGGCATCGAGATGGGCATCTACCGCACGCCCTACGAACGGTTCGGACGGCTGTCCTACGAGATGTGGCGCGCCTGCCGGCTGGTGGCCGACACCGGCATGCACTGGATGGGCTGGACCCGCGACCGCGCCAAGGCCTGTTTCACCGACAACAGCGCCCTGTCGCCGCTGAACATCGAGGTCGAGCTGGACCGCTACATCTCCTGGCCGGGCCAGGCGCTCGCCTACAAGATCGGTGAGATGAAGATCGTCGAGGTCCGCGCCCGGGCCGAGGCGGCGCTGGGCGAAAGGTTCGACGTCCGCCGCTTCCACGACGCGGTGCTGCTGGCCGGCCCGCTGCCGATGGATCTCCTGGAAGCGCGGATCGACCGGTGGATCGCCGCGGAGAAGGCGCGAGGCTCCTAGCAGGATCCAGACCGCAGCGGAGTCTCTACTCCGTCCAGATGTCCGTTACGCCGCCCTTGCGGTTGAGCATGTGGGTGGCGCGCTTGATCACGGCCAGCAGCCGTTCGACGCGCTGGTCCTTGTCGTAGGTGATGTTGGATCGGGCCATGCCTTCCAGCATGAAGCGGGCGAGGTCGCGGCTGGCCTGGAAGCGCGGACCGGCGCCGGCGTGCAGCATCTTGAGGAAGTGGTCGCCGATCTGGGCGCGGTCGAACTCGGCCTGGGCGGGCGCGAGCAGGGCGCTGATCAACGGGTCGGTGCGGGCGGCCGTCTCCAGCTCGGCGAAGGCCATGAACGGCTCGCGGTGCAGGAGCTCCCAGTAGCTTTCGATGGCGTGTTCGGTGACGTCGCCGCCGGCCGGCAGGCTCTCGGCGGCGGCCTTGAACATCGATGAGCGCTGGGCCTGGATGTGCTCGATGGCGGCCTCGAGCAGGCTCTCGCGGGTGGGGAAGTGGTAGAGCATGGCGCCGCGGGTGATCCCCGCCGCCTCGGCCACCGCCGCGTTGGTGGTCGCCGCATAGCCCTGGGTGGCGATCACATGCACCGCCTCGTCCAGGATGCGGGCGCGGGTGCGCCGTGACTTGGGCGTGTCGCGCGGAACTGTGGTCGTCTCGGCCATCATCGCTCATCTAGGGGCTGCGATGTTGCGCCGCAACACGGCGACTCCCGAGTTCACGAGACTGACACGCAATCATCATAGCTCCTGCCTGTTCGGCGCCTGCCGGGGGAGCGACGATGACGGCCAACGCCCAGGATTTGAGCGTCCGATCGGTGTTCATCAGCGATGTGCACCTCGGCACCCGCGGCTGCCAGGCCGAGATGCTGCTGGACTTCATCCGGCATGTGGAATGCGAGCAGCTCTACCTTGTCGGCGACATCATCGACGGCTGGAAGCTGAAGGGCGGCTGGCACTGGCCGCAGAGCCACAACGACGTGGTGCAGAAGGTTCTGCGGATGGCCCGCAAGGGCGTGACGGTGACCTATGTCCCCGGCAACCACGACGAGACGGCCCGGGACTTCTGCGGCGTCCACTTCGGCGGGGTGATCGTGGTGCGGGACGCCATCCACGAGACCGCCGACGGCCGCCGCTTCCTCGTCGTGCATGGCGACGAGTTCGACGGCATCGTGCAACACGCGCGCTGGCTCGCCTTCCTCGGCGATTGGTCCTATAGAACGCTCCTGATGCTGAACACCCTGGTGGCGCGGATGCGGCACCGGCTGGGGCTCGGGTACTGGAGTTTTTCGGCCTATCTGAAGGTCAAGGTGAAGAACGCTCTGCATTTCATCGAGAACTTCGAGAAGGCCGTGACCGACGAGGCCCGGCGCCGCGGCGTGGACGGCGTCATCTGTGGCCACATTCACAAGGCCGAGATGCGCGACATGGACGGGATCCTCTACGTGAACGACGGGGACTGGGTCGAAAGCTGCACCGCGCTGGTCGAGCACCACGACGGGCGGCTGGAAATTATCGAGTGGGCCGGACGGCGTTCCCGGTCCAGTATCGCGCAGGATGTCCCCGCGGACCTGCCGGAGCCTGTCGCCGCCTGATGCGTATCCTTCTGGCCACGGACGCCTGGGAGCCCCAGGTCAACGGCGTTGTCCGCACCCTCACGCGCGTCGTCGACGAGATGCGGCTGATGGGGCACCAGGTCGAGGTGATCAGCCCCGACCAGTTCAACACCGTACCGCTGCCCACCTACTCCGAGATCAAGCTGGCGGTCGGCGCCTACGAGCCGGTCCAGGAGAAGTTCAAGTCGTTCGAGCCCGAGGCGATCCATATCGCCACCGAGGGCCCGGTCGGCCTCGCCGCGCGGCGCGTCTGCCTGGAGTGGAAGCTGCCGTTCACGACCAGCTACCACACGCGCTTCCCCGAGTACGTCTCGGCCCGTCTGCCGGTGCCGCTGGCGGCCGGCTACGCCTACATGAAGTGGTTCCACAAGCCGTCCGGGCGGATGATGGTGGCCACCGACACCATGCGCGAGGAGCTGGAGAGCCACGGGTTCCGCAACATCTCCTCCTGGTCGCGGGGCGTGGATACCGACCTGTTCCACCCGCGCCGGCCGGACGAGGTCGACGTCTTCGCCCACCTGCCCCGGCCGATTTTCCTGAACGTCGGCCGGGTGGCCGTCGAGAAGAACATCGAGGCCTTCGCCTGCCTCGACCTGCCCGGCACCAAGGTGGTGGTCGGCGACGGGCCGCAGAAGGCCGAGCTGGAGGCGAAGTACCCGGGCGTAGTCTTCACCGGCGCCAAGTTCGGCGAGGAGCTCGCCGCCCACTTCAACAGCGCCGACGTCTTCGTCTTCCCGTCCCTGACCGACACCTTCGGGCTGGTGATCCTGGAGGCGATGGCCACCGGCTCGCCGGTCGCCGGGTTCAACGCACCGGGCCCGGCCGACATCATTCCGGGCTCCGGCGCCGGCGTGCTGGCCCCCGGTCGCACCGAGGGGCTGCGCGAGGCCTGCATCGCCTGCCTGGACATCGACAAGGCCGTGGTTCGGCGCTTCGCCGAGACCTTCTCCTGGCGCGCCTGCGCCGAGCAGTTCGTGAAGAACCTCGAGCCCTACCCCGAGCCCGAGAAGACGCGCTTCTGGCGGCGGCTGCGCCGACTGGCCAGGCTGCGCCGCAAGTCGACGGCCGCCTGACCCTGACGGCCTACATAAGGCGGCTGCGGATCGCCTGCGACAGCAAATCGATGCCCGACACGGCGACGACGATGACCAGCACGATGCAACCGGTCTCGCCGTAGCGGAAGGTGTTGGTCGAATCGATCAGCACTTGGCCGATGCCGCCGGCGCCGATCAGGCCCAGCACCGTGGCGGCGCGGCTGTTCGACTCGAAGCGGTAGAGCGCATAGCTGGTCCACAGCGGCGCGACCTGGGGGATGACGCCCCAGATGATCTCCTGCAGACGGCCGGCGCCGGTGGCGCGCACGCCCTCGACCGGACCCTTGTCGATGGCCTCGACGGCCTCGGAGAACAGCTTGGCCAGCACGCCGCCGGTGTTGAACATCATGGCCATGACGCCGGCGAACGGCCCCAGGCCCACCGCGGTGATGAAGATGACCGCGACCACCAGGTCGGGGATGGACCGGATCAGGTCGAGCACCCGGCGGACCGGCTGCTGGATCCAGGCCGGCGCGATGTTGCTGGACCCCAGCAGGCCCAGCGGGACGGCGACGATGATGGCCAGGAAGGTGCCCCACAGCGCCATCTGGATCGTCTGCCACATCTTGCCGATGTAGAGGCTCCAGTCGCGACCGGTGAAGTCGGAAGCCGTCCAGTCGCTGGACATGAACTTGAACGGCGAGAAGAACTCGCTGATGAACTCGCCCATGCCGCTCTCCTCGCTGAAGAGCATCGGGAACTTGTTGATCTCGGCCGGGCCGAAGCTGATCAGCAGCAGCACCGCGACGCCGCCGAAGATGGCGATGTCGAACAGCCGGGCCGACAACGACCGCTGGGGCGGCGACAGGGTAACGTCCGTGACGGTCATGGCGGGATCCCGCTAGCGCGCCGGAACGGCAGGGGCCGCGCCGGCCTTGGCGGCGGCGGTCGCGCGCTCGGCCTGGATGGCGGCCAGCGCCTTCTCGGCGGCGGCGATCTTTGTCTGATCCGCGGCGTCACGGGCCAGCAGCAGCGTCTCGGTGGCCTCCATCTCGCGGACCATCAGCAGATGGGTGTCGTCGGCCGGCAGGAAGCCGCCGATGCTGAGGGCTTCGAGGTTGGCGCGCTGGCGAGCCGCCTCGGGTCCGTCGCCCTGGCCATAGGTCAGGAAAAACTGCCGGATCTTCTCCTTCACCGCCGGGTCGAGGTCCTTGCGCCAGACGATGGGGTCTTCCGGCAGGGTCGGAGACTCCCAGATCACCCGGACCTTCTCGGCCTGGCCCTCGCCACGCTGGGCATTGAGGCGGATGGCGGTGGAGTTGTTGGTCGCCGCGTCCAGACGACCGGCCGCGACCGCGAACAGGTTGGCCTGGTGGTTGGCGCTCAGAACCGTCTTGAAGCAGGTCTCGGGCTTCTTGCCGGCGGGAATGAACACGTAGGTCATGGGCGCCAGGGTGCCGGACGTCGACTTCTTGTCGCCCATGCCGAAGTTCAGCGAGCCGTCGCACTTCAGCAGATCCTCGATCGTCCGGATCGGGCTGCCGGTCGGAACGATGATCACCGACTTGTAGCCGTCCTCACCCGAGGGATCGAAGGTGCGGGCGAAGACCTCGCCGTTCGAACGGCGCACCGCTTCCAGCCCGGACTGGTTGGAGAACCATCCCAGATCGGTCTGCTTGAAGCGCATGGCCTCGATCAGGGCGCTGTAGTTGCTCGAGAAGAAGGGCTTCACCTTCAGGCCGGTCTGCTTCTCCATGTCCGCCAGAATGGGCGTCCAGTAGGACTCCATGTTCTGGGCGTCCTCGGTCGACAGGATCGAGAAGGTGACGGTGTCCGACGCGCCCTTGGGCGCGCTGTCGCCGCCGCCGCAGCCGGCGAGGGCGAGAGTCGCGACGGCGCCCAGCGCCAGCAGCGAACGACGGAGAATCATTGGGGAGCTCCTTCCCAGAAGACGTCTTCGAATTCCGGGCCGTAGATGTCGATCAGGCGGGTGCGGTCGAGGCCGGAGGAGGGCCCGTCATAGACCTTCTTGCCGGCTTTCAGGGCCACGACGCGGTCGCAGTAGCGCAGGGCGTAGTCGACCTGGTGCAGGGTGACGATGACGGTCAGCCCGTCCTTCTGGTTCAGGTCGCGAAGGATCTCCATCACCTTGCGGGCGGAGACCGGGTCGAGCGAGGCGACCGGCTCGTCGGCGAGGATGATCTTGGCCTTCTGCACCAGCGCGCGGGCGATGGCGCCGCGCTGCTGCTGGCCGCCCGACAGGGTATTGGCGCGCTGACCGGCATAGTCGCTGACGCCGACGCGATGCAGGGCGGCCATCGCCGCCTGCTGGGTTTCCTCGGGCCAGCGACCCAGGACGCCCCGCATGAAGGGAATACGCCCCAGCGAGCCGAGCGCCACGTTGGTGAAGAGGCTCAGGCGGCCGACCAGATTGAACTGCTGGGCGATGAAGCCGATGCGGATGCGCGCCTCGCGCACCTTGTCGCCGACCTTGCCCTTGACCTGGGTCCTGACGCCGAAGGCTTCGATGACCCCGTCGCCGTTGTCGATGGTCTGCAGGCCGTCGATCGACCGCAGGAGGGTCGACTTGCCCGAGCCCGACGGACCGATGAGTGCGACCATCTCGCCGCGGGCGACGTCGAGCGACACCCCGTCGAGCGCGCGGCGGTGGCCGAAGGTCTTGGAGACCTGGCGAATGGAGAGAACTGCGTCCGTCGTCATGGCTTTTCGGGAAGAGTCCTTAACACAGATGCCCGGCTCTCATGGAAGGGGCATGCGAAAGTTTCATGACACGGGGCATTTGTCTCCCCGCCTTGCGCAAAAGGCCTTAGCGGCGGCGCGCGCGTTATACAAAAAGTCCGTGAACGGCGAGTGTGACGGCGGTCGCGCGGCGACCCCGCGCGGCCCCTGACGGGGCAAGGGAAATTTACCGCTTTACATGGGGGGCCATCGACCCTAAATCGCCCGCTTCCGGCGGACCCCGTGTCCACCTACGCTGCTAACGCCGGTCTGGGTTTAACAATCAACAGGGGGTTACGTGAATTGCGCACGTACCACATGCCCCTGGACCTGGTCCGTGAGCGGTCTCCGGAACGTCCCGTCGCCCTTGTGCGACGCGACGCCGTAGCTGTCTCGGCGCGCTGGTTCCAGACGAATTTCAAGGGCGACGTCCTCTACGCGGTGAAGGCCAATCCTTCGCCCTGGGTCATTGAGACCCTCGCGCAGAACGGCGTCACCGGGTTTGACGTGGCCTCGCTGAACGAGGTCGAGCTGGTTGCGAAGCACGCACCGGGGTCCCGCATGGCCTTCATGCACCCGGTGAAGAGCCGCGCCGCCATTTCGGCCGCCTACTTCGACCACGGCGTGAAGACCTTCTCGTTCGATACGCACGAGGAGCTCGAGAAGATTCTCGACGCCACGGGCCAGGCCCGGGACCTCAACCTGATCGTCCGCATGGGCGTTTCGGCGGAGGGCGCGGCCTACAGCCTGTCGGGCAAGTTCGGCGTCGAGAGCCACAAGGCCCCCGATCTGATGCTGGCCGCCCGCCGGTCGACGCAGGAGCTGATGGGCGTGTCCTTCCACGTCGGCAGCCAGTGCATGCGCCCGACCGCCTTCCAGGCGGCGATGGCCCAGGCCGGCCGCGCGCTGGTCCGCGCCGGGGTCTTCGCGGACGTCATCGACGTCGGCGGCGGCTTCCCGTCCGTCTACCCGGGCATGGTCCCGCCGGACATGGCCGACTACATCGCGGCCATTGATCGCGGCTTCAACGAGATGCCCGTCTCGGAGACGACCGAGCTATGGTGCGAACCCGGCCGGGCGCTGGTCGCGGAATCGACCTCGCTGCTGACCCGTGTCGAGCTGCGCAAGGGCAACGCGCTGTATCTCAACGACGGCGCCTATGGCTCGCTGTTCGACGCGGCGCACGCCAAATGGCCCTTCCCGGTGAAAGGCTACCGCGGCGGCGAGGACGCCCGCGAACTCGACGGCGGTCTGCGACCGTTCGAGTTCTACGGCCCGACCTGCGACTCGATCGACCACATGCCCGGCCCGTTCTGGCTGCCGGAAGACATCCGCGAAGGCGACTTCGTGGAGATCGGCATGCTGGGCGCCTATGGCGTGGCGATGCGCACCGGCTTCAACGGCTTCGGCGCCGTCGAGGAGGTCGAGGTCGCCGACGCGCCGATGGGCTCGATGTTCGGCCTCGGCCGTCGCTCGATCCCGGTGCCGCGCACGGCGGAAACCACCAATGTCGTCCGGCTGTCGCGCCCGAAGGGTAAGGCCGGCCAGAGGAAGCGGAAGAGATAGGCCGCATCGGACCGCCCTTCAGGCGGTTCCGTGAGGTTCGGCCCCAGCCCGTCGCTCCGTCCGGGCTGGGGACCTGATTCAATGGACGGGCGCTCACTGTCAGGGAAACCGAAGCGATGAACGCTCCGACCAACACCAAGGCCCAGCTACTCGCCAACACCGTCGAACACATCGACATCACCAGCTTCGACGCGCGTCCGATCATCGATTCGATGCGCAAGATGAGCTTCAGCTCGCGCGACACCGCCCGCGCCGCCGACATCTTCAACATGGCGCTGGAAGACAAGGCCTGCTCGCCCTGGCTTATCCTGGCCGGCTCGACCAGCGCCGGCGGCTGCATGCATGTCTATCGGGACATGGTGAAGCTCGGGATGATCGACGCGGTGGTCGCCACCGGCGCCTCCATCGTCGACATGGATTTCTTCGAGGCCCTGGGCTTCAAGCACTACCAGGCCGCCGGCCCGGTCGACGACAACGTGCTGCGCGACAACTACATCGACCGCATCTACGACACCTACATCGACGAGGAAGAGCTCCAGGCCTGCGACCACACCATCCTGGAGATCGCCAACCGTCTCGAGCCGCGCGGCTATTCCTCGCGCGAGTTCATCTGGGAGATGGGCAAGTGGCTGTCGGAGGGCAACGCCAAAAAGCCCGGCTCGCTGATCCAGACCGCCTACGAGGAAGGCGTGCCGATCTTCTGCCCGGCCTTCGTCGACAGCTCGGCGGGCTTTGGTCTGGTCAAGCACCAGAAGGAACGCGCCGCGGCCGGCCAGCCCTACCTGATGCTGGACGCGATCGCCGACTTCCGTGAGCTGACCGACATCAAGATCGCCGCCGGCGTCACCGGCCTGTTCATGGTCGGCGGCGGCGTGCCCAAGAATTTCGCCCAGGACACCGTCGTCTGCGCCGAAATCCTCGGCGTCGAGGCCGAGATGCACCGCTACGCCGTCCAGATCACCGTCGCCGACGTCCGCGACGGCGCCTGCTCGTCCTCGACCCTCAAGGAGGCGGCTAGCTGGGGCAAGGTGCAGACCACGCACGAGCAGATGGTGTTCGCGGAAGCCACCACGGTGGTGCCGCTGATCGGCTCCGACGCCTATCACCGCGGCGCCTGGAAGAGCCGGGTCAAGCCGCGCTGGCAGAAGCTGTTCGCCTAGGCTGCACGGATCGCCGGACGAAACGAGCCGCGCGAGGGTCCGCCCCTCGCGCGGCTTTTTCGTCCCCGACCGCCAGACGAATGCGGGCTTGCAACAAGAACCGGAGCGGTCATGCTGGAGCGAAACAGGCGGGAGAGACGGGTGATGAACCGTATGCGGATTATCCTGGCGGCCGGGGCGACGGCGCTGCTGGCGACGGGCGCCGCCTGGGCGCAGCTCTCGCTGCCGGGCTACTTCGGCGGCCGGGTGCTGGACACCTCGACCGTGGTGCCGGCCGCGCCCGCGCCGGGCTCGCCCCAGGCCCAGGCCGATGCGGCCATCTTCGCCGCCACCCGGGCCCTCAAGGGCACGCCGCGTTGGGACATGGCGGTCGCCGACCTCGACGAACGCAGGGTGGTCTACGCCATGCGGTGCGCCCTCGGGGTGGAGATCCGGGACCTCGCCGACGCGCCGAAGCTGTCGCGGGTGCTGCTGCGCGTCGCGCCGGACCTAAGCAAGGCGGTCGACACGCCCAAGGCGTTCTACAATCGCAAGCGGCCCTATCTGGAGCAGGAGGGCGAGATCTGCACCGCGCGCAGCGAGGCGCTGGCGAAAAGTCCCGACTATCCGTCCGGCCACGCCAGCTGGGGCTGGGCGGTCGGACTGATCCTGGCCGAACTGGCGCCCGACCGGGCCGTGCCGATCCTGCAGCGCGCCCGCGCCTTCGGGGAGAGCCGCGCGGTCTGCGGCGTCCATACCGCCAGCGCCGTCGCGGCGGGCCGTGACAACGGCGCCGCGGTGGTCGCGGCCGTACACGGCGTGCCGGACTTCCGCGCGGACATGGAAGCCGCCCGCGCCGAGCTGGCCGAGCTGCGCGCCAAGGCCGGTCCGCTCGAGGGCTGCGCGGCCGAGGCGGCGGTGCTGGTCGAGGCGCCCTGGTAGTCAGCCCCCGCCCGGGCGCTTGCCCTCGGGGGCCGCCGTCTCTACCTCTGGCCCATGGTTCATCCACACGCCTGCGACCACGATCATGACCAGCCGGGTCTCTCTGGCGGCGCGCTGGCGGCCGGACTGACGGCGGCGGAGGCCCGGTGCGCGGCGGCGGGCCAACGCCTGACGGCGCCGCGGCGGCGGGTGCTGGAGCTGCTGCTCGGGGCCGGGCAACCCGTGAAGGCCTATGACCTGATCGCGACGTTCGGGGCGGGCGGTGAGCCGGCCAAGCCGCCGACGGTATACCGGGCGCTGGAGTTCCTCTCGCGCTACGGCTTCGCGCACCGCATCGAAAGCCTGAACGCCTACATCGCCTGCGGCGGCGGCAGCGAGGGCCACGCGGCGGCCTTCCTGATCTGTGACTGCTGCGGACGGACCCGCGAGATCGCGCCGGTCGGCGTGGCCGAGATCGAGCGACTGGCCGCCGAGCGCGGCTTCACCCTGACCGGCCTCACCGTCGAGGCGCACGGCCGTTGCGAGGATTGCCCCGCCTGATGTCGGACTCCGGAGTCGAAATCTGGCGCGGGGGCGTCAACACCTGGGAATGCGACGAGATGGGGCACATGAACGTGCGCTTCTACGTCACCCGGGCGACCGAGGGGCTGGTCGGCATGGCGGCCGCCCTGGGCCTGCCCTACGCCTTCGCCGCCCATGCGGAGTCGACGCTTCTGATCCGCGAGCAGCACATCCGCTTCCTGCGCGAGGCGCATGCGGGGGCGGCGCTCCACATGACCGGCGGCGTGCTGGCGCTCGGCGAGAGCGAGGCCCGGCTGGTCCAGCTGCTGTGGCACAGCGAAAGCGGCGCCCTGGCGGCGACCTTCCAGACCGTGGTCGCCCATGTCACCCCCCGCGACGGCCGGCCTTTCCCCTGGAGCGCCCGGACGCGAGCGCTGGCCGAGGCGCTGGTCTTGGCGCTGCCCGACCAGGCGGCCGCCCGCAGCGTTTCGCTCGAGCCCGTTCAAGCCACCGCCGGCCTCGCCCGCGCCGATGCGCTGGACCTGGTCCGGATCGCCCAGGGCGCGGTGTCGCCGCAGGACTGCGACATCTTCGGCCGCATGCGGGCGGAGCAGTTCATCGGCCGGGTCTCCGACGGGATTCCGAGGCTGGTGCGCGGCTTCCGGGACACCGTCACGGAGGCGGCGGACGACAAGCCCAAACGGGTGGGCGGGGCCGTCCTCGAGTACCGGCTGATCCATCTCGACTGGCCGCGGGCCGGGCAGCGCGTGGAGATCCGCTCAGGCCTGAAGACCGCCGACACCCGGACCAAGACCATGGTCCACTGGATGATCGATCCGGACTCCGGCAAGGCCTGGGGCACATCGGAGGCGGTCGCCGTCACCTTCGACCTGGACGCCCGAAAGATCGTCCCGATCAGCGAGGCGGCGCGCGAGCGGCTGATGACCCAGGCGACCCCGGGACTGTCGCTTTAGGCCCGGCTGGGGACTGCTTCGCGAAGCGTAGCTGTCCCTCAACACCGGCAGACGCGGTCGAGGGACAGGAAGTCACGCCCAGGGGGCGCGCTATCCAGCCCCTGAAGCGGCCGCCAGCAACGCCTCGCGGACCAGGTCCGGCCGCTCCATCGGCAGGAAGTGGCTGGTCCCCGGGATGGTCTCGATCGTCGCCCCGCTGGCCAGCACGGCCGCCTCGTGGGCGTCGAACTGGGCGGTGGAGGCGTGCTCGGCCGTGAAGATCCGGATTGTCGCGCGGATGTCCGGGATGCCACCGACGGCGTCGGGTGACGGCGTCGAGAAGTTCGCCGACTCCCACGCCGGCGCACAGGCCAGTCGCATGGCGCCCTCGCCGTCCTCGACGAGGCCGTCGCCCAGATAGTCCCTGAGCATGGCGTCCGGCCAGGTCCTGAAGGCGCCGCGGCCGTGGTAGGCCTCGAAGGCCGCCGCGCGGCTGGCGAAGCTGTCCCGCCGCCGCAGCGCCCCCTGGGCCAGGGGGCTGCCCCGCATGCCCTCCTCGCCGAGCAAGGCGGCGCGTTCAGGCGTGATGATCACCGGATCGAAGAGCACCAGCCGCCGGGCCACGTCGGGGCGCTCTGCGGCCGCCAGAAGACAGGCTGTGCCGCCCATCGAGTGACCCGACAGCACCGCCGGCCGCTCGCCGATGGCGTCAATGAGCGCAAGCAGGTCGTCGCTGTAGCCGCGCCAGACGTTGGCGGCGTAGGGAACCGCCGGCAGGGTCGTCCGCCCGTGTCCGCGCTGGTCGACCGCCAGGATGCGGAGGCGGTCGGCCAGCGGCGTAAAGATCGCGCGGTAGGTCGCCGCGTTGAAGCCGTTGGCGTGCAGAAAAAGGACGTCGAGCGGCCGGTCCGCGGGGCCGAACTCGATCGCCGCCATGGCGCCCTCACGAAGGGTGATCAGGCGGCGCCGCGCGGGCGAGACGTCAGGCAGGGCGGCGTGGGTCATCCGCCCTGCCTAGAGCCTTCCCCTCACGTGAGTCGAGAGGGCTAGATCTTCGTCAGATCCCAGTTTCCGCCCGCCTGGCGGCAGGCGCGATAGCGCTCGCGCTCGGTGCCGTACTTCTGGGTATGGATGGTCTGCTCGATCCGGCGGCAGTCACCGGTGTCTCCGCCGCGCGGCCGGACCACGGACTGGGCGACATAGCCGGTGGCGTAGCCGTTCTGCCCGACCAGCAGCCAGGGCTGCCCCTTGACCTTGGCCAGCACCTGGAAGTCCTGGCCGCCGGCCAGCTTGCCGACGACAGGTCCGGACGTCGAAGGACGACCGCGAAGGTTCACGGTGTTGGGCGCGTACCACCAGCCGCCGCCGCCCTCCCAGGTGCTCTGGGGCGCGACGCCGCGGGCGAAGCTGACGCTCTGCAGACGGTAGGGCTCGCCGTAGCCTTCGCCATAGGCGCTCCAGGGCTGGACCGTGACGTCGCCGCGCGAGCCGGTCTGGGGGTTGCGCCAGTTCGACGCCTGACCTGTGCGCAGGGCCTCCTCAAGCGCGGCCTCGGCCTTCTTGCGGTCGTCTTCCTGGATCTTGCAGCCGATGGCGGAACCGGCGGCAGCCCCGAGACCGGCGCCGATCACCGTGCCGAGCCCGCGCTCGTTCTTGGCGATCTTGTTGCCGATGAAGCCGCCGACAATGGCGCCGATCACAGCGCCGCCCTCCTGCTTTCCACCGTCGGCGTCGCAGCCGAAGATGCCGCGGGCCTCGGCGGCGCCCGGCAGGGCGACGGCGGCGGCGGCCAGGAGTGCGGAGGTTGTAACTGCGAGGCGCATCGTTCTCTCCTTGGGAAGCAAGGGTGGGTTCGAGTGCTCAGGGTAATACGCGAGAGCGCTCACGTACGTGTCAGTGTCCGCGCCGGGCGTTGACCTCACGCAATTGTGCAAGGCCCGGTCGGCGGGGGATCTGTCCGGGCAAGACCGTCAGGCTTCCTGCACCGGTCCGTCGACGTTGCTGTCGCCGAACTCCGCGCGCAACGCCCGGGCGATGGCCTCGCCCTCCTGATCATGAGCCAGGGCCTCGGCGGGGCTGAAGGCCGGGCCGGCTTCGGGATCGTAGGGATCGACCGCATCATGGAAGTCGTTCTCCCAGGTGCGCAGCCGCTCCGCCAGGACTTCGGGCAGGTGCTCGAAGATGTCGACCGGGTGGCCCGTGTCAGCGTCGAGCAGCGGCTGGTATCCGTAGCGCCGCACCAGCCGCACGCGTGTCGGGCGCGGCAGGACGACCGGCATGCCGTCGGGCTCCTCCCCGAAGGCGGGCCGGGGCCCGGGATTCCACATCAGCTGCCGCGCGATCCAGCCGCCCATGGCCAGGGCCGCCGCCGCCAGGGTCGCCTCGCGCCAGCCGATATCCAGCGCAGCAAGGCGGCCTTCGGCGTTCAGCCACAGCACCATGGCCGTGGCGACAGCCCAGATGAGGGCGGCCCTGGCCACCTGGCGGCGTCCCTGGGCCTCCGACTCGTCCGCCGGCGGGAAGCGTCTGGCGGCGAAGACCAACCAGCCGGCCTGAAGTCCGAGATTGAGGAGGAACAGCCAGACGGCCCAGCCGCTGAGGAGGACCAGGCTCAGCCCGCTGACGCCGGTGACCACGGAGGTGGCCGCCAGGATCCGTCGGCGCAGGACATCCTCGGGATCGGGGCGGTCCCGGGTCATCGAGGCGAGGGCCTGATCCAGCACCGAGTCCAGCGCAACCGCGCGGAGCGCCACGATGCCGCCGAAGACGTAGAAGGCGCCCACGAGACGGGCGGTGATGTCGATTGCGTCCATGGGTCACTCCACCATGCGCCCCGGTCGGCGGCATCCTCCGTTAGGGGGCCTTGGCTTTCCCCGCGTCAAAGGGCGACACTGCGCAAAACGGGAGGACATCATGACTGCTCACGCCGCCATCTCGGCCGCCGACACCCGGTGGAACTGCGTCGAGGTCACCATCGAGGCGGGCGTCGCCCACATCCGCATGACGCGGCCCGAGGCGATGAACACCATGAACAAGGACTTCTGGCGTGAACTGCCGGCGATCGTGAAGGACATCGACGACAACGCCCGGGCGCGCTGCATCGTCATCTCATCGACCGGCAGGCACTTCTGCGCCGGCATGGACCTGTCGGTGTTCGCCAATGTCGGCGACCGGGACGGCGCGCCTGTGGATCGCCATGTGGCCGGCGAGAGCTTCCGCCGTCACGTCCACCACCTGCAGGACACCTTCAGCTGCCTGGACGAGGCGCGCATGCCGGTGATCGCCGCCATCCACGGCGGCTGCATCGGCGGGGCGGTGGATTTCACCAGCGCCTGCGACATCCGCTACTGCACCGAGGACGCCTTCTTCACGATCATGGAGATCAACATCGGCATGACCGCCGACGTCGGCACCTTCCCGCGCCTCTGCAAGCTCATCCCCGAAGGCTGGGTGCGTGAACTGGCCTATACGGGCCGCCGCCTTCCCGCCCAGCGGGCCAAGGAAATCGGCCTGGTCAACGAGGTGTTCGAAAACCACGAGGCAGTCGTCGCCCACGCCCTGGCCACCGCCCGCGAGATCGCCTCCAAGTCGCCGCTGGCCGTGGCCGGCAGCAAGGTGATGATCAACTACGCCCGCGACCACACCATCAAGGACGCCCTGGACTACATCGCCCTCTGGCAGGTCGGCATGTTCTCCGGCCCGCACATGGCCGAGACCTTCGCCGCGAAGCAGGAAGGCCGCGAGCCGGTGTTCCCCGACCTCATGCCCCTGCGTCGCGGGCTCTAGCCGCCGGCGGGATCAGAAGGCTAGCGCCAGGCCGCCGACCGGGCGCCGCGCTCGGCGGCGGCGTCCACCGGCGCGCCCAGGCCGAGCGCCCGGACCGCCGACTCCATAACCGGAGACGGCGTCAGGGCGCCCACCTCGGTCATCACCAGCCGCCAGCCGTCGGCCGTGCGGCAGGCGACCCCGGAGATCCGGCTCTCGCCGGCGAAGGTGCGGCACCAGACGCCGCTCTGGCTACGGTAGGTGCCCAGCAGCCGCACCGGCGCGCCGGGCTTCTGGTCCGGCGCGAGGCCCTGTTCGAGCGTCGCGGCGAGCAGACCGCGCGCCTGCAGCTTGCCGTCGATGAGGTCATTGGTCGGACGGGGCGCGAAGATGCCGATGGCGATGCCCAGCACGAGGCCGGCGGCCAGGGCGGCCCACCGTGGGTCAACCGGCTTGCGCGCGACCGGCGCGGCGGCCCGCGGGCTCGGAGGCGGCGGCGCCTCGCGGGTCCGGCGCGCATCGGCAAGCGACACGACCGGCGCGGCCGACTTGTCGCCGGCGCCCCCCCTGGCCTTCCGACCGCCCGAGGTGATGGCGTTCTGGATCATGGCGCCGACCTCGCGGTGGCGTTGCAGGCGTTCGGCGACCGAGGGATCACTGGCGATCGCCGCCTCGACGGCCGCGAGATCCTGCCCGGACAGCTTGCCGCCGATGTAGGCGATCAGCATCTCATCGGTGACGATCATGAGGGGCACTCCGGCGAAGGGGCGGACAGGCGTGAGCAATCTGCCCCAAGGGGACGGGCGCGCAAAGCGTCCGCACGTCTCCGGGGATCAGGTCTGGAGTTCGGCGTCGCGAAGATCGGCGTCCTGGAGTCGGGCGCCGGCGAGGTCGGCCTCGAGAAAGCGGGCCTTCTGGGCGTGGGCGCCGCGCAGGTCGGCCCCGCGCAGGACGGCCCGGGTCAGGTCGGTCCGGATGAACCGCCCCTCGGCGATCATCAGCGGGCCGAGCCGGGCGTCGCGCAGGTCGGCCTTGTTCAGCTGGGCCCCCGCGAGCTTGGCGCCGCGCAGGTCGGCGCCCTTGAGGATGGCGCTGCGCAGGTCGGCCCCGGTCAGATCGGCCCCCTGCAGCTCGGCGCCGGTCAGGTTCATGCCGAAAAACACCGACCGCGGCGCGACGAGGCCGGTCATCCGGCGTCCGCGCAGTTGCCGCAGCGCGCGGAAGTCGACGCGGGAGACCTTCATGACGGCGCCCTCGGCCCCATCCGACTCACAGAACCGTTCGTGCTCGCGCAGCAGGTCCTGCAGGGGCACGTCGTCGACATAGATGATGGCCGGGGGGGCCTTCAGGACATCGGTCAGGTCGGCCCGGTCGAAGTTGGCGTCGTCCATCTTGACGCCGACCAGCACTGCCTGCCGCAGCGAGGCGCCGGACAGGTCGCTGCCGAAAAGGTCCGCGCCCGACAGGTCGGCGCCGTCCAGCACCGCATTGACCAGCTTCGCCCCGGCCAGACA
Organism: Caulobacteraceae bacterium; assembly: GCA_027487945.1. Classification (GTDB taxonomy): domain Bacteria; phylum Pseudomonadota; class Alphaproteobacteria; order Caulobacterales; family Caulobacteraceae; genus Caulobacter. Next base: position 150,620 of record JAIYCQ010000018.1, read on the forward strand.
GGCGCCGTGCAGGTTGGCGTCGGTGAAGTCCGCCGCCAGGGCGTGGGCGCCGGACAGCTGCGCGCCCGAAAGGTTGGCCCCTTCCAACACGGCGTAGTCGAGCTCTCCGGGCTTGCGCTCATGTTTCAGGATCCGCCAGCCGCTGCCGGACCCCTGCATCGCGATCAGGCCCTCGCGCAGATCACAGCCGGCCAGATTGGCGCCGCCCAGGTTCGCCCCGCGCAGGCAGGCGCCGCGCAGATCGGCGGCGGTCAGATCGGCGTCACGCAGGTCCGCCTCGCGCAGGTCGCAGCCGAACATGGTCACCCGCTTGAGCGAAGCGCCCTTCAGGCTGGCGCCGTGGAACCAGGCGCCGGTCAGTTCGGCCTCGGTCAGGTCGACGCCGTCGAACATCATGTTCGACAGATCGACGTAGGAGAGATTGGCGCGTTTGCCGCCGTTGCGCCCGTCCAGATAGCGCGCGTGCGCCTCCAGCGCCGCCTTCACGGCGCTGAAGTCGAGATGACGGATCAAACTGGGCGCGGCGGCGGCGGACATGCAGGCAGGGTTCCGAACCTGCGTAGTTTTGCCGCAGCAGCCTTAATGGAAGGTGTGAAAATCGCGACGGGCGGCGTCAGAGCCAGCCCTTCCTCCGGAACCACCACAGGGCGACCACCATCGTCCCGATCATGGCGACCAGGGCCAGCGGATAGCCGCCCACCCAGCGCAGTTCGGGCATGTGCTCGAAGTTCATGCCGTAGATCGAGCCGATCAGGGTCGGCGGCATCAGCACCACGGCCCAGACCGAAAACACCTTCATGATCTCGTTCTGATCGGTGTTGATGAGGGCGGTGGCGGAGTCGAGCAGGAAGGTCAGGTTCTCGGTCAGGTAGGCCGAGTGGTCGGTCAGCGACTGGATGTCCCGCTGCAGGGAGCGCAAACGTTCGCGATTGTCCCTGAGGCTGGCGATTTCCTCGGCGAGCGACGCGAAGGAGACCAGGCGGGCCAGGCTGACGAGGCTGCTGCGGGCCTTGGCCGTGATCGCCTGGCTGCGGCCGAGCCGCCGCAGGATGGGTTTGAAGGCGCCCTTGCGGTCCCGGCTGAAGATCTCACCCGAGATCTTGTCGACGTCGTCCGAAGCCGTCTCGAGGATGTCCGCCAGCCGGTCGACCAGCGCGTCGAGCAGCCCGAGGAAGGCGCTGGTGCCGCCGGTGCAGAAATCGCCGTCGCGGCTGGCCTGGGCGACATAGGCCACGAAGGCGCGGGGCTCGACATAGCGGATGGTGGCCAGTTTGCCGCCGGCCAGCACGAAGGTGATCGGCGCCAGGGCCGGGTCCTCGCCGTCGGCGCCCACCAGCACGAAGGCGGTCATGAAGTGCGCGCCGTCCTCCTGGTAGAGCCGGGACGAGACCTCGATCTCGGCCATCTCCTCGCGGGTCGGCAACTGGACGCCCAGCGCCTTCTCGGCAGCGATCTCCTCGGCGCGGGTGGGAGTGGCGAGATCGACCCAGGCGGTATCCGACGGCAGCGTCCAGTCGGGGTCGCTTTCGTCCACCTCGTGGAGACCGCCGTCCCCGCTGCGAAGCACCCTGAGCATAGGCGTGCGTACCTCCCGGTCAGGAGACCGGAATGGCGTGGCCCGGGCCCGGCGTCAATGCGCCGGGGTCAGTCCTGCTGGTCGGTCTGGCCCTGACCGGTGGCCGCCGCGATCAGGGCGGCGATGCGGTCGGTGGCGTCGGCGGCCTGGTTCACAACGCCCAGGGGCGAGGGCAGCGGGCCGATGCCGCCGGCGGTCTGGTTGGCTGCGGCGCGGGCCATCGTCACGCCCTGTGCCGACCAGAAGCGCGGGTCGGTCTGGGCCAGACGCTGGGCCTGGGCGTTCTGGTAGATGAAGCCGTGGGTCGGATAGACCGAGGTTCCGAGGTCGCGGATCGGGTCGTACCAGACCTTGACCAGTGACCAGTCGCCGAGCGGCGACACGTCGATGACGGTGACATCGGTCTCGATCTGACCACGCGCGCCGCCGATGCGGGACCAGTTGGCGTGGGTGATCTGGATGACGCGGTCGGTCACGAGGCGGCTGACGACGGCCACGTGGCCCAGCTGCATCTTGCCGGTCGGCTTGAAGGTCAGGACCGCGCCGGTGCGCGGCATACGGCCGGTCTCGTACTTGCCGCCCGCCTGTCCCCACCAGGTCCGGGCGTCGCCGTAGATCTGGATGCCGGACAGCAGGCGCGCGAAGGGCACGCATTGCCAGTAAAGATCCGCCATGGCGTTAGCCGTGGGCGTAAGGCTGATCACCGTTGCGGCGGCCAGGGAACCAAGGATGGTTCTGGTCCGTTGACGCATCAGGAGCGCTCCCCCGTGGTACCGAAGTTCAGGGGATACTCATCTCACGCACGAATGAAAAGAGTCTTTTCACCCTGTCGCCGCGGCGTGTCGCCGCGCGCGCCATGAGTCGGCCCACAGTTTCATCCGCGTGCGGGCCGGTTTCTCGATCAGATGATATGACGCGGCCGACAGTGGAACCACGCTGACGAGGAAGATTATCCACAGGCCGAGGGGCAGCTTTTCAGTCGGTAGATTCAAGACCTTGGCCGCAGCATTCACGAAGATGATCTTCCAGGGCACACAGATCATGTAGGTCGAGTAGCTGATCTCACCGAGATAAACCAACGCGGGGCGCGAGCCGAAGGTCGAACCATGCTGGGCGAGGCCGGCGAGGCACAGGATAAGCCCACCAAAGCCGATGACGCTCAGGGTGTCCGGCGCCCCGGCCGCCGCCGCGATGAGCATGCCGGCGCCGCAAAATGCGGCGCCCAGCGCCGCCGCCGACAGGCTGCGGACGGCGCCAGAGCGCCACAGGGCGTGCATGGCGCAGCCCAGCATGAAGCAGGGAACGATTCGAAGGGCGCCCCAGTTGATCGTCGCCTGGGTCAGCGAAAACCCGGCCAGCTGCTGGAACACCGCATAGAGCGCCGCGATGGACCCGACGACCAGACCGGTGAAGAGCCAGGGCCGGCTGCGCAGCCTCCAGGCCGCCCAGGCCGAGACAGGGAAGGTCAGATAGGCGAACCATTCGGCCGAAATCGACCAGGACGGATGGTTGAACGCGGCCTGCGGGGCCAGACCCCAGGCCTGCAGCAGCAGGACATTGGCCGGCAGCGACTCCCAGCTCAGGATACCGGCGTCGACCGCGAAGCCTGCCGCGCCGGCGCCGACCCCCAGCGCGATCATGCCCAGCAGCGTCGCCAGATGCAGCGGATAGACCCGCGCCAGCCGGTTCCACAGAAAATCGCCGTACCGGAAGCGCCCCTCCCCGAAGGCGCTCAGGTACACATGGCAGAGGATGAAGCCCGAGAGGGTGAAGAACAGCTCGACGCCCAGATAGCCCTTCTCGACCAGGGTCGGGGTGAAGCTGACGTCGAGCTTGGGCCAATAGTGAAACAGGACGACCCAGATCGCCGCGAAGAAACGCAGAGCCGTAAGCGGCCTGATGTTGGCGGCGTCCTGCATGACGGTCTCCTGTTCCGGCCCCCGCGGGTAGATTATTCCGCAGGTTGCCGGTTCAATCCGGCTCGCAACGCGCTAGATAGGCGCAACCGGGTTCACCAGACGTGAAAGGCCACACTCGCTCATGGACGCTCTTCTTCAACTCGCCGCTGATCCGGCCGTCTGGGCGGCGTTGATCACCCTGGTGATCATGGAAGTCGTGCTCGGCATCGACAACCTGGTCTTCATCTCGATCCTGTCGAACAAGCTGCCGGCCGAGCAGCGCCAGAAGGCGCGCCGCATCGGCATTTCGCTGGCGCTGATCATGCGCATCGCGCTGCTGTTCTCGATCACCTGGATCGTCGGCCTGACCGCGCCGGTCTTCAACCTCGGCATCACGGGTCCGGTCGGCGAGCACGGGGAACCGAGCTTCGAGACGATGTTCTCCTGGCGCGACCTGATCCTGATCGCCGGCGGCCTCTTCCTGCTGTGGAAGGCGACCAAGGAGATCCACCACAGCGTCGATCCGGCCCCGACCGGCGACGTTCTGGATACCAAGAACGTGGTGATCTCCAACTTCGGTTCGGCGATCTTCCAGATCATCCTGCTGGACCTGGTCTTCTCGGTGGACTCGATCCTGACCGCCGTGGGCATGACCGACCACCTGCCGGTGATGATCATCGCCGTCATCGCGGCGGTGACCGTGATGATGCTGGCCGCCGACCCGCTGGCCAACTTCATCAACGACAACCCCACGGTGGTCATGCTGGCCCTCGGCTTCCTGCTGATGATCGGCGCGGTGCTGATCGCCGACGGCTTCGGAGTCCATGTGCCCAAGGGCTACATCTATGCGGCCATGGCCTTCGCGGGCCTCGTCGAGGGGCTGAACATGGCCTCGCGGAACGCCGCCAGGAAGAAGGCCGCCAAGCAAGCAGACGCCGCGGACAGCGCGCAGGCGCACTAGCCGCGCCACGACCCCTACAGAAAGCTGTAGGGGTCGACGTCCAGCGTCAGGCGGATCGCGCCGGGCGGCCTCGCGCGCGCCCGCCAGGCGGCCAGAAAGCCCTGCAGGTCGACCGTTCGATCGGCCCGCACCAGGAACCGTTTGCGCCGGCGGCCGCGGATCAGGGCCAGCGGCGCGTCGGCCGGCCCGAAGATGTCGACCCCGTCGGCATTGGGCGCCACCGACGCCAGCTGCCGCACATAGGCCTCCAGCGCGACGGGATCCGGCCCCGACACGATCAGGGCCGCCAGCCGCCCGAACGGCGGCAGGACGGCCAGCTCCCGGGCCTCCATCTCCGCCTCGACAAAGGCGTCGCGGTCCTGAGCGGCCAGGGCCTGCATCACCGGATGCTCGGGCGCATAGGTCTGCAGCAGCGCCCGGCCCGGCCGATCGCGGCGCCCTGCCCGCCCGCTGGCCTGGGCCAGCAGCTGGAAGGTCCGCTCCCCGGCCCGCAGGTCGCCGCCGCGCAGGCCGAGATCGGCGTCGACCACGCCGACCAACGTCAGATTCGGGAAGTCATGCCCCTTGGCGGCCGCCTGTGTCGCGACCAGCACGTCGATGTCGCCGGCCGCCATGGTGGCGATCAGGCCGCGGGCGCCGTCGGCGTCAAACACGGTGTCCGATGAGAAGACCGCGACCCGCGCCTGCGGGAACAGCTCCCGCACCTCCTCCTCGACCCGTTCGACGCCCGGGCCGATCGAGACCAGACTGTCTTTCGCGCCGCAGTGGGGGCACTTGTCCGGTCGCGGCATGGAGAAGCCGGTCAGGTGGCAGACCAGACGGCCGGTGTAGCGGTGCTCGACCAGCCAGCTGTCGGAGTCCGGCGCCTTCATCCGCTCGCCGCAGGCCCGGCACAGGACTAGCGGCGCATAGCCCCGGCGATTGAGGAACAGCAGGGTCTGCTCGCCCCGGGCGAAGGTCTGGGCCATGGCCTCGACCAGCGGGGGCGACAACCAGTGGCCGGTCTCCGGCGGGGTCTGGCGCATGTCGATCAGGTCGACGTCCGGCAGCTGCGCCGCTCCGTGGCGGGCGCCCAGCCTCAGCCAGCGATAGCGCCCCTGGCGGGCGTTCCAGATCGTCTCCAGCGACGGCGTGGCCGAGGCCAGCACGACGGCGCATTTCTCGATGTGGGCCCGGGCAACGGCCATATCGCGCGCCTGGTAGATGAAGCCCTCTTCCTGCTTGAAGGACCCGTCGTGCTCTTCATCGACAACGATCAGCTTCAGGTCCCGATAGGGCAGGAACAGCGCCGACCGCGCACCGACGACGATGCGGGCCTTGCCCGAGGCGACGCCCTCCCAGGCCCGGCGCCGCAGCGGCGGCGGCACGGCGGAGTGCCATTCGACCGGCGCGCCGCCGAAGCGGACCGAAAAGCGGGCCAGCACGGCCTGGGTCAGGGCGATCTCGGGCAGCAGGACCAGAACCTGGCCGTCCGGACTGGCGGCCAGCGCCGCCGCCACGGCCTCCAGATAGACCTCCGTCTTGCCCGAGCCGGTCACACCGTCGAGCAGCGCGGCCTGGAAGCCGCCCTCCCTGACCATCTCGACCAGCACGTCGGCGGCGGCCCGCTGGCTGGCGTTCAGGTCCGGCCCCGGCGAGGTCCAGTCGAGATCGTCGAAAGCCGCGTCGCGGGCCTCAAGCAGGATCTCGAGCGAGGCCTCGTCCAGCAGGCCCTTGAGCACCCCGCTTGAGACCCCGGCCGCTTCGGCCAGGTCGGACGGCGTCATCGGCGTGACGGCTGCAGCCAGGACCCGTTCCCGCGCCGGGGTCATCCGGCCGGGCGGCGTTCCGGTCGCCCGGAGCAGTTTCACAGGCTTGGGCCTCGGCGCCCGCAGGCCGCGCAGGGCCATGGCCAGCGGCTGCCCGGGGGCGTCGACCGAGTACTTCGCCGCCCACTCGACGAAACGCAGGGTGTTGGCCGGCAGGACCGGATCGTCGATCCGCTCCAGAACCGGCTTCAGCGGCCGGTTGCCGCCGGTCCCGTCGCGCACGGCGGTGACGACGCCGCGTACCGCGCGGGGGCCGAGGGGCACGGCGACGTGGTCTCCGACGGCCAGGTCGAGCCCCTCGGGCTCGGCGTAGTCGAAGGCCTCGGGCAAGGGCATGGGCAGCAGGACGGAGACGATGCGGGTCACAGGTGGTCGCCGGCGGCCAGAGCCGCTAAAAGACCAGTCATGCAGCTCTTTCTCGACACCACCGACACCGTCGTCCTCAAGGACCTCGCCGCCACCGGCCTCGTGGACGGCGTCACGACCAACCCGACCCTGATCGCGAAGTCGGGGCGGCCCATGGCCGAGGTCATCGCCGAGATTTGCGACCTCGTCGAGGGTCCTGTCAGCGCCGAGGCCGTCGCCACCGACGCCGAGGGCATGCTGGCCGAGGGCCGAAAGCTGGCCGCCATCGCCCCCAACGTGGTGGTGAAGGTGCCGCTGACCCGCGCCGGGTTGATCGCCACGGCAGAGTTCGCACGGGAGGGCATCTCGACCAACGTCACCCTCTGCTTCTCGGCCAACCAGGCCCTGCTGGCCGCCAAGGCCGGCGCCACCTACGTTTCGCCGTTCATCGGCCGGCTGGACGACCAGACCCAGGGGTCGGGCATCGAGCTGATCCACGCCATCCGGGCGGTGTACGACAACTTCGGGTTCGACACCGAGATTCTCGCCGCCTCGATCCGCACCCCGGCCCATGTCACCGAATCGGCTCTGGCCGGCGCCGACTGCGCGACCCTGCCGCCGGCGGTGTTCGAGGCGCTCTTCAAGCACCCGTTAACCGAGTCCGGGCTTCAACAGTTCCTGAGCGACTGGGCCAAGACCGGCCAGTCGATCCTGTAGGGCAGAACCGCCCTGCGGAACCGCGCGGTTCGGGGGCGAGAATGTCTGACGCGAAGCGGAAGGAATCGGCGGCCGAGGACCTGCGGCGGGTGCTGCGGGACCATCCCCACCTGATCCGCGATGACGAGGAACTGCTGGCCGATCTCGGCCTGCGCGTCGACGCCGCCAACATCGTCGACTTCGGCCCCGCCGCCCTGGCGCGGGTGCACGCCGCCCACAGGCGCGAGTCCCGGGCCCGCAAGCAGCTGGAAGCCACGGCGCGCGCCAATTTCGCCGCCCAGGCCCAGACCCACGCCGCCGTTGTCGACCTGCTCGAGGCGCGGAACCATTCCGACCTGGCCCGCCGCATTGACGAGATGGCCACGCTGCGCTTCGGCCTGATCGGGGCCACGCTGGCGCTCGAGGGGCCCGAACGCGTGCCGGCCGGCTGGCATGCGCTGGTCGAGGGCCAGACCGATATGATCCTGGGCCCGCAGCGGCTGGCCCGGATGGGCTTCCACGCCCCGGCCCGCGGCCTGTTCGGCGCGAAGGCGGAGCAGGTGATGTCGATGGCCATGGTCCGTGTCGCGATCTGGGAGCCGGCCCGGCAGGGGGTTCTGGCCTTCGGCTCGCCGGACGTGCGCGGCTTCACCGAGGACATGGGCGCCGAACTGGTCGCCTTCCTGGCCCGGGTGGTCGAGCGCACGGCGGAACGATGGCCGGTGCTGTAGCCGCCGCCACCGCCCGCGAGGCGCTGTCCGCCTGGCTGGACCATCTGGCCAACGAGCGCCGGGTCTCGCCCCGGACGATCGAAGCCTATCTGGGCGCCGTCTCGCCCTATCTGTCGTTCCTGGAGCAGCATCGCGGCGAGGCGCTGAGCCTGGCGGCCATGGGCGGCGTGACGCCGGCGGAAGTCCGCGCCTACCTCGCCCATCGCCGCGACGGCGAGCGGCCGCTGGCGGCGCGATCAGTGTCTCAGGCCCTGTCGGCGATCCGCTCCTACCACGGCTTCCTGGATCGCCGGCTGGCGACGCCCAATGCCGCCCTGACACTTGTGAAGGGCCCGCGCGTGCGGCCCGGCGCGCCCCGGCCCGTCAGCGAGGACAACGCCCGCGGCCTGATCGCCGAGGCGGCCGCCGATCCCGACCGTGACGACTGGGAGGCGCTGCGCGACGAGGCGGTGCTGACCCTGCTCTGGGGCTGTGGCCTGCGGATCAGCGAGGCGCTGAGCCTGAAGCGGGCCGACGCGCCTCTGGGCGACAGCGTGCGGATCCTGGGCAAGGGCTCCAAGACCCGGATCGTGCCGGTGCTGCCGGTCGTGCGGGAGGCCATCGACGCCTACGTCGCCGCCCTGCCCTTCGCGCTGGCGCCCGACGAGCTGTTGTTCCGGGCCGTGCGCGGCGGGGCGCTGTCGCCCCGGCATGTGCAGGCGCGGATGCAGGCGCTGCGCGGGCGCCTCGGCCTGTCGGACCGCACCACGCCCCACGCCCTGCGCCACAGCTTCGCCACCCACCTGCTGGGCGCCGGCGCCGACCTCCGCTCGATCCAGGAACTGCTGGGCCACGCCAGCCTGTCGACGACGCAGAAGTACACGGCGGTCGACGCCGAGGGCCTGCTGGCGGCCTACGGCAAGGCCCATCCGCGGGCGTAGGGCGTGCTTCGACACGCGGCCCGCGGCCGCTGCTCAGCATGACGTAGATTGAGGGCAACCCGTCCACGTCATCCTGAGCAGCCGCGAAGCGGCGTGTCGAAGGACGCAGTGCCTAGGCCAGCTTCGCCTTCACCCAAACCGCCGCCTCGTCGATGGCCCGCCGGCCCGCGCCCAGCCACGGCGAGAAGGCGTGCCAGACGTGGATCATCTCCGGCCAGATTTCGGCGCGGACCTCCACCCCGGCCAGACCGGCGCGCTCGGCCAGCAGGGTGGTGTCGGAGGCCAGGATCTCGGCCCCGCCGGCCTGCAGCAGCATCGGCGGCAGGCCGTGCAGATCGCCCAGCGCCGGGCTGGCCAGCGGATGGTCGGCCGCTTCGCCCTGCAGATAGGCGTCGGCGAAATCCTGCAGTCCCTGTCTGGTCAGCATCGGGTCGTCCAGCACGGCGGCATAGGCGGCGCCGGACTGGCCAAGGTTGGCCCAGGGGCTGATGGCGAACAGGCAGCCGGGCTGCGGCAATCCACTATCGCGAATAGCGATGGCCGCCGCGATGGTCAGGCCGCCGCCCGCCGAGTCGCCGGCGATGACGATGTGGCCGGGCTCGATCCCCTCGCCCAGCAGGTGGCGATAGGCCTTCACCGCATCGTCCACGGCGGCGGGGAAGCGGTGCTCAGGGGCCAACCGGTAGTCGGGAAGCAGCGCCACGCAGCCGATCGCCGCCGCGAGCCGTCCGGCCAGACCCCGGTGGCTGGTCGGACTGCCCACACAGTAGCCGCCGCCATGCAGGTACAGGAGCGCCCGGGCGCCGTCGGCTCCCGCCGGCGTCAGACGCTCGGCGGGCAGTCCGGCGATATCCACGGCTTCGACGCCCAGCCCCTCGGGCAGGGGGGCCATGCCCCCGAACGCGTCCATTCCGACCCGCCGCGCGACCCAGTCGGTCGAGCCCTCCTCCGCCGCCGCCGGCATGGACGCCAGCAGGGCGCGGACGCCGCCGATCTCGGGGTCGCGATAGGTCTTCTCACCGTCAGTCATTTGTCCGCTCCCGCTGTTTTCCGGCAGCGTAGGGCGGCGGCGATGTCCTCCGCAACGAAAACGGGCTCCGGTCCGGAGACTGGAGCCCGCTGTCGTCGGTCTTCGGCCCGAACCTAGGCCTGCATCGTCCAGCCTTCGACGCCCATGGCCGCCTGGCGCAGGGCCTCGGAGCGGGTGGGGTGCGGGTGGCAGGTGCGGGCCACGTCCTCGGACGCCCCGCCGAACTCCATGGCCACGCAGTATTCGCCGATCATGTCGCCGACGTTGGGGCCGATCATATGGACGCCCAGGATGCGGTCGGTCTTCGCATCGGCCAGCACCTTCACGAAGCCCTCGGTCTCGTGGTTGATCTTGGCGCGGCTGTTGGCGCTGAACGGGAACTTGCCGACCTTGTAGGCGACGCCCTCGGCCTTCAGCTCCTCCTCGGTCTTGCCGACCGTGGCCACTTCCGGGGCGGTGTAGATGACGCCCGGGATCAGGCCATAGTTCACATGGCCCGCCTTGCCGGCGATCAGCTCGACGCAGGCCACGCCCTCGTCCTCGGCCTTGTGGGCCAGCATCGGGCCGCTGGTCACGTCGCCCACCACCCAGACGCCGCCGACGCCGGTCTTGAAGTGATCATTGGCGATGACGCCGCGCTTGTCGGGCGTGATCCCCACCGTCTCCAGACCGAGGCCCTTTGTGTAGGGACGGCGGCCGATGGCGACGAGCACGTAGTCGGCGGTCAGCACCTCGGCCTCGCCGCCGGCGACAGGCTCGACGGTCAGCTCGACGGCCTTGCCCATCGACTTCGCGCCGGTGACCTTGCTGCCCAGCTTGAAGTTCAGGCCCTGCTTGGTCAGGGCGCGCTGGAAGGTCTTGGCGGTTTCGGTGTCCGTACCCGGGACGATGCGGTCGAGGAACTCGACCACGGTGACCTCGGCCCCCAGGCGGCGCCAGACCGAGCCGAGCTCGAGCCCGATCACGCCGGCGCCGATGACGACCAGCGACTTGGGCACTTCCGGCAGGGAGAGGGCGCCGGTCGAATCGACGATGCGCTTGTTGTCGATCTCGACGCCGGGGAGCGGCGTGGGCTCCGAGCCGGTGGCGATGATGATGTTCTTCGCCTCGTAGCTCATCTCCGCGCCGTGCGGGGCGGTGACGATGACCTTGCCGGGCCCGTCCAGGCGGCCCCAGCCCTTGATCCACTCGACCTTGTTCTTCTTGAACAGGAACTCGATGCCCTTGGTCAGGGCGGTCACGCTCTCGGACTTCTGGGCCATCATCTGGGCCAGGTTCAGCTTCGGCTTCACCTCGATGCCCAGCTTGGCGAACTCGTCACCCGTCGCGGCGGCGTAGAGCTCCGAGGCGTGCAGCAGCGCCTTGGACGGCATGCAACCGACATTGAGGCAGGTGCCGCCGAGCGTCTCACGACCCTCGACCAGCGCGACCTTCAGGCCCAGCTGGCCGGCGCGGATCGCCGCGTTGTAACCGCCGGGGCCGCCGCCGATGATGATCACGTCATACTGGGCCATGGGATGGAGCCGCCTTGTGTCGATGATGTCCGGACATATGGGCGCGCGAACGCGCTTTCGCGAGGCGGTTTAAGGCGTCTCGTCCCTAGGTCAACACAGGAGCCCCGGAAAACGGCGTCCGGCGAGGCCCGGAACGTCAGTTGTCGCCGCTCAGGCTCCCGCTGGTTTGTGTCGCCCGCCGCCTTCGGGTCGAGGACAGCAGGAGGAACAACGCCAGCAAGGCGCCGGCCTCGAGCTTCAGGAGGGTGATCAGGGCCTCGCCCTCGATGTCGGAATAGGCGTCGCCCCAAAGCTTCAGGCCCATGAACAGCCAGGTCGCGGCATCGACCAGCAGCGCCGCAGCGGCGATCCAGATCGCCGCCAGGGGATCGCGCTGAACCGTGTTGAGCGCGACCATCCGCAACAGCCCCGCGCCGATGGCGGCGGCGAACGGCTGCCACAGCCAGGCTGAGGCGGCGGGGACGAGCCATCGGGCCAGATCCACGTCGCCAATCACCGGCAGGAAGCTGCCGACCGCGACCAGGAAGCCTCTCACCTCGTTGGGCGACACGGTTCCGCCCAGCCGCCCGGCGTGGGGAAAGGCGTGGAAGACGAAGGCGGCCATGACCACCAGGGTGACGGCGAAGCCTCGCCAGCCCGTCGCGCCGGACGGTTCGTACAGCCGGGTCGCCCGCTGCCTGCGCCGCTCGGACCTGCGGGTCCTGCCCGAGGGTTCGGCGTCGACGGTGCTGTTCTCGACACGGGCCGGCGAGCCGAGGTTGACCGTGCTGTTCTCCGTCCGCGCGCCGGAGCCGATGTTGACGTCCTGAGCACCGTCCCAGGGCCAGCGGAAGCCGCCACCCTTCGAGACAATGTCGCTGTTCCGGTGGTCGCTCACGGCGGGCCCTCACGATCGCCGCGACCCTAGGCCCGCTTGCCCCCTGAAGGCTAGGGCGGGTTCGTCAGCAACTCCGCCCCGATCCTGAAGACGAGCCAGACAGCCAGCGCCGCCGCCCCGCCGACGCCGGCGACCATCAGCATCGGCCAGAAACCCCCGCCGGGCCGGTCCGAGAGGGACGCCCCAACGCCGCGCCGGGTCGCCAGCCATCCCGCCACGGGTCCAAGTGTCAGGGCAAGACCGACGGCGACGGCCCGGTTCGCTGTCGGCAAGGGCTCGGGCGCCGGCTCATCGAGGGGCTCGACGGGCGGCGGAGAGCCCAGGATCTCTATCGTGTCTGCAAGGTCCCGATCGGCGACGCTCAGGCGGTAGCCGCCGAGGGCGCGCTGCTCGATCCAGAACACACTGCCGTAGTGGGCGTCGGCGATGGCGGCCACGATGCCGGCCGAACGCAGGACGGAGGCGGCGACCTGGGCCTCCGACAGACTGTGGAACCGCGCCGCTTCGACAAGGGCCATGTCGACCTCCTGTCAGCAGGATGGCGCGACGCCGGCCGACGGTCCAGTCCGGTCAGCCGAGGGGAACCGGCAGGCCGTAGCGGGCGGCGAGGAAACGGCAGATCGGCTTGGGATCGATCACGAACCAGGTCCCGTTGACCTGCTGCGCGTCGGGATGGTCGGATGGCCCGTCCAGGACCAGAACCGGCATGCTCTGGTTGTCCTCGCCGACGAGGTCGACGATCGCCGCCCGCGGCCGCGGGAACGGATAGTAGACGACGTCGAGCGTCTCACGGACCTGCGGGAAGTAGCCGAGGAAGCCCTCGACCATCGCGCAGGGGCCGCAGAAGGACGGGATTCCGTCCTTGTCGAACCCTGGCGCCAGCAGGAAGAGCCGGTCCCGCGCCAAGCCGCTAGACGTCGAGCAGCAGGCGTTGCGGGTCTTCCAGGGCTTCCTTGACCTTGACGAGGAAGGTCACGGCGCCCTGGCCGTCGACGACGCGGTGGTCGTAGCTGAGCGCCAGGTACATCATCGGACGGATGACGATCTGGCCGTTCACGACCATCGGGCGGTCCTGGATCTTGTGCATGCCCAGAATGCCCGACTGCGGGGCGTTGAGGATCGGCGTCGACATCAGCGAGCCGTAAACCCCGCCGTTGGAGATGGTGAAGGTGCCGCCCTGCATGTCCTCGATGGTCAGATGGCCGTCGCGGGCCTTCTTGCCGAGGGCGCCGATGGCCTTCTCGATCTGCGCCAGATCCATGGCGTCGGCGTCGCGCACCACCGGAACGACCAGACCCTTGTCGGTGCCGACGGCGACGCCGATGTCGTAGTGGTTCTTGTAGATCAGGTCGGTGCCGTCGATCTCGGCGTTGACGTCCGGGATGGCCTTCAGGGCCGCGACGCAGGCCTTCACGAAGAAGCTCATGAAGCCGAGCTTCACGCCGTGCTTCTTCTCGAACTGGTCCTTGTAGGCGTTACGCAGCGCCATGACCGCCGTCATGTCGACCTCGTTGAAGGTCGTCAGCATGGCGGCGTTGTTCTGGGCTTCCTTCAGCCGGCGGGCGATCGTCTGGCGCAGACGGGTCATCTTCACCCGGTCCTCGCGCTCATGGACGGCGCGGGGCGCGGCCGGCGCGGCGGCCGGGGCAGGCGCGGCGGCGCGGGCCTCCAGCGCGGCGAGCGCGTCGCCCTTGGTCACGCGTCCGTCCTTGCCCGTGCCGGCGACCGTGGCCGGGTTGAGGCCGGTCTCGGTGACGATGCGCTGGACCGACGGGCTGAGCGGGGCGGCCTCAGCCCGCGCGGCGGGGGCGGGGGCCGGTGCGGCGGGCGCGGGCGCAGCCGGAGCCGGAGCCGCGGCGGGGGCTGCAGCCGCGGCAGGGGCGGTGGCGGCGCCGCCGGCGGTGACCTTGCCCAGCAGGGCGCCCGGGACGACCGTCTCGCCGTCGGCGGCCGCGATGCTCTCCAGCACGCCGTCGGCGGGCGAGGCCACTTCCAGGCTGACCTTGTCGGTCTCGAGCTCGACGAGGATCTCGTCCTTCTTGACCGCCTCGCCCGGCTTCTTGGTCCAGCGGGCGACCGTCGCTTCGGTGACGGATTCGCCCAGGGCGGGCGTCATGATGTCGGCCATGGTCTTTGTCTTTCGTTCGGTCTGTCGTCGGGGCGAGGCGGCGTCGCGGTCAGGCGAAGGCTTCAGCCAGGAAGGTCTCGAGTTCTTTCAGGTGGCGGCTCATCATGCCGGCGGCGGTGGACGCCGAGGCGGGACGGCCGACGTAACGGGCGCGCTTTGCCTTCAGATCGAGGCGGTCCAGCGTGAGTTCAAGCCACGGATCGACGAAGGTCCAGCCACCCATGTTCTTCGGCTCTTCCTGACACCAGACCAGTTCGGCGTTGGGGAACCGCGCCAGCACCTGGCTGACCGACTTGTGGGGCCAGGGATAGAACTGCTCAAGCCGCAGGATGTAGACGTCGTCGCGACCGGTCTTGGCGCGGGCGTCGATGAGGTCGAAGTAGACCTTCCCCGAGCAAAGGATCACGCGCTTGATCCTGTCGTCGCCGGTCAGGGTGATCCCGCCGACATCGCAGTTGGCCTCGGCGCCGTCGATCATCACCCGGTGGAAGCTGGAGCCCTCGGCCAGGTCGGACAGGTTGCTGACCGCCTTCTTGTGCCGCAGCAGGCTCTTGGGCGTCATGATCACCAGCGGCTTGCGGAACTCGCGGTGCATCTGCCGGCGCAGGGCGTGGAAGTAGTTGGCCGGGGTCGAGCAGTTGAGGACCTGCATGTTGTCCTCGGCGCAGGACTGCAGGAAACGCTCCAGGCGCGCGGAGCTGTGTTCCGGGCCCTGCCCCTCGTAACCGTGCGGCAGCAGCATGACGAGGCCGCTCATCCGCAGCCACTTCCGTTCGCCCGAGCTGATGAACTGGTCGATGACCACCTGGGCGCCGTTCACGAAGTCGCCGAACTGGGCTTCCCACAGGGTCAGGGTGTTGGGCTCGGCCAGCGAGAAGCCGTACTCGAAGCCCAGCACCGCCTCCTCCGACAGCGCCGAGTCGACCACTTCATAGTGGGCCTGGCCGGGGCGGATGTTGTTGAGGGGCGTGTAGTGCTCCTCGGTCGTCTGGTCGATCAGGTCGGAGTGGCGCTGGGTGAAGGTGCCGCGCACGCTGTCCTGACCCGACAGGCGGACCGGATAGCCCTCGTCCAGCAGCGTGGCGAACGCCATGTGCTCGGCGGTGCCCCAGTCGAGACCCTCGCCGGACTCGATGGCGGCGCGACGGGCCTCGACAACGCGGCGGACGGTCTTGTGCGCGTCGACGGAGTCCGGGATCGCCGTGATCTTGCGGCCCAGGTCGACGAGCTTCGACATCGGCACGCCGGTCTGGCCGCGCCGCTCCTCGTCACCCGGCAGGGTCAGGCCGGCCCACTTGCCGTCCAGCCAGTCGGCCTTGTTGGCCTTGTAGGTCTTGCCGGCCTCGAACTCGGCGTCGAGGAAGGCGGCGAACTCGTCGATCCAGCCGTTGACCTCGGCCTCGCCGACCACGCCCTCGCCGACCAGTCGGGCGCTGTAGATTTCACGGGTCGAGGGCTGGTCCTTGATGCGCGCGTACATTAGCGGCGACGTCATCGTGGGGTCGTCGCCCTCGTTGTGACCGAACCGCCGGTAGCAGAACATGTCGATGACGACGTCCTTGCCGAACTGCTGGCGGTACTCGGTGGCCACCTTGGCGGCGAAGACCACGGCCTCGGGGTCGTCCCCGTTCACGTGGAAGATCGGTGCCTCGACCATCAGCGCCACATCCGAGGGATAGGGGCTGGTGCGGCTGAAGCTCGGGGCGGTGGTGAAGCCGATCTGGTTGTTGACGATGAAGTGGATCGTCCCGCCGACGCGGAAACCCTTCACGCCGGAGATGGCGAAACACTCGGCGACCACGCCCTGGCCGGCGAAGGCGGCGTCGCCGTGCAGCAGCAGCGGCAGCACATGGCCGCGACCGGCGTCCGGCGTCTCGCGCAGGGTGAAGGCCTGCTTGGCCCGCGCCTTGCCCAGGACGACCGGGTTGACGATCTCCAGGTGGCTGGGGTTGGCCGTGAGCGACAGGTGGACGCTGTTGTCGTCGAACGAGCGGTCCGACGAGGCGCCCATGTGATACTTCACATCGCCCGAGCCCTCGATGTCCGAAGGCAGGGTCGAGCCGCCCTGAAACTCGTGGAAGATCACGTGGTAGGGCTTGCCCATCACGGCGGCCAGAACGTTCAGGCGACCGCGGTGCGGCATGCCCAGCACGATGTCCTTCACGCCAAGGGCGCCGCCGCGCTTGATGATCTGCTCCAGCGCCGGGATGGCGGCCTCACCGCCGTCGAGGCCGAAGCGCTTGGTCCCCGGGAACCGGCGATGCAGGAAGCGTTCGAAGCCCTCGGCCTCGATCAGCTTCTTGAGGATGGCGACCTTGCCCTCCCTGGAGAAGGTGATCTCCTTGTCGCGTCCCTCGATCCGCTCCTGCAGCCAGGACTTCTCCTTCGGATCGGAGATGTGCATGTATTGCACGCCCACCGTGCCGCAGTAGGTGCGGCGCAGGATGGCGAGGATCTCGCGCAGGGTCGAGGTCTCAAGGCCCAGCACAAAGTCCAGGAAGATCGGGCGATCGTAGTCGGCCTCGGTGAAGCCATAGGTCGCCGGGTCCAGCTCGCTGGCGTCGCCGGGCGTGGTGGCCATGCCGAGCGGGTCGAGGCTGGCCTGCAGGTGACCGCGCATCCGGAAGGCCCGGATCATCATGATGGCGCGCAGGGAATCGAGGGTCGCGGCGCGCACATCGGCCGGGGCCGCTGTCGGCGCCTTGGCCTCGATGGCCTTGCCGAGCTTGGCCTCGACAGCGGGCCACAGTCCGTCGATCGCCGACAGCCAGTCCGGTCGCGCCGCCGGCACGGGGCGCGGCGTCCAGGACGGCTTGCGCGCCGCCTTCTGAACTTCCTCAGCCTTGTCGTGCAGCGTGGCGAAGAAGCCGGCCCAGGAGGCGTCGACCGAGCCCGGGTCGTTCGACCAGCGGGCGTAGAGGTCCTCCACGAAGGCCGCATTTGCGCCGTAGAGGAAGGAGGTTTCGGTCAAAACCTGGTTGATGATGCCTGCGTCGTCCGCCATCGATCTCGCGCCTTGAGTCGCCATGGGTCATGCGGATAGCCGCCCTAGCGTAAATATAGTCTCTCGCGCCCGATTTCCTGCAGAAACCGGCCCCCGGCGCAGAAAAGGAAATCCCGGCCCTCCCCGGCCGGGATCGCAGTTCGTCCGACTAGCCCTTGAGCACGTCGAGCAGGGTCTCGCCGAGACGCGCGGGCGAGGACGACACGCGGATGCCCGCCGCCTCCATCGCCGCGATCTTGTCCTCGGCGCCGCCCTTGCCGCCCGACACGATGGCGCCGGCGTGGCCCATGTGACGGCCCGGAGGGGCGGTGCGGCCGGCGATGAAGCCGACCATCGGCTTCTTGCGGCCACGCTTCGCTTCGTCGATCAGGAACTGGGCGGCGTCTTCTTCCGCCGCGCCGCCGATCTCGCCGATCATGACGATCGACTGGGTGGCTTCGTCGGCGAGGAAGAGCTCGAGCACGTCGATGAACTCGGTGCCCTTGACCGGGTCGCCGCCGATGCCGACGGCCGTGGTCTGGCCGAGGCCGGCGTTGGTGGTCTGGAACACCGCCTCATAGGTCAGGGTGCCCGAGCGCGACACGACGCCGACCGAGCCCCTGGAGAAGATCGAGCCCGGCATGATGCCGATCTTGCACTCGCCCGGCGTCAGGACGCCCGGGCAGTTCGGACCGATCAGACGCGACTTCGAACCGGCCAGGGCCTTCTTGACCTTGACCATGTCCAGCACCGGGATGCCCTCGGTGATGCAGACGATCAGGCCGATCTCCGCGTCGATGGCTTCAAGGATGGCGTCAGCCGCGAAGGGCGGCGGAACGTAGATGACCGAGGCGTCGGCGCCGGTGGCCGACTTGGCCTCGCCGACCGTGTCGAACATCGGCAGGCCGATGTGCGTCGTGCCGCCTTTGCCGGGGGTGACGCCGCCGACCATCCTGGTGCCGTAGGCGATGGCCTGTTCGGAGTGGAAGGTGCCCTGGGCGCCGGTGATGCCCTGGCAGATGACCTTGGTGTGGGAGCCGATGAGGATGGACATTAGTTGGCGCCTCGCACGGCGGCGACGATCTTCTCTGCGCCGTCCGACAGATCGTTGGCGGCGATGACGTTCAGGCCGCTTTCGTTGATGATTTTCTTGCCCAGCTCGACGTTGGTGCCTTCGAGGCGGACGACCAGAGGAACCTTCAGGCCGACTTCCTTGACCGCGGCCACCACGCCCTCGGCGATGATGTCGCAACGCATGATGCCGCCGAAGATGTTGACCAGGATGCCTTTGACGGCCGGGTCGGCAGTGATGATCTTGAAGGCCGCGGTGACCTTCTCCTTGCTGGCGCCGCCGCCGACATCGAGGAAGTTGGCCGGCTCGGCGCCGTACAGTTTGATGATGTCCATGGTGGCCATGGCCAGGCCCGCGCCGTTGACCATGCAGCCGATCTCACCGTCCAGGGCGATGTAGGCCAGGTCGAACTTGCTGGCTTCGATCTCCTTGGGATCCTCTTCCGTCTCGTCGCGCAGTTCGCGGATGTCCGGATGACGGAACAGGCTGTTGCCGTCGAACGAGACCTTGGCGTCAAGGACGCGCAGGTGGTCGTCGGCGGTGACGATGAGGGGGTTCACCTCCAGCATCGCCATGTCCTTGGCCAGGAACGCCGTGTAGAGCTGGGTCAGCAGCGAGGCCGCTTCCTTGGCCAGGCCGCCGGTCAGGCCGAGCGCCTTGGCCAGCGCGCGCTGGTGGGTCGGCCACACGCCGGTGGCGGGGTCGATCGAGAAGGTGTGGATCTTTTCCGGAGTGTCGTGGGCGACCTCCTCGATATCCATGCCGCCCTCGGTCGAGGCGACGACCGAGACCATGCTCGTCTGCCGGTCGACCAGCAGGGACAGGTAGAATTCCTTGGCGATGGCAGCGCCTTCCTCGATGTAGAGGCGGTTGACCTGCTTGCCCCTGGGCCCGGTCTGGTGGGTCACCAGCACGCGGCCGAGCATCTCCTCGGCGTTGCTGCGGACTTCCGCGACCGACTTGACGACGCGGACGCCGCCCTTGGCGTCGGGGCCGAGGCCCTCGAAGCGGCCCTTGCCGCGCCCGCCGGCGTGGATCTGGCTCTTCACGACGAAAACCGGCGTGCCGAGCGTCTCGGCGGCCTTCTGGGCTTCTTCGGGGGTGAAGGCGGCGAAGCCGCGCGGAACGGGGACGCCGAATTCGGCCAGGACGGCCTTGGCCTGATGCTCGTGGATATTCATCGCGCTATTGGGTCTCGCGGATGGCGCTAGGGAAGGCCCGCGGTCGCGGACCGGGCCGGGTTATGGCGCGGTCGGGCGGCAGGTGCAACCCGATGGAGGCGATAGGAAAAAAGAACCCCGCCGGTCGCCCGACGGGGTTCATCATTGCGGAAGCACGGGCCGCGAAGGCCCAGCCTTCTAGTACTTCGCCGTCAGGCGCAGCGTGACGGTCCTGGGCGCGCCGTAGTAGGCGGTCCGGATACCGCCGACGGAGGAGAATTCCTGCGCGTCGGTCTTGTAGAGTTCGTCGCCGATGTTCTGGCCGTAGAGGCCGGCGGTGTAGCGGCGGTCGCCGCTTTCCCAAACCGCCCGGGCATCCCACAGCCAAACGCCGTCATCCCACATGCCGGGAAGGCGCACGCCGCTGTTGGTCACCGTGTTGTCGATGGCCAGGGCCATTTCCGAGCGGTACCTGGCCTGGGCGCCGAGGACCAGCGAACCGGCCTCGCCGAGGTCGAAGGTGTACTGGCCGCCGTAGCGGGCGGTCCACTTCGGCGCGAAGGCCGGCTTCTGGAACGCCCGGCTGCCGCCGGTGGCGGCGAAGCGGACGTCGTCGAAGTCGTCATACTCGGCGTTGAGCAAGCCGATCTGGGCGTCGAGCAGCAGGCCGGCGACGGGACGGGCCACGGCCTCGACCTCGGCGCCGGAGGTCTTCATGCTGCCGGCGTTGATGACCGTCAGCTCGGGGCTCGGCAGGCCGGTGCCGGGATCGGTCACCGTGCCGGACACCCGGGCCTGGAAGTCCGTATAGTCGTTGGTGAAGACGGTCAGGTTCAGCAGGTAGCGGCCGCCGTCCCAGGTCGTCTTGATGCCGCCCTCGAAGCTCTCGACGGTTTCAGGATCGTACGGCGCCTGTTCGCCCGGGTTGTTGGCCCGGCCGTTGAAGCCGCCCGACTTGAAGCCTTTCGAGCCGCGCAGATACAGGGTGACGTTCTCGGCCGGCATCCAGCGCACGTCGACCATGGGGGAGACGTCTTCCCAGGTCTCGTTCAGGCCTTTGAAGGCGAAGGCCGGATTGGCGGTGAACGCCGGGTTCGAGGAGAAGGTCGAGGTGGACCGCGAGTAGGTCTTTTCCTCGTCGGTGTAGCGCAGGCCGCCGGTGACCTGGACGGTCTCGGTCAGGTCGTAGCTGACGTTGACGTAGGCCGCCTTGCTGGTGGTCTCCAGGTCGTCGTCCACGGTGCGCAGGAAGGTCGCGTTGGCGAAGGCCGCGCCCAGGAAATCGTCCGCATAGGCTTCCTGGTGCGAGTCGATCTGCTCGTTCAGCCAGTAGACGCCGCCCACAACCGTCCAGGGACCCTCGTCGTAGGTCAGCTGGAATTCCTGGCTCGTCTGGTTCTGGTTCACGCCGACGAAGACGTCGCCCAGCTCAAGCTGGGTCGCGTCGATATCGATGTAGTCGTCGGTCTCGAGGTTGCGGTAGGCGGTGATCGACTTCAGCGACAGGGCGTCGCTGAGGTTCCAGGTCACCGTGCCGGCGAAGCCGTAGTGGGTCAGCTCGGTCGAGTTGGGCAGGCCGGAGGTCGTGCGGGTCTTGAAGTCATAGGCGGGCGGCGGGTTGGTCACCGCAATGAGCGGCACGCCGAGGATGGTGGTCAGGGTGCTGGTCGCCTGACCGACGGTCATCCCCGCGTCGTCGCGGCTGTAGTCGGCCGACAGGTCCACGCGGATGTCGTCGGTCGGCTTCCAGGTCGCCGCGCCGCGCACGGCCCAGGTGTTCTTGTCATTGTACTCCTGGCCGTTGACGGGGTCCTCGACATAGCCGTCACGCTTGGACACCAGGCCGGAGACGCCGAGCGAGAGGGTGTCGCTGACCGGACCGGAGACCGAGCCCTTGACCTCCATCTGGTTGTAGCTGCCGTAGGCGGCCGACAGGCCGGCGCGGAACGTGTCGCCCGGCTTGCGGGTGACCACCTTCAGCGCGCCGCCGATGGTGTTCTTGCCGTAGAGGGTGCCTTGCGGACCGCGCAGGACCTCGACGCGCTCGAGGTCGAACAGGTCGAACTGGGTGCCGCGGATGCGGCTGTAGTAGACGTCGTCGACATAGACGCCGATGGCGGGGTCGAAGGTCTGCAGCGCATCGGGCTGGCCGATGCCGCGGATGAAGATGTTGGTCGCGTTCGACGAGCCGCGGCCCTGCGAGATATTCACGTTCGGCACCGCGCCCTGCAGCCCCGTCACGTCCGTGACCTGGAGCCGCTCGAGCGAGGCCTCGCTGAACGCCGAGACGGCGCCGGGAACGTCCTGCAGGTTTTCCTCGGTGCGCCGGGCGGTGACCACGATCGCCTCGACTTCGTTGCCGGCGGCGGGAACATCCTGCGCGGCGGCGAAGGTGGCGCACGCACTCCAGGCGGCGCCGGCCAGCAGAGCGGCCTTGAACATCGTCCTCATTGTCGTCCTCCCAAGCGATCCCTTTTCCGGAATCGTCAACGTTTCAAATTCACCAGAACGCGAATTGTCGCGAACAATCATCCAAGCCGGGCGCGAGCGGAAGGGCCCGGCGCCGGGACGCTGATATTTTTCACCATGTGATGAAATGGCGCCACATGGGCGCCACGATCCCGTCAGGCCCGCGCCTTGCGGATCACCGCCTCGAACCCGGCGGCGCAGTAGGTGTAGAGCCGCTGGCGCACGGCCTCCAGGTCGCTGGACTGGCACAGGCCGTCGGAGAGCTGGTCGATTCGCCCGGTCTCGGCGACCGAGAGGGTCATCGACCCGGTGAGGAACTGGTAGCTCCAGTACAGGTCCGCCAGGTCCGCCTCGGGCAGGGCGCGCTTGAGCGTTTCGATGAGTTGCCGGACCACGGGATCGAAGAAGCGGTGCATGACCTCGCCGCCCCAGGCCGGCGTGGTGTTGATCTGGGCGACCAGGCCGAACCAGTTCTTCCAGCCGGCGCCGCCGGTCAGGGCGCGCTCGACCAGGGGATCGATGAAGGCGGCGATCACCCCTTCGGCGGTCATCGTCCCGGGATGGGCCGCCTCATAGGCGCTCATCGCCCGGGCGCGGTCCTGGTTCAGGATCTCGGCCCGACGCAGCAGCACCGCGTCGAACAGCTCGCGCTTGGCCCCGAAGTAGTAGTGGATCAGGGCGGTGTCGACGCCGGCCTCGGCCGCCACCTGGCGCGTGGTGACGCCATAGAAGCCGTGGCGCGAGAACAGGCCCTCGGCCGAATCCAGGATGGCCTGTTTCAGGTCCAGGCCCGTCCCCTTGGAGGGTCGGCCTCTGCCGCCGGAGCGGGCGCGGGGCTTGACTGCGGTCATCGCCTGTCCTGACGCCCGCCGATCCGCGAGGCCGGACCGGGATAGCCCCCCGGTCCGGCCGAAGGCAAGGCCGCGTCAACCGAACACCAGTCGCCACATCAGCCTGCCCGGCAGGAAGGTGAAGGCGCCCGCCGCCAGCGACCCGCCGATGAACATGCCCGTCATCGCCTTGCGATGGACCGTCACCCGGTGTTTGCGCGCCGCCATGACCGCCAGCGGAAGGGCGATCAGGACCCACCCGCTGATCAGATGGATGAAGGACCACCGGTCTCCGTTGAGACCGACGATGAACAGCGAGGAGATGGCCGTCGTCGCCATCAGGGCGACCCAGATCCAGCCGGCCGCGCGGTGAAAGGCCCGCCCCTTCCGCATCGTGAAGATCAGGCCGCCCAGCGCCACCGTGCCCATGGCGGCGAGGATATGCAGCTGCAGGACCATTGGCTGGGCGGCGAACAGCGCGATGTCGGGGCCGTGGAGCCGGCCCTGTTGCGCGACGGCGACCATCTGAGGTCCGAACAGGACCAGCACCGCGGCGACGGCGGCGGCAAGGAGGGCCCAGCCGGCGTGGCGGGCGGACGGCAGGCTGCGGGAGGATGTGGCGGTCATGGCTCAGGCTCCGGGGGCCGAAAAATGCAGGGGGGCGGGCAGCAGACTGCCGATTGACAGACGCGGGGCGGAGGGCTTCATCCGGAGCGTGGTCATCGGGGCGGCCTGTGCCGGCGGGTTGTCGATGACGTCAGGCCTAGGGGACCCGACCTGGACACGCAGTCGCCGTTACGCCGGAAAGCCGGCAGCGTTCGTGAAACGACGCCGGGAGCCGTTCGCGCATCGTGGATCGCCAGGGTGACCGGGTGGCGTCATGCCCGCGGCCTGCTGATCGCGGCGGGCGCAGGCGTGTTCATGGCGGTGGTCGGCGCCTTCGGCAGCGGCGAGGCGCCCTTCGGCCTGCGGCTCGCCTACTGGGTCGCCGTCATGCTGACCGGCGGTCTCGGCGGGGCGATCGTGTCGGAACTGGTCACGCGCGGCGGCTGGCTGGAGGAGCGCCCGGCGCTGCAGGGCGTGATCATCGCGACAGGTCTGAGCATACCGCTGACCCTCGCGGTCTGGGGGATGACGGGCCTGTTCTTCAGGGGTGACGCCGACCTGGACCACATCAGGTTCTACATCGGGCCTGTGCTGGTCGTGACCTGCGTCATGACGGCGCTCAACTACTTCACCCAGAGGGCGCCGGCCGAGACCCACGCGGCGCCGGCGGGAGCCGCGCCGCCGCGCTTTCTGGAGCGCCTGCCCGCGCGCCTTCGAGGGGCGGATATCCACGCCGTCGAGGCGCAGGACCACTACCTGCGTCTGCACACGAGCAAGGGGCAGGACCTGATCCTGTTTCGCCTGTCGGACGCGGTGGCGGAGCTGGAGGGGCTGGAGGGCGCGCAGGTGCACCGGTCCTGGTGGGTGGCGCGCGGCGCGGTCGCCGAGGCCCGTCGCGGCGACGGCAAGGCGACCCTGACCCTGGTCAACGGCGCCCGCGTCCCGGTCAGCCGCGCCTACGCCCGCGCACTGCGCGAGGCCGGCTGGTTCTGAATTCGCTGACAACCAGACGCCAATGGCGCACCCGACA